>JANRJO010000101.1:0-162931 GCA_033763935.1 Bryobacteraceae bacterium
ATCCTGGGGTCGCGGTGGCAAAGCCCCCGGACAGGCGATGAACCGATCATGCTGCGTCCTCGTTACCGCCTGCGGTTTTGGTTCGCCAGCTACGCGGGCCGCACTTGAGCACGTGGCCGTGATGCAGCAGGCGGTCCAGCACCCGTCCAATGACCTTTCGCGAACTCTGCGAGCGCGCCAAAGGCCGCCTTCGCCTCATGATCGACACCAAGGAGCCCTCCCACCCGCCGGCCTTCTACCAGGAAATGGAAGCCGCCATGCGCGACAACGGCCTGCTCGCCACCGCCTACTTCATCGGCACCGAAGAGAGCCGCCAGTGGTTCAAGGCGAAGGCCCCCATCTCCGCCACGTCGCAGCAACTCAAGCAACTCGCCGGCGCAGGCGAACCCGTAGGCGAGCGCTACTTCCTCTTCGAATGGGGCAACATGTCGGAGGACTCCGTCCGCTGGGCCCTCGCCAATCACGTCCCCGTCGTCCCCTCCATCAATACCTTCCACTACCGCAACCGCGACGCCATTCAAACCGGCCTCGCCGACATCGCCCGCCTCCGCTCCCTCGGCGTGCGCGAGTTCCAGATCGATTCCGTCTACGATCCCGCCTTCACTCAACCAGCAGCAGTCTCCGCCGCCCGCGAGCCATAGGAGTCCACATTCGCTGGAACTTGGTATTGCATGGCCTCACTCGCCCTCATGGCCGGAGGCCTGCTCACCATCGCCTGCCCCGCCGCCGCTACTCCGGCTCCAGTTCCATCGTGCCCAGCATCGATGTCCTGGCAGCCCCCCTTGCAACCGCCCTCGGACCAGGATATAAGATATCCGGGTCTTAAATGAATCCCGATCACAATATGCACGAAATCGTGGATGAACTCGTCGCGCGGTATAACGGCCGGCCCGGAGCCCTGCTTGGCATTCTCGAACAGCTCCAGGACCGCCATCCGCACAAATACTTACCGGTACCAGTCCTTGATGCCGTCGCCGCACGCACCGGGATCCCCCGCGCGCAGGTCTATAGCGTCGTTACTTTCTACTCACTCTTCAATCTCGAACCCCAGGGACGCCACACGGTCTGCATTTGCCGCGGCACTGCCTGCCATACACGCGGCTCGCGCGGGCTGCTCGAGCGGCTGCGCCTTGAACTCGGCCTCAAACAGCCCCCCGTCGGCGCCGCCGATGGCAATGCCGACAAGCTCTCCATGACCACCCCGGACGGCGAGTTCACCCTGCGTACCGTTGCCTGTTTCGGCCAGTGCGCCCTCGCCCCCGTCGTCGAAATCGACCACCACATCTTCAGCCATGTGAACGAACAGCGCCTTCACACCGAAATCGAAGCGCTGCGGGAGGAATAGCCGCCCATGCGCATCGAAGATATCAGTACCTTCAGCGCCGCCCGCGAAGCCGGCCTCGCCAAGCTCCTTCCAAGCACGCTTCGCATCGCCGTCGGCATGGGCACCTGCGGCGCGGGAAACGGCGCCGAGGGCGTCTATCACGCCTTCGCCGATGCCATCGGAAACCAGGGCCTCGACGCCCAGCTCGCCCGCACCGGCTGCTTCGGCTTCTGCGCCAAAGAACCGCTCGTCAACCTCTGGATCCCCGGCAAGCCGCTCCTCGTCCTCGCCGGCGTCCAATCGAGCGACGTCCCCGCCATCCTCAACGACGTCGCCCACGGCCGCGTGCCCGCAAAGGTGCTCTGCAAGATCGAAGAGTGGGACCACCTCACCGCCCAGCTCAAGTACGGAACCGGGTACCCCGACATCCCTCACTGGCGCGACGTCCCCTTCTTCCGCGGCCAGAAGAAGATCGTCCTCCGCAACTGCGGCCTCATCGACCCCGATGACATCGAAGAGTACCTCGGCGTCGGCGGCTACCAGGCTCTCTACAAAGTCCTCATCGATAACCGTCCCGAACTCGTCATCGAACACGTTAAGGCCGCGAAATTGCGAGGCCGCGGCGGCGCCGGCTTTTCCACTGGAATTAAGTGGGAATTCATGCGAAAAGCCAAGGCCGACAAGAAATATGTCATCTGTAACGCCGACGAGGGCGACCCCGGCGCTTACATGAACCGCAACGAGATCGAAAGCGATCCCCACTCGCTCCTCGAAGGCATGATCATCGGCGCCTTCGTCATGGGCGCCTCCGAAGGCATCGTCTACGTCCGCGCCGAGTACCCTCTCGCCGTCCACCGCTTGAATCGCGCCATCGAGCAGGCGAAGGAATACGGCCTGCTCGGCAAGAACATCCTCGGCCGCGGCTTCGATCTCGACATCCAACTCGTCGAAGGCGCCGGCGCCTTCGTCTGCGGCGAAGAGACCGCCCTCATCGCCTCGCTCGAAGGCTTCGCCGGCCGTCCCCGCCCCCGTCCCCCATTCCCCGCCGAAAAGGGCCTCTACGGCTACCCCACCAACATCAACAACGTCGAGACCTGGTACAACATCGCCCCTATCGTCACCAAGGGCCCTGCGTGGTTCACCGAAACCGGCAGCGTCAAAAGCGCCGGCACCAAGGTCTTCTCGCTGGTCGGCAAGATTCAGTCCACCGGCCTCGTCGAAATGCCCCTCGGCACGCCGCTCAAGACCTTCGTCTATGACATCGGCGAAGGCGCCCCACACGGCCGCGCCATCAAGGCCGTCCAGACCGGCGGACCCTCCGGCGGCTGCATTCCTCAGGAAATGTTCGATACCCCCGTCGACTACGAGACCCTCGCCCAGATCGGCTCCATCATGGGCTCCGGCGGCATGGTTGTCATGGATGAGGACAACTGCATGGTCGACGTTGCCCGCTACTTCATCGAGTTCACCCACTCGGAATCTTGCGGCAAATGCGTCCCCTGCCGCGTGGGCCTCGATCAGTCCCTCCGCATGCTCAACGCCTTCACCCGCGGCGTCGCCGCCGAAGAGGACCTCGAACGGCTCGATGAACTCGGCCGCATGGTCCGCGATACCTCCCTCTGCGGCCTCGGCCAGAGCGCTCCCAACCCGGTCCTCACCACCATGCGCCACTTCCGCCATGAATACGAGGACCACATCCGCGCCCATCGCTGCCGCGCCGGAGTCTGCGAGGATCTCGCCGTCTCCCCCTGCGAAAACTCCTGCCCCCTCCACATGAACATCCCCCGCTTCCTCGCCCTGCTGCGCGAGGGCCGCCTCGACGACGCCTTCGAATGCGTCGTCATGGATAACCCGCTCCCTGCCTCCACCGGTCGCGTCTGCCAGCACCCCTGTAACAACCGCTGCCGCCGCAACAACATCGATCAGTCCGTGCGCATGCGCGACGTCCACCGCTTCATCGCCGACTCCGTCTACGGCACCGATCGCTTCGAACCCCTCGCCGCGAAAATCGCCGACCGCCGCCTCCCCCCCACCGGGAAGAAGTTCGCCATCGCCGGAGCCGGTCCCACCGGCCTCGCCTGCGCCTTCTACCTCGCGCTCCTCGGACACGACGTCACGGTCTACGAATCGCACGCCGAGCCCGGCGGGATGCTGCGCTACGCGATCCCCGAATACCGCCTTCCCAAAGAGGTGCTCCGCCGCGAAATCGATCTCATCGCGCGGCTCGGCATCCGCTTCGTCTACAACACCCGCATCGGCTTCGATATCCCGCTCAACGACCTGGACACCCTCTACGATGCCGTCTTCCTATCCATCGGTACCTGGAAGGAGTCCTGGGTCTACCTCGCCGGCACCGAACTCAAAGGCGTCTTTCCCGCTCTCCCCTTCCTCGAGTCCATCGCGCAGGGCGAGAAAGTCGACCTCGGCCGGCGCGTCGCCGTCATCGGCGGCGGCAATGCTGCCATCGACTCCGCCCGTACCGCCCTTCGCCTCGGCTGCGACGTGACCATCGTCTACCGCCGCGAACGAAAGGACATGCCCGCCATCAAGGAGGAAACCGACACCGCCGAACGGGAGGGCGTTCGCTTTCAATTCCTCGCCACACCCCACCGCATCGTCGGCGACGCCGAAGGCCGGGTGAAGGCTCTCGAGTCCGTCAAGACACGCCTCGGCGAGTTTGATTCCTCCGGCCGCCGCCGCCCCGTCCCCACCGACGAGATCGTCCGTCTTGACTGCGATTCCGTAATCCTCGCCGTCGGCGAAACCGTCGACCTCGACTTCGCCAAAGCGTCCGGCCTCAAGGTCAAGGACTCGGGCACCATTGAGGTCGACCGCTACAGTATGGAAACCAGCCGCGCCCGCTTCTACGCCGGCGGCGACCTCATCAGCGGCGCCTCGAACGTCTCGAATGCCATGGGCTACGGCAAGAAAGCCGCCCGCCTCATGGACGAACGCATCATGGGCGCTTACCGTTGGGACCAGTTGGGCCTCAGCGTCCCTTACAGCCAGGAGAATCCGGAGGAACCAGAGCCCCTCCCGCCCCACGAACTGCTCGAACGCCGGATCTCCCCACTCGCCGGCAACTTTGAAGAGGTCGTTCTCGGCCTCGTCGAAGAAGACGCTTTCGACGAAGCCGGCCGCTGCCTCCGCTGCGACATTCGCGTCTGCCAGGAGTAACTCGATATGCCACGAACTGTTTCCATCCGCATCGACGGGGAACTCAGCAGCGCCAGGGAGAATCAAACCATTCTCGATGCCGCTCGCGCCGCCGGTAAGCCCATTCCCACCCTCTGCCAGCAGAAGGAACTGACTAACGTAGGCGCTTGCCGGCTCTGCCTCGTCGAAGTCTCCGGCGTCACCCGCCTCCTCCCCGCCTGCACCACACCGGTGCAGGACGGTATGTCGGTAACTACTAACAACGCCAAGTTACTTCGCTACCGCCGTATGACTCTCGAGTTACTCCTCGCCGAACGGAATCACGTCTGCGCGGTCTGCGTCAGCAATGGCCACTGCGAGTTGCAGTCTCTCTGCCAACAGATCGGCGTGACCTCGGTGCGTTACCCCTACCGCTACCCGTACCTGCGCGTCGACACCAGCCACGATCGCTTCGTCCTCGATCACAACCGCTGCATCCTCTGCACCCGTTGCGTCCGCGTCTGCTCGGAGAAGGAGGGCGCGCATGTGTGGGACACCGCCGGCCGCGGCATCGGTTCTCACATCGCCAGTGAACTGCACCGGCCCTGGGGCGAGGCCCGCACCTGCACCAGTTGCGGCAAATGCGTTCAGTCCTGCCCCACGGGAGCCCTCGCCGAAAAAGGCTGGGCCGTCGAAGAGATGCGCAAAGGAGTAGCCCGATGACATCCGCCGCTACCAAGGCCAGGGTCGCCACCGTCTGGCTCGATGGCTGCTCCGGCTGCCATATGTCGTTCCTTGACCTTGATGACGCCGTCGCCCAAGTCGCCGCCAAAGCAGACATCGTCTATGGCCCGCTGGTCGACGCCCAGGACTTCCCCGAGGATGTCGACCTGACCTTGGTCGAAGGAGCCGTCAGCAGCGAAGACGATCTGCGCCAAATCCAGAAGATCCGCAAGCGTACCAAGGTGCTCGTTGCCCTCGGCGATTGCGCCGTCACCGGCAACGTTCCCGCCATGCGCAACACGGTTCCCACCCAGCGCCTCCTCGATCGTGTCTACGGCAACGGCGCCTCCGCACGCCTCTTCCGCGAAGGCGTGCCTCGCCTTCTCGACCAGGCCGTGCCCCTGCACCAGGTCGTGAAAGTCGACGCCCATATCCCCGGTTGCCCGCCGCCGCCCGGCGCCATCCTCCAGGCCCTCGTCGACCTGCTCGCCGGCCGCAAACCCGACCTCACAACCATGGTGAAATTCGGCTAGGAGACACCGCGCTATGACGAAAACCATCACCATTCCTCACGTCACCCGGATCGAAGGACACGCGAAGATCTCTATCTACCTGGACGAGCACGGCCGCGTTGACCGTACCCACCTCCACGTCACTCAGGTCCGCGGCTTCGAGAAGTTTGTCGAAGGCCGCCCCTATTACGAAATGCCGGGTATTACCGCCCGCATCTGCGGCATCTGCCCCGTCAGTCACGCGCTTGCCTCCGCCAAGGCCTGCGAAGGCATCATGGCGATACGCATCCCCAAGCCCGCCCGCATGCTCCGTGAGGTGCTTCACTTATCCCAGTTCGTACAATCCCACGCCCTCAGTTACTTCTACTTATCCGCGCCTGACTTACTCCTCGGTATGGACGAGCCTGTCGCCAGCCGCAACATAGTCGGTCTCCTCGCGAAGTACCCCGACCGCGCCCGCGACGGCATCGAGCTTCGTAAGTTCGGCCAGCAGGCCATCGCCGCCCTCGCCGGCGAACGCATCCACGCTTCCTGGGTCGTCCCTGGCGGCGTCAACCAGCCGCTCACCCTTGAAGCCCGCGACTCCATCTTGAGAGGCGTCCCCGCTGCCCGCGAGATCCTCCGCCGCGCCATCGCCGGCCATAAGGCCTCGCTCGACCGCTTCGCCGAAGAGATCGCCAACTTCGGCGCCACCCCCGACCTCTACGCCGGCTTGGTGGACGAACACGGGGCCCCCGGCCTCTACGACGGCCGCATCCGCTTCGTCGCCGGCGGTCCTCACGTCATCGCCACCGGCCTCGACCCTGCCGCCTACGAGGACTTCATCGCCGAAGCGCCCCAGCCCGGCACGTACTTGAAGTCTCCCTTCTACCGCCCGCTGGGCTTCCCCGACGGCGTCTACCGCGTCGGCCCCCTCGCCCGCCTCAACGTCATCGATCAACTCCCCACCGAAGAAGCCGGCGAGGAACTTGCCGCCTTTCGCAGCCTCTGCGGTCGCATGCCCTCGAGCGGCTTCCACTACCACTACGCCCGCCTCATTGAAGCGCTCTACGCCGTTGAGCGCCTTGAGCACCTGCTCACCGACCCTGCCATCCTCGACCGCCACGTCCGCGCCAAAGCCGCCGTCAATGAACTCGAAGCCGTCGGCTGCATCGAGGCCCCGCGCGGCATTCTGATTCACCACTACAAGGTCGACGACAAAGGCGCCATTAAATGGGCCAACCTGATTGTTGCCACCGGCCACAACAGCGCCGCCATGGATCGCGCCGTCGAAAGCGTCAGCCGCCGCTTCATCGACGGCGGCAACATCCAGGAAGGAATGCTCAATCGCGTCTGCGCCGTCGTCCGCGCCTACGACCCCTGCCTGAGTTGCTCCACCCACGCTCTCGGCATCCCCGACCTCGTCGTGGAACTCATCCCGCCGGACAAGGCCGCTACTTCAGCGTCTTCAGGTACTCCACCATCGCCTCGGCGTCCTTCGCCTTGAGCGTGTAGGTCGGCATCGGCGGCCCCGCCGGCTTACCCGCCGGCGTCAGGCCCGTCTGCAGATACTTCAGCAGGCCCGCCTCCGTCCAACGGTTCCAGAGCCGGCTCCCCGGCGTGATGTCCGGCGCCGTCTTGTGCCAGTTCGGAATCTCACCGATGGGCTGAAACGGCAACTGCGCGCCTTTCAACCACCGCGTCTTATCCAGTTCGCCCTTTTCGTCGCGCGCCGTGTGGCAATCCTGGCACTTCCCCACTTCCTCCACCAGGTACTTCCCCCACGCCGCCTTCTCTGAAAGCCCCCGCTCCTCGCCGCACAGGAACAGAGCGAATGCGATACCCGCGCCGAAGGCGCGCCCAATTGAAAGCATTTGCCAATGGTAGAATGTGGTCTACTTAGCCGCAAGTCTGGCTCGCGTCATGGACCTCGATCAGCTCCATACGTTCCTCGAAATTGTCCGTCTGAAGAGTTTCTCCAAGGCGGCCCAAACGTGCTATCGCACCCAGCCCGCCATCAGCGCGCAGGTGCGGCAGCTCGAGCAGGAACTCAACACCACGCTCTTCGAGCGCCTCGGCACCCGCATCGCCCTCACCCCCGCCGGCAAGATCTTCGTCCAATACGCCGAGCAGATCCTCGAACAACGGAAACGCGCCCAGGAGTCCATCAATGAGCTCGAGCGCGTCCCCCGCGGCGAACTCGTCATCGCCGCCAATGAGGCCACCTGCATCTACGTCCTGCCCCGCGTCTTCTCCGAGTTCAAGAAGCGCTTCCCCAACGTCCAGCTTCTCGTGGACCGCTCCTACGGCGCCCATGTCGTCGACGCCATTACCGACAACCTCGCGGATTTCGGCATCACCCAGCTCCCCGTGCAGGAAAAGCGCCTACAGGTTGTCCAGATCCATGCCGATGAAATAAAGGTGGTGGTCCCTTCGCGTCACCCGCTGGCCAGCCGCCCGCTCGTCCGCCCACAGGACGTCCTCGGGCATCCGCTGTTGCTGCCCAAGTCCGGCACCACCCGCTCCCGCCTTACCGCTTGGCTGGAACCGGTCGAAGACGACCTTCGCATCTCCATGGAACTCGACTCCACTGAGATGATTAAACGATTCGTCCTCGCCGGTCTCGGCATCTCCTTCATTGCTGCCTCCCACGTTCAGGAAGAGGTGGCCGAAGGGAAACTGGCCGCGATCTCCTTAGGACCCGAACCCATGATGCGCCGCCTCGGCCTCATCTACCGCCGCGACAAGGCCCTCTCCAAAGCCGCCCTCGGCTTCATAGAAACCGTCCTCGATCAGGCCGGCGCCCGCGCCGTCGCCAACCCCGTCGTCGAGGTGGTGCGCGAGTGAACCGCCTCACCTTCCGCACCTCCACCATCTTCATCGGCGCCGGCAATGAGACCAAAGTCTACCGCCGCCTCGAGGAGGTGCCGCCCCAACTCCGCAAGAAGCTCATCGCCACCACCAACGGCCGCAACTCCGCCACCATCCTCATCGCCGACCGCAAGGGCCGCCGCGAGCTTGCCCGCGCCGTCCGCTCCCTCCCCGCCGCGCACCCCGCCGCTGCTGCCCCCAGCCTGCTGCGCGCCGCCGCGTCCCGCCGCGCCCTCGCCATCGCCATCGCCGCCGTTGTCCTCCTCACGGCGCTGATTTGCCTGCTCGTCTTCCTCTGGTAGTACTCCTACGTTCTACCCCCAAAAGTTCCCGCCGTTCCCCCATAACCCTTCCGCCCGCCGGGGTCGATGGTAGGACTGGATAACCAATCCCAGTAGACCCGGCCGGGTGTCGCGAGTGGCGGCGTCTGGGCAAACCGCACGTCAGAGAGTCAGCTCGCGACGGCCGGGGAACGGACGAACCGAAAGCCATGTCCGCCGCCGCTCAACTCGCCTTCGCACACCGTCCCCACACCCCGCCCTGGCTCGGCCGCCCGTTTGCCGAAGACGCCCTGGCCGCCTCCCCTCAGCCCGCGGTCGCCATCGTCTTCACACCCGTCGGCGCCGCCGCCGTGTCCTCCTCCCTCGGATATGCCGCCGCCGATCACATCCTGAAGTCCTTCGCCCTCCGCCTCCGCGACCGCATCCCGTCCCAGCACCCCATCTACCGCTGGACGGGCTTCTCCCTCCTCGTCCTGCTTCCCCACCAGACCCCTCAGGAGGCGTCCGTGCTAGGGGCCCGCTGGCTCCCCGATCGCTTCCTCGAATCTGTCTCCTGGGACTGCCGCCTGCTGCAGGTCCCCGTCTCGCCCCGCGCCGCCATCGTCGCCCTCCCCTCCGGCCGCTCCGACCGCGCTGTCCGCTCCCTCGACTACGCCGTCGCCCTCCACTCCCACCCCTGATCCCCCAACTTTCCTAAAACCCCCTCCGCCCCCGCCGATAAGCGGTTTGTGGAACGGCGCCGCGAATCCCGTGAATGCATTGAGAAACAGGGCACTTTGCGCCTGCTAGCTGGAGATTGCACGAGCGCCCCGGTACTTCTGCTCGATGAGTCCGCAGGCGGCCTGGGCCTCCGCTCGTCCTCGCCCATCCCGATCTCCCAGCCCCTGTTGATCGAGTTCGAAGACGACCTGTTTCTCGGCGAGGCGTGCTACTGCCTTCCCGGCGAGGACGGATTCCGCGTCGGCATTAAGGTGGAACACTGCGTCCGCGGCCGCTCCGCTCTCCTCAAACTTGCCGATTCGGTCGCCGCCGCCGGTTTGGCCCCACCGCTCCCTAGTACAGCGCCAGTGACCTGATGCCCGTGATCAGCGAAACCGCCAAAACGAACAACATCACGTAAAACAGCGCCGACGCCGCAATCGCTGTCGCCTTCCGCCTCCCATACACCGCGGGAATGAAAAACCTCGACACCCCTGGCTCCTCTCCTCGCCGGTAGATGCAAGCGAGCCTAGCACGGTTACAGTTTCATTACATACACCAAAGTCAGCTGCTTGTCCAACCGGTACCAGTCCTGGGCCCCCGCCGTCCGTTTTCGCGTTATGCTCGTACCGAATGCAAAGAAAGGTTGTCCTCTTCGGTAGTCGAGGCCAGCTCGGCGTCGAACTCGACCGCGCCTTCCGCCGTCGCGGCTATTCGGTCTCAGGCTTCGATCGTCAGTCCGTCGACGTCACCGACCCCACGCGAATCGAGCACCTGATCGCCTCGCTCGACCCCTACCTGGTTGTCAACGCCACCGCGTACAACATGGTGGATGTTGCCGAAAGCGAGCCCCTCGCCGCCTATTCCGTGAACGCTCTGGCCGTCCGCAATCTAGCCCTAGCCTGCCGCCAGGCCGATTGCCGCCTCGTCCACTTCTCCACTGACTACGTCTTCGACGGCCGCAAGCGCACACCCTACACCGAAGACGACTTGCCCCACCCTCTCGGCGCCTACGGCGTCTCCAAACTGGCCGGCGAGCTCTACGCGCAAGCCTACCTGGACCGGGTGCTCATCGTCCGCACCTCGGGTGTCTTCGGCACCGGCGCCCTCCACACCGCCAGGGGCAACTTTATCGAGCTGATGCTCCGCCTCGCCAAAAGCGGCCAGACCATCCGCGTCGTCGAGGACCACGTCGCCTCCCCCACCCATGCCCCCGCCCTCGCAGAACGCACCGCGGACCTCGTCGAGCGCAACGCTGCCGGCGTCTTCCACCTCGCCGGCGGAACGGCCATCTCCTGGTACCACTTCGCTAAGCTGATCTTCGAAACGTTCGGCTTGCACCCCGAGTGCCGCGCCGTCACGGAGCGTGAATACCGTACCGCCGCCCGCCGCCCCGCCTACTCCGCGCTCTCCAATGCGAAGGCGGAAGCCCTCGGCGTCGCCCCCATGCCCTCTCTCGCGGAGGCCGTCTCCGAGTACCACGCCGCCCGCGAGGCGCTGGTCACCGCCGCCGGCTAGACCGATTTCCCGCTCTGCCGCTGCCGGCGGAGGCGTCTATCGACGGAGGTGTTGCCATGGCAAAGTGCGAGGTCTGCGGGAACGACTACGACAAGAGCTTCGAAATATCGATGCTGGGCATGCGGCATACATTCGACAGTTTCGAGTGCGCGATCCACGCGTTAGCCCCATCGTGCGCTCATTGCGGGTGCCGCGTGGTGGGACACGGCGTGGAGGTTGGCGGGATCATCTACTGTTGTGCCAGTTGCGCGCGTATGGTGGGAGCGGAAGCAATTCAGGATCGCGCCTGACAGGCGGGCCGTGTGACCAAGAGGAGGAGGACGGCGGCGTGCGCCGCCGTCCTCAAGGCCCTACCTCCGCGAGGTCCGCTCCGTCGTCCCGGTCACCGTCGAGCCGCTGGTCGTCGTCTCGCTTTCCCGATTCGATATCCCCAACGCCTCGCCGATCCGCTGCCCGATTCCCCTGCTGACCTTCAGCTGATTGTGCACTTCCCGAACACCCGACAGGTGCTCGACCGCGTCTTCGGCCAGCCGCTTCTGGTGCCGGTCTTCCACGGACCCGGTGAGCGTCACCTCCCCGTTGTTCACGTGTACTTCCACCTCGGAGGCATCGACGTCCGGATGTTGCTCCAGGCGCTCGCACACCTCTTCCATGATGCGGGCGTCGGACCGCTGGTAGCCCTTCGGCCCGCGGCCCACGAAACGTCCGCTTGACGTGGAACCATAGGTCCCCGTCGAGTACTGCCCGCCAGAGGACGACTGGCCGCCGAAGCCGCTCCCCGAGCCCTGCCCGTAGTAGCTGCCGCTGCGATCTCCAAACCGCTGCCCTTCCATCTCGCGGCTCTGATGCCCGGACGTCTGCCCGTAGCCCTGGCCCATGCCGCCGAACGAACTGCGTTGCGAGCCCCACTCCTGGCCCTGCCCGGAGTAGCTGCCCATTCCTCCACCCCAGCTCTGGCCCGAATAGCCGGAGCGCTCCCGGTCGCGCGAGCGCCAATCCGGCTGCCCGGACTCATACTGCCCGCCCTCGGTCCCGTAGGATTCCCGGCTCCCCCAGTCCTCCCCTCGGCCCGACCACCGCTGGCCGCTCCCACCCCAGTCTTCCTGCCGCCGCCCGCCGCCGTACGATTGCTCCCGTTCACCCTCGTGTCCGAATCTGTCGCCTCGTGTTTCCCGCCGGTACTCGTCGTAGCGGCGACCTGCGTCGCTCGGGCGCTCCCGGTCGCGGTCCCATCCGCGCTCTCGGTTGCGTTCGTAATCGTCGTGTCGATCAGCCATCGTGGGCTCCTTTCGCCTTTTCTGTAGTGGCGGCTCGAATCACTAACTTGCTATCCATAGACCCCCGCGCCCGGCCCACAGTGACGTTTTCTGTTGCGCTGACACCTGCCTGCAGCTTGCGGGCATAGGATATCTGCCATGTACTCGCTTCCATTCCTGGCGCTCGCCCTTGCCGGGGCCGCATTCGCTGCGCAATCGCCCGCCGGTCCCCCGCAAAAGATTCGCACGCTGCTGATCACCGGCGGCAACCTCGCGGGCCATGATTGGCGCACCGTCTCGCCCCTGCTCCGTAAGGCGCTCGAAGATACGGGCCGCTTCGATGTCCGTGTTACCGAGGATTTCCGCGGCGGCGGAGCTGAGACCCTCGCCGGCTACGACCTCGTCGTATTGAATTACTACGACGCACGGTCGCCCGAACTCCAGTGGAGCGATCGGTCCAAAACAGCCCTCCTCGAGTTCGTAAAGTCAGGAAAAGGACTCGTTCTCTATCACTTCTCCGCCGCCGCCTTCGATGGCTGGACCGAGTACGAGAAACTCTCCGGCGGGAACTGGCGCCCAGGAAACGGCCACCACTCCCCGCAACACGACTTCACGGTAGAACTAGTGGACCGCGAGCACCCCATCACCAAAGGCCTCCGCGCCAAGTTCCGCCAGTTCCACGATGAGCTGTACGCCAACCTTCGCTGGCAGCCCGCCGGGACCTTCAAGGTCCTCGCCCACGCCTGGGATGACCACAAACTCTACACCAATCCGAACGACAAGCAGCCGCGCCCCGGCGATGGCATGCATCAACCCATGCTCTGGGTGTTGCCTTACGGCGAAGGACGTGTCTTCGCAACGGCCCTCGGCCATGACGGTCCCGCCGTCAAAACCGCCGCCTTCACGGCCACCTTCACCCGGGGCGCCGAGTGGGCCGCTACCGGCGCCGTAACCCTTCCCGTGCCGGACCGCCTCGCCGAAGGCCGCCGGCCCGAGTCTACCGAGCCGCCCGTCGTAACTCCGGACCCTCTCCCCTCCGACGCCGTGCGCCTCTCGGAATGGACCCGCCGGGACGGCTCCCCTACCGGTTGCACGGTCGACGGCGGCGAGTTAGTCTGCCGCACCGGCTCCGGCGACGCCGTCAGCAAGGAGAAGTTCCGCAGCGCCCAAATCCACCTCGAGTTTCTGATCCCCGATATGCCGAACCAAAAGGGTCAGCTCAAGGGAAATAGCGGGGTCTACTTACAAGGCTTGACCGAGATACAGGTCCTGGATAGCTACCGCAACCCGACCTACGCCACTGGCACGCTGGGCGCCGTCTACGATCAATATCCACCCCTCGTCAACGCCGCCAAAAAGCCGGGCGAGTGGTCCACTTACGACATCGTCTACCGTGCGCCTGTCTGTAGCGCGCGCGGCGCTGAGTTGCGGCCTGCCGCCGTGACCGTGTTCGTGAATGGTGTCCTCGTTCAGGACCACGCGGAACTCCGCTTCCGCCCCGGCATGTGCGAGCCGGGCCCCCTCCTGCTGCAGGACCACTCCGGCTTTCCCGGCGCGCCCGATACCACGATGAAGTTCAGGAATCTTTGGATCCGCCGCCTGGACTAGCCGGCGCCGTCCCCGTTCACGTGCGCAGGCGCGACAGCAGGTACAGTCCGCTCAGCGAGAACAGCGCGTCCGGCGACCACGCGGCCAGCACGGCCGGCAACTGGTTCACTTTGCCGATCTGCTCGAACAGAATGCTCACCGTCCAGTAAGCGATGGCAATGCCGAAGCTGATACCAACGCCTGCCATCGCTCCCCGGTTGCCCGCCAGGAACGCGAACGGTACGCTGATCATCGCCATAATCAGCGCAAACAAAGGCACCGCGAACTTCTTGTGATACTGCACCTGCAGGCTGATCGTGTCAAAGCCGGACTGCTGCAAGTCCCGGATGTAACTCGCCAGCTCCTGAAAGTTCATTTGCTTGTCCTGCTTGAGTTCTCGCAGAAAGTAACTGGGCGGCTCCGAGAGCTCCTTGAAGGTCGCCGTCGATTGCCGGAAATCGTGGAACGTGTCCTTCAGGCCCTGTAGCTCCCGAGCCCAGCCGTTCTGGAAAATCCAGGCGTTCAAGGAAGGCTCCCATCGTGCCCGCTCCGCCGAGATGTGCCGCCGCAGCCGGTACGTCTCCGGCACTAACTCGAATACCTGAACACCGCCCATCAACTGCTCCGCTGGGTCGATGTACTTGTAGTAATAGATGCGCGACTCTTTGTCGTTCACCGTGAACTTTCTCGTCGGGTTGAGATACGTCTGGACCGCCCGCCCCTTAATCTCCGCCCGCAGCGCGTCCTGAATCCGGTTCGCCTCGGGCACGATGTAGTGGTCAAAGGCGAACAAGCCGCCGCTGAGCAGCGCCGTCATCACAAACACCGGCAGCGCCAGCCGGTGCAGGCTCACTCCGCACGC
This sequence comes from Bryobacteraceae bacterium, assembly GCA_033763935.1. Lineage (GTDB taxonomy): Bacteria > Acidobacteriota > Terriglobia > Bryobacterales > Bryobacteraceae > DALYJJ01. The sequence goes on from JANRJO010000101.1 coordinate 14,748, forward strand.
CTTGAACGCCGTCACCTCGTTGTTCTTCGCCAGTACGCCGAAAGTAACCAGCACCGCCACCAGCACGCTCATGGGCGTCGAGTCGTAGATCAGCTTCGGCGTCAGAAAGAGGAAGTACCGTCCCACCTTGGCCAGCCCCACCTGGTTCTTGACAATATCGCCGAGTAACTCGAAGAAGTTATAAACCAGAGTCATCAGCACGAAGCTCGACAGCAGGACCGCGAAGTAAAAACAGAACAGACGCAGCACATACGCGTCCACCACCTGGGGCAGAAGAAACCATCTCGAACCTACCGCAATCCGCGGCGCAGGCGCCGCCTCCGCGTGCAGCAGCGTGCGCAGCCTCGCCGCCACCGTCTCGATGAGCCCCTGGATCGCAGGCAGCACCGTCGGTTCGCGTACGGCATCCAGACGCGCAAAGAGCACCACTGCCGCCGCCAGGTAGACCAGGTTCGGCAGCCACACCGCCAGCCACGCCGGCAGCGTCCCTTTCTGCGCCAGTCCCACCAGGCTCACCAGGCCCATGTAGTAGCCGAAACCGAGCACCACCGTCAGTACGAACGCCAGCGACTTCCCCGCCTTGCGCGTATTGATCCCCAGCGGAATGGCCACCAGCGCGAACAGAAAGCACGCCACTGGCCGCGCAAACCGCGTGTGCAGTTCAATCCTCTCCTGAATCGACTCCCGCGGCATCCGCAGCAGCGGAATCGTGTCGATCGCCATCGCCTCCTTCGGCCGCAGTTCGTCCCGCTCCCGAGCCTCGAGCACCTGGTCCATCTGCTTGCTCAGGCTCGAATAGTATTCCGCTGGATCCACGCCGGCCTCGTGCGAACTGGCATCCGTCATCGCCAGCTGCAGCGCGTTGCGCCCCAGGTCCGGAACCGCCACCGTCTCCGATGCCACCGTGATCCGCGGACCTTCCCCGCTCTGCTGCGGTCCCTTTCGCTTCTCCGTGAAGTCGGCTATGAAGACCTTCCGCCACCGCACCGGGTCCGACGGAATGACGTCCCCAACATAGAGAATCGTGTTCGGGAACTGTTCGGAGAAAACACGCGGCAGAATCTCCGCGGTCAATTGCGCCGAGACCAGTTGGTTCAGCACCCGAAAGGTTTCGCGCGTGGCCCACGGCGTCAGCCACAAGGAGCACGCCCCCGCCACGCTCATGCCCAGCACCCCGAAGGTCAGCACCGGCCACGCCAGACGCCGGCTGGGCACTCCGGCCGCCCGCATCGCCACTACTTCCCCGTCGCTCGACATCCGGCTCAGCGCAATCAGAACGCCCACCAACACTCCGATCGGGATCGTCAGTGTCAGTACCGGCGGCAAGATCAGCAAGAAGAGATAGCCCACCGTCGCCGGAGGCGCCGAGGAGCGCACTAACATCTCGAATAGCTTCCCCAGCTGCTGCAGGAACAGCACGAACGTGAACAACACCGTGCCGAGGATTGCCCTCGAAACAATTTCGCGGAAGACGTTGCGCGCGAGAATTCCCATGCTTCAGCGCGGCGGCGTCAGCGGCGGGGCCGGCACCAGTGGAGGTCGCGGCCACTGCTCTTCCACGCGCTCCAGTTCCAGATCCTCAAACAGCACACCGGGCGCGATCACCGTGTTATTGCTGACGTAGCTCGCGGCCCCCGTCAGCGCCCACGGCGCGCCGTTCTCCAGGTAATCGAACACGGCCTCGTTCGATGATGCGGCCACGATGTCCCGCAGCGCGCGCACATTCAAACCGCGGAACCGCAGCCCCCTCACCAGCTCCTCCCGCCCGTCCGGAAACACCCGGTACACCAGCAGCGGCCCGCTCACCGGCCGCGCCTCGCCGCCGGACCGCAGCCTCGCGCCCAGCCGCTGCAGCTCTTCCCCCGTCGCCGTCGACGGGAAATCGAGCTTCCGCACCAGAATCCCGTACGGCTTCCCCCGCTGCCCCACCATCTCCAACAGTCGCCGCTTCATCGCGTCCGCCGGCACCGTCTGCGACGCCTTGATGAACAGGTTCCCGAAGGTCGCCCCTTTGTATCCGAACGCCCCCGGCAGGCGCCCTCGCCCGTTGGAGACCTCGAACCCTTTCAACGGCTGGCGCGTCCGCAGGTAGTCTTTCAGCGTCCCTTTCTCCACCAGGACCACCGGCTGCGGCGCCACCCCCTCCATGTCCACCTCGTAGTGCCCGAACAGCCGCCTCCCGCGATACTCCGTCTGCGTGGGGTCGTCCACCGCGTCCATCCACTCCGGCAGCACGCGAACCCCCATGCGCCCGTCCAGTTCGCTCGCATTGAACGGCAGCTGACGCCCCGGGTCCGTCACCGGGCGGCGCGGAACGTTCAAGTTCTTCCCCAGCAGTTGCGCGAACAACTGCGCCGCGGCCACCGGCTCAAACAGCACCGGGCCGCTGTAGTTCTCCCCCATCGGCGCTTTCACCAGGTTGCTGACGTTCACCGCTACGTCCACCACCGCGCTCCGCAGCGTGCTTTCGTCGGGAAGGTCCGTCGCCGCCAGCGCCGCTACCACCGCTGAGTCGCGCACCGGCATCCCGTCCGGCGCCACCGCCGCTGCCCGGATGCGCAGCGAGGTCGCTCCTTCCGGCGTCAACACTTCCGCTCCCTCTGAGTTCACGTAGTAACTAGCCGAAACGTTGGTGTCGAATTCCACCGTACCGCTCACCACCGCCGGGTACGAACTGAACACCCGCGAGAGCGACTTCACCCGCTCCGTCCAAGCCTTGCGGTCCAGCTGAAACTTCGGCACGGGCCGCAGCAGCCGCAGCGCCGGCGCCTTCGAGAAATCGTCCAACCCTTCCGGCGTCGCGGCCAGGTTCTTCAGCGCGGAACGTTTGCGCGCAATCGCCTCCAGCGCGCCCTTATACGCCCGATCCGTCGCCAGCCAGAGCTGCGACCGCAGTACCGCCGTGTCGTTCTCCAGAGGCCACCGGTCCAGGTCGAATCCTCGTCCCTGCAACAGGTCCGTGAAGATGTAGTTGGTGTTGTCGAACTTGTAGTCGCCCACCCTCACCTGAACCCGAGGCACCCGGAACCGCGCCTCGCGCGCGGCGATGAGCCCTCCGAATGAGGCGGACGCCGAGAAGCCGTCCACGTCGTCCAACGCGTACTCGATGTAGTACGGCGCGTCCAGGCTCACGATTCGCAGCGCCTTGGACCGCTCCATCTCCTGCCGCATCGCCGACAAGATCGGGCTCTCCTGCGCGGCCGCGGCCCCCGCTCCCGCCGCCAGCACCGCCACCAGCAGCGCCGCGTGCCTCACGAGCGCCCTCCCGCCACCGGCCGCGACAACAGCGGCGGACGGTCCTGCGACTTCTCTGTCTTCTGGACTTCAATCTCCGATACCAGAATCGACGGCGCCACCGCCGATACCGGCACGCTGCCCGACTCTGCCCCGCAGTAGCCGTTGAAAACCGCCGCCTGGTCCGAGGTCGCGACAATCCGCGCGAAGCTCGACAGCGGTGTGCCGACGATGTCTACTCCCCGCACCAGTTCGTCCGGCCGCCCGTCCGCGTACACCCGGTACACCACCAGCGGCACCACCTTGAACGCCTGGAATCCCTGTCGCCCCGTCGTCGTCACCCCGCTGGACACCTGCTCGAACAGGAAACCGTACGGCTTGTTTTGACGCTTGATCTCTTCCACCAGCAGCTCGCGGAGCTTCGCTTCCGTCACCCGCTTGCTGGACTCCACAATCAGGTTGCTCTGACGCGCCACCGGCTCCGCCCCCGGCTGCTTTCTCCCGTGCCCGTTCGACCGCGGAAACCCCTTGATCGGCGACCGCGACATCAGAAACGTCTTCAGCACGCCCTTCTCCACCACCGGCACGGGCCGCGCCGCCACGCCTTCGTCGTCGTGCGTGTACCAGCCGTTCAGGTCCACGTTGCCCTCCCGCCGCCGCGTCGGGTCAAAAGTCACGGTTAAGAACTCCGGCAGTACCCGCTCGTTCACGCTCTTGGTGAACGTCTGCCCGTCGGCTTCGTCCTTCTGCCGGTGCCCTTCGATCCGGTGCCCGAAGATCTCGTGAAAGAACACGCCCGCCGCGCGCCCGGACAAAATCGCCGGTCCGGCAAACGGCTCCACCACCGGTGCGTTCAGCAGCCGCGTCAGGTCTCCCGCCACCTTCTCCACCGCCGCGCGCAGCACGTCCTCCGCCGGCAACCTGCTCGGGTCCTCTGCTTCAAAACTGTCGAACGTCCCCAGGTCCATGCCGTCGGCGGCCTTCGCACGGGCCGCAATGAACAGACGGGCGAACCCGCGCCCGTGGTGCAGACGCGTCCCTTCGGTGTTAGCGAACGTCTTGGCCTCGCGCTGCACGCTGAGCGTGATGGAGGAGGCCAACAGGCTGGGATGCTTTAAGAAGATCGCCGACAGGCGCTTCACCCGCGGCTCCCACTCCTGCGGGCTGAACTTTAGGCCCGCGGGCGCCGCCACCGCCACTTTCCCCGGCTCCAGCGAGAAGTCGTCCGACTGGTCCTCCCGCGCGACCTGGACTTCCTTCCCCGTCTTGATCTTGATCAGCCGCTGTGCCCCGAGCCGGTAGGTCCGGTCTGTCGCCAGCCACAGGTCCCGGCGGATCGCGTCGGGGTTATCCTCCAGGCTGATTAGCGAGGCGGAGGTGAACTGCGGCCGCTCCCCGGGCATGGAGTGGTAGTTGTCCAACTGCGGCGACCCTGTCCGTACCGCTACATCCAGAACCCGCGAGTGGCTCTTGGAGCTGTCCTGAAGCGCACCCTGCGTCGCGGCAACGGTGTACTGCTCCCGCTCCGTCACGGTGTAAGCGATGTAATAGGGGGCGGGGTCAGCCTTCTCCTTAAGCCCCGAAAAATTGCGCTCGAGTTCAGCGGAGAGGATCTCCAGGAGAGGGGTTGTCGGGGTGCTGTTCTGCGCCGGCAGCAGCACGGCGCCAAGCACAAGAGACAGCCTTGCGGCACACATCAGCCTCTGAGGCGGGAACACGCCTTCAGAATATCACGCGCCCTTTTTCGCCCCGCCGCGTGGAGCGGGAAGGGCCGGCGCCCTCCCCGCCTTTGCTGCTAGAACCAGCGTTCGCTTCCGCCGCCCTGCACGTTCCGGTTCCCTTGTCCGCTGCCCGCGGTCTGGTGCCCTGCGGCTACCCGCAACCGCGCCGGATACTCCGGCCCATGCTGCAGCACCTGCCCGGCCTCCGGCAGCGCATTGAGCGCCGCCTGGTGCCGCGCCACTTCGAGCACCCGGTCCTTCATGCTCGCCAGCGCCAGACCGTACCGCCCCCGCACCCCCGTCTTCTCGAAAATGTGCTTCAAGTGGATCTTCACCGTCCCTGGCCGGATTCCCAGGTGCTGTGCGATCTCCTTGTTCTTCATGCCCTGCTCCACCAATTCCAGCACCTGCTGCTCACGCGCCGTCAGGTCCGAGCGCTGCTCCCTGTCCTGCCGCAGCCCGTCCCGGAACACGTAGTCCTGCATCCAGGATGACCCGCTCGCCACCGTCGCCAGGCACGACAGAATGCTCTGCGGGTCCGCCGTCTTCCGCAATATTCCCCGCGCCCCCGCCTGCAGGAACCGGAGTGCTTCCGCCTCGCTCACGGACATACCCCATACCACCGTGCCCGTGCCCACCCCTGCCGCCCGGACATCTGCCAGGGCGTCGATCAGTGTTTGCAGACCGAAGGCCTTATCCACCACCAGCAGATCAGGAGTATGACTCCGTACCAGTTGGAGCCCGGTGGCGAGCGAATCGGTCGCCCACACGAGCTCGAATGACCCCGACGCCGCCAGGAGCGCCCGCAGCCCTCCTACCGTAATCGGCTGTGTTTCGCAGACCCCCACCGTAAACCGTTGCGGCTCCGGAACTCCGCTGATCTGGTGAGGGGAGGTGGCTTCGGCAGGGCTGCCGTTGGGGCCGGGGCGGGCGGAGTCCCGCCTCAGGTGCAAGCTGCTATAGGTGTAGTCGTTCATCCCATTGTGCATTTTTGTGTCCGTCCGTGACCGGGTGTGCGCAGGCTGGACGGACGCCGCAGGCGGGCTACCCCATCCATTCCACTGATCCTAGAAGCACTTATTGTCCGGCCTTTCGATAGTAGTAGTCCTTCCTGGTGGCATAAGCTCTCATGTTTTTGACTGATGTGGCCGATTACTGGCTTGGGACGAACCTTCGGACCGGGCGTGGCGGGCTTCTTACGCTGCCGCGTGCCGCCTGGACGGTCAGGGACCACTTCGAATGGCTACAAACCTATCCACGCGCATACCTAGCAACTGGAAGGCTCTGCTCATGAGCCCGAACCGCGCCGTCGTCACTGAGATGGGCGCGGTGCTCAACCAGGTGATCCCGATGATGCCGGTCTTCGACCTACAGGGATACGCCGGCCGCCCGGTCCTCTCCGACCTCGTCGCCTCTCAGGCGCCCACTCTTTGCTTTCTGGACGTCAGCGCCAACGCCGAAAACGCCTTCAACGCCCTCGCCGACCTCCTCGCCGTCGACCCCCAGATCGCCGTGGTCGCGCTGCTCACCTCCAACGACCCCGACCTCATCCTCCGCTGCCTTCGCCAGGGCGCCACGGAGTTCCTCCTCCGCCCCTTTAACGAGGAACAGTTCACCACCGTCATGGACCGGCTCGTCGCGCTGCGTGGCGGCAAGGGCCGCGGAGTGCATTCCAGAGTCGTCACACTGATGCCCGCCAAGGGCGCATGCGGCGCTACCACCATCGCCTGCAATCTGGCTTGGCAGCTCCGTAAGAAGAATTCGCGTAAAACGTTGCTTGCTGACCTCGACCCCATCGCGGGCACGGTGTCCTTCCTGATGAAGCTGAACTCCATCTACAGCTTCACCGATGCGCTCTCGCGGGTCGGCACCCTCGATGAGGACGTGTGGCGCGGCCTGATGTGCCAGTCCTCGGGTGTCGAAGTGCTGCTCTCCCCGGAAGTTCCCATCCAGGACATCAATGAAGCGCACGACCCCCGGCCCATCGTCGAACTCGCCCGCCAGTTTTACGACCAGGTGGTCATCGATACCGCCGGCGCCTATGGCGCCTGGTCCGTCGCTCTCGCGCAGGCCAGCGACGAACTGCTGCTTGTCACCTCCAACGAACTTCCCGCCCTGCAGGCAGCCCAACGCGCCCTCATGTATCTCGACCGCAACCGCGTCGACCGCTCGCGCATCCGCATCGTCGTCAACCGCTTCAACACCGATGTCGGGCTGAGCCAGTCGGTCATCGAAACCGCGCTGCACTCGGAGGTCTATCACATCTTCCCCAGTGAATACGATGTGATTCACCATTCCCTGGTGGAAGGCAAACCCGTCGCTCCCGGCAGCGGCTTCGCCAAGCAACTGAACTCGCTGGTGGAGAAACTGGTCGGCAAAGACGGACCTCCTCAGCCAGAAGCCAAGAAAGAAGCCCCCAAAAAGGCCTCCGCCCTCTCCAGCCTCTTCTCGCTCTTCCAGAAGACCGGCGCCCGAGCCTGATCCGCCCCGGGCGCGATCCGCCCGTGCCTTCTAATAGAAGGTAGTGCCCCACATCCTCTTCACGACCTTCGGGTCCTACGGCGACCTTCATCCCTACCTGGCCATCGCACTCGAACTTCAGCGACAGGGCTGCATCGTCACCATTGCCACCAGCGCCACGTACCGCCAGAAAGTGGAGAGCGAAGGCGTCCGCTTCGCGCCTGTCCGTCCCGACGTCTCCCTCGACGACCGCGAAATGCTCGCCTACATCTTTGACCGCATGTACGGCAGCGAACGCATCATCCGCTACGTCGCCGGGATCGTCCGCGCGACCTACGAGGACACGCTCCCCCTCGTCCGCTCGGCCGATGCCGTCGTCACCCACCCGCTGACCTTCGCAGCAGTCGCCGCCGCCGAGGTGCTCCGGAAGCCCTGGGCCTCCACCGTCCTCGCCCCCATCAGCTACCTCTCCGCGTACGATCCGCCCGCCCCTGCTCCCGCGCCCTGGCTGGCCGATATCGGCCGCCTCGGGCCGCGTCCGATGGCCGCGGTGTGGCGCTTTCTCAAGAACGTTTCCCTTTCGTGGCTCAAACCCCTGCTCGCCTTCCGCCGCGAACTCGGGCTGGACACCAACCTCAACCCCCTCTTTGAAGGCCAGCACTCGCCCCGGCTCGCGCTCGCCCTGTTCTCCCCCGTTCTGGGAAAGCCCCAGCCCGATTGGCCCTCGAGCGTCGTTCAAACCGGCTTCCCCCTCTACGACAAACACCACGAGCACCAGCGCATGCCCCCCGCCGTTGAGCGCTTCCTCGATGCCGGCCCCGCCCCCATTGTCTTCACCCTCGGCTCCTCCGCCGTCGGCGCCGCGGGGCCGTTTTATCGCGAGAGCGTCGAAGCCGCCCGCCGCCTGGGCGCCCGTGCTCTCCTCCTCACCGGAACCCACCCCCAGGAACTGCCCTTGCCGCTCCCCGAGACCGTCGCCACCGCCGCCTACGCTCCCCACTCCGAGGTCTTCCCCCGCGCAGCGGCCGTCGTCCACCAGGGAGGCATCGGTACCACCGCGCAGGCGCTCCTCTCCGGCCGCCCCATGCTGGTCACGCCCTTCTCGCATGACCAGTTCGACAACGCCCTGCGATGCCGCCGTCTCGGCGTCGCGCACTCGCTCAACCAGGGCCGGTACCGCGCCTCCCGCGTGGAACCCCTCCTTCGTGACCTGATGTCTCAGCGCGCTTTCGAAGACCGCGCCGCCTCCGTCCAACGCGTGCTGCAGGGCGAGCAGGGCGCGGAACAGGCAGCCCGCGCCATCCTGACGCTCCTCTAGACGCTGAAGCCGCCGGGGGTCACTGCCCGAACGTATCGCAGGCCTCCACCCGCCCGGTCTCCAGGCCGCGCCGCAGCCACCTCGCCCGTTGCTCGGACGTGCCGTGCGTAAACGTCTCCGGATTCACCTCGCCGCGCCCCAACCGCTGTAGCCGGTCGTCCCCGATGGCCTGCGCGGCGCGCAACCCCTCGTCTACGTCGCCCTCTTCCAGCACGCCCTTACGCCCTGTGTGGTGCCCCCACACCCCCGCGTAGCAGTCCGCCTGCAACTCCAGCCGCACCGAATACTCGTTCGCCGCGCCCGGGTTGCGCCGCTGCGCCTGCCGCACCTGCTGCGCGGTTCCGGTGACGTTCTGCACGTGATGGCCGATCTCGTGGGCCACCACGTACGCCTGCGCAAAATCTCCCGGCGCGCCGAACCGGCGGTCCAGCTCGCGGAAGAACGAGAGGTCCAGGTACACCTTCCCGTCGGCCGGACAGTAGAACGGCCCCGTCTCCGCGCCGGCGTATCCGCACCCGGACCGCACTCCGTCGCGAAACAGCACGAGCTTCGTGGCCTCGTACCGGCCGCCCAGCAGCCGGGCCCACGTCGACTGCGCGTCGTCGAGCACGAACGACACGAACTCCACCATCGGCTCTTCCTGGGAGTCGCGGACCGGGCTCTCGGTCCCCGCCGGCGCCACCGCTGCGCCGCCCTCGCGCATCCCAATCAACGACAGAAAGTCGGTACCCGTCAGCAGGCTCACCACCAGCGCCAGCAGCAGCCCGCCGAGCCCCAGCCCGGCGCCGCGTCCCCCGATCGGCAATCGGAACCCGCCGCCTCCCCCTCGCCGGTCTTCCAGGTTGTCGCTTCGTCCTCCCGGTGTCCAACGCACGTGTCGCTTCCTCCCGCTGTAGGACGCCCGTTTTGCTATCCGTGGTAGCGTTAAAATCAGACGCCCCGAATGGACGCGCCCCCCATCCGCATCCGCGCCCGCAACCTTACTAAGAACTACCTTTCCGGCGGCGTTGAGTTCAGCGTCTTCGCCAACCTGGATCTGGATGTATTCGAAGGCGAGCGGCTCGCTCTGGTCGGCGAGTCGGGCGCCGGCAAGAGTACCCTGCTCCACCTCCTGGGCGGCCTTGACCGCCCGACGTCGGGCTCCATCCTCTTCCGCGACACGGATCTCGCCACCCTCGACGACACGCAACTCGCTCACTTCCGGAACGTCCAGGTCGGCTTCGTCTGGCAGATCCACTACCTTCTGCCCGAATTCACCGCGTTAGAGAATGTGACAATGCCGCTGCTGATTCGCGGAGCAGACCGCGGGGAAGCGTCCAAGACCGGCCTCGAACGCCTGGACGAGGTGGGCCTCAAACATCGAGCCACCCACCGCGCCGGCGAATTGTCCGGCGGCGAGCAGCAGCGCGTAGTCCTGGCGCGTGCCCTCGTCGGCCGGCCCAGCGTACTCCTGGCCGACGAGCCCACCGGCAACCTCGATCCGGCCACCGGGGAGCGCGTGATCTCCTTGTTGGCCGAACTTCACCGCCACCACGGCCTCACCAGCGTCTACGTCACGCACAACCTCAGCTTCGCGCAGCGCTGCGACCGGATTTTGAGGCTGCGGGACGGGAGCCTGGTCGATGCCTGATACCGCAACCCCAACACGTTCCGCCGCATCCAACGAATCACCGGCGTCTCCCGCCTGTTTGCGGACCATCCCCGGGTCCCTGCTTGTGAACACTTTCGCCCTTTCCACAGCAGAACGCTCTACAATGGACGCCAGAGGGTATGCTAGGGGTCGCTCTCCGTGGGAGCGACAGGCTAAGGGTTGCGGCACGTTGGTGTCCGCGAAGTGCCTGCCATCGGGAATCTTTTCCGCTTGGCGGGCTTCTAATAAAGGTAGCTCCTATGTTTGAACGTTATACCGAGAAGGCGCGGCGGGTCATCTTCTTCGCTCGATACGAGGCGAGCCAGTTCGGCAGCCCGTATATCGAGACGGAGCACCTGCTCCTGGGTCTGCTGCGTGAAGATAAAGCGCTGGCTAACCGTTTTTTGCGCTCTCATACCGCTATCGAGTCGATCCGGAAGCAGATCGAGGCGCATACCACCATGCGCGAGAAGGTGTCCACGTCGGTGGATCTCCCGCTGAGCCACGAGTGTAAGCGCGTCCTCGCCTACGCCGCCGAGGAAGCCGAGCGGCTCAATCACAAGCACATTGGAACGGAACACCTCCTGCTCGGGCTGCTGCGCGAAGAGAAGAGCTTCGCTGCCGAAATCCTGCACGAGCGGGGCCTCCGCCTCTCGCAGGTGCGCGAGGAGATTGCGCGCTCCACTTCCGAGAAGATGACCTCGAGCCGGCCGAAAGAGTCCAGCCTGCTCTCGGAGTTCTCCCGCGACCTGACCCAGGCCGCGATGGACGGCTCGCTTGACCCGCTGATCGGCCGCGACTACGAACTCGAACGCGTTGTGCAGATCCTCTGCCGGCGCACCAAGAACAACCCTGTCCTGATCGGCGAACCCGGCGTGGGTAAGACGGCCATTGTTGAGGGCCTTGCCCAGCGTATCGCCGACGGCGATGTGCCCTCCTTCCTCGCCGACAAGCGCATCCTCGCCCTTGACCTCTCTCTGATCGTCGCCGGTACGAAGTACCGCGGGCAGTTCGAAGAGCGCTTGAAGACCATCATGAAGGAGTTGATGGACAATCAGAACGCCATCATCTTCATCGACGAACTGCATACGCTTGTCGGCGCCGGCTCTGCCGAAGGTTCCCTCGACGCCGCAAACATTCTGAAGCCCGCACTTTCGCGCGGCGAGATTCAGTGCATCGGCGCTACCACGCCGGGCGAATATCGCAAGTCCATCGAGAAGGACCGGTCGCTCGAGCGCCGCTTCCAGGCCGTCAAGGTGCCGCCGCCGACCGAGAGCGACGCCATTAAGATCCTCTTCGGCATCAAGGAGCGCTACGAGAAGTTCCACGCGGTTGCCTATACCGACGAGTCGATCGAGAGCGCCGTGTTCACGTCTACGCGCTTCATCCCCGACCGCTTCCTGCCCGATAAGGCGATTGACCTCATCGACGAAGCCGGCGCCCGCGTCAAGCTGCGGCAGACTACGCTTCCGCCCGACGTCGCCGACATTCAGAAGCGCATCAAATTCATCGTCCATCGCATGGAGAACGCCATCGCGAACCACGAGTTCGAAAAGGCGCGCTTCTACTCCGACGAAGAACGCAAAGAACGAGAGAATCTGCGCCAGCTCCGCGAGAAGTACAACCTCGACGACACCTCCACCGGAGTCGTCACGAAGGACGACATTGAGGATGTCGTGGCTCGCTGGACCGGCGTTCCGATGACCGCCATTAAAGAGGAGGAAGTCACCAAGCTCCTCCGCATCGAAGAAGAGCTGCACAAGCGCGTGGTTAGCCAGGACAAGGCCATCGGCGCCCTCGCCCGGGCCATTCGCCGCTCACGCGCTGGTCTCAAATCGCCGAAGCGCCCCGCCGGGTCGTTCCTGTTCCTCGGGCCCACCGGCGTCGGCAAGACCGAAGTCGCTCGCGCGCTCGCCGAGTTCCTCTTCGGCAGCGAAAAGTCGCTGATCCGCTTCGATATGTCCGAGTTCATGGAAAAGCACTCGGTCTCGAAGCTGATTGGTTCGCCTCCCGGCTACGTAGGCTACGAAGAGGGCGGCCAGCTCACGGAGCGCGTCAAGCGCCAGCCCTACTCCATCATCCTGCTCGACGAGATTGAGAAGGCGCACCCGGATGTGTACAACATCCTGCTCCAGGTGTTTGAAGACGGCCAGTTGACCGACGGGCTCGGCAATACCGTGGACTTCAAGAACACCATCATCATCATGACCTCGAATCTCGGCGCTCGGTTCCTCGATAAGAAGAACCCGATGGGCTTCAATGCTCCGCTCGCCGAGGGCGCCATACCCGCGAAGATCGAAGACCAGGTGATGAGTGAGGTCAAGCGGGCGTTCAACCCTGAGTTCCTGAACCGCCTCGACGAAGTGATCCTCTTCACGTCGCTCACGGACGAAGACCTGATCAAGATCGTCGACATGCTGGTCGGTCAGATCAACGTCAACCTGGTGCCCAAGCAGATCAAGATCCGCCTGGCGCCGGAGGCCAGCAAGTACATTCTCGAGAAGACGCTCACGGACCGCAGCTACGGCGCTCGGCCGCTCCGCCGCGCTCTGCAGAAGTACATCGAAGATCCGCTCTCGGAAGCCCTCATCCAGGGCTCCATTCCGCGGCCCAGCGAACTCGAGGTGTACCTCGGCGATACCGGTATCTTCTGCCGCCCCATCAACGGCAGCGGCGAGGACGCCGGTCAACCGGTTACCGTCGGTGGCGACCAGCAGCCGGAAGCCCCCGGTATCCCCTTGTACATGTTTTAGCGATACTGTTCAAGATGCCCGGCCGCGCCGCTTTCTTTGAACATGCCTTGGACATGTTCTTCTTGACCGGCCCGGCCGGACGCATTTTGGACGCCAACCCGGCCGCCGAGCAGGCCCTCGGCTACACCCACGAGGAACTGCTCGCGCTCACCATTCCCGGCCTCTGCACGCCTGCCCAGTTTGAGAAGGCGCGAGAGCTGTTTAACTCTGAATCAGGCATTGCCGAGCTGGACGTGCTCACCAAAGACGGCCGCGCCATCCCCCTTGAAATCAGCCATCGCGGCGGTTGTGCCGTTGCCCGCGATGTCGGCCAGCGCAAACTGGCCGCCATGAGCCTGCTTGCCGGCGGGGTCGCGCACGACTTCAATAACCTGCTGGCGGGAATCCTCGGCCACGCGTCGCTGCTGGCCGAAGCCGCCGATGCCGAAGTCCGCGAATCCGCCGACATCATCGTCAAAGCCGCCAACCGCGCCAAGGGTCTCACGGAACAGTTGCTCGGCTTCGCGGCGCGCGGCGCCCGGCGGAAGACGGCGGTCGACCTGCATGCCTCCATCCGCGAGGTGTCGGCCCTCTTGCGCGTCGTGATGCCCGATAACATCTCGCTCGAACTGGCGCTGGAGGCTCGACAGTTTTGCATTCGGGCCGACGCCGGCCAGATCCACCAGGTGCTGCTCAACCTGGCTGTGAACGCCCGCGATGCGATGCCGGCCGGCGGACAGATCACGTTCCGGACAGCCACCGACGGTCGGCACATCCGGCTGTCGGTCTGCGATACGGGCCCAGGCGTGCCCCCGGAGATCCGGCACCGCATCTTTGAGCCCTACTTCACCACGAAGAAGCGGGAACGGGGGACGGGCCTGGGCCTCGCCGTCGTTTACGGCATTGTGCGCGAACACGGCGGCGCGATCGATGTGGAATCCGAATTAGGGCAGGGAAGTACCTTTCGGCTGACCTTCCCGCTGTTGCCCTGCTGATCCCGTACGCGCTACTTGAACAGGTCCTTACTTGAACAGGTCTTTGAGCCGTCCGAAGAAACCCTTCTTCTTTGGTTGCTCGGCGGGCGGCGCCGGCGGCGGAATGCCCGGCTCAGCGGATGCGACGGGTGAGTTCGGAATCCGCGCCGCCCTAGGCAAAGCGGGCGGTGGGGATGCCGCCGCGATGGCCTCTCCGTTCACCGGATGCCCCTGCGGCGCGGCCTCCCAGGAAGCCACCTGCGTTGCCCCGCGCCCATGTAATCGGCAGCTCTCCACCGGCTGTGTCCCGGCGATGAACACCTCTGCGCGCGACGCCGGACAAGACACCGTCGCCAGTTGCCCCGTCACCGGGTCGATGTCCATGCTCACCACGCCTTCCGGCGCTTCGAAGGGACGGACCAGCTTGTACGCCCGATACTGGTGGGCGCGCTTCATGAACTCCGTCCAAATGGGCAGCGCCGCCTTCGAGCCCTCCAGCCGGATATCCCGGCTGTCATCGAAGCCGACATAGACAACGCAGATCAGCTTGCTCGTGAAGCCGGCGAACCACGCGTCGCGGGACGTTCCGGTCTTGCCTGCCGCGGGAAGATAGAACCCTCGCGAACGAGCCCCCGCCGCCGTACCGCTCCGCATCACTTCCTCGAGCAGGTTCACCATCAGGTACGAGACGCGCGGATCGAGCACCTGCCGCCGCGCCGGCTTCGCCTGGAAAATGTCGGCGCCCCCCTCGTCCCGGATACCGCGGATCCACGACGGCTTCGAGTACAAGCCGCGGTTGGCAAAGACCGTGTACGCCCCCGCCATGTCCACCGGCGAGTTGTCGTAAGCGCCCAGCGCAACCGCCGGCGTCGGGTCGGCGTTCAAACCCACCCGGCGCGCCAGGTCGGATACGGCGCGATAGCCCGCGGCCTCGGCCAGCTTCACCGTCGGAATGTTCAGCGATTTCGAGATCGCCTGCCGCAGCGTCACCGTGCCGTGATACTCATCCTTGAAGTTCCCCGGCTCATAGGAGCGGTTGTCGTAGTAAAACGTGGTGGGCTCGTCGGTGAGCGTGGTCACCGGCGTAATCGTCGCGTGCGGCTCGTCGGAGACGGCCGACGCCAGTGCCGCCGCATAGACGAACGGCTTGAAGCTCGAACCAGGCTGCCGCCGCGACAACGCGCGGTTCAGTTGCGAGGCGCCGTAATTGCGCCCGCCCACCAGCGCCTTCACCTCGCCGGATTGCGGATCGAGCGCAACCAGCGCCACCTGCGGCTCCAGGTCGAGCGGCTTCCCCTTGCGGCGCGCCTTCAGCAGGTTATCCACCTCGACCATGCCGAGCCGCACCGCCTCATTCGCTTCCCGCTGCAGGTTGATGTCGAGCGTGGTGTAAACCTTGTAGCTCTCGGTCTGGAAATCGTGTTCTGCGAACTGGTCCTGCAGGGAGTCGTACACCAGGTCCACGAAGTAAGGCGCCTCACCGGATTCCCCGCCGCCTGCGGCGACTTGCACCGGCGCCGCCGCCGCCCGGGCGTACTCGCGCTCGTCGATGAACCCGTTCTCCCGCATCAGCCCCAGGACGATGTTCCGGCGCCCTTTGGCGCGCTCCGGATGACGGTAGGGGTTCAGGTAGTTGGGCCGCTGAATCAGGCCCGCCAGCAGCGAGGCTTCCGTGAGGCTCAGCTGCCTCATGTCTTTGCCGAAGTACACCTGGGCGCCCTCGCCAAAGCCGTGAATGTTGAAGCTGCGGTGCCGCCCGAGGTCGATTTGATTGGCGTAGTGCTCGAAGATCTCTTCCTTCGTCAGCTTCCACTCCAGCAACACCGCCACCAGCACTTCCTGCAGCTTCCGCTTCCACGTCTTCTCCTGGTTCAGCCAGAACATGCGCGCCAGTTGCATGGTCAGCGTGGAAGCGCCCGCGTAGCGGTAGCCTTTGCGGATGTCCTGCCAGGCCGATCCCGCCACGCGGATGGGATCGAACCCCTGGTGCGAAAAGAAGCGCTTGTCCTCGGCCGACAACACCGCGTTCACCAACACCGGAGGGATGTCGTTGAACTTCACGATCCGCCGCTTCTCGCGCTTGCGGTCGAACAGGTTGGTGATCAGTTCCGGTTCCAGCCAGTACTGCGTGCGTGCGGTATGGTCGCGCAGCGAATAGATCTCCGCCACCTTCCCCCGCTCCACCTTGACCACCGCGTCTTCGCCGCGGAAGTACGAGTCCACGCCCGGGAACACTTCCAGCGCGCCGTCCCGCCGGACGTTGTACCAACCCATGCGATTGCTGCGCGATTCGCCGTACCCGCACCGCCTGAGCTGCGCTACCAGCTCTTCCGTGCTGGTCTCCTCGCCCACCTGCAACAGTTGAGGCGAAGCGTACAGCCGCGACGTTTCGGCGTAGGGGCCGGCCGCCAGCTTCGCGTCGATGAGACGGTTGAAGTAGAGAAGCCAGTAGAAGACGAACCCGGTGCCCGCCGCCAGGAGCAATGCGAACGAGAGGACCGCGGCCTTACCGAGCGGCTTGGCGTAGAACTTCGCGAAGCGTCCCGGCTTCCCCGTGCTCGTCTTCGGCTTCTTCGCTTTGTGAAGAGGCTTGTTTGGTACTGCCACTAAGACTCCATTGTCTCACGCCGTCACCGGGTCCCCGCCGCGGGATGGAAGTGCAGGTCCACGGAGTAGAACGGAAGCTCCACCCGCACCAGGTACAAAATCTCGATCCGCAGCCGCCCCTCGTTTCGCGCCACCCGGACCTGCGAGGGCCGGACCGGAACACCGGTTCTCGCCGCCAGGGCCGCCACCTGGGTGCGCAGAATCTCTTCCGGCGTCTTCGCCGACTCCGGCTTCGCCACGAACTCCTCGAGCGCCTGCTGCAGCCGGAAGTTGTCGATGTACGGCGGCAGCACCCACAACCCTGCCATCACCAGCGCGGCCAGAATCGCCACGCCCGCCGCCACTCGCCATCGCGACGCCGTCACCCGCTGCCGTTCTGCCGCTCGAGCTCCGTCCATAGATCCTCATTCTCCCGCCACGATGCCACTTCTCGTCCCGCAATCTGCAACTCCGGTACTCCCAGCGTCCCGTGGCCGTAGGGACAAATGTACTCGATCTTCGGCGCGCCCCGGAGAAAGCTGTTCGGCCAGGATCCCGCCATCACCGGCATCCGCAGCCGGCGCAGACACGTCCGGCACCGGTACTTTTGATCGAGCAGCACCGCTGCCAGCAATCCGCAGGCGAACAGGAAGAGCGCGAACGACACCAGGGTCCACGGCAGGTCCTGGCCAAACCGCGAAACCCGATGGGACATGAACGTCTGCGGCGGCGGCAGCAGCCGGTACAGCAGACGCCACAGTCCCCAGACGATGGATGAAGCCACGATGAGTTTCGCGGCCAGAAAGCCCCAGTAACGCATCACCTATACAGACGAGTCTAACGGCGCAGCACGTTCCGCGCCAGAAACAGTACGTTCGCCGGCCGCTCCGCCAGCCGCCTCATAAAGTACGGATACCACGCATCCCCATACGGCACGTACAGCCGCAGCCGGAAGCCGTCCTTCACCAGTCGCTCCTGCAGATCGCGACGGATGCCGTACAGCATCTGAAACTCGAACTGCTCCGGCTCCACGTTCAACAGGCGGGCCAGGGTGAGTGCCGCCTCAATCATCGCCCCGTCGTGGCTCGCCACCGCCGGTTCCTTCCCGCTCTCGAACATCAACCGCAGTAAATGTTTGTAGTTTTGATCCACCTGCTCCTTGCGCGGAAACGCCACGCTCTCCGGCTCGCGGTACGCTCCCTTGCAGAGGCGGATGGGTACGCCCGCCGCGTTCAGCGCCCTGACGTCGTCCTCCGTCCGGTACAGGTACGCTTGCAGCACCGCCCGCACGCTGCGGTACCGGCGATGCATCTCTTCCACGAGTTGCAGCGTCCGGTCGGTGTAGGCGCTCGATTCCATATCCACTTCCACGCGCGTCCCGATCGCCGCCGCCATCTCCACCAGCGCCGCCAGGTTCTCCCGGCAGACCTCGTAGGAGAGATCAAGCCCCAGTTGCGTCAGTTTGACCGAGACCGTCGAATCGAGCCTCTCCGCCTGAATCGAGCGCAGCGATTCGAGATAGGAGTTCCGTGACGCCGCCGCCTCCTCCGTGCTCGTCACGTTCTCGCCCAGGTGATCGAGCGTCACCAGGATCCGGTCCGAGTTCAGCTTTCGTGCCACCGAAACGACGTCGCCCAACGCCTGACCGGCGATAAACCGCTTCGTCAGCTTGGCCGAGTAGCCCGATTGCTCTACGAATCGCCGGAGGTGCTTCTGCTGGGAGAGAAAGAGCAGGAAGTTGCGCAGAACCATACGGAAGTGGGCCCGCTCGGCCCAACCCTACGGTATCAGATGCTTATGTTTTACGAGAAGATGGCGAACGCTGCGTAGCCCAGCGCGCCGCCCAGCAGCGCACCCACCAGCACATCGCTCAAAAAGTGCATGCCCAGCAGGATGCGCGAGAGCGCAATGCTCAACGCGCAGAACAGCAGGCCTACCAGCAGCGACGAGTAGAACAGAGCGAGCGGCACCGCTACCGCGAATGCCGTGATGGTATGCCCCGACGGGAATGAGAACTGGTCGGGAGGCAACAGTGTAGCCCAGCAATGCGGCTCAATGTGGCAGGGGCGCCGGCGCCCGGTGAGCCGCTTCAGCCACAGAAACAGAAGAATGCCCGTCCCCGATGCGGTGCCCGCGGAAAGAACCGCTGCGAATCGCTCCTCGCCGCCGAACAGCAGAATCGCCAGCAGCATCGCGTACCACAACCAGCCGTCGCCGCCCCTTGTCGCACAGATCATCCACAAACGGATCCAGCGCGGCGCGGACCAGCGGTTGACTCTCCGCATGATCCTGTGGTCGCGCGCTGCGATGAAGTTCAGCATCGTCTGTCCGCTCATGCCGAAGTCTCCGGCTGCTCCCGGAGCCTCCACCATGCCGCGTCACCAATGGGAATCTGCCGTGCCGCTGCCAGTTTCCGCAGCCAGCGGGTCGAAAACTCCCACTCTAAGAGATAGTTTACTGCCGTAATCGCCGGCACTGCCAGAGCTAAAGGAAGGAGTACGCGTGTCCAAGGGGTTTCGTTCATCATTTCGAAACCGATCTGCAGCACGTCCGCAGTCAACTGCAGGTAATCGCCCGATTTCCCGCCTACGGTCCCCTGCCCAGCCCTCAGGCCCGCGAAGAACTCTTCCTTGTTCCTGGCGCCTCGAACCTCCGTGTACGCCCGGCCTACGCTGCCCAGCGCGTGCGCATCGCTGCCGCCCACGCCGACCTTCCCCATCCAACGGGCCACGCGGTCCGATGTTGCATTCGTCAACTCCGGCATTGCGCCGTTGCGGACCTCAAACGCCATGAACTCGCGCTCGAACCACTCGTAGTCTTCCACCGTGCGCCGTCCCGTCAATGACGAGAAGACGTGGTTGACCGAAAAGAATAAACGCTGCTCGCGAAGATAGGGCAACAACGACGGCAGATCCTCGCGCCGCCGCTGAATCTCCACGTGCTGCCGGTCGTTGATGTCATAGACGCCCACGTGGATCTCGGTCCCGCTCGGGGTGTGGCACGTCACTTCTTCGCTCACAAAGAAGTCCGCATGCCGGCGGAGTTCCTCGATCGCGTCGATCGAATCGTGGTCGGTGACCGTCACCAGGTCCATTCCGAGTCGCTTGAGCTTCTCGTAGACCTCCTCGGGACGGCTGTAGCACTCGCGGCAGATCCGGTTCATGAGCGGAACGGTGCACATGCCGGAATGGATCGTGTGGACGTGGAGATCGCACCGCATGGTAGCTACCCTCGGTATATCGTTACGGCGGTTACAGCGCGGTGACGGTGTCAAAAAACATTTATGAATGTGTTTGTTTTGCTCGTTTTCGGGTCTTCTGGTATGTTTATGCCAGACAATGCCGAAGGCGGACTTTTTCTACTTTGATGCGGGGGGAGGCCACCGCGCCGCAGCAACTGCTCTGCAACAGGTGATGCAGGCACAGTCTGCACAGTGGTCCATCCGACTGGTCAACATGCAGGACCTGCTCGACGAGCTCGACATCGTGCGGCGCCTCACCGGTATTCGCCTGCAGGATGTCTACAACAACATGCTCAAGGCCGGGTTCACTCTGGGGGCCGCGCAATTGTTGAAGGTGCTGCACCTGGTAGTCCGCCTCTACCATCCTTCGAGCGTTCGCATCCTCGATCGGTTCTGGCAGGCAGATCCTCCCGATCTCGTCGTGTCGCTCATCCCAAATTTCAATCGCGCTCTCCACCAGGCGCTTCAGCAAGCCGCACCCCGCACTCCCCTGGTGACCATCCTCACCGACATCGCCGATTATCCGCCGCACTTTTGGATCGAAAGCCAGCCGCAGTACGTCATCTGCGGGTCCGATAAGGCTGTGGAGCAAGCGACGTCCCTCGGCCACCCTCCCGAACGCATCTACCGCGCCTCCGGCATGATCGTGAATCCGCGCTTCTACGAACCGGTCGCCGCGGATCGCGACGCCGAACGAAGACGTCTCGGCCTCCACCCCGGCAAGCCGACCGGCCTCGTCCTCTTCGGAGGACAGGGCTCGAGCGCCATGCGGGAAATCCTCGACCGCCTGGACCGCTCACCGCTCGATCTGCAACTGATCCTGATCTGCGGCCGAAACCAGCAATTGCAGACCGAGCTCACGTCCCGTCAAACCCGCATCGCCAAGTTCGTCGAAGGCTTCACCCGCGAGGTGCCCTACTACATGCACCTCTCCGACTTCTTCATCGGCAAGCCCGGCCCCGGCAGCATCAGCGAAGCGCTCCTGATGCACCTGCCGGTGATCGTGCCTAAGAACAATTGGACCCTGCCCCAGGAGCGCTACAACGCCGATTGGGTTTCCTCGGAAGGCCTCGGCCTCGTCGTGCCGGACTTCCACCACATCGAAGGCGCCGTGGCGAAGCTCCTCGAGCCAACCACCTTCGCCGCGTTCCGCGCCAACGCTCAGCGTCTGGAAAACCGTGCCGTCTTCGAGATCCCCAACATGCTCGAAGAGATCGTCCGCCGCGGTCCTGCGCAGTAGCTCACCCCACGCGCGCCACGAAGTGGCAGGTCTTCCCGCCGCGCCGCAGCGTCTCTAGAATCTCAACCTTCACCGGCGCGCCCAATGCCGTCTCGAAAATCGTCTGATGCGTCGCCCGCGTGCAGTCGCAGTGCATGTCGTTGGCGCGCGCCGGATGATACCGCGCCGCCGGGCAGTAGCACCCCTTGCTCACTGCCCCGTAGCGAATGTGCACCGCGCCCTCCTCCCGCCACACCTCGAAGTTCTTACGGTAGGCGTCGACGAGTTTCTCCACGCTTCCGCTCCCGAGCTTCGCGATCTCCTGCTTGAAGGAGAACCGCCGGAGGCAGCCGCGCCCGCACCCGGCCATCACCCGCACCTTGGTCTCGGCATCCAGCTCGCGGTCGAGCGAGTCGAACAGGTCCTCCATCCAATTCTTCACGAACTGCTTCTCGCGATCCTCGGCGCTGGCCGCCGCCTGTCCCTGGGCGGCCTCGGGAAACAGCGCCAGCCCGCAGCACCCGGCCGCAGCCGAGGCGAAAAACGATTTCCGATCCATGAAGCGACAGTATCAGACAACGAGCTCCGAAACTACCGCAACACCCACCGGTCCCCTTCGAAGCGGCCCACCTCATCGTTCCATGGCCCGTACTTCGTCGCCATCTGCCCGCCGTCTACGACCAACGTCGTGCCCGTGATGAACGATGCCGCGTCCGACGCCAGAAACGCCACCGCCTGCGCCACCTCGTGAGGCTCCCCCCCGCGCCCCAGGGGAATCTGCCGGAAGTACTCGCGCATCAGGCTCGCGTCCGCGAAATGCCCGGCCGTGAGCCGCGTCCGGATCAGCCCGGGGCACACCGCATTCACCCGCACCCCGTAAATGCCCAACTCGTTGGCCGCCGTGCGCACCATCCCCAGCAGGCCCGCCTTGCTCGCGTTATAGGCCGTGAGGTCGCCCTCCCCGTCGAACGAATTCGTGGAAGCCGTCACCACGATGGCCCCGCCCCTCGCCGCGGCCATCCTGCGCGCCGCCGCTCGAACGGTATGAAATGCCCCGGTCAGGTTCACTTCCAACGTCCGCCGCCACCCCTCGTCGCTTGTCTCGAGCAGCCTCATCGGTAACACCGTCCCCGCGTTCGCCACCACCACATCGGGCGGCGCTGCCAGGTCCGAGAACGCGCGCTCCACCGCCTGACCGTCCGTAACGTCCACGGGCGATGCGCCCTCGCGGTCGAACACCACCACCCGCGCCCCGCACTCCTCCAACAGGTCGGCACAGGCCTTCCCAATTCCGTTCGCACCGCCCGTAACCACCGCTGTCTTGCCGCTGAAGTCGACGACCATGCGCTCTATCCTAAACAAATGCGTCGCGCCCAGCCGGTACTGACCGCCCACCTCATCGCCCCGCTGCATCAGGAACTCATGCAGCTCCTTGCTGAGTTGCACCCTCGCCAATGGGCGCTGCCGACCACCGCCGGCCGCTGGACCGTCAAAGATGTTGCTGCCCACATCCTCGACGGCTACCTCCGCCGCCTCTCCGCCTGCCGCGACAAAGCCCCTCTCTCGTTACCCCGCGGAACCTCGCTTCTTTCCTGGCTGAACGGTCTCAACGCCGCGTGGGTGGAAGCCATGAACCGCGTCAGTCCGGCGCTGCTCATTGACCTGCTCCACACCGCCGGACCGCAAGTGGCCGCGTTCTTTGAAGCACTGGACCCTCATGACCGGGCCTGCTTCCCCGTCGCCTGGGCCGCCGACCATCAGACCGCTGTGTGGCTCGATACCGGCCGCGACTTCACTGAACACTGGCATCACCAGCAGCAAATCCGTGCCGCCGTCGGCGCTCCGCCGCTCCACCAGCCGCGGTGGCTTCACCCCGTCCTCGCCATCTCTGCCTTCGCCATTCCCCTCGCGTATGCGTCCCTGCCCCATGCCACCGTTGCCTTCGACTTCACCGGCGAGGGCGGCGGTCACTGGTCCCTGATCCGCGGCAGACTCCACGAAGGCCACCCGGCCCGCCCCGACGCCCTCGTCCGCCTTCCCGCCGCCACCGCCGCCGCCCTCTTTCTGAAAGCCCTCTCTCCCAACGCCGCCCGTGCTGTCGCGGAATGCCAGGGCGACCCCAGCCGCGCCGCGCCGTTCTTTCAAACGCTCGCCCTGATCGGGTGACCTCGCGTGGGCCGCGCGCTTACGTAGGTAACGGGTTCCGCTCCCTGGCGTCCCACTTCGGGAGGCACCGATGGTGAAAAACGACGGCATCGTGTGGGAACCCGGGGGTACGGAAGCCGAAACCGCCGCGGGCACCGCGCGCCGCTATCGAAAGCCGTTGAAATCTTTTCGCTGGTGTGACCTGCAGGCACTTCTGGCGGACACCGTCAACGAGTGGTACAAGCACAAGGCCCCGCGCCTGGGCGCATCCCTCGCCTTCTATACCCTCCTCTCCCTCGCGCCGCTGCTGGTTGTCATAGTCGCTCTTGCCGGCGCTTTCTATGGCGAGGAAGCGGCTCGCGGCCAGATCGTCGCACAACTCAGCGGACTGGTCGGCACAACGGGCGCCTCCGTCATCGAGGATGTCATCAAGCAGGCGCGCCAACCGGCCGCCGGCATCTTCGCCACCGCCGCCGGCCTGCTGACTCTGTTCTTCGGAGCCACCGGCGTCGTCACGGAACTGCGCGACGCCCTCAACACCATCTACGAAATCCCCGCCCCTGAAGTAAGAGGGCTCAGGACAGTTCTCCTGTTCGTCCGCGAACGGTTCTTCTCCTTCGCCATGGTGGTCGGCGTCGGCTTCCTGCTGCTGGTGTCGCTCGCCGTCAGCGCCTGGCTCGCGGCCCTGGGCGCGTGGTTCAACGGTTGGCTGCCCACGCTTCTGCTCCAATCCGGAAACACGCTGATCTCGTGGGTCATCATCGCGGGGCTCTTTGCCGCCATTTACAAGACTCTGCCGGACGTCACGCTGGAGTGGCGCGATGTGGCCCTCGGCGCCGCCGTGACCTCGCTCCTCTTCAGCCTGGGTAAGTTCCTCATCGGCCTGTATCTCGGCAGCAGCACATTGGCCTCCGCCTATGGCGCGGCGGGATCCCTCGTCGTGCTCCTGATCTGGGTGTATTACTCCGCGCAGATCTTCTTCCTTGGCGCAGAGTTCACCCAGGTCTTCGCCAACCGCTACGGTTCCCAGCCGACGCTGCGCGCCAGGCGGGCGCTGCTCGGGCGCCTCTATTCCACCCCGCCCAACGACGGTAAACCTCTCGTCACGCCATCCGCACCGTAATCACGGTCGCGGACTGCTTGGGCAGCAGCAATGACACGGCGCCCGCCGACACATCCGCCTTGAGCGCAGCCGGCCGGACTTCCTCGGGCGACTCAAACGTATTCGCCGCCCCCCGCGACTCATGGGTCAGCGTCGACGCCCGCGCCTCCGCCGGCTTCTTGGCCCCATCGAATCGCAACCGCACCGGCATCGCCGCGTCGCCTGGGTTCGTCAGGCTCACCGTCAGCACCCCTTCCTTCAGCGACGCCGACCCCGCCACGCTCGCCATCCTCCCCGTGCCTTCCAGCAGCGGAACCTGCATCGACTCCGCCTTCACCGTCATCGGCACCACTCGGCCGCTCATATGCCCGCGGTACATCTCGAACACGTGGTACACCGGCGTCCGCACGTACCGGTCCCCCTGCGCGAGAAACAGCGAATGCAGGCAGTTGATCGTCTGCGCGATGTTCGCCATCGCGATCTTTTCCGCGTGCCGGTGAAAGATGTCGAAGGTCATCGCCGCGTGCAGCGCATCGCGCAGCGTCATCCACTGGCTCAACAGGTACCGCGGCTCCAGCGGACGGCTCGAAGCGTTGTACCAGTTCCCCCACTCGTCAATCACGAACTTCGAGCGGTGTTCCCGGTCGACCTTCCCCATCGCCTCCCAGTGCCGCTCGATCACTTGGTCCATGAGCGCGCCCTTGTGAAGCACCGCGTACCATTCTGCCGCATTCGCCACCGTTTCCGCCTTCACCGGCGTGGGCCTGAAGTCGGTGTAGTAGTGCAGCGCGTATCCGTCGGGGATCCGGCCGCGCGCGCCCCGCAACCCTTCGAAGAACCCCGTCGTCCACCCCATGTCCATGTCGAGGGAATGCCCGCGTGGGCCCACCGCCACCAGGAACGGCTTGGTGTACGCCGGCACCTGCGCAATGAACTTCCGGTACTCGGTGGCATATTCCTCGGGCTTCATATTGCCGCCGCAGCCCCAGCTTTCGTTTCCTACTCCCCAAAAGCGTACGTTGAACGGCTCGCGGTCGCCGTTCGCCGCGCGCTCGTCGGCGAGGCTGAGCGAACCCGCGGGAGCATTGCAGTACCCGACCCAGTCGTAAAACTCCTGCGGCGTGGCCGACCCCACATTCGCCGCCAGGTACGGCTCCGCCCCCACCAGCCGGCACAGCGCCATGAACTCGTGAGTGCCGAACTCGTTGGTCTCGGTCGCGTTCGTGCCCTTCGGCATTTGCGCTTCCCAGTAGTTGTACGTGCGCGTGCGCCGCGCCGCCGGGCCAATGCCCGTGCGCCAGTGATACCCGTCAGCGAAGCATCCGCCGGGCCACCGCAGGTTGGGCGCTCCGATCCGCTTCATGTCGTCCACGAAGCTCCGCCGCAAGCCCTGAATGTTGGCGATCTTTGAATCGCGCCCCACCCATATGCCGTCGTAGATCACCCCGCCGAGGTGTTCGATGAAGTGCCCGTACACATGGGGATCGATCGTCGCGCCCGGGCTTTCCGGACGCAGTTCGATCTCCGCTTCCACCGCCGCTCCCCCGCGCGAGCCGAATAGCCCCGCCACTCCCGCCAGCGCCGCCGTTCTCAATACTTCGCGTCGATGCATACGGGACATCCTACACCCGCGGAGGCCACGCCCTAGTACGTCTTGAGCCTGACGTTCCTCAGCTCCAGCTTCATCGGCGGGCCGGTATGCACCTGGAACCCGATGAGCCCTTCTATCATCCGGTTCGCAACGTCATCGTCCACCAGTAGGCTCATCACGCGCCCGTTGACGATCTGAACGATCGTGTTCCCCCGCGCAATCACATGGAATGCGTTCCAGTCGCCGTCCTTCAGCAGCGCTTTCAGCTCTTCGCCGCTCCCCAGCGCGCCCACCATTCCCGATTTCTTTCCCGCCCCAACGTAGGCTGCCTGCCCGCGCAGCGCCAGGAACCCCCGTCCCCGCTCCTCGTAGATCTGGCCCGTATATCGCTGCTGCGCGTCGATGTCGCCCTGGTAGCCCTTCAGCCCCCACTTCACGCCGGGCACCTCCACGCTCCGGTACTGCACGCCCGTGTTTCCCCCGGTCAGCCGGTACTCGAACTTCAACTCGAAATCCCCCGGCTTCCCGCCGCTCCAGATCAGAAACGTGTTCTGCTTGATTGCCTTCTCCGGAGTGGTCTCGCCCACAATCACACCGCCCTCCACCCGCCACACGTTCGGGTCGAAGTCCCAGCCTTTGAGCGTCTGCCCGTCGGAGAGCGCCTGGAAGCCCGACTCCTCGAGCGCCGGCACCGGGTTCGCCGCATTGATTCCCCCCGGTCCGCGTCCCTTAGGCGCTTCGGCCGGACGCGGCGCACCCGATTCCTGTGCGATGAGCCCGCCCGCCATCACAGCGGCGGCAAGTGCGAGAGAAAGACAGCGTTGCATACGCATCATTATTTACCACTGCGCTTGCTCCCGCTCGTCGCGCCCGCCAGAGTACCGCGGCGCACGATCGCTCCCGAACCCGCCTCCATAGCCGTATCCCACCCCTCGCCGTCAGCGCCACAGGTCAATTTCGAACAAATCCGAGATTGCCCGGTCCAGTTGGGCAAACACGACCGTGCCGCCGTTCGCCGCTGCATCCAGGGATGCTTCCCACATCACCGGCAGACCCCGCAAGCGCGCCACCTCCTGCGTCGGCCCTCCCCCTGCCGGCTCAAGGACAATCGCCGCCGAAGCATTGTTCTCCAATCGGTACACTCCCCGCGCACTGATGGCCCAAGCGCCCCATAGCGACGGCTCCAACTTCATCACCCGCTCTTCGGGCCCGCCTGCCGTTGCCTGCCGCCACAGCCCGCCCCCCGGCTCCCGCTTCGAATAATAGAGCCACGCCCCGTCCGCCGACTCCACCGCGCGGAACCCCCCGGCTTTCGTCACCTGTACTGTGCCTCGACCGCCCTCCGCATGAGTCTTCCAGATCTCCCACTGGCCGCTCCGGTCTGACGCGAAGTAGATGTGAGCTCCATCGCGCGACCACCACGGGACGACCTCGTTCGTGGCATCCGCCGTTACTCGTCGGCTCTCCCCGCCCCCAAATCCAACCGTCCAGATGTCTGCGTTGCCGTCCACTCGAGTGTCGTACACCAGATACCGCCCGTCCGGCGACCAACGAGGGCTCCCCGTCACCGGCCCTCCCACATATGTCAGTCGCCTCGGCGCGGAGCCGTCTAGCCGCGACACCCAGATCTCGCTGGATCCCGACCTCGCACTCCGAAACGCCACCCACTGTCCGTCAGGCGAAATGGCTGGCGATGATTCCAAGGTTGCAGAGGGCGAGATAGCCGCCGGTTCCCCCTCCGTCACCCGGTAGAGGTTGAGGTCGTCGACCCCCACCGAATACACCACTCGTTTGCTTCCCATGAACGCAGCGGCGGGATAAACGGCATTGATGCCCGCCTCCGGCACGCGCTCCATCTCACCCCGTCCGTCCAGCGCAATCCGCCACAAGCCGCGCGCGGACCGGCCTCGCTGCAGGGACGCCAAAACGGCAGCCCCGTCGGGCGCAAAACAAAAGCCGACCGCCCGCCGCTTCTCGAACGTTAACTGTCTCGGCTCGCCTGCCGTTTCGAAGTTGTCGTCCAGCGGCAGCGTGAAGATCTCGTCGACACTCCCTTCAGTCGCCCGTACGAAGGCGACCAGCCGGCCGTCCGGAGAAATGGCGGGAAGCCCGTCATGCACCACCCCCTTCGGCGGCGATGTCAACGGCGTACGTCCCCCTCGCTCGTCCAGTACGACGAGGCTTGCGGGAGCGTCCAGCCGCAGGCGTAAGGAAACCACGATCCGCTTGCCGTCGGGCAGCCAGGCCATGCGGTCCCGCCGCTCCAGGGTCGCCCACGGCCGAGCGTCCCCGCCGGCTAGGCTTTGGACCAGCAGAACGAACTTGCCGGGATCCTCCTCGCGAAGAAAGGCGATGCGCTGACCGTCGCGAGTCACTGCAGGCTGAAAATCTCGGGCGCGCGTCCCGGGTATACGCCACGGCGACGGCGGCGCCGCACCGTCGAAGCGCATCGCGTAAATCCCTGAGTCGCCGCCACCCGCGAATGAGTACACCAGCAGCGACCCGTCAGCCGACAAGTGCGGGTGAAGCGCCTGTCCCACCAGGTTGGTCAATTGGCGTGGGTCCGCTGGCTTCCGAAGTGTTGCCGCAACCCTTGCCAGCCCCCAGCCAGCGGCAAGCAGGCCGACCACCGCTACCGCTGCCGCCAAGGGTATCGCCCATCGGATTCCGCGCTTGGCCTCCCGTACCTCCATCGGCGCAGGCGTGGTTTCCAAAAACTGGACGGCGTAGCCGCCCTTCGGGATCTCGATC
This sequence comes from Bryobacteraceae bacterium, assembly GCA_033763935.1. Classification (GTDB taxonomy): domain Bacteria; phylum Acidobacteriota; class Terriglobia; order Bryobacterales; family Bryobacteraceae; genus DALYJJ01. The sequence continues at coordinate 43,452 of JANRJO010000101.1, forward strand.
CGTGTGCCTTCCCGCGCCCCGTCCTCGGCGTAATACTCCTGCAACTTCAGGCGCAGCCGCCGCACCTCGCTCCGCACCACCCCGTCGGTCTTGGGATCGTAGCCCGGCTCCCGCCCGAACACTGCCACCCCAATGACAGTCTCCTTCAGCCCCTCTTTCCCCTCCAAAGCCTGGTCCGCGAGAAACCGCAGCAACTGCTTCAGGCGCCCCGCTTGGGCAAACTGCCGCGAGGCGAGCACGCGCTCCACCGCCGCCGCCCGTTCCCGCAGTTGTCCCTTGAACTCTTCTTGAATCAGCACGTTACTTGGGGTGGAACACCCCTGCTTCCACCCGTTTCCACTCCCATTGTGCGGCCCCTGCCACTAACCTCGCAATATGCCCGCCGGCATTCGTACTAGTTCCGTCATCGTTCTGCTCGCGGCCGCCGCCCTCCTGCCCCCTGCCGCCCCCGCTGCCAGCTTCGTGTACAACTTCAAAAATACCGACAACTCCTACGCCCTGGAGTGGGAGACCCCGGTGCTTCTCCCACCCGACCTCCGGTACCAGACCGTCTCCCGCAACTCGATGAACTACTGCATCCAGGGAGGCGCCCCGTGTAGCTTCGCCGTCTTCTCGACCAGCTTCGGGAGCTTTGAGGAGAGCTTCGATGCCGTCCTCTTCGGCGTCGAGACCGGCGGGCTTTTCCCCCAGACGTCCCTCACCCGCACGGGCGCCGCTCTCACCATCCAGAACTCTCCCCTTGATGGCCGTGTCGTCATCTTTCAGAACCTGGGCGACGACCTCTACGAGTACTTCTTCAAGGACTCCACCGGTACCCGTACCTTCACCTACCGCGCCCCTCGCCCGTTGCTCTCCGACATTGATCTCCCGATCGGCGCCCTGACCGACTGCTCATCCCCCACCGGTCCCTGCTTCTCCCCCATCTCCATCAGGCTCGACTTCACCTTCTTCGAGACGTTCGACATGTTAACCCTCATTGAAAACGGCGTCTCTCGCATCTACGCCTTCCCCCGGCTGTCGTTCAACCGCTTCGGTACCGTCTCCACCCTTCCCGGTGCGGAACAGGGCACGCTCGTCGTCCGCCGAGTCCGCACCGACGGCACTCCCGCGCCGGACGACCCGATCGATCCCCCTCCTCCCCCTCCGCCCTCCGAGGTGCCCGAACCTGCCACCGTCGCCGCAGTCGCCGCCGGACTCGCCGCCCTCGCCCTGCGACGACGCCGTCCCCGAGGCTTAGGCCTGCTCGCCCTCGCTCTTGCCGCCTCCTCCGTCGCCTCCGCCGCAAGCTTCGTGTACTACTACGAAGACCGTACCCGCGAGAGGAACCGCTTCCAATGGGAGACCAGAACTCTTAGGCGAAAACCCCGCTGCAATCGATCCGTCGGAGCTTGATTTTTGCCAGCTTGGGGGGCGTGACTGCTCAACCTTCGTCCTGCTGGATCCGGGCTCGAGCGATCTGGTTGCCTTCGGCGACTCGCAAGGCGCCCTCTTCCCACGCGACTCTTTGCGTCGTCCCGGCGCCGCGCTGACTCTTCCCAACAGCCCTGTCAACGCCAAGCTGGTCGTCTACCCTCACTCGGACGACTTCCTCTGGGAATACTACTTCAAGGACGGCCCACGCGTGTTTACCTATCGCACGCCGCGCCCCATCCTCGCCGACGTGTTCATACCGATCAGCGCGCTGGAGTCGTGCACCGTGGCTACGGGCCCCTGCTCTGACTTAATCCACTTCAACGCCGATTACCTCGGAAACTCCGACATGGTCATGTTTCGCGAGGGTTTCGTGCAGCGCCTCTTCACCTTCCCCCGCCTTTCCCTCTCCCGTGAGGGTGAGTTTCGATCAGGCAGCGCGAGCCTCACCGTTCGCCGCATCCGGGATCTCAGGGGTACGCCGGCGGTTCCCGGCGACAGCACCGCGCCCAATCTGCCGCCCTCGGGACTCCCGACTCCAGGCGGCGGCACCCCTACCGTCCCCGGGGGCGGCACCAACCCAGGTGAACACCCCTCCGAAGTCCCCGAGCCGGCCACCTTCGTCCTCGCCGCCGCCGGCCTCGCCGCCCTCGCCCTGCGCAGGCGCGTCCGCCAAGTGCCTCGCTAGCGCATTCATCAATTTGCAGCAGACGGCCGCATATACTGAGAATCCTTGATTCCCCTATATCTTGCGACTCTCTGCTTGGCGCCCTCGCTCTTCGCCGCTGACCTCCTCGTCGTCAACGCGAACATCCTCACCGCCGACCGCGCAAAGCCCCGCGCCGAAGCCCTCCTCGTCCGTGACGGCCGCTTCGCCGCCGTCGGCGTCACCGCCGAGGTGCGCGGCATTGCCCTTCCGAACGTTCAAGTCCTGGATCTCGAAGGCAAGACCGTGATCCCCGGCATCAACGACTCCCACCTTCATCCCCGTCCCGTCTTCCCCGAATCGTCACCCTACTTCACGCCGTCTTTGGGACCTGACGCCGTTGCCAACATCGCCGAACTCATCGCCGCCCTCAAACGGAAAGCCGAACGCACGCCCAAGGGCCAGGTCGTTCGCGGAGACCGCTACCAGGACACCCGCCTCGGCCGCCACCCCAGCCGCTTTGATCTCGACCAGGTGTCCGCTGACCATCCCATCGTCATTTCCCACTCCTCCGGTCACATCAGCGTCGTGAACACGTACGTCCTCCGTGCCGCCCGCATTACCAAGGACACCCCCGATCCCCCCGGCGGCGCCCTCGACCGTGACCCCGACGGCTCCCCCAACGGCATCCTTCGCGAGTCTGCCCGCCGCCTCATTGCGAAGGCCATTGAGGCCGGGAACTCCGTGCCTTACGCCGAGCAGGTGGAAGGCATGCTGCGCTGTCTCCGCCAGTACGCGGCTCGCGGTATTACCAGCGTCTCCGCCGCCGGCATCAGTCCGGCCTCCGTCCGCCTGTTTCAGGATGTGGTGAAGGCCGGCAGCCCCGTGCGCGTAGGCCTGATGCTCTCCGAAGCCCACTTCCCCGCTGCCGCTGCCCTCGGACTCAAGAGCGGCTTCGGCAACAACATGCTCCGCCTGACGTCGATCAAGGCCTTTCACGGTAACTCCCTCAGCGGCAGGACCTGTTGGCTCTCCGAGGAGTACTCAGATCGCCCCGGCTATTTCGGAATTCCGCCCGCCCGTTCCCAGGAAGATTTCGACCGCGCCTTCCAGACCATGCACGATGCCGGTTGGCAGGTGGCTACCCATGCCAACGGCGATCGCGAAATCGACATGGTCCTCACCGCAATTGAACGCGCCCAATCGAAGAACCCCCGCCCCGACCCCCGGCACCGCATCGAACATGCCTCCATCATGACCATACCCCTGCTCGAGCGCGCCAAACGCGCCGGTGTCATCCTCGTCTTTCACTCCTACATGTGGGAGCACGGCGACAAGCTCGAAGCCTACGGCGAGAGACGGCTCGCGCTGATGCATCCCCATCGCGCCGCTCTCGATCTTGGCATCCGCCTGGCCGGCCATTCGGACTCTCCGGTCTCAGCCGCCGATGCCATGCTTCGCATGCAGGACATGGTGGCCCGCCAGGGCTACAACGGAAAGAAGTACGGCGCCAACCAGGCCGTCAGCGTGGAGGAGGCGCTTGAAGTCTTTACGCAAGGGGGCGCCTGGACCACCTTTGAAGAGAACGAGAAGGGCTCCATTACGCCGGGTAAGCTCGCCGATTTCGTGGTTCTTTCACGAGACCCGCGCCGGGTCGCCCCCACTGCTATCCGCGAAATCGCCGTGGAAGCCACGTGGCTCGGCGGCGCGAAGGTCTTTCCGTAGCGGTCCCGTGCACTAGTCCAGGTGAAACACCTCCTCGAGCGGACGCATCTGCTCGTCCGCCTTCCGTCCCGCGGGGTCTTCAAAAAAGCCGGCCATTTCCCGCTGCCAGCGCTCGTTCACCTCCTTCACCGCCATCCCGCGAAGCGCCGCGTCGAAGTCCGGTGTCTCCACGTAGCCCACCAGTAGGCCGTCGTCCCGCAGGAACAGCGAGTAGTTCGTCCACCCCGTTTCCCGGAGTGCCTGTTGCATCTCCGGCCATACGCTCTTATGCCGCTCCTTGTACTCGGCGAGCCGGTCCCGCTTCACTTGAAGAAGAAAACAAACGCGCTGCATTCCTGTATGATCTTCCACCTCCGCAAAAAAGCGAAACGCTCCTTCACTCGTACGACGCTGTGCGCTAAATGCCCCAACGCCCGCTCGCCGTCGCGTGCGCGTGCAGCCCGCACGAGCGAATTGCGTTAAATCCCCCAAGAATCTCTCCCGTCATCAGCTCGACCGTCACACCCGCGAACTCCTTCGACCTCAATGGGTTACCGCACCCGTCCCGGCCCCTCCTCTCCCCTGGGCTTGCAATTGCATCCAAAGAAAGGGAGTTATACTAGAAACTTAGGTGCAAACATGAAGACCTACGCGAAGTTTGCGTTCCTTGTGGTCGCGATCATTGGCGCCCTGCTCTGGCTTGCTGTCGGCGGCATCAGCGAGTCCAAAACGTATTACAAAACCATCGACGAGCTCGCCTCCATGGGCTCCTCCGGCTACGGGAAACGAGTCCGGGTCACCGGCGATGTCGTTCCCGGATCCATCAAGCGAGCCGGCAAGGAAGTGCATTTCACCATCTGCGAGAAGGGCAAAGACAGCAAGCTGAACGTTGTCTACATGGGCACTGAGCCGCTTCCCGACACCTTCCGCGACGAGGCGCAGGCCATGGCCGACGGCAAGCTCGATCCGAGCGGCGTCTTCCACGCCAGTTCCATCGCCGCCAAGTGCCCCTCGAAGTACGAGGCCGCTCCCACCGGCAAGCCGGTACAACAACCGCTGAATGGCGCGCCGAATCGCGCATCCTGACGACCGCCAGCGAGGGGAATCATGGAGAATCTGGGCGCTCTTGCGATCCTTCTAGCCTTCTGTCTATCGGTGTACGCCATCTTCGGCTCCGTCATCGGAGCCTGGAAGAAACGGCCCTTCCTGGTCGTGAGCGCCCGCCGCGCCGTATACGGCATGTGGGCCATGCTCACCCTGGCCTCCGGCCTCCTGGTCTACGGCCTGATGACCGCCGACATGCGGCTCTCCTACGTCGCCTCGCATGTCAACCACGCCATGCCGACCCTGTACAAGTTCGCCGCCTGGTGGGGCGGACAGGAAGGGTCGCTGCTCCTTTGGAGCTGGCTGCTGGCAACTTACGCCGTCATCGTCCTCGTCTCCACTCGCGGCCGCTTCCGCGAAATGATGCCCTGGGTCATCACCACCCTGATGGTCACCCAGTGCTTCTTCCTCATCCTCAACGCCTTCGTCGAGCCCCCCTTCAAAGTCCTGGCCGTGGGCAAGGGCATCGTCGCCGTCGAAGACGGACGCGGCCTGAATCCGCTCCTTCAATACTGGGCGATGGCCATCCATCCGCCCATGCTCTACCTCGGCTACGTCGGTTTCGCCGTCCCCTTCGCCTTCGCCTTGGGTTCGCTGATCACGCGCCAGCCCGGTGAAGCCTGGATTCACGAAACCCGCCGCTGGACCCTGGTTACCTGGCTCTTCCAGAGCACGGGCATCCTGCTTGGCGCCGGCTGGGCTTACGCAGTCCTCGGGTGGGGTGGCTACTGGGGTTGGGACCCCGTCGAAAACGCCTCTCTCCTCCCCTGGATCACCGCCACCGCCTTCCTGCACTCCGTCATGATGCAGGAGAAGAAGGGCATGATGAAGATCTGGAACATGGTCCTCATCGCGGCCACGTTCTTCCTCTGTATCTTCGGAACGTTCCTCACCCGATCAGGCATCGTCAGCTCGGTCCACGCTTTCGGCGTCTCCGCCATCGGCAAGTACTTCGTAACGTTCATCGCACTTGGCCTCGCCGCCACCATCTGGCTGATCCTCGACCGCCTGGACTATCTGAAGTCGGAGGCCCACCTCGAAAGCGTCGTCTCGCGCGAGTCCGCCTTCCTCTTCAACAACCTCATCCTCCTTGCGTCCTGCTTCGCCGTCCTCTGGGGCACCCTCTTCCCCGTCGTTACCGAAGCCGTCATGGGCGAGAAGATCTCCGTCGGCGCCCCCTTCTTCAACCGCGTCAACGTTCCCATCGGCCTCTTCCTGCTCTTCCTCACCGGGGTCGGCCCGCTGATCGCGTGGCGCCGCAGTTCGGTGGAATCGTTGAAGAAGGCCTTCCTCTGGCCCTCCGCCGGCGGCCTCCTCACCATCGCGTTGCTTGCCGCCCTCGGCGTCCATCACGTGTACGCCCTCATCTCCTTCGGCCTCTGCGTCTTCGTCACCTGGACCGTCGCCCAGGAGTTCTGGAAGGGCGCCGCGGCAATCTCCGCCCGCACCAAACAGAACATGGTCGCGGCGATGATCGAGCTGACTCATCGCAACACGCGCCGTTACGGCGGCTACCTCGTCCACATGGGCGTGGTCATCATGTTCATCGGCTTCACCGGCGCCGCCTTCAATAAGGACACCACTGTCGAAGTCGGCATTGGCCAGTCCTTCCAACTCGCCGGCTACGACCTCAAAGTCCGCGAGATCCGCGACGGCGACAACCCCAACTACGCCTGGCAGCACGCCGTTGTGGACGTCACCGTCAAAGGGCAGCACGTCGCCACTCTCGAGCCCGAAAAGCGCGTCTACAAAGCCAGCCGCCAGCCGACCTCCGAGGTCGCCATCCGCCGCCGCCTCAACGAAGATCTCTACCTCAACTTTGCCTCCATGTCGCAGGACTCCCCCGACAAGGCGGTGATGCAGGCCTACGTCTTCCCGCTTGTCTCCTGGATCTGGATCGGCTTCTGGGTCCTCTTCTTCGGGACGCTGGTCTGCCTGGTTCCTCCGAAAACGAAGCTCGCCTATGCGCGTACGCAGGTGGTGGGCGTGGTAACCAAACATGCGACGGTGGAAAAGTAGAGTTCTCCTCCTCGTCCTGACGCTGGCAAGCCTCGCCCAGAGCAGCACACCGCTGCTGAACCCCGAGGTGCGCCGCCTCGGCAACAAGCTCCGCTGCCAGTGCGGCTGCGAAGCCTCTGTCACCGAGTGCAACATGATCAACTGCCACTCGGCCGACCCCCTGCGCGCCGAACTGCTCAAGATGGTCGAAGCCGGCCAGAACGAGGAGTCGATCATCGCCGCCATGGTGGAACGCCACGGCAAAGTCATTCTCCGCCAACCTCCGGCCCAGGGCTTTTTTCTCCTGGGCTGGATCATGCCCTTCGCCGCCGCAGGCGCTGGACTCGCCTTCCTCTGGTGGTTCCTGCGCCGCAAATCCCGTCCCGCCGCTGCCGCCGCCGAGGCCGCCCCCGAACTCGAGATCGACGATCCCGAGTTCGCCCGCTACCGCGACCGCATCGAGAAGGACCTCGCAAAGCTGGATTAGCAGATGACCTTCATCGTCGCCGCCTTCCTTGTGACCATCGCCGTGATCGCCTTTACGCTGATGGTCCGCCCCAAGGACATTCCGCCCCCCGAGCCGCCGGCGCCCGCTAAGCATTTAGAGGAGCGCAAGGCCCAAATCTACGAAAATCTTCGCGACCTGCAGTTCGAGTACCGCCTGGGCAAGCTCTCCGACGCCGACTACCAGCGCACCAAGCTTGGCCTTCAGAAGGAACTCGCCGGCGTCATGGCCGAAATCGACCGCGTCACCGGCAAGGAAGCAAAGGAAACGAAACCCGTCGTCGCGGCAAAGCCCGAGACCCCCGCGAATGTCTGCCCCCACTGCAGCGCCAGATTCGAAAAGCCCCTCAAGTTCTGCGGCGAGTGCGGCAAGCCCATGGCCAAGGTGACCGCATGAGAACGCTCGCGCTCCTTCTCCTCGCCCTCCCTCTGACGGCCGCCGTCACCGGCACCGTCACGAATCAGTCCTCCGGCAAACCCCAGCCGGGGGTCTCCGTCACCCTCTTCAAAGTCGGCGGCGGCATGGAACCCGTCAAGACGGTCACCACTGACGCCCAGGGCAAGTTCAGCATTGACGCTACTCCGGAAGGCCCGCACCTCCTCCAGGCTGCCTGGCAGGACATCACCTACAACTCGATGCTCCCCCCCGGCCAACCCACCACCGGGCTCACCCTCCAGATCTTCGACGCTACCAAGTCCGAACAGGGCGTCGACGCCACGCAGCACATGGTGCTTCTCGAGCCTTCCGCGGAAAACCTCGCCGTCACCGAAACCCTCTTCATCGTGAACAGCGGTAAGGCCACGTATAACGACCCCGCCGGCGGCGCCTTCCGCTTCTATCTCCCCGCCGCCACGAACGGCGATGTCCGCATCACGATCAGCGAACCCAACGCCCTCATTCCCCTCCAGCGCCCCGCCGAGAAGACCGGCAAGCCTGACATCTACAAGGTCAACTTCCCCATCAAACCCGGCGAGACCCGCTTCGACATCGCCTACACACTCCCCAAGTCCGAGACCTTCCAGAGCCGCGTCTTACACAAGACCGGCGCCACCCGCCTCGTCGCCCCCAAGGGCGTCACCCTCGAAGGCGACGGCATCGAGAGCCTCGGCCCCGAACCGCGCACGCAGGCCCAGATCTACAACGTCAATAAGCCCGAGTACGCCGTCAAAATCACCGGTGCCGGCTCTCTGCGCGCCGCCGAAGCCGCGCCCGCCGAGGAAGAGAATTCCGGGTCTTCCATAGAGGTCATCCAGCCTCCCCTCTACGACAACCTCTACGCCATCCTCGGCCTCGCCTTCGCCATCCTCGCCATCGGCTTTGTCATCATGTATCGCCGCGGCTCCCCCGCGGCCGAGCGCCGTCGATGATCGCTGCCGAGGACGTCTGGAAGTTCTACGGCGACTACCCGGCCCTCCGCGGCATCACCTTCGAAGTCCGCCAGGGCGAAGCCCTCGCGCTCCTGGGCCGCAACGGGGCAGGGAAGACCACCCTCCTCCGCATCCTCGCCGGCCTCTCCACCCCCGGCCGCGGTAAAGTCACCATCGAAGGCGATACCCCCCGTGCTCAACAGACCCGCCGCCACATCGGCCTCCTCGGCCACGGCATCGCCGTCTATGACGAACTCTCGGCCATAGAGAACCTGCGCCTCTTCGCCCGCTTCTACGGCCTCCACGACCCCGACCGCGCGGCCCTCCATTGGCTCGAACGCGCCGGCCTCGACCGCGTCAAGGACGGCCTCGTCCGCGAATTCTCCCGTGGCATGCGCCAGCGGCTCGCCGTCGCCCGAGCCTTCCTCCACGAACCGTCGATCCTCCTCCTGGACGAGCCGTTTACAGCCCTCGACGACCGCGCCATCGCCGTCCTCCAAAGCCTCTTGCGAGACGCCCAAGCCCGCGGCGCCACCATCGTCATGTCTACCCACCAGCTCCGCGAAGCCCTCGAACTCGCTTCCCACGTCGCCCTCATCAACAGAGGAAAACTCGCCCACTACGGCCTTCGGACCCCGGAAATGCTAGCCGACCCCGCCTATCTCTACCGCACCTATGGCGAAGCCGCATAACTCGTCGTTCATAAGCCAGGTCGCCACCGTAGCCGCCAAGGACCTTCGCTCCGAACTCCGCAGCAAGGAGGCCATCAACGCCAGCCTCAGCTTCGCCCTCGTCATCCTTCTGCTGTTCAGCTTCGCCTTCGAACCCACCGCCGAAACCACCCGCGAAATCGCCGGCGGCCTCCTCTGGCTCGTCTTCGCCTTCGCCGGCGCGTTGATCCTCAACCGCTCCTTCGCCCGCGAACTCCAAAACGACTGCCTCGACGCATTAATCGCCAGCCCCCTCTCCGGCGCGTCTCTGTTCCTGGGCAAGACCATCGCCAACTTCGTCCTGCTACTCGCGATCGAGCTAGTCTGCCTCCCCGTCTTCGGTATCTTCTACAACATCTCCACGATGACCCGCCACCTCGGCCCCCTCCTCCTTACCCTGGCCCTCGCCACCTGGGGCCTCACCGTCATCGGCACCATGTTCAGCGCCCTCACCGTCAACCTCCGCCTCCGCGAACTGATGCTCCCGACCCTTGTCTACCCCGTCATGATCCCCGGCCTCATGGCCGCCATCCGCCTCACCACCCCCCTCGTCGCCGGCGCCCCCCTCGACAACGAACTCATGGTCTGGCTCCGCCTCCTGGTCGCCTTCGATCTCATCTTCACCGCCCTCGCCGCGACGCTCGTTGAGACCGTCCTGGTGGGCTGACCCTGGGCGTCTTGGGTCGTGCGGCCCGGCTTATTCAACTCGATAAATGTTGATTGAGTAGCCCGCCCGGGCGTAGGGCTGCATCGTTCGGAACTCGGCCAGGAAATCCTGGTGCTCGCGGGGATATAACAGTCCGGTGAGCAGATTGATGCTGACAACATAGTAACCGGGCCGCGGTCGATAGCGAACGCCAGGTGCGACGGCGCCCTCCGGCCAAGGGCCGAGTGAGACATCTTCCAGGCGGACGTGACGGGTCCACAGATCGGAGCTGAAGACGAATAAGGTGATAGGCGCGCCGCGATGGCGCTTCACGAACTCACCGGCCTCGCGCATGTTCTGGCCCCAATCGATTTGCTGTCCGCCAGGTACTTCCATCCATTCTTCGGTCCTCCGATCCATTCATTGAAGTAAGAAAGACCGTTGGGAAAGACAGCGAATGACGAGATCGTCACCCACAGGCTCAGCAACACGCAAAGGCCCTTGGCTAGCGCTGGGCCAGACCGCACGAGACGTTCGAGAGCGAAGCCCGAACCGATCGTCAGAAGCGGAAGCGCGGGAATGAGGTGCCTGAAGCCGATGTGGAAGTTCGACGAGACGGCGGCCCCGATAAAGACGCCCCCGCACCCCCACAGAGCTACTTCGGCCGGCAATACTAAACGCGCCAGAGCGCGCCGGGCGAACACGAAGAGTCCGGCTAGGGTCAGTACCTGAAGCGCAATTGGGACCTTAATCGCCCAAGCGAACGGGAAGTAGAGAGGCTCCGGACCCGAAATACGGCGGCCCAGCATATACCCTTCATATCCGCCGCTTCGCAAGGCCCCTCCAACGAAAAGCAGGCCCCGGACGAACTGTTGCGGCCACGGCAACCGTGCAATCAACTCTGCGGCCGGTTGCATGGCCGCGGGCACCCCAGCGCCCGCGAACTGGTCGACCAGATGTTCCGGAACGGGTTCTACGCGAAATGCCCCTCCCGCCAAGATCCCGGCATAGAGAACGGCGGGCAATAGCGTCACGGCCGCTAAGCGTGGTCCCCGCCAGAGGGCCGCGGCTAGAGCTAGTGGCGCCAGCACAAGGAGCGAGTACTTGATCTGGACAGCAACAGCCAGGGACAAGGCAAGCCTGACGAGGCGCGCACAAGTCGCCGTACTCCAATAACCGGCGAGTTCGTAGGCAAACCACAGAGCACCGAACGCCGCCGGCACGTCTGACTTGATGAAGGCCGCGTGTCCTAGGAAGGTCGGCTCAAAAGCGACGCAAATCAGAACACAGAGCGCCACCGGAGGCGAGAACAACCGGCGGGCCCAGAACCAGGTGAGGCAAACAGCACCCACGGCAAACAGCACGAACGGGAGCCGGGAGAGAACCACCGCTCTCCAAGACAGGGGCTTTGCAGGGTCCAGAAGCTCTTTCCCAAGAATGTAGCCGTCCCGGGTGCTCCACCACTTGCTCAGCCGCGGGTCCGGCAGGTCTAGGATTCGAGCAACCCATCCGCCGAATAGCCTGGTGACCGGGGGCGTATCCGGCGGGTCCAAGACATCCTCGCCCAGCCAGTACATGTGCCCGGCGACAAAATGGGAAGGCTCATCGACCGTGACGCCCAGAGTAAAGGCCTCATAAACGGCGGCGAGACAGAACAGCACTACGACCACACCGCCAAATAGCAACCACGGCGATCTGGTCGGATTCTCGGTCGCTCTTGAGGGCCTAATAACGCTCATCGCACGATCCCCAGTCGGATAGCATGAATCAGCAGCTCTGCTCTCGTCCTTACCCGGAATTTATTGAACAGATTCGCTGCGTGAAACCGTACAGTCCGGAGAGATATCCCGAGCGACTGAGCAATCTCTTTGTCGGGAAGAACGATCAATGCAAGTAGTTCGTTTTCTCAGGGAGTCAAACGGGGATCGCCAGCACTAGGCATACACTGAGATACCTCGCACAAGATAGTCTCTGGCCCTGCCTGAGCGTCGCGTCGCCCCTGTCACCATTGACAGTAGTCAGCGTGATTGTACTGCACTATCATGCTAAATAGCAATCCTAGAGCGTGCAGAGGAAAGCGTTTGTTGTGCAATTGGGCAAACTTAAGATGCTGCGTGTCTCGACCATTCATATATGCGGCTAAATCGTCGTGCCCTATAGCAGTAATAGAGCCGCGGTTACGCCCGCACTTAACATTGGGCTCGCTGCTCAACCGATTCGTCCATCCGCCAAGCAAGGACGGGTAATGTCGGTGGTATTTGGCGTGGCAGCCAGACCCGAGCCCACAACTGTACATACAATATAACTATCTCGAAAGGTCAACCATCGGATTTCATACCGTAGGCGAGTTGTACGACGGGGGCCCGTGTACGTGCGACGTCCTATCTCCAGCTTACGAGGACAATACAACGGCGTACACTGTGAGGAACGCCAGGATCATTAGCAACCGGTTCGTTAACGTTGGCCAGGGTGCAATCACCGTCGGGACGGTACGATGGGTGAAGGTTCAAGGCAATCAGTTAAGCGATGACGCTGTTGTTCACAATAGCGGGGGCGAGTGGGCTGGGGCTATGTTCCTGCGCTTGCCCCCGCGGCTGAGACAAATGGTTAAGACACACCTGACGGTTCGCTGAATACACGTCGACCGGTGAGGTGGATGTAGTGCATACTCGAAAGCGCTGGTGAAGCGGAGGCGGGCTCTGGTGGAGACCAACCCGCCAAGGAATGGCCAGCCGGAAACTCATCCAGACGATGAGTGGGGGCGTCGGCAGCAAAGATGGCGCCTCCATCGCTCGTCGCTTTCGACCTCATCTTCACCGCCCTCGCCGCGACGCTTGTTGAGACCGTCCTGGTGGGCTAAGCACGGGCAACAGTAAGAGCTCCACGGGCACGCGGAACAATGCAGCCAACCCCTTCGCCTGCGCCTTGCTGACCGCCCACTTACCCGACACGATCTCCCATACCCGGCCACCATCTTCCCGGGATCTGTCTTCGGCAGGGGCCCCGCCGGTCCTCACACTCTCCGGACGTCACCTGAATGCGCGCCGCATCGCCGCGCTGGTAATCCTCTAAGGACGGAAGCCGGGCTCAGGCGGAAGGTAGGAAGGGGTTCCGAATCCGTAGGGACCCAAAGCGCCGCCCGTCCTGGAGATCTTCCGTCAGCAGCCACCGGCACCCCGACCGAAGGGCGGCGGCTACCACGAGCGCGTCCCAATAGTTCAGCGAGGCGCGATCCATGAGGCCCCAAGCCGACTGGATGAGGTCCAGACTGGAGTCGACCGGCTGCCAAAGAGTAAAGGCCTCTACCATTCGACGGGCGGACGCTTTCGGCACCTCCATCTTCCGCGTGGCGTTCACATAGAACTCGTGGAGCACTTGCCAGCTGGTGCGACCGCCGCCCTCGCGCCACAGTTGATCCAGGAGAGACTCAGCCGCAGCCTGTTTGTTGGGAGCCGTGGCGTCCAAAGCATACAGGAGGATATTGGTGTCGACGAAGCAGAGACTAGCGGCGGGCATGGGCCTGGTCCCGGCTCATCCGCGTTGCGGCTCCTTTCGCCGCGGAAGGCCGAATCGCCTTCCAGGTTTCGTATGCCTGCCAGTAGTCGTCGCCGCGCCGCATCTGGTCTTCAATCATCCGCCCCACCAATTTGGACACCGAGGTGGCCTGCTCAGCCGCCTTAAGGCGAGCCCATCGGGCCGCTTCCTCGCTAAGCGTGATGGTGATGTTCCTAAGCACTGCCCTAGTGTAACACGAACACACGAACTTTCGCCTCCTCTTCGGGTTCCGAAGCCCTTGCGGCGAGGCTCATCTAGACTGCCGTCGTCGGGCCACGCTAATGTGAACCCGCAAGGGGTCGCGCGCCCTCAATCCACCAGTCGCCCTAGTTCCTCCACTGCGCCCGAGAGCCTGGCGGCCACCGGGCATTGACGCTCCGTGAAAATGCGCGAGAGTTCTCCGTAGTACCACAGCATCTCCGCCGGCGTCGGCTTGAATCGCTTGAAGACCGCCTTGCCGATCGCGGGATCGCGGAGGTCGTCCAGGATCGCGCGCGCGTTGTGGAGCTTGTCGCATGCCGAGATGAGGAGCGCCTCGGCCGGCGTGTGCGCCAGATGTTCCAGGTAGGCGACCTTCCGTGCGCGCCAGGGAGGCTTGACGCCCGCTTGGTCCGGCACCGCATCCGTGCACCCCTCGACCATCGTCAGCACCCGCTCACCGAACTGCGCGAGGATCGGGGCGGCGTACGCCGGCCCGGCGTCCTCCAGCACGTCATGAAGCAGCGCTGCGATCGCCTGCTCCTCATCGCCGCCGAACTCCAGCACCAGAGCCGCGACCGCGAGCGGGTGGGCGATGTACGGAGTGCTTGTGCCCTTTCGACGCTGTGTCGCATGGGCTTCGGAGGCGAGGGCGACGGCGGCGGCAAATCGAGAAGTGAGCATGGGGCGCGCCCGCACGGCGGAACGGGATGATTGGATAGTAGCGCAAGCACGGGCCCCGGACGGCGGGCAGAAAAAAAACGGAGGGGCGCAGAGCCCCTCCGTCTGGTGTTAGCCGCTCACGCGAGATCTACGTCCGCGTGATCACGATGATCGCCTGCGCCTCCTGCCCCGCGGCGTTCTGCACGCGCAGCCGGATGCGGTAGGTTCCCGTCCCGCTCCGCAGCCGGATGCCGGTCGCCACCTTGCCCTGGTCCAGGATCTCGGCTTCGCCCTGCAGCACGTCCCAAACGTAGTTCAGGTTGCCGCCGGCTGGATCGAACGATGGCGTCCCGTCCAGTCCGAACGTGTCGGTGGTCACCGTCAGCGCCGATCCCTGCGAGATCGCCGCCACCGGCCGCTCCGCCACCTGGGTTACAGTCACCGCCACCGAACAACTGGCAGCCGTTGTGCCCTGCGATCCCGTCGCCGTTATCGTGTAGGTGGTCGACGCCGTCGGCCGCACCGTCACCGGCTGGCCCACGGGCACCGTACCCACGCCCGAGACGTTGATGCTCGTCGCGTTGGTCGCCGTGAAGGTCAGTTGCACTGGCGATCCGGGAGCCGGCGAAACCGTGGGACTCGCCGTGCACGCTGTGATCGTCGGATTCTGGCCCGGCGCACTCGTCACCGTCACCGTCGCCGTCGCCGTCGTCTGCCCGGCGGGGTTGGTCGCCGTCAACGTATACGTCGTGGTCGCCGTCGGGCTCACCTGCTGCGATCCGGAGTTGGCTACCGTCCCGAGCGTCGAGATGCTCACCGACGTAGCCCCTTCGACGTTCCACGTCAGCGTTGACGATTGCCCGCTCTGGATGGTCGCCGGCTGTGCCGTGAACGACACCACCTGCGGCGGCGGCGGCTGCGTCACCGTCACAGTGGCAGTGGCCGTCGACTGCCCAAACCGGTTCCTCGCCGTCAACGTGTAGGTCGTCGTCGCCTCCGGCCGGACCTCCCGGACACCGGCGCTCTCCACCGTCCCGATCGTCGAGATCGTCACTTCCGTGGCGTTCTCCACTGACCAGACCAGGTTCGAAGCACCGCCCCGCAGGATCGTCGCCGGCTGCGCTCGGAACGCCGCGATGCGCGGAACTTCTCCTTGCACGACCGTGATCGTCTGCGTGGCCGTGGTTTGCCCGAACTCGTTGCCCGCGGTGAGCGTGTAGGTGGTCGTCTGTTCTGGACACACCTGCCGCGCGCCGTTCAACGACACCGCTCCGACGCCCGAAATCTCCACCGTCTGTGCGTTCGACGTGGCCCAGGCGAGCGTCGAGCATTGCCCCGCCACCACCGTCGGCGGGATCGCCGTAAAGCTCGAAATCTGAGCCTGCGGCCGCTCCACTGTCACTGTTGCCGTCTGCGTGATTTCGCTGTTCGCGTTGCGCGCAGTCAGCGTGTAGGTCGTCGTCTGCGTCGGCGAGACGCTGGTCGAGCCCGAGCGTGGGTCAACGGTGCCGATCCCGCTGATCGTAACCGTGTCCGCGTTCTCCACCGTCCAGCTCAGCGTTGAGCTCTGCCCGGCCCGGATGTTCGTCGGGTTCGCTTGGAAGCGCTCGATCGTCACCCGGACAGCCTCCCTGGTCGACACCGTGGTCCGGCCCAGCGAACGGGCGCCCCGGTCGTCGCTCACCGTCACGCGGAAGCTGTACGTCTGGCCTTCCGCGGCCGTAAAGGTAGTGCGGGAAGCCGTTGGCGCCGACAGCGACACCGATGGACCCGCGATCTGCTCCCACAGGAACGTGATCGGATCGCCGTCCGGGTCGAACGAACGCGAAGCGTCCAGTGTGATCTGCCCTGCCGCCACGCCGGTTTGGTCCGCGCCCACGTCCACCACCGGCGCCGCGTTGCCCCTCCGGATCGTGCGCGTCAGCATCTCGTAGCGAACCCGCGGAATGTCCATCGGCACCGGATGATCGACGTCCATGAACTCCTTCGGCGACTGGAAATTGCCGAACTGGAGGCCCGCCACAAAGCGGCTGTTCGTATCCGCGGAGACCAGCGTCTCGTTGAAGCCGCCCTCAAAGGTCACTGCGATTCGGTCCGTGATCGGCTGCACCAGGCGAATGGTGCCGCCGGGTTTGTCGTCCCCGCCGCGCCGCGCCAGGAAGCCGATGTTGCCCTCCATATACGCATTCCGCCACAGCCCGACCGTGGCGCTCGCGCCAGCCTGGTCCACCGCCCGCAGATACGTCTCGAGGATCACGTTCCCGGTCGTCGAACCCGGCGCCATGGCCGTATTCACCACCGCCTCCCGCATGAAGCTCTTCGTGCCGAAGAAGCCCACGCGCCCGCCGCGGAACAGGTAATCGAGCATCAGCGAACCCTGGCCCAGCGTCCCGCCTTCCTGCATATTGCGCAGGCTGACGTGCTTGAAGCTCGCCGCCAGACCCGCCTGGAACCGAGGCGCCACTCGCGTCACCAGCCCGAGGTCGAACTGCCCCTCGCGCCGGTCCTGCCACCGCAGGAACTCGCCCTGCGCCTGCACCGCGAACCGGTCCTTGAACGGCGCGAAGTACCGCGCCCGCCCGGTCATCGTGAAGTCGCCGTTGTCATCGACGCCCGCATTGATCCCCAGAATCGAGAAGCGCTTCATCCGCGCCGCTTCGATCGCGTCTGTCGTTGCCGTCCGCGCAATCTGCGTCGTCTCGTCGCGCGTCAGCGGCTTCGGCGCTTCCGCCACTTGCTTGGAGAGCCCTGACTGCGCCGCCCGCAGCTCGTCGACGTCCTTCCGCAGCCGGTCGTTCTCGCCCTTCAGCTCTCTGAGTAGGTTTGCAATCTCGTCCAGCCGGTCCAGCCGCTTCAAAATCTCGTCGCAGCAATTCGGCCCGCCCGCCGCCGGCGTTGCCTGCGCCATCGAGCGAACCGCGTCTCCCACTCCCCCGGCGCCGATCGTGCGCCCCTGCCCGTCGGTCACGGTCAGAGTCACACGCCGGTTCATCCAGCGCTGCAGCTTTGCATTCTCCCCTCCGCCGCGTCCCTCACCATACTTCGGCGCTTCCTCGCCTCGTGTCGCCGCGGTGACCTGTCCCGCCTGCGCCCCGTACTTCAGGAGAAAGTCGCGAACCGTATTCGCGCGGGACTGCCCCAGCCGGTCGTTGTACCGGTTGTTGCCGATCCAGTCGGCGTGCCCTTCCACCCGCACGCGATAACTCGGATTCTTCTGCAGCAACTCGGCCAACCGCAACAGGCTCGGGTACCCGTCCGTCAGGACGGAAGAATTGAACTCGAAGTTGATCTCCTCCCAATCATCCGGTTTCGCCGCTGTGCTCAACCCTTGAGCACACAAGACTGCGGCGAGCGAAAGGGAGAGCACGAGAACTCGAAACGATTTGCACAAGTACATGTTGTTCTTCTCCTCTCTGCTCTAGTGACCGCTTCTGCCATCGAAACCGCCCCTGAAGCGATGGCTACTGGCCAGCATAACATTGCTGTTCAAAGACGCTACCCGTGTTCGTCCGTGTCATACATCCTTAGAAATGCGACAATTATGGGTGGGCTGCCGGACGGGTGATCGCCGCGCTCGGCTCCCTTGTGGAGCTTGGCGGGGAGGAAAGTCCGGTCTCCACAGGGCGGCGTGCCGGCTAACGGCCGGGGGGGTTCGCTCAAAGCGGACTTTACGGAAAGTGCCACAGAAAACATACCGCCGGGCGCGAGAAATCGCGGCCGGTAAGGGTGAAATGGTGCGGTAAGAGCGCACCGCGGCGGGAGCAATCCGCGCCGGCAGGGCAAACCCCACGCGGAGCAAGACCAAATAGGGGAGGAGGGACGGCCCGTCCCGCTCGACTTCCGGGTAGGTCGCTAGAGCGCGGCAGTAATGCCGCGCCCAGAGGAATGATCGCCGCCCCCGGCTTGCCGGGGACACAGAAACCGGCTTACAGTCCGGCAGCCCCCCTTCGCTCTTGAATCGCCCCGCCCTCCACCGCTAAGATGGCAAAGAAACGGCGAATCGCCCCGCATGAATCCCGAGCTCCAGGCCCAACTCGAGCAACTGCGAAAACGCATCGCCCGTATCGATCGGAAGTTCACCGCCGCCCCGCCGCCGCCACGCTTTGACCCGCGTCCCCACCGCTACGAACTGGACCCCTGGCCCGGCGGGCGCGAAGTCGAAACCCCCTTCGGCCGCCACTTCGAAATCGACCGTTTGTACGAGCGCCACCGCCGTCACGGTTCCGTCTCCATTCACGAACTCGAGGAGATCGCCGCCGCGACCCTCCATGACTTCTCCGGCAACGCCGTTCCTCCCGCCGCCCCCGATCGCCTCGCCTTCCTCGACACCGAGACCACGGGGCTCGCCGGCGGTACCGGCACCTGTGCGTTCCTGATCGGCGTCGGCAGCGTATGCCCGGACGGCTTCCGCGTCCGTCAGTTCTTCATGCGCGACTACGGCGAGGAGCACAGCCTGCTCCACGCCCTGTCCGAGTATCTCGCGGGCTTCGAGGTCCTGGTGACCTACAACGGCCGGGTCTACGATCAGCCCCTGCTCGAAACGCGCTACCGCCTGCAGCGAACCCGGCCGCCGTTCGAACGGCTTCCCCACCTTGATCTTCTCTACGGCGCGCGCCGCCTCTGGAAGCTCCGCTTCGAATCCTGCCGGCTGGTGGAACTCGAAACGCAAGTGCTCGGGGTGGAACGCCAGGGCGACCTCCCCGGCGATATGATCCCCTTCGTGTACTTCGAGTACCTGCGCACCCGCGAGGCCGAGAAACTCACTCCCATCCTTCACCACAACGCTACCGACATCCTCACCCTCGCCTGCCTCACCAAGGTCGTGCCCGCCGTCTACCGTGAGCCCGGACATGGGGCCGAAATGATCGGTCTCGGGCGTTGGCTGCAGCGTCAGGAGAAACACGAGGAGGCCCTCCCGCTGCTCCGCCGTGCCCTCCAATCCGGCCTCCCCGACGATCTGCTCTTCCGCACCATGTGGGACATTGCCGCACTCGAGCGCAAGTGCGGCCGGCCCGCCGCCGCGCTCGCTCTCTACTCGGACCTGGCCGGTTGCCGCAACCCGCACCGCACCGCTGCGCTCGAGGAACTCGCCAAACACTACGAGCACCGCGAAAAGAACCACGCCATGGCGCTCGAGATGACCCGCGCAGCCCTCGAACTGGCCGACTCCGAATCGCTGCGCCGCCGCGAGGCGCGCCTCGCGCGGAGAGTCGCCCCCCAGCGCCTCCCGCTGTGACTGCCGCTGTCCGCTTCATCGTCCTGCTGGGCGTGGTCAGCCTCTTCGCCGATGTCACCTATGAGGGTGCGCGCGGCGCCCTCGGACCCTACCTCGCCCTGCTCGGCGCCGGACCGGCCGCCGTCGGCTTCGTCTCGGGCGCCGGCGAACTCCTCGGCCACGCCCTTCGCCTCGGGTCCGGATGGCTCGCTGACCGAACCCGAGCCTACTGGGCCTTGACCATCGCCGGCTACACCATCAACCTCCTCGCCGTCCCGCTGCTCGCCTTCGCCGGCAACTGGCCGGCCGCGGCCGTCCTCGTCATTCTGGAGCGGTCGGGCAAGGCTCTCCGCACCCCCGCCCGTGACGCCATGCTCTCGCGCGCTACTGAACAGACCGGCCACGGCTGGGGCTTCGGGCTGCATGAAGCGTTGGATCAGGTCGGCGCTCTCACCGGGCCGCTGATCGTCGCCGTTGCCGTAGCTTCTGTCGGCTACCGGACCGGATTCCTGATCCTGGGAATCCCGGCGCTCGCTGCGCTCGCCGCTCTGGCCGTCGCGCGCCGTTCGTTCCCCATTCCGCCCGAACTCCCCGTCCGTCTCCAGGATCTCCAAAGTCGCGGACTCCCGCGCTCGTACTGGCTCTACCTTGCCGCCGCCGGCCTCATGGGCGCCGGTTTCCTCGATTTTCCGCTCATCGCCTGGCGGCTGGCCCGCGAGCAGTTGTTCGGCGCACCCTGGATTGCCGCCCTCTACGGACTCGCCATGGGTGTCGACGCTCTCGCCGCATTGGCATTCGGGCGCCTCTTCGACCGCTACGGCCCCGGCGTCCTGGCTCTAGCCGCCCTCTGCGCCGCGGCCGCGGGGCCGCTGGTGCTGCTGGGCGGGACTGCCGTCGTCGTCGCCGGCGTGGCGCTGTGGGGAATCGCGCTCGGTGCGCAGGAGTCCGTCCTCCGCGCCGCCGTTGCCACCCTTGCCCCTCCCGGCCGCCGGGCCTCCGCCTATGGCATCTTCCACACGGTTTTCGGAGTCCTGTGGTTCGCCGGCAGTCTGGCCGCGGGGGCCCTGCTCGCCGCATCTCCGCCCGCCGCCGCACTGCTGTCCGCCACACTTCCGCTAGCGGCGATCCCCATCCTGTTGCAGACACGCCGGCTGCCGGCCTGATCCACTTAACGCCCGGCTTTGGCCTGTGTGTTCTCCGCCACCACTTCGATCGCGTTCACAAACGCATAGTTCTTTACCGGCATGAAATGGAGGACCAGCTTCCCCTGAGGGTTGGGCGCCAGGCCGCTGAACGTCTTCCGCAGCGCGATTCCCGATCCCCCTGCCTGCGCGCTTACGTCAAAGCCGGTCAGTAGCGGACGGTCGTTGCAGGATACTTCGAAAACACGGCTCCCTGCTCCACCGCCACCCGGCTTGCCGGTGCCGAACCAGCTCTCGGCGAAGTGAAGATGCAGCGTGTACTTGCCCGGAGCAACGGGGATCACGTAGGTGAAGTGCCCGTACCGCTCCCCGCGATACAGGTCCTGCTCGGCCGAGTCCTTCGGACCTTCCGGCCGCGCCACCAGCACGCCTCCCGACACGATGGAGCTGTCCGGCGACCACACCCTTCCCTGCCGGTCCGTATGGAACTGTTCCTGTGCCACGTAGCGGATGGGACGCATCCTCCCGGCAATCCCGGGAAGCACTTCAATCGCGTTCACGAACGCAACTTCCTTCCTGCCCCGGAAGCGCAGGTGCAGCTTTCCATCGGCCCCCGGCTCCACGTCCCGCAGGACCTTCACGTCCTCGCGCCGGCTCCCGCTCGCGTCCGCAATCACGTCAAACGTCGTCAGTACGGGATCCTCGTTGACCATCACATCGAACAGCCGCGAGGTTTCGCCCCCGCCCGCCGGGTTCCCCTCGCCGAATACCGTCTCGGCAAAATGAAGGTGCACCTCGTAGAGGCCCGGCTCCACTGGAATGTCGTAGGAGAATTCCCCCTCCCGGCGCGTCGCGTACAGCCCGGCGTCGGGAGCGCGTAGGCCGGGCAGGAGCGCGGTCCGAACTGCTTCGCCGCCGTTGAAGTACCGGTCGTCCATCCACTCCCGGCCAAAGCGGTCCAGGTAGTGCCCACCCGTCCGGCCCGCCAGGATCCGGATCGGCTGCCGGGAATCGGTCAGCGGAGGAAGTTCGAGCCGCTCTGCCTCCGGCGCGCTCGCGATGGGCTGACGATTGGTATACCAGCCAACCAGTAACAGCATCAGAACCGCCGCGGCGAGGATCGCCGGGACGAGGATGTTCCTGGGTCGCTCCTCCCGCGTCGCCAAACGCCTGGGCGTTGGCGCCTCCACCACCTCGACTGCCAGCACCGGTACCAACGCCTCGGCCGCCGGGAGACGTGCTTCACCAGCAGAAGTCAAAGCTGGAACTTCAAGCCGGCCGGGACCTCCTTCTTCCGCAGCGTCCCCGTTCAACGCAGGCTCCACGCGGTCTTCCACAAACACAAACTTAGGAACGTACCTGCCCTCGGGAATGCAGATCTGTACCGGTGCGCCCGCCCCATCCTTGGCGTAATACTGCTGCAGCCGCTTCCGCAGCCGATGCGCCTCCACGCGTACGATGGAGTCCTTCTTCTGGTCGAATTCCGCGGAGCGGCCTAAGGCCTCCACCGCAATGTTGTACTCCTTGATCTGGTCGGCTTCGCCGTTGAAGTACTTGTTGCAGATATAGACCAGGAGCCGGCCGAGCCCCGGCGCCCGATCGAACAGTCCGCTCCTCAGCAGCTCTTCGAGGGCGGCTCGCTCCGCCTCCTGGCGCGCCGGTTGTATCCTCAGATCACTCATCGCCCCACTCCGACCCGCTCGACCTTTGAGTACGGTTTACCGGGACACTATATCACGACCCTGTAATGGGTTCCAAGCACGTTTCAAAACCCGTTACCGCGGTGTAACGCCCCTCCTCAAAAACTGTAACCGCTCGCAAGTGATTGATTTTGCGTTCGCCCTCCGAAGCCATCCCTGGTAACCAGCGAACCCTCAAAAGGGTAACCCCAAGCGGCTTGCCGCTAATGGAAAAGCACTATATAGTGGCAAAACATACATTTCTTAGGGACGTAAGTCCTTGAAAATGTGCAGAGGGGTACGTTTTCAATTGAGGTTCTTCGCCACATTTGGGAGTTGCTGCCGAGCACCTGGGGCTCATTCCACGCCGCCTGGGTCGGAGCCGGCAGATGCCCGGAAGTCGCGAAACTACACCATTCCACGTTCCATGCAAGAAGGGGTCTCCGGGATGAGATCAATTAGGACGCTGAATCTACTGGCGGTTCTGCTTTGCCTGTCGCTGCTGGCCGGCAATGCTTCTGCACAGTCGATCTACGCCACCCTGACCGGCGTTGTGTCGGATCAGTCGAACGCGGTGGTGCCGAATGCCAATGTCATTTTGAAGAACATGGCGTCCGGCGACACTCGCCGTACCGTAACCAATAGTGAAGGTTACTTCACCTTCGCGTCGCTGACTGTGGCGACCTACGAAATCACAGTCGAAGCCTCGGGGTTCGTCCCGTACAAGCTCGCCGGCATCGCCTTCACCGGCGCCGACCGCCGCAACGTCGACATCGTGCTCAAGGTCGGAACGACCTCCGAGCAGGTCGAGGTGACCAGCGTCGTCGACGTCCTGACGCCGGTCGACTCGGGCGAGAAGGCCGCGGTGCTCACGACGAAGCAGTTGCAAGACTTCTCGGTCGTCGGCCGCAGCGCTGCAGAGTTCATCAAGATCCTCCCCGGCTTCGCCATCTCAGGTACCGGTACCGAGAACCGCACCAACTTTAACGGTGAGGTCATCGGCATCAACGGTAACGGCGACGGCGGCAGCCAGAGCGCGATGAACAACGCGTTCAGCGTCAACGGGCAGGCTTCGGGCCAGTCGCTCGACATCACTGCGGACGGCTCCCACGTGTCCGACCCCGGGTGCAACTGCGCCACGCCGGTGAACCCGAACACGGACATGATCCAGGAGTTCAAAGTGCAGACCGCCAACTTCGGCGCCGAGAACGCCAAGGGCCCCGCCGTCATCAGCTCGATCTCGAAGGCCGGCGGCCGCGACTTCCACGGTTCGGCCTACCTCTATGCCCGGCACCACACCCTGAACTCGAACGACTGGTTGAACAACCGGTTCGGTCAGCCCCGCCCCCAGAACAAGTTCTTCTTCCCCGGCGGCAACCTCGGCGGCCCGGTGCTCATCCCCGGTACGAACTTCAACAAGAACCGCGACAAGCTGTTCTTCTTCACCGGCTACGAGCACTACTTCCAGACGCTCGACACCGGCCTCCTGCGCACCACCACGCCAACGGAAGGCATGCGCAACGGCAATTTCAGCGAAGGAGAGCTTGCCAGATTGGGCGCGATCACCGCGTCTGGGGCCGCGCCATCGCCGTTAAGGAGAAACACGGATGGGAGCTTCATCTTTCCGAACGACATAATCCCCGCTTCGCAGTTTGACCGCACCGGCCGCGCCCTGATGGGTCTCTACCCGATGCCGAATGCAAACCCGAACGCCAACGGGGGTTATAACTATGTTCGGCAGATCAATTTCGATCAGAACAGTCTGCAATGGTTGAGCCGCGTCGACTACAACATCAGCGACAACACCAAGCTCTTCGTCCGCTACAACCTGCAGGCGGAGACGCAGCGGTTCCCGGTTGGTCTGTGGTGGCGCAATCCCCCGCAGGTTCCGTACCCAACGGAGATCCTTGGCAAGAACCGGTCGCACTCCATTTCGGCCAGCTTGACTCACGTCTTCAGCCCCACGCTGACCAACGAGTTCGTGTTCGGCTACACGTTCATTGGCTTCCCGAACGTTTTCGACGACCCGAGCAAAGTCGATCGCGGCAACTTGGGCATTCCGTTCCGTGGCCTTTGGAAGAACGGGGTCACGCAGATCCCGTCGATGACCGCCTGGGGTGGTGAGTTCGCCTCGCTGTTCAACCCCGGTGGATTCGAAGTCGGCGGCGCGCGCGGCTTGTTCGCCGACAAGCACCTGCCGACCTTCAGCAACAACGTGTCGAAAGTGCTCGCCACGCACACGCTGAAGTTCGGCGCGTTCTACGAGTACATCATTAACACGCAGCCCGGCAACGGCTACACCAACGGTCTCGCCGTCATGTCGAACTGGGGCGGCAACACCAGCGGTAACCCGTGGTCGGACCTGCTCCTTGGCCGCGTGACGCAGTATCAGGAACAGGACTTCAACCGCCTGAACGATATCGGCTCCAACATCTTCGAGTTCTTCGCCCAGGATAGCTGGAAGGCCACCCGCCGGCTCACTCTCGAGCTCGGCATGCGCGTCTCCCACTATGGTCCCTGGGTCGATCGCCTCGGCTTCGGTCAGGCGACCTTCGACGCCAGCCGTTACAACCCGAATGCCCCCGCAACGGAGTACTCGGGCTTCCTCTGGAACAAGCGGGATCCCAACGTGCCGATCGGTGGATTCGAAACCCGGCCGCTGTTCTACGCTCCGCGCTTTGGTATGGCCCTCGATCTGTTCGGCAACGGCAAGACCGTCCTTCGCGGCGGTTGGGGCCGGTTCATCTTCCAGACGCCGCAGTTCACTGCCGGTCTGGACGTGGCCGCCGGCGTCCGCTCCTACAACATCCAGACCTCTACGACCTTTGCTGAGATAGATGCGCTCAACCAGAATACGGTGGACCGCCTCGGAGTCTCCGCTGTGAAGCGCGACGACGACCGCCGCCCGCGCACCGACAGCTACAGCTTCACCATCTCGCAGCGCATGCCGTTCTCGAGCTTGCTGGAAGTCAGCTACGTCGGTAACCAGGGCCGCAACCTCCTCAACGGTTCCGGCAACGGGGCCGCGGCGAACATCGCGAACAACATCAACTTCATCCCCGCGGGATCCCTATTCCGTCTGCCGAATCCGAACCAGGGCGATATCGATCAATTCCGCCCGTTGCGCGGTCTGCAGGACGTCCGCCTTGCGCAGTTCACGGCCTACTCGAACTACAACTCGATGCAGGTGAGCTGGCTGCGTACTAAGGGCCGTTACAACATCAATATGAACTACACGTGGGGCAAGGCCATGGGCATCGTAGGCAACTGGGACGACACGAACCTCGACCAGAACTACGGCGTCCTCGGCTCTGACCGCCGCCATGTGTTCAATGCCGCCTACTCGATCGAGTTGCCCAACGTCATCAGAAGCGGCGGCAACCGTTTTGCGCGCGGATTGCTGAATGGATGGCAGTTCTCCGGCATCACCCAGATCCAGAGCGGCGTCAACCTCTCCCCCAACACGGGCGGTAACTTCAACTTCGACACTGGGGGAGTCGAACTGAGTCCGGGAGTGGGCATCAGCAACAACTCGATCCTTGGAACAAACGCGATCGCGTTGAGGCCAAAGATTACCTGCGACTACAGTCAAGGCCTTAAGGAACGGCAGTACGTCAATTCTGCTTGTTTCGCCATTCCTAGAAGCGCGGCGGATCAGGGCCCGACCGTTCTGCCGCCGGTGTATGGTCCGATGTTCTTCGTCAGCGATCTGGGACTCTACAAGAACTTCAACTTCAGCGAGTCCAAGCGCTTGCAGTTCCGGTTCAACGCGTACAACTTCCTGAACCATCCGTTGGATTCGTTCATTAACACGGGGAGCAACCTTCGTCTGACCTTTAACAGGGAGACCGGCCAGTTGGGCAATCCCATCTTCGGCACGGTCACCGAGCGTCAGGGACGGCGAATCGTTCAACTCGCTATCAAGTACCAGTTCTGATCGCGAGGAGACAAGGGCAAGTACAACACGGGGTGGCTCTCGGGCCACCCCGTTTCCTTTCGCAGCGAATCATTACAAAATAAGAATCAGTGTTGTTTCGGACTTTTCTGGCTCTTGTACTGGCGGTGTTCGCCGTCGCGCAGCCGCCCGCCAAGCGGGCCCCCGCTTTGCCGGCTGCTTCTCTCGCGGAAGCGGTGCAGGCTCATCAGGCCGGCAACTTTGACATTGCGATTGTGAAGTACAGGAGTTTTCTCAAAGCGAACCCGAAATCAGTCGAAGCGCGCTCGAATCTGGGCGCCGCCCTCGCCCGGCAAGGGCGCTTTGAGGAGGCGATTCCCGAGTACAAGGCTGCCCTGAAGCTGGCGCCCGCGAATCCGGGAATTGCTTTGAATCTGGCGCTCGCCCATTACAAGCTGGGCGACATTCCGGAGGCGGCAAGGGAGTTAGGCACGCTACGCGCACTCACGCCGGACCAGCCGCAGGTTACCCTTCTGCTGGCGGACTGTTGGCTCCGCATGGGGGAAAACGCCAAGGTGATCGCGTTGCTAACGCCGATCCAGGATCGCGCACCCGACGACCTCGCGCTCGCCTACCTGCTCGGATCGGCACTCGTGCGCGACAAGCGCGTCGACGAAGGCCAGCGCGTGCTGAACAAGATCTTCGAGAAGGGCGATACCGCGGAAAGCCGGCTGTTGATGGGCACGTCGAAGCTGGGTATTTCGGATTTCGCCGGGGCGCTCGTAGACCTGGAAAAAGCCGTCGAGATGAACCCGCAACTGCCCTCTGCGAACAGCTTTTTGGGGCAGGCGCGGATGGCGACGGGCGACGCGACCGGCGCGCTCGACAGCTTCCGCAAGGAACTCACAATCAACCCCAGCGACTACGATTCAAACTTGAACATCGGGGTGATTCTCCGCCAGGACAAGGAATTCACCGACGCGATGAAGTACCTGAGCACCGCGCTCCGCGTCCGTCCCAGCGACGTTCGCGTCCGCTACCAGATCGCCACCATCGACCTCTCCGAGGGCCGCGTCGATCAAGCCCGGCAGAGCCTGGAGCAGTTGATCAAGGAGGTGCCTTCCTACACCGAGGCGCACGTCTCGCTGGCCACCGCCTACTATCGCCTGAAACGGAAAGAGGACGGCGACCGTGAGCGCGCCATCGTCGAGAAGCTGAACGCCGAAGCGCAAACGAAGCAGCCCAAGGGAGATGTGATCCGGTGACTCTGCTGCTCGCATTGCTGCTCGCCGCACCGCCGCCCCCGGCCGCGAAGCCCCCCGCTGCTCCCTTCGCTACCGTTGCTGCCGAAGCCGCGGCGGCGCGCGAGGCAGATCGCATTGATGACGCCCTCCGTCTCTACCGCCGCGCGGTGACGGTGAAGCCCGGCTGGCAGGAAGGCTGGTGGTACCTCGGCACCCTCTACTACGGCAAGGACCAGTATCCGCAGTGCCGTGACGCCTTCCGCCGCTTTGTGGCCATCGAAGCACGCATGTCTCCTGCCTGGGCCATGCTCGGCCTGTGTGAGTTTCAGACGAAGGAATTCGCGCGCGCGCTCGAACGCCTGGAGAAGGCCACTACTCTTGGTCTCCCCGAGGGCGAGCAGCTGACCGGCGTCGCCCAATACCACCATGCGCTATTGCTCACCAAAGCCGGCAATTTCGAACGAGCGCTGCTGATCCTCACCCTCATCGCGCGGAAGAGCACCGCCGCCAGCCCGGAGGTGGTGGCGCTGGCGGGCATCGCCTCCCTGAGGAAGCCGATCTTCCCGCACGAACTGGCTGAGGGAGACCGCGAACTCGCGCTCCGCCTCGGCCGCGCCGTCATCACCGCCGCCGAACGCAAGCAGGCCGAAGCCCGGCGGCAGTTCGAGGAAGTCCTTGCCGATTATCCGGCCGCGCCCCACGTCCACTACCTCTTCGGCGCATTTTTGCTCTCGAGTGAACCCGACCGCGGCATCGCCGAGCTCCGGAAGGAGATCGAAATCAGCCCCGACCACCTGCCGGCCTTGGTCAGCCTCTCCATGGAGTATCTGAAACGCGGGGAACCCGCCTCGGCCCGGCCGTTCGCCGAGCGCGCGGCGAAACAATCCCCCGGCAATTTCGCCGCGCGGACGGCGTTCGGCCGCGCTTTGATCGAAAGCGGCGATCTCTCCCCGGGCATCGCCGAGTTGGAAGCGGCCGTCAAACTGGCGCCCGACAGCCCCCAAGTTCGTATCGCCCTCGCCTCCGCTTACGCGAAGGCCGGCCGCAAGGAAGAAGCCGCGCGTGAACGCGCCGAGTTCGCCCGGCTCCGCAAGTTATTGGATTCGGCGGAATCTCAGAAGTGAGGTCGCGATGAGACGTTCTCCATTTCTTCTCGTTCTACTAACCATGGCGGTTGCCGCCCTCGCGCAGCAGCCCGCCCCGGCCCCGGCAAAGCCTGCCGAGGAAGTGCCTACCATTCGCACCACGGTTGATGAAGTCCTGCTCGACGTCGTCGTTCGCGACAAGAAGGGCAAGCCCGTTAAGGATCTGAAGCCCGAGGACCTCGAAATCGTCGACAACGGCGCACCGCAGCAGATCAAGAGCTTCCGCATCATCGAGGGCAGGGAAGCCATTGAGAAAGGCGCACGTACGCAACTTGACCCATTGCGCCAGGTTCGTCTCGTCACCCTCGTTTTTGAGCGCCTTGGCGAAGACCCGCGGCGCCTCGCCCGGCAGGCCGCCATGGACCTCATCAAGGGCGAGATCGGCCAGAACGTCTTCTATGCGGTCGTGGTCATTGACCAGCAGCTCTTCGTCCTCCAGGAGTTCACCCGCGACCGCGACAAGCTCAAGAAAGCCGTGGAGACGGCCACCAGCGGGCAGATCTCGCTTTACGCAGGCTTGTCCAGTCAGGTGAAAGCACAACTGCGCCAGGCTGCGATCGCGTCCGGCGCGCAGGGAGCGCTGGTCACCTCACAAAGCGACGCCTCCGCCCGGCCCTCCAGCGCCATTCCCCTTCAGCCAGGGCAGGCCGCGCCCGCTCTCGCCGGTTCCGGACCCGCCGCCGGCGGGCAGGACTTCGTTACCGCCAAACTCGCCCAGGTGATGCTCGACATGTCGCGGATGGAAGCCAGCTTCTCCGCCCAGGAAGGCACCCGGACATCCATCATGGCCCTGCTCTCGCTCGTCCGCGGCCAGTACCAGATGCCGGGCCGCAAGACGATCCTCTACTTCTCGCAGGGCATGTGGGTGCCGCAAAACCTCGATGAAGCATTTCGCGCCATCCTCTCCACTGCCAACCGCGGCAACGTTACCTTCTATGCCGTCGATACCCGCGGCGTGATGACGTGGGCGCAGAACCAGTCCACCGCGAACCAGCTTTCCGAGGCGTTGCGCGAGTCGGCTGAGACCTCCCAGGGCGAGCAGGGCCGCGCCGTCACCTTCGGCCAGGCAAAGGCCGCCGACACCGCCGAGAATGCCATGCGCAACAACGTCCAGCTCTATTTGCGTGAGCTTTCCGATTCCACGGGAGGATTCCTGATAGGCGATACCAACGACTTCCGCAAGCCCGTGCAGCAGGTGGCCGAAGAGGTCAACGCATACTACGAGATCGCTTACAACCCGGGCATCGAGAACTACGACGGCCGCTTCCGCAAGACGGAAGTGAGGCTGAAGAACGCCAACTACGTCGTTCATTCCCGCAACGGCTACTTCGCGCTTCCTCCCGATGTGCGCGCCAGCGGCATGTTGCCGTATGAAGTGCCGCTGCTCAAGGCGTTGAGCGCCAGCCCCCTGCCCAAGGAGATGGAATTCCGCTCCTCGGCTGTCCGCTTCCAGCCCAGCCCCCAGGGCGCCAGGGCCTCCGTGCTGGTCGAAGTCCCTCTGGGCAATCTCACGTACACCGAAGACCCAACGGCGAAGACCTTCAAGGGCCGCCTCTCAATGGTGGCGCTCCTCAAGAACGACAAGGGCGAAGTGCTCCAGAAGTTCAGCCGCGACCTGCCGCTCGCCATTCCTGCGGACAAGATCGAACCGATGAAGCAGTCGAACTTCATCTACAGGGAGGAGTTCGAAGTCGGTCCGGGCCGCTACTTCCTGGAGACCGCCGTCATTGACCAGGAGACGAAAAAGGTGGCCGCCAAGCGCGCCAGTTTCAACATCGCCGCGAAGCAAAAGGGGGTCTCCCTCAGCAACATCACCCTGGTCCGCACCTACCAGCCCAAGGCGCAGGGCCTCGATCCCGCCGATCCCTTCCAGTTCCAGGGCGGCCGCATCACGCCGACGCTGAACTCCACCGTGAAAGCCGTGAAGGGCGCCCTGCTCGCCATGTTCTTCGTCGTTTACCCTGACGCCGCCATCGCCGAGAAACCGCACGTCACCATCGAGTACATCAAGGACGGCCAGGTAATCGGCAAGGGCGACATCGACCTTCCGCCCGCCGACGCCCAGGGGCGCATTCCCTACGTCATGTCATCGCCGGCGGAGAATTTGCCTCCCGGGTCATATGAAATCCGGGCCGTCGTCAAGCAGGGCGATACCGTCGCGGAGGACCGTGCCTTCGTCACTGTGGAAGCGCAGTAATCTGTTTCTGGCCGCGTGTGCGGCGCTCCTTGCCCAGGAGCAGCCGCTCATTCGGACCGGAACACAGGAGATCCTCGTCGACGCCGTGGTGCGCGATAAGCGCGGACGCATCGTGCACGGTCTCTCGCAGGACGCCTTCGTCGTCACTGAGGACGGCGTCCCGCAGCCCATCACCTCCTGGCGCGAAGTCCGCGTCCGCCGCGAAACGGCGGCCCCCAACCCGGAAGACGTGCGCGCGAAGTCCGGCCAGCAACAGCAAGGCGCCAATATTCGCCTCACGGGCCAGCCGCGCTTCGTGTCCCTCATCTTCGAGCGCCTCGGCCCGGACGGCCGCCGCCTGGCGAAGCAGGCTGCCCTCGATTTCCTCGACACGGACATGGGGGAGAACGTCTACTACGGCGTCTTCGTCATCCAGCGCCGGTTCCATATCCTGCAGCGCTACACGAACGATCGCGCCGCTCTCAAGCGTGCGGTTGAACGGGCCACCAGCATGGCCCCCACCGATGTCGCCAACGACAACTATGCCCTCGACCGTATGGCACAGGCCGTGGGAGGCAGCGCCGGTGCGGGCGAGGCAGCCACGAATCAGGCCGCCGCAGGCGGCGCGCCGCCCCAGGTGAACGGCGGCGCCATGGCCGACGAACAGGCGCAGCGCATGGTGGAGAATGCCAGCGTGTTTGCTTCCATGCTGACTCGCGACGAGGTGGGACACACCGCCATCGTTTCCCTCTGGGCCATCGTCAGCGAAATGGCCAAGGTGGAAGGCCGTAAGTCGATCCTCTATTTCTGTGAAGGCATGTACTTCCCGGAGAGCACCGTTCGCAAGAAAGACGCCATGATTAGCGCCGCGAACCGGGCCAACGTCAGCATCTACGTCGTGGATGCGCGCGGCTTGACCGTCTCGAGTGACCAGACGGCGGCGAACAAAATGCTCGAGCAGGCGGCCGCGCTCTCCCGGCGGTCGCGCAACGTCGAAACGCAATCGGCCGACCTCCGCGCCTTCGATGTCTCCGAGAACTCCACCCGCGCCAATCTCCAGATGGCGATGCGCGAGGTGGCCGAGAGCACCGGCGGCTCCCTCATCGCCAACACCAACGATTTCCGCCCCTCCCTTCGCCGCCTGAGCGAAGAATTTAACACCTACTACGAGCTCGTCTACCGCCCCACCAACCCCGCCTACGACGGCCGCTTCCGCGCCATCAAGGTCGAAGTCAAACAGCCCGAGCTCACCGTCCAGGCCCGCAGCGGTTACTTTGCCCTGCCGCCCATGAAGGACCAGATCGTCTTCCCTTATGAGATGCCGCTGCTCCTGGCGTTGGGACAGCCATCGCTGCCGAGGACCATGGAGATCCGCTCCAACGTCATCCCCTATCAGTTCCGCGACGGCCTGCAGCAGGCCGCCCTGGTCTTTGACCTGCCGCTACGCGAGATTACGTTCACCCGGGAGCCGCAGGGCAAACTCTACCGGACTCACATCACCGTGCTTGCCTTGGTAAAGGACGAGCGGGGAGAAGTGGTCACGAAGATCTCCCGTGACGTCCCGCTCAATGAGCCGGCGGAACGAGTGGAACAGTTCAGGCAGGGCCGCTTCATCGTCTCCCGCCCCTTCGCCGTGGCGCCCGGCCGCTACACGGTGGAGGCAGCCGCCATGGACCATGAGTCGGGCAAGGTCTCCGCGCGCAAAGGAATCTTCGTGGTGCCGGCGGCGAAGTCGGTACCGCTGCTCAGCGGCTTGACGCTGCTGCGGACGCTCGATAAACCCGCCGAGTTGCGCGATCCCGGCGACCCCTTTCATCTCAAACAGGGCCGCGTCGTCCCGACCCTCCAAACGCAGGTGCGCGGCGGCAAGGGAAGCGTCCTCTCCGTCTTCTTCTCCCTGTATCCGCAGCCCGAGGCCCCGGCGCCGCGCCTGATCCTCGACTTGCTTCGCGACGGTAAAGTGCTCGGAAGAAGTGAGCCTCCCCTGCCCGCGCCCGACGAACGCGGCGCCGTGCCTTACATCGCGCACACGCCCCTCGACACCGTGGAGCCCGGCCAGTATGAGTTCCGCGTAACCCTTGTCCAAGGCGAACAGATTGGGCAGCAAACGTTGCCCATCGTCATCGAATGAAGTCATGAGACCTGCCGTCGCTCTTGCCCTCTTCATCGCCGCCGCCCCGGCGGCATGGCCGCAGCAGGCGCCCACCATTCGCGCAGACGCGAACGAGATCCTGGTGGACGTGGTTGTCCGCGACCGCAAGGGCAAGCTCGTCCGCGGGCTGAAGCAGAGCGACTTCACCGTACTCGAGGCCGGTGTTCCTCAAACCGTCACCTCGCTGCGCGAGCTGCGGGGACCGTCGGCGGTCGACGCCGAGCCCGGCGCGCAGCCGGCCGCCGAGGAGGTCAAGGTCCAGGGCACCATCGCCGATTCCGCCACCATGCGTGTCAATCGCCAGATCCGCCTGGTGTCGATGGTCTTCGAGCGCCTGGGCCAGGACGGCCGCCGCCTGGCCCGTGAAGCCGCGCTTGAGTTCCTGGAGCGGGACTACGGCCCCAACGTCTACTACGCCGTGATCTCGGTCGATCAGGGCTTCCGCATCCTGCAGTCGTACACGAACGACCGTGAGAAGCTGCGCGCCGTGATCGACAAGTTCGGCACCATGGCGCCGACGGACTTCGCCAACGAGTTCACCGCCGGCAGCGTCAACGAAGGCGGCGCCGCGCGCCTGACGAACGCCGTCGTGTCGGCTTTGAACACCGGCAATGCATCGTCGACCGTCAATGCCTCCTTCGCGAATAGCCCGCAGGTGGATCTGGCCGCATTCTCCACGCAGCAGATGGCTCGCTCCGAGGCCAACATGCGCGAGTTCGCCCTTATGCTCACGCGAGACCAGCTCGGCAAGATCAGCGTGTTCTCGCTGTGGGCCGTGATTGACTCCCTCGCAAAGCTGCCCGGGCGCAAGAGCGTGCTCTATTTCAGCGAAGGCATGGTGCTGCCAAACGGCGTGTGGGACCAGTTCCGAGGCCTGATCAACGCGGCCAACCGCGCGAATGTCACCGTCTACGCCATCGACGCGCGCGGCCTTTCTCCCCAGAGCGAAACCGCGCCCGCCACCGCCATGATGGCCGCGGCCGCCGCTCGCAGCGCGAATTACCAACTCTTCGAAGATGCCCTGCTCGACGAGCGTTTCCAGATGCGCACCGCCGACATGACTCTCGATTCCATTCGCGCCAATGCCCAGCAGGCGCTCCGCGAACTGGCGGAAAGCACCGGCGGCTACCTGCTCGCCAATCAGAATGACTTCCGCCCCGTGATTCGAAAGCTGAGCGAAGAGTTCCACTCCTACTACGAACTCACCTACCGGCCTGCGAATACCCTCTACGACGGCAAGTTCCGCCCCATCGAAGTGCGCCTGAACCGGAAGGACGTCGTCGTGCAGGCCCGCGACGGATACTACGCTTTGCCCGCCATCGAAGGGCAGATGGTCTTCCCCTATGAGGTGCCGCTGCTCAAGGCGCTCAGCCGTTCCACCCCGCCCGCCGATCTCGCCTTCCGCTCCGCGATACTGCCGTTCACGTTTGAGAACGGAGTGCAACGCGCTTCGCTCGTCTTTGATCTGCCGCTCGCCGATGTGGCGTTCACGAAACTGGACGAGACCCGCACCCGCACCAATCTCTCCGTCCTTGCCCTGGTGAAGGACGAGGCCGGCCACGTCGTGTCGAAGGTCTCGCGCAACGTCCCTCTGGAGCAGCCGCTCGAGAAGGTGGAGGGCTTCCGGAAGGGCCGCTTCATCGTCACCCGGCCGCTCGAACTGCCCCCGGGCCGCTACACCCTGGAGACGGTCGCCGCCGACCACGAGGGCAACCGCTTCGGTGTGCGGCGCGCCGTCCACGTCGTCGCGTCTCCCGCCGAGGGCCCGCGTTTGAGCGGTCTTGCCCTCCTCCGCCGCGTCGAGCCCATGTCGTCCGACCCCGACCCCGCCGACCCGCTCCACATGCGAGGCGCCCGCATCGTGCCGACACTCGACGAAACCGTCACCGCCGGTCCCAACACCATGGTCTCCATCTACCTGATCGCCTCCCCGAACGGTCTCGACGACGACCCGGAGCTCTACATCGACATCCTGCGCGACGGCAAGCTCATGCGCCGCGACAAGATGCCGATTGAGAGGAGTTCCGTCGTGCCCTACATCGCTCGAACCCCCATCCAGGGCTTCGCTCCTGGCAGGTACGAACTGCGCGCCACGCTGGTGCAGGGAAGCCGGGCGGCCCAACGCAGCATCCCTGTTACCATTGAATGAAGCTATGCGCCTGAGCCGCCGTAGGCTCCTCTCCCTCGCGGGAGCAGCCTCGTTACCGCCGTACCTCCGCGGCAACCCCACCCCCGGGAAAGCCCTCTTCGAAGAGGTTCCGCCGTCCTCGAGTAAGATCACCTGGGTCCACGACAACGCCATGTCGGCGGATCGGTTTCTGCCGGAGACGCTGCCGCCCGGAGTCGCCTTCCTCGACTACGACAACGACGGCTGGATGGACATCTTCCTGGTCAACTCCGGCCCCTGCGATTTCTTCAAACCCACCAAGCCGCTTCGCAACGCACTCTATAAGAACAACCGCGACGGCACGTTCACCGACGTGAGCGAAAAGGCCGGCGTCGCCGTGCCCAACGCCTTCGGCATGGGCGCCGCCGTCGGCGACTTCGACAACGACGGCTTCCCGGACATCTTCGTCACCGCCTACGGCCGCCCCACCCTCTACAAGAACAACGGCGATGGCACCTTCGCTGACATCACCGTGAAAGCCGGCCTCACCGAGCCGCTCTGGACCACCAGCGCCGTCTGGTTCGACTACGACAACGACGGTAAGTTGGACCTCTTCCTCTGTAGCTTCGTGAGCTACCGGCCCGACGAACGTTTCGCCTGCGGCGACAACAAAATGGGCCGCAAGTATTACTGCATTCCGCGCGTCTTCAAACCCACGCCCAGCTATCTCTATCACAACAACGGTGACGGCACCTTCAAGCTGGTGAGCAAAGGAACGGAGATCGAGAAGGCGCTCGGCAAGGCCCTCGGCGTGGTCGCTACCGACATCAACAACGATGGCCTGATGGACCTGTTCGTCGCCAACGACACCGTTCAGAACTTCCTCTTCGTCAATCGCGGAAAGGGGAACTGGGAAGAGCTCGCCCTCGCCGCTGAGGTCGCCTTCAGCGAAAGCGGCCAGGCCCGCTCCGGCATGGGCGTCGACGCCGCCGACGTCAACGGCGACGGCTTCGCCGACCTCTTCGTCGCCAACGTCGATCAGGAGATGTTCTCCCTCTACCAGAACGACAAGGACGAAACGTTCACCGATACCGCGCACAAACACACCGTGGCGCAGAGCACGCGTCTCCTCTCCGGGTGGGGATTGAAGTTCTTCGACTACGACAACGACGGCCGAACGGACCTCATCCTGGCGAACGGTCACCCGGACGACATGATCGAGCAGTACTCACAGCAGGTGCGCTACAAGGAGCCGCTGCTGCTGTTTCACCAGGAGGCCGACGGCCGAATGAAGAACGTGAGCGCCCAAGCCGGCCCCGCCTTCACGAAGTCCTACCCCGCGCGCGGACTTGCCGTCGGTGACTTCGACAACGACGGTCGCCTCGACGTTCTGGTGGGAAACTGCGGCGAAGCGCCTCTCCTGCTGCGCAACACAGCCGGCGCCGGGAATCACTGGATCGGTTTGAAACTGCAGGGAACCACCGCGAATCGCGACGCCGTGGGCGCATGGATCACCTGGTCGGCGGGTGGCGTCAAGCGAACCCGGCTCCGGACCAACGGCGGCAGCTACCTCTCGTCTCATGACCCACGCGAGGTCCTCGGAATCGGCGCCGCGCCGAAGGTGGACTGGGTCGAGATCAAGTGGCCCGGCCCTTCGAAGCGCGTAGACCGCCTCGACAACCCGCCCGTCGACCGCTATGTGACGGTCGTCGAAGGCAAGGGAATCGTCTAGCCGTTCACCACCAGCGCCACCTGCTCGGCCACCGCCCGCACCGCTTCGGCTTGAGCCCGCAGCTGCTCCCCGGCAGCGGCGCTCTCTTCGGCCATGGCAGCCGTCCTCTGCGTGGCAGTTTCCAGGTCGCGGACTCGATCTTCGATCCTTGCGACCCCTGCCGCCTCCTCGCGTGAGTCCACGCTCACCTTGTCCGTCAGCTCCGTCATCCGCTGCATCGCCGCCGACATTTGTCCCACCGCGCCCACCAGGCCTTGTAAATGCTCAGCGCCCGCGGCGGCTGAGCGCTCCGCCGCATCCGCGATCACCTGCGTGTCGGCCGCCGCCTGCGCCGCCCGCTGAGCGAGGTTCCGAACCTCCGAGGCGACAACGGCAAAGCCCGCGCCCGCTTCTCCCGCCCGCGCCGCCTCCACCACCGCATTCAGGGCCAGTATGTTCGTCTGAAACGAGATCTCGTCGATTTGCTTCAGCACCTGGCTGATCCGCTTGCTGCCCTCCGTGATCTCATTCATAGAGGCAACCGTGTCTCCCAAGCTCGCGTTCGCTCTCCCCAGGCGCGAACCCGTATCGCTGACAATCTCCCGCGCCTCGGCCGCTTCCTTCGCTGCCCGCGTGCTCAGGTCACGGACCCGCGCCGTGTTTTCGTAGGTCTCCGCTACCGCTTCCGCTTGCTTCACGCCGCTATCGGCCAATGTGCCGCTGGCCGTAGACACCTGTGACGCGCCGCTTCGATCTCGTTCGATCCTGTCTCCAGCTGAACCACGAGTTGACGGAGCCGCCGCGTCAGGCGCCCGGCCATCACTACCCATACGCAGGCGCCACCGGCCAGTGCCACCAGGGCGATCAGCACAAGCGCCACTCGACCCTGCGCCCCACGCTCCGAGAGTTCCCTCACCGCCTCCTGATACTCTTGCTCCGGCATCGCCGCCGCGATCACCCAATCCCAGGCGGGAAAATACCGCACCAGCGTCAGCTTCGCCGTTGCCGCCTGCTCTCCTTCCGCCTGCCATCGCCCGTGGTGCACGAAGGACTCCTCCGGCTTGAGGCGTAGCGCCGCCGCGGACAACTCCTGCATGTACGGCTTCCCCTCTGCATCGCGCGCGTCCCAACCGTTCTTCTCGTCCATCCGCCCTGCGTAGGACATCACGTACCGCCCACGCGTCGCCCCCTTCGCATTGAAGACGAACGTGAAGCCCGTCTTGCCGATCTGCTTCTTCGCGATGAGCGCCCGCAGCTTCTCTGTTGCCGCGCGCTCCGGCAGCCCGACGAAAATCATGCCTTCCGTCTTGCCGCCCGCACCCCGGACCGGGTAGTAGCCCGTCACGTACCATCCGTCCACCACAAATGCCCGCCCCAGATACTCCTTGCCGGCCAGAACTGCCGCCACAACCTCGTTCGCATTGCCGTCCGGATGGCGCGCGGGAATGTACGTTCCGATCGCCCGCCGTCCTCCGCTCATTACTGAGGTGGCGACGCGCAACATGTCGCCGGCTTCATTCATCCTTACGAAGATCGTTGCTTTTGCGCCGATAAGCCGCGTTATCGCGTCCACGCCGGGTACCATCGTGCCGGCCTCGGCAATAGCAGCTACCGGCGCCCCTCCCAGCACTACGGTCGGAACCCTTACCTGCTCCGCAACTCCGGTGAATTGGTTCTTCGCCGTCCAGCGAGTCCGCCCAGGAAGGATGCGTAGAGCAAGCCGGTCCACTAGGATGGACCGCGCCACTGCGAGCGCCATCCGCGTCTGATCCTCCAGCAGGTCCCGCTGCCCTTCGCACAGCCGCAGCACCGCGTCGCCCGCTCCGTACAGCGTGTCCTTCGCCAGTCCTTCCAGCCGCTTCGCCGTAGCCTGCTCGGCGCCCTGCTGCTGCAGGAGCGTTATACCTCCGACGATCACGAGAGGGAGGATCGTCAGCGCCGAGCCGATGATGAGTAGTCGAGTTCGCAGGCTTGCTCGCCACATACTACTGCTCCATATCGGACAGTAGTGGCAGGAATCGAGGAAGCCTGTAGTACACTTCCGCTTGTGGTTCTACCTGGCGACCCCGCAGGCCTCCCTGGAACGCGCGGCCGCAAATCCTTGCTAAAGGTCTCGCCCTCCAGCTTGCGCGACGCCGCCCTCTGCCGTTGCATTCGTAAAATACCTCGTGGCAAGGTGTCCACCTACTCGCAGGTCGCCGCCTCGGCTGGCTATCCTGGTTACCAGCGGCAGGTGGTCAGAGTGCTCAAGGTCTACGGCGAAGGCCTTCCCTGGCACCGTGTGGTGGGTAGCGGAGGCCAGATCCGGTTGCGCGGCGCGGCGGCGCTCGAACAGCGAACCCGCCTCGAACTCGAAGGTGTCTCCTTTCGCGGCTCCCGCATCGATATGGTGCGCCACCAGGTCGTCTTTAAGCCGTGGGAAGAGTGAGTATGGCCGTACGCTACCCTCTCAAGGACACCGTCGACGAGGTCATTTACGAGACGCCGCTCGTCACCGTCGGCCGCTTCCGCTGCCCCATCGGCCACCATCTCTTTGAGGACTCCGGCCCGGTCAGCCATCACTGCTTTGTCTTTCCGCGGGAGCCCGTCTACATCCACCACGAAGCTTCCAGCGAATTTCTCGCCGATCCCAGCGTGGTCACCTTCTACAACCAGGGAGCCCGCTTCCGCCGCCGCCGCCTCAGCCCGCAAGGCGATCGCGGCGAGTGGTTCGGCCTCGCCCCGCGCGTCTTCGCCGGCCATTCCGAGCCGTTCCGCTTCTACCACCGTCCCTCGAGCCTCGGCGCCTACGCACTCCAACGCAAGCTGGTCGAAGCCATCGAAAGCGACGGCGGGGTGGACGACCTCCTCGTCGAGGAGACTGTTCTCCGCCTCCTCGATCAGCTATCTTCCCCCGGCGCCGCTCCGCCTCAGCCCGTCACGGGCGCCGAAGTCGCGGCTGCGGCCCGTGAAATCCTCGCCCTTCGGTTCCGCGACTGCTTCTCCCTCGAAACACTCGCCGCCGCCGTCGGCGTCTCCGTCTTCCGTCTCTGCCGCGACATGAAGCGGCATACCGGCATGACGCTCCACGGCTACCGCACCCAACTCCGCTTGCGCGCCGCGCTCGAGCCCCTCTCTCAGCCGAAGGCCGACCTCCTCCAGATTGCTCTCGACCTCGGCTTCTCCACTCACAGCCACTTCACCGAGTCCTTCCGCCGCGCCTACGGCATGCCGCCGTCCGCCTTTCGCGCTGCAAGAATTCGATAACCGCCCGGCGCTCGTCCTCCTGACAATGGGCCTTGCATGAGGGGTCTCATGATTGTGGTCACCACCGCTGCCGTCGCGGCCGCACAAGTCGCCGAGGTTGAGAAACGCGGCGCGCAAGGTCCATCACTCCTGCTCATTCCCGACGCCGGCGTCTCCTGGCGTTCGTGGTCCCCCTTCCTGGAACGCAATGCGGAGAAGTACCGCATGGTCGCCGTCACGCTCAAGGACTCTGAGACCGGCGCGGCCAAGCTCTCCGCGCTGCTCGACCAGGAGCGCCTCCGCGGCGTGATTGCCGTCGGTCAGGGCTCGGGGGGCGCCATCGCCCTTGCCCTTGCCGCCAAACGGCCCGACGCGGTGTCCGGCGTCATGGCCCTCAACGGCCCCATCACCTCGCGCGGCGACGCTCTCGATCCCCGGCCGCTCTCGCTCGATTACGTCGCGCCGGACCGCCAGGACCTGTACCTGTCCCTCCTCCACGCAGCTCCGCACTCTCCCGCCGATACCGTCCTCCGCGCCGTCAACGTCCCCGTACTCGCCCTGCGCAGCATCCCGCGCGGCCCCAGCGCTGAGGCGGCCAGGAAGCGCGAAGCCTGGAACGCGGAGCTGAAGCGGGCCGCTGCTCCCCTAAACGTCCATACCGCCTTCGTCGACGGCGGCGAGTATCTCCTCGAGGAGTTCCTCCCCGAGGTCGTCGACGATGCGGTGGAGCGCTTCGTCCGCGGACAGGAAGTGAAGGACTACTCGAAGCTCCTTCCGCCCCTCCAGCCCGGCGAATCGCCCTGCTCGCACGACCCCGCCTACCGCGCCTTCGATTTCTGGATCGGCGACTGGGACGTCAAGCCCGCCCAGGGGCCCGTCCCGCCCAAGCCCATGTTCAACCGCATCACCCGCGAAGACGCCGGCTGCGTGATTCGCGAAGCGTGGAGTGGCGCTGCGCTCACGGGCCAGAGCTTGAACATCTTCGACGCCTCCCGCCGCCTCTGGCGCCAGTTCTGGGCCGACTCGAACGGCGGCGTCCACGAGTACTGGGGCCGCTGGGTCAAGGGAAGCATGCGCTTCAGCGGCCTCGTCCGCGGCCCCCGCAGCGGCGTCGCCGTCCCCACTCGCCTGACGTTCTTCGTCCTCGGGCCCGACAAGGTCCGCCAGTTCTCCGAGCAATCCCGGGATGGCGGCAAGACGTGGTCCACCGCCTACGACCTGATCTACGAACGCCGGAAATAGCGTCAACGCCGCGATCGTCTCATCGATAGCCCCCATCGGACCGGGAACACACATCCTCTGCATCCCGGACACGCTTGCAAGCATCGACGAAACCAGTTAGAACGTTCTTGTAATCCGTACGCAGGTGTACGTCCGGGAGAAACGGATCGTCGCTCGATCAAGGAGGGCTATGAAGCACCATTTCAGGCGGATGTGGGCCGCGCTGCCGTTGGCGGCGGCGCCTTTTGTACTGGCGGGGATCGCCGGCGCGCAGCAACCGCAAGGGAATCAGTATTGGTGGCCGGAGAGGCTGGACCTCTCGCCACTGCGCCAGAATGCCGCCGAGTCCAACCCGTTGGGCAAGGATTTCAACTATGCCAAGGCTTTCGCCACCCTCGACTTGAAGGTCGTGAAGGCGGACATCCAGAAAGTCTTGACCACGTCGCAGCCCTGGTGGCCGGCCGATTACGGCAACTATGGTCCGTTCTTCATCCGCATGGCCTGGCACAGCGCCGGCACCTATCGAGTGGGTGACGGCCGTGGGGGCGCCGACGGCGGCCAGCAGCGATTCGACCCGTTGAACAGCTGGCCCGATAACGGAAATCTGGACAAGGCGCGCCGCCTGCTGTGGCCCGTGAAGCAGAAGTACGGGCAGAAGCTCTCCTGGGGCGACCTGATGGTGCTCGCGGGCAACGTGGCCATGGAGTCGATGGGCTTCAAGACCTTCGGCTTCGGCGGCGGGCGTTCGGACGACTGGGAGCCGGACCTCGTGTATTGGGGTCCTGAGAAGAAGATGCTTGCCGACGAGCGGTACAGCGGTGACCGCAAGCTCGCCAATCCCCTGGCCGCCGTTCAGATGGGTCTCATCTATGTCAACCCCGAGGGTCCCAACGGAAAGCCCGACCCCCTCGCGGCGGCGCGCGACATCCGTGAGACCTTCGGCCGCATGGCGATGAACGATGAGGAGACCGTCGCGCTGATCGCCGGCGGCCACACGTTCGGCAAGGCACACGGCGCTCACGCACCCGATAAGTGCCTGGGTCCGGAGCCGGCGGGAACAAGCGTGGAATCGCAGGGGCTCGGCTGGGAGAACCGGTGCGGCAAGGGGAACGCCGGCGACACCGTCACCAGCGGCCTCGAAGGTGCCTGGACGGCAACTCCCA
Source organism: Bryobacteraceae bacterium (assembly GCA_033763935.1). Lineage (GTDB taxonomy): Bacteria > Acidobacteriota > Terriglobia > Bryobacterales > Bryobacteraceae > DALYJJ01. Next base: position 86,033 of record JANRJO010000101.1, read on the forward strand.
CCAAGTGGTCTTCGCAGTACCTGGATAACCTGTTTGCCTTTGACTGGGTCCAGACGAAGAGCCCGGCCGGCGCCACCCAGTGGATTCCCGCAAAGAACCAGGCCGCAACCCTCGTGCCCGATGCGCACGATCCCAAGAAGCGGCACGCTCCGATCATGTTCACCACCGACCTGGCCCTCAAGTTCGACCCCGCCTACAGCAAGATCGCCATGCGGTTCAAGGAGAACCCGGAGGAGTTCCGGCTCGCCTTTGCGAAGGCATGGTTCAAGCTGACCCATCGCGACCTGGGCCCGCGCGCCCGCTATGCCGGCACCGAAGTCCCGGCCGAGGAACTGATCTGGCAGGATCCGCTGCCCAAAGTGAATCATCCGCTGGTGGATGCCAAGGACGTCGCCCAACTGAAGGCGAAGATCCTCGCCTCCGGCCTCACGGTTCCGGAACTAGTGCGGACCGCGTGGTCCTCGGCGGCTTCGTTCCGCGGGACCGACATGCGCGGCGGCGCGAACGGCGCCCGCATCCGGCTGTCGCCGCAGAAGGATTGGGACGCGAACAATCCCAAGGAACTGGCCAAGGTGCTCCAGAAGCTGGAGGGAATCCAGCAGGAGTTCAACAAGGCCCAGACCGCGGGCAAGAAGGTATCGCTGGCAGACCTGATCGTGCTCGCCGGCACCGCGGCCGTGGAACAAGCGGCGAAGACCGGCGGGGTGAACGTTTCCGTGGCGTTCGCTCCCGGACGCACCGACGCCTCCCAGCAGCAGACCGATACCGCGTCCTTCGCCGCGCTCGAGCCCGCCGCCGACGGCTTCCGCAACTACTTCCGCAAGGGCCAGAGCCTCTCCCCCGCACAGTTGCTGGTGGAGCGGGCCAACCTGCTCACGCTGACCGTGCCGGAGATGACGGTTCTGGTGGGCGGGCTGCGCGCATTGAATGCCAACACAGGGCAGTCGGCGCACGGCGTGTTCACCACCAGGCCCGGGACGCTGACCAACGACTACTTCGTCAACCTGCTCGACATGGGGACCCGCTGGACCAAGTCCGAGACCGAGGAAGGCATCTACGAAGGGCGCGACCGCGCGACCGGCAAGGTGAAGTGGACCGCCACGCCCGTGGACCTGCTCTTCGGTTCGAACTCCGAACTGCGGACCATCGCCGAGGTCTACGGCGCCGTCGACGGCAAGGAGAAGTTCGCTCGCGACTTCGCCAAGGCGTGGACGAAGGTCATGAACCTCGACCGGTTTGACCTGCGGTAGAAACGCTTCGACCGAGAGACACTTCGAAGAAAACGGCGGCGCACATCAAAAGCCGCCGTTTTCTTTCCCGCAGCGCCTATTACTCGTTCACCGGACGCCGGCCTGCCGATCTTCGAACCCTCGCGAGAACTGCGAACACACCGAGAGCCGCCAGGGCCATCGTACCCGGTTCAGGCACGCGCTCCAGGCTGCCGAACGTGCCTTCGACGTCGTCAATGATGTAGCGGCCGAACTCGGATTCGAAGTTAAACAAGCCATAAGCCGCGACTCCGGCGAAATCGACGGTCAATCTTCCCTCGGGATAATCGCTTGTGCCCTGGGGGGTCGTCGTAAACTCCCCCAACAGTGATCCGAATCCGAGTTCAGCTCCCTGCGAGTCGAACAGTTGGAGGCTCGCGAAGAACTCTTCGGACTCGCTGAACGAGTTCAGCGCGAAGCTAAAAGCGATGCTGGTGACCGCACTCTTGAGGAAATCCACCCGGAGGTCGGGGTTGAGCAGGCTCGTGCCCTCCAACCCGGGCTCGTTAATGAAGTTTTGGTTGACGCCGGGCCCGAACGTGTTGAATCCCTGTGGATCCAATGTTGTGAATAGGACGTCGTCCACTCCGTCGCCGTCCGCGTCGAAACCGTACGAGACTTGCCCGATGATCAAATCATTGAACGTCAGTACTGCGCCTCGTAGATCGCCTGCTGTCCCAAACACGAACAGGCAGGCAAGGGACAAAAGAGCGAACGTCCGGATCATTGCGCGTCACCGCCTTTCAGCACGACTAGCAGTATCTATTCGCGATTCAACGCCTGTCAAGCGCCTGACGGGTGGATCGCCTGGCGACGGCTTTTCCGCCTTCAGAAGGACAGTGTACCGGTGCGCGGCGTCTCCTCGGGGTTGGGCAGGTACAGCGTCTTGCAGTTCTCGCAGCGATAAATCTCGGCATTCTTTCCGAACCGGCTGGCGATGTCCTCGCCGAAGTAATACCAACGCTTCAGATGCCCCGCGCAGACCTTGCCCTTCTCGTCCTTTTCATTACACGCGCGCATCTTCAGGAGGCGGCGCTTCACCTTCGTGCCGTTGTCGAGCGTGGCGACAAGTTCGCACTGCGGAGCGGAAGGAGTGACTTCGGGGCTGGCCATACTATCCACATTCTAAGCCCGAGCCGGACATCAGCGATTCTGGCGCCTTGGCGCGTGGCTCGCGGCTGGTTCGCCGTTTGGCGGCGGCGGAGCGGGGACGACGAACAAGGTCAGCGAGTACCCCGGCGCCGTCGTCTCGATGCTGCCATCGTCCGAGGCCCGGACATCGTCGGCGCGCTCAATGCGCGCCAAGTCCGCTTCGCTGTACCGCCACTGTTCGAGGAGCGACCCGGCGCCGAGGCCCGCCAGTTCCAGGCGCGCGCTCCGCTCGGCCGGGGTCTTGTTGATGACGAGGACGGTGAGGGCTTTGTCGGCCGTGCGTTCGGCGGCGAAGACGGAAAGCGTATCGGGATCCGGACTAGCGGCGTACAAGCTGACATCGCCGAAGGCGCTGCCCTGGCCGTCGTAGTTGCGGAATAGGCGGAACGCGAACGCGAGTGGGTCGGTGGGCGCCGGCGGGTCCCACAGCGTGGCGATGTCGAGTCCTTCGCGTCCGAAGATGCCCAGGAGGTCCGCCTGCGCAAGCGCGCCCGTGATGCTCTCGCTTGCGCCCCAGTGATACTCGGTGATCGCGGTCTGGGTGCCGGGGTAGTGGTCGGCAACCCAGCGCTTCATGCGTGGAATCAGGGCTGCGGCCGCGGGCTTGCCGTAATCCGGTGAAGCGAGGTCATCCAGGTCGGGTGTCCATTTCGCGCGGTACTCCGGGTCCCAAAAGACGCGGGTCGAGGTGAGGCGGAGGCTCTCCTTCTCTTCGTCACCCCGTTTAGAGAACGGGATGCCTTCCGGGGCAATGTAGGCATGCAGGTCGAGGACGTCGAGCAGGCGCTGCCCGTTCTCCTCTTCGTACTTGCGGAATTGCTCCAGGTACCAGGGCACGAAGGCCTTGCCGTCATGTTCGCGGCGATCGACAGGGTTGTTCCAGTACTGCCAATCCGCGCCGCCGTTCACGCCTCGCGAGCGCCATCCCGCATTGCAGTCTTTCAGCGAGAAGTAGAAGGACTCCCAACCGGCAGAGACGGGCCCGGTGACGAGAGCGGTGGGGTCGGCGGACTTGATGGCTTTCGCCCAGCGCATGCCTTTCTCGAAGGTCTCGTCGTATTCCTGCGGCTGCGGGTGGATGTCGCGGTGAGTGCCCGACCACCAGATCGGTTCGTTGTCCAGGCTCCACACGGCCACGCCGCCCCGGTTCGCGGGCCCGTACTTTGCCGCGAGGTAGCGGACCCATTCTGCGCCGAACTCCTCGTCCACCGGCACGTTCGTATCGTAAGGATCGTTTTCGATGTTGGTGCGGCAGTCCGGCTTACGCCCGTCGCCGCAGTCGCTCCAATAGGGATCAGTGCGGCACTGGGGGCCGTACTTCTGAACGCTGAAGCTGCACATGCGCTGGCGCGCCTTGGGCATCCAGCCCATAATCGGCATGGTGGAGATCATGATGCCGCCGGTCTCCACCACGTGATCCATCATGCGATTGAACGAGGAGCCTTCGGGGAGTTTCGAGGCGTCGGTCCGGTTATCGGGCAGGACCTCGAAAAACCAGTCCGCATCCAGGTTGCTGACGTCGAAGCTCCAGTGATAGCGGCTGGTATTGTTGCCGCCCCAGCGCCGCGCCGTGACGCGCAGTTCCCGGGCGGCGGTCCCGGCGGCTGTATCCCGGGCGGACCAGTAGAAGTTGATGCCGTAGATGTTGGGATTGATGGGGTGGCGGTCGCGATCACGGTCGACGACGAGCGTCTGCGCGAAGCAGAGAGGGGCCACGAGCACCAGAACGGAAGCAGCCCCGCGCATACCGGTCTCAAACTAACACAACCACAACTCACACAACCACGGCTGTGCTTAGAATCCGGAGATCCGCTCAAGCCGGTAGGAAGCGTCCCTGCCGACAGGGAGCGTGGTGAAGTCCTTCGTCTGCCCCGGCTCCAGGTCGCGCACGGTCCCCACGACGGCTGCCTCGGGAAGCTGCGAGCCCGGGCCGCGCGCGGGCCGGTAAAGCCGCAGGACGACGGTGACGTTCAAGAATCGGCGGTCGCAGTCGTTGCGTACGGAGCCGGCGATCCGCGTAATGCCGTTGATCTCCTGGGTCGTCGATCCGGCAAGGACAAGGCATGCCTGGTTGGCGCCCTGTCCAATCATCGAACGGACCAGTGTCGAGCACGACGGAGTAAGCGCCAGGACGGCAAGCAGCGTCAGGAGGCGAACTGTACACATCGACGGGAACCTCCGTTTACAGATCGGCGGGGCCCCCGGAATCGCTTTAGGCGCGATTCCCGATATGTTATCGCCTCATCTCCGCCGTCACCGAGCACATGGCGGCGAAGACGGACCGCGCAATGTGGTGCGCGGCGACCTACTTCAACTTGTGGGCCGTGCTCCTCTCCGGGTTCCTGCCGGAGCTCCGGGTGAAACGCTGGTGGGCAGACCGGGGATGCATCGTCACTGAGCCCTATGACACGGAAGTAGGCGCAGGCGCCATGGAGCCCGAGACGGTCCTGCGGGTGCTGTGGCCGAAACCCTATCGCATCGCCTACGCGCAGCCCAGCCACGGGCCCGCCGACGGGCGCTACGGCGAGAATCCGAACCGTCTGTACAAGCACCAGCAACTCCAGGCGATTCTGAAGCCGACCGCCGGCGGACGTGATCGGTCAATACCTCCGCAGCCTCGAAGCGATCGGCATCGACCTGACCAGGCACGACCTCAAGTTCGAAGAGGACAGCTGGGAGTCGCCCACGCTCGGCGGCTGGGGCATCGGCTGGCAGGTGATGCTCGACGGCCAAGTCTCGTTCACCCGCCGCCTCTTGCCTTCTTGAGTCCGGCCGCTCAGAATATTGCTCATGCGCTCCGAAGACTCCCCCTCTTGCTCGGACGCAGTGTTCGATGCCTTCGCTTCCAGCGGCCCAGAAGCCTTGGCCCGCTTGTTCCCTCTGATCTACGAGGAGTTGCTGGCGCTCGCGCGCAAGTTCCTCAGGGCGGAGCGCCACGAGCACACGCTGAACGCCACCGCTCTCGTTCACGAGGCGTATTTGCGCCTGTGCGCGGGGGCCCCGCCGCGCTGGGTCAGCCGATCCCACTTCGTTGGAGTGGTTGCTACCGCCATGCGGCACGTGCTGATCGATTACGCGCGGTCTCGCGCCGCAGCCAAGCGGTCCGCATCGATCGTGCCGCTCGACGCGGACCTGCCTGTCGCCGCCGCGGCAGGCGTTCCGGAAGACGAGATGTTGGCCATCGGCCGGGCATTGGAGAAACTGTCGCATCGCGATCCCCGGCTCGAGCGGATCGTCGAGCTTCGGTACTTTGCGGGACTTTCGATTGCTCAAGTGGCCGAAGTGCTCTGCCTGTCGCCAACCACAGTCAAAGCCGACTGGCTTCTCGCGAAGGCGTGGCTGCGGCGCGAGGTCTCTGGCGTAAATGAAGGAAGCCGGTCGTAACGGATCGTTGGGACCGCGTTTGCGCGCTTTCGGGGCCGCACTGGCCGCGGAGCCTTGCCGCAGGCAACGTCACGGCAAGCGGTCCGGCCCGCTGGCCTGGCTTGCCAAGATCTCTTCCGCTGTCAGCGCACGATCGTAGATCCTAAACTCGTCGATTCTGCCCTGGAAGGAGGGGTCGGCAGTGTATTGCGATCGGCCGAGCCAGTTTTGCGCGGTGCGACCCAGCGCCCGAGGGGCCAAAGTCATTTCGCGGTTCACGGCAACGGGACGCCCGCCGACGTACAGCGTTCCCGTGCGGGCGCCAACGTCGATCGTGACGGCGACGTGAACGCTCACTCCCCGGGGGAACGGCGCGGATCCGTTGATCTGTTGCTCCCCGCCGGCGCCGGAGACGGTGATTGCGAAACGCGGCGCCCGGTTCACACCATTGCTCGGAGTCAAGAAGAGGTTGGTTGCCGGCCCGGAGCCGAAGTCGAAGATCCGCGACCAGATGCTGTCGTGTTCCCACGTGACCCACGCCTCGATCGTGCAACTGGCGACGTCGGACAACATGCCCTCCGGCAGCGTCGCATGCCCAGTGGCTCCGTCCAGCAGTAGCGCTCCGCCGGCAACCGCCGCTCCGGCGCTCAGGGCCAGCCGGGTTCCCGCAATCGAGTCTGACGCATCGCCGTTGAAGCGGTAACGGTGGCGTAGGCCCGGCGGCGCCAGGAGGATCTGAACCGGATTCGATTTCCGCCCATCCACACTCAGCACGAGATCCATCAGCCCCTCTCGCCGGAGTTCCGCCGGAACCCTTACGTTGAGCTGATCCAGCCCGGCGTACTCCCCATGGGCCCCCGCGAACAGGACCGCCGCCTCAACGCCCCCCACCTCCACCTTGACTTCGGCGCCGTCACTCCGGTGACGGAATCCCGTGCCGTATAGCACTAGGTAGAGTTGCCCGTCCCTCTGCCAATCGATCGCCGCCGGCCGCCAGGGAACGTCGCCCGACGGTCGCGCGAAAAGACCGAGGTTGCTCCTCGCACCGGTTTCCGCGTCCACCACCAGCGCGGAACCCGCCGCCACTCCGATCCCGTTCCCGTTCGCGGTGAACAGCCCGGGCGAGAGTTGCTCCACCGCCAATTGCGCCTCGGTGAATTGCCCGTCCATGCGCTCCAACCGTACGGTCGCCGGACCTGGCGCCGCCTCGGAGGGCATCAGGAAGTTGATCTGCACCGGTGTCACCGCGTGCAGGCGCAACGCGAACCGCTGCCCCGCGCGATCCGTGAGCCAAGCTCGAATGCCACCCAATTCAACCGGCAGCTCCGGGGCGAAGGCGGAAGCTTGGGCAAAGCGCAGGCCCAGCAACGTGACAAACTGGTCCGGCGCGGCCGGCCCTGGCCGGAAGCTCGCCGAATTCACCACGCCGGCGGCGCCGATGGCCGGCGGCCCGAACACCACCGTGAAGGTCCAATCCAGGTCTGCCACGCCGGAGGAGCGCATGGTCACTTTCGCCGGCCCCGGCGTGCCGCCGAACTGTACCGGCAGCGAAATCCTGCCGTCCGCGCCGGTCCAAGCCGTGGAGGGCGAGGTTGCTCCCACCGCCGAGATCTCAATCAAGGCCCCCGGAACCGGCAGGCCGGCGCTATCCACCAACTCGGCCACCAGCGGCGCGGCCAAGGATTCCCCCACCAAGCTGGTCTGGCCGGATCCGGAGACGGCGCGCAGCAGCGCCGCCTTGCCAGTCTGCGTCAACGCCACGCGCACACCCGCCGCCGTTAACGCCACCGTTCGGCGCGCACCGGCGTTTGGCGGAAAACTGACCGGCAGCGTGATCGATCCGCTGCCCTGCGCATAAACGGGCCGTATTTCAGCCGAATCCGACGACGCGGTCCAATTGCAATTGTGGTCCGGCACGCTCAACTGCACCATCCCCATCCCGCCCGCGGCCGGGATCGGACTCGCTGGCGGCGTCACCGTGTACCGGCAGGCTGCCGGTTCTACCCAGAGCTCAACGTAGAGGACGCGTGTGGCGCCGCCCAGCACCGGCTCCAGCCGGACGGGCGTCCGGTATCGACCGGGCCGGAAGCCGGCCGCATTCACGGAAACGGTCAAGGTGGCCGGAGCGGTGGCGCTGGACGGCGTCACCTGGACCCACGAATCGAGGGTATTCACGCGAAAAGGGACGACCAGATTCCCTGACGTCTCCACCGCATGACTCCGCGGGGCCGGCGAAGCGCCTTCGGTGGTGCGGAACAAGAGCGCTCGCGGCTCCAGCAGGAGCGCCTGGCCCGGCCGCGCGAAGATGGCCTCGACAGCCACCGGTCGGTCCACCGTGATGCGGGCGACGGGGCTCGAACCAGCCGCGCCTTGCGCCCATCCGGCGAAAATGAAGCCGGCCTCCGGTCTCGCCGAGACGTTGGCCGCCGCCCCTTCGTCGTAGAAACCATCGCCTCCGGGCCCCGCGAACTCCACCATCCCGCCGAAGCTTCGAACCAGCGTCACCTTGAACTGCCGGCGGAAGTTCGCGGCGTACGTACGGCCGTCGGCGATGATGGTCCGTTTCGCGGGAGCTCCGTCGGACCAGCCAACGAAGAGGTAACGTGTCGTGTTCTCCCAGTGGTAGACGTCCTGGGCGAAGAGCGTGTGGCTTGATCCGGGCTGAAACCAAGCTGGCGCGATCGGAGTCAGGTGGGGGACCCCGTCGAGCTCGATCGTGACGTAAGGCCAGTTCGCCGCGACCGTCGTGGGGCGGCGGCTCTGCGGCCGGAAGATCGCCCTTGGCCGGCCGGCCGTCCATGCCAGATACGTCACGGGATGGGTGGATAATCCCAGGCCGATCCGCCACTCGTCCGTCGAGTCCGAAAAAGACTCGAACACAAACCCCGGTTCCGGGCGCGCCGCCGCCTCCACCGGCAGGCCCTGCAAGTAATAGCCGTCCGCAGGCTCCGGTGAGAGCACCACGCGCCCGCCGGCGGACACGGCCCCATCCAGTCGTAATTCGCGCGTCGCGTGAGCCGTGTACACTTGCCCGGCGGTTGTCACGGTGATCGTGTGCGCCCTCTCTCCCCCATCGCTCCAACCGGCAAACCGGTAGCGTTCCGGGCCCGAGACTTGGTGGTCCGGGTACTCGATGGTGTGCGTCGAACCGACGGCCCAATTGAACGCGCGCGGCGCGGTGAGGACGATCCCATCTACAAGAATCTGCCGGCCCAGTGGCGCCGTGTCGATGGTCGTATCCGTCACCGGCGCGCCGTACATTCTCTTCACCGTATTGGCCAAAGAGGGCGATAGATAGGGAAGCCTGTCGTTCACCAGCCCGCCGATGGGAATCCCCGCCGGAATGGACTCCAACAGCAGCTTCCCCAGCGGATTCGCGGAGATTACACGCCCATAATGCATGACCGAGTTATAGTCATACGGCCCCTCCACGATGAAATCGAACAGTGGCATGAAGGTGCTCGGGTAGAACTGCTGGACCAGGGTGTCGAGGTTGGGATAAATGTACCGGTCCCGGTCGGGACGCTGCTGCTCGTGATGCACCCCCAGAGCGTGCCCGATCTCGTGCGCGGTGCCGGGGATCCCGCAGCCCGCCGGGCCGAGATTGATGAATTGCTCCCCGCCCACCATCCCGAGCGCAGAGTTGCAGCCGGGGTTGCGCTGAAATCGGACCCAGTTCGGTTCGGTGGTCCGGGGCATGAATCGAATTGACGTTTGGGCCTCCCAAATCCGGATCGCCTCGCTGATCTCATTCGGCCGGGGAAAGCCCGGCTCGATTTCGTACGGAACCACTCCCCCGGGCCAGCGTCTGGCCGTATCAAGCAGGTATATGGTGCGCCTTTCTCCGTCCCGCTTGCCGGACTCTGGCGGCTGGTCGTCGACCTGTTGCAGTTGGATGTCGCCTTCCAGCAGTTTCAGCCCGCCGGCTTCCTGGTAAACGATGCGCTGGCCTCGATACCAGCCGCTCCGCCATTCGGAACCCACCGCTTCATGTGGGCCTGCCAGACACGCCGTAAGCGGTAGCGCGGCCAGGATCGAAGCTGTCGACCAACGGGCCCGGGTCACTCCCGCTTGTCCCTTCGCGCCCGCTGGAGCACCGTGGCGGCCAGCGCGGCTGCGGCGAGCCAGAACGGCGCCGGCTCCGGTACAGCGGTGATTCCACTTCCGCTGTAAAGGCTGCCCGACCCCGCTGCGATGGCGAAGTCCCTCACGGCCGCGCCCGTCTCGTCATACGCTTCGATGCCCGTCACGCGAACCGTGTTGAAAGCATCGGTCTCCACGGAAGCGCTCCAGCTCACGCAGTGCGGCCCATCGCAGAAAGCCCCCGCCAAAACGATGGTTGTTAACAAGATGTCAACCGGCGGCCCTCCGTACACGAATGGAATGGGCGCCCCACTTACCGAAGCGAGCGCCGATTTCCCGTTCAGATCGATGCGTCCGAAGGCGGGGGAGGTGGTGGCTGGCCCCACATACCAGTCCAGAAACGAAACGGTCAGAGGCGGCGGGGCCGCCGTCCCTGTGCCGGTCCCCGACCCTTCGATCTCCAGTTGGAGCACCAGGGTCCCCGCAGTGCCGGTGAGCCCAGGAGCGTCGATCACCAACGCGTCCTCCATCCGAAGTAAGGTCCGCCACCCAATCTGAGTGAAGTCCGGCTGTCCTCCGGCAACGGTGAGCGCGCTGAATCCGCGCAAGCCCCCGAAGACTGCCTCACCCATTGCTTCGAGTTCGAAGGAGCTCTCGCCGGCGCCGCTAGTCACAGTCTCGCCCGCCGTGTAGCCCGTGCTTGCCCGCGCCGGGCCAGCCGCAGACGAGCGAACTTCGCAGATCCGGCCCGGCCCCTCGGGTCCAAGGCAAACCTGAGTCAGCGCAGAGACACCAATGGTCCCAGCCCAGATTGGAGCGACCAGACCCGCCGCAAGCACGCCCAGCGGGGCGAAGGCGATTCTTCGATGCAGCACCATACCTCATTAGGCGTGAACGGCGACTCGATTGGACGGTCGCCGGACCACTGAGCTCGAATCGCTTGCTAGTCCCAGCAGAAGCTGGCTACGCGCATCGGCCCAAAACTGCATCCTGCTGCCCTCGCCCCCTTCGGGCTGCACCCTCCGAACTGTTGAGGGATGGACCCACCATCCGGCGGCCGCCAACCGGGCCTCAACGCAGCCGATTCTCGCCGCGATTAGCCGGGCCATGCGCTCCCGGTAGGGTGCGCGCCGCCTCCCATCCCGGCCCGCAGAGGCCCCCGGAATCGCTTTAGGCGCGATTCCCGATATGTTAATCTGAAACTTGCCAGTCCATTATGCCGGCTCGTGTTAGCGAGTCGTACGTCCTGCGGACGTTCCCCTACTCGGAAGCGGACCTGATCGTCAGCTTCTTCACGCGGGACCAAGGCAAGCTGCGCGGGGTCGCGAAACGAGCCCGGCGGCCCAAGAGCCCATTCGGAGCGGGGTTGGAGCGTCTCTCGCGCGTGCAGATGCGCTACTACCAGAAAGAGACGTTCGAACTCGTCCGGCTGGATTCGTGCGATATGCTGCGTTCGCCGTTTGAGCTTCATTCCTCGTTCGAAACAAGCGTCGGCCTCGACTACATCGCCGAGGTCAGCGAGCAGCTATTGCCCGCCGCCGAGCCCAACGAGAAGTTCTTCCGCCTGGTGACCGCAGTCACCGAGCACATGGGGGCTAAGACCGACCGCGCCGTGTGGTGCGCGGTGACGTACTTTACCGTGTGGGCTGTGCGCCTCTCCGGGTTCCTGCCGGAACCCCGCGTCAGCGCCGAATCCCGCGCCTTGATGGACGAGATCATGACTCGCCCCGTGGCCCAACTTGGCGAACGCGAGTGGGGGAAGTCGACCGGCGCGGACCTGCGGCGGTTTCTCGTACGCTTGATGGAAGACCATATCGAACGGCGGCTGCTCACAGCGCCGGTATTGGAAGCCCTCTAACGCATGGATTCCTTTCAAGAGACCATCTTTAAACTCAAACGCTACTGGGCCGACCGGGGATGCATCGTCACCGAGCCCTATGACATGGAAGTAGGCGCGGGCACCATGGCGCCGGAGACGTTTCTACGGGTGCTCGGCCCAAAGCCCTACCGCGTCGCCTACGTGCAACCCAGCCGGCGCCCCGCGGACGGCCGCTACGGCGAGAACCCGAACCGTCTGTACAAGCACCAGCAGCTACAGGTGATCCTGAAGCCGACGCCGGCGGACGTGATCGATCAATACCTCGGCAGCCTGGAGGCCATCGGCATCGACCTGACCAAGCACGACCTCAAGTTCGAAGAGGACAACTGGGAGTCGCCCACCCTCGGCGCCTGGGGCATCGGTTGGCAGGTGATGCTCGACGGCATGGAGATTACCCAGTTCACCTACTTCCAACAGTGCGGCGGCATTGACCTGGACCTGGTGCCGGCGGAGTTGACGTACGGCCTCGAGCGGCTGGTGGCGTTCCTGCAGAACAAGTCCAGCGTGTACGAGATCGAGTGGGCGCCGGGCTTCAGTTACGCGGATGTGCGGCTGGCGGAAGAGGTGCAGCACTCCGTCTACAACTTCGAATCCGCGGATGTCGAAACACTGTGGCGGTTGTTTGCGCTGCACGAAACGGAATGCACGCGGCTCCTGGATGCCTGGTCGAAGACGAAGACCGGGCGCGAACGGTTCCCCGTGCTCGCCGCCTATGACCACGTCCTGAAGTGCTCCAACCTGTTTAACCTGCTGGACGCGCGCGGGGCGATTTCAGTGACCGAGCGCGTGGGCGTCATCGGCCGCGTACGCAAGCTGGCGGTAGGCGTCGCGCAGGCGTGGGCCGCGCAGCAGCAGGCGGAGGTGGCCGCATGAGCGGCGTGCCGTTTCTGCTGGAGATCGGGACGGAAGAGATCCCCGATTGGATGATCCTGCCGGCGCTCGACGATCTGCGCCGGCTGTTCGAAAAGGTGCTCGCCGACCATGCTCTGGCCGGATCTGTGTCCTGGGTGGACGCAACGCCGCGCCGGCTGGTGCTGCGCGCCGATGGCTTGAGCGAACGGCAGGCGGACCGCGAGGAACTGGTCACCGGCCCGCCAGTAGCCGCCGCCGCGGGCGCCGTGGCCGGGTTTGCGAAGAAGCAGAACGTAGTGGTGGAGTCGCTGGAGCGGGTGGAGACAGCGAAGGGCGTCTACTACGGGGTTCGCAAACAGATCGCCGGGCGGGCGACAGCAGAGATTCTGGCCGCGGCTCTGCCGGAGGTGATCGCGAAGATCTACTTCCCGAAGACCATGTATTGGACGGGGAAGGGCGGGTTGCGATTCATCCGGCCGATTCGTTGGATCGTTGCACTGCTCGGGCATTCGGTGGTGCCGTTCGAAGTAGCGGGCGTGGCGGCGGGCGACACCACCAGCGGCCACCGGCGGATGGGGTCGGCGCAGATTGGCGTCACCATCGAATCCTACAAAGAGTCGCTCCGCGCCAACGGTGTGCTGCTGCACGCGGCGGAGCGGCGGCAGAAGTTGGAGCGCGAACTGGCGGCGCTGGCGGCCGGCGCGGGATTGCGGATCCACCGCGACGAAGCGCTCCTCGACACGCTGGTCTACCTCACCGAGTTTCCCACCCCGATTCTTGGGTCCTTCGATCCGTCGTACCTGGAATTGCCGCGCGAGGTGCTGATCACCGTGATGCGGCATCACCAGCGGTACTTCTCGCTCGAGACGCCGGACGGTTCGCTGGCGCCTAATTTCCTGGCCGTGATGAACACCGCTGCCGACCCTGAGGGCCTGGTTCGGCAGGGGAACGAACGCGTTCTGCGCGCTCGCTTCAATGACGCGCGCTTCTTTTGGCAGCAGGATCAGCAGAAGCCGCTGGCCGCCCGCATCGACGACCTGAAAAACGTCACCTTCCAGGCGAAGCTGGGTTCCTACTATGAGAAAGCGCAGCGCATGACAGCGCTGGTGCGTGAGTTGGGCGGGGATGCGCACGCCGAACGGGCCGCGCTGCTCGCCAAGTGCGACCTGACCTGCGAGATGGTGAAGGAGTTCACTGAGCTGCAGGGCGTGGTCGGCGGATTGTATGCACGCGCGCAAGGCGAGCCCGAAGACGTGGCCGGCGCGGTCTACGACCACTACAAGCCCGAGAGCATGGACGATGCGATCCCGCGCGGCAGAACAGCGCAAATCGTCGCCCTGGCCGACAAACTGGACACGCTCCGCGGCTGCTTCAAGATCGGGCTGGTTCCCACCGGCTCCAAGGATCCGTTTGCACTGCGGCGTGCCGCGCAGGGCGTCGTGCGCATCCTCGCCGAGGGCGAAGTTGCGTTTGCTCTGCCCGTAGAAAGCGAACTGGGCGAGTTCTTCCGCGATCGCATCGATTACTACTTCCGCGAGGTCCGCAAGTTCCCCTATGACGAAGTGCGCGCGGGGATGTCGGCGGGCTTCAGCGATGTACGGGATCTCGCCGCGCGCCTGGAGGCCGTACACGCGGTGCGCCCCACGGCGGACTTCGAGCCCCTGGCAGCGAGCTTCAAGCGCATCAAAAACATTCTGCGGCAGGCGCAGTATGAGGACGCCCCCGCGCCCGGCGAAGCGTTGCTCGAGCCCGGTCCGGAGCGCGAGTTGTACGAGGCCTATGCGCACGCGAAGGCAGCGATAGCAGGGTTGACGAGCTATCGAGACCGGCTGGAACGCATCGCCGCGCTGCGCCCACAGGTGGATCTGTTTTTCGATAAAGTTCTTGTGAATGCCCCCGATCCGCGCGTCCGCGCGAATCGGCTGGCTCTGCTTTCCGCCATGCTGGGGGAGTTTTCGAGAATCGCCGATCTCTCGGAGATCGTGACCGCTTCATCATCAGTGAGTACTAATACGTAAGGAGAATCGAATCGCGCGTATGAAGAAATATGTCTACTCGTTCGGCGCCGGCACTGCCGACGGCGACGGAACCATGAAAGATGTGCTGGGAGGCAAAGGCGCCGGCCTCGCGGAAATGAGCCGCGCCGGCGTGCCCGTGCCCCCCGGCTTCACGATCTCGACGGAAGTCTGCAACATCTTCTTCGAGAACAACCGGACCGTACCGCAGGAAGTGGAGACGCAGGCGCTCGAAGCGCTGGCCATTCTCGAAGAGCGCATGGGCAAGAAGCTCGGCGACCCCGCCGACCCGCTGCTGCTCAGCGTCCGCTCCGGCGCCAAGTTCTCCATGCCGGGCATGATGAACACGATTCTCAACCTCGGCCTGAACGACGAAACCACCGAGGGTCTGGTATCCAAAACCAACAACCCGCGCTTCGCCTACGATTGCTACCGCCGCTTCATCCAGATGTTCGGCGAAGTGGCGCTCGGCATCGACATGGAGCACTTCGACGAGGTCTTCGATGCCCGCAAGCACAAGATGAAGCGGAAGCTCGACACCGACCTCACGGCCGACGATCTCAAGGCGATCATCGTCGACTACAAGAAGCTGGTCAAGAAAGAAACCAAGAAGGATTTCCCGCAGGACGCGCTCGAGCAGTTGAAAATGGCGCGCAACGCCGTATTCAACTCCTGGTGGAACCCGAAGGCCACCTATTACCGGAAGATGGAAAAGATTCCGGACAACCTGGGCACCGCCGCCAACGTGCAGGCGATGGTCTTCGGCAACATGGGCGACAACTGCTGCACGGGCGTGGGCTTCACCCGTGACCCCGGCTCCGGCCAGAAGGTGTTCTACGGCGAATTCCTGGTGAACGCGCAGGGCGAGGACGTGGTGGCCGGCATCCGTACGCCGCAACCCATCAGCGAGCTGAAGAACTGGGACGCCGACGTCTACAACCAGCTTGTCGAGATCACCACGATGCTCGAGAAGCACTACAAGGACATGCAGGACTTCGAGTTCACGGTGCAGGAAAACAAGCTTTTCATGCTCCAGACTCGCAACGGCAAGCGCACCGGCTTCGCCGCGGTGAAGGTCGCCCTCGACATGTTCGAGGAAGGCCTCATCGACAAGAAGACCGCCGTGCTGCGCGTGGCCCCGAACCAGCTCGACCAGTTGCTGCACCCCGTGTTTGACCCCGCTTCGCTCAAGAAGCTGGTGAAGCTGACCACGGGTATCGACGCGTCCCCGGGCGCCGCGGTCGGTAAGGTTGCCTTTACGGCCGATGACGCGGTTGTCATGTCCGCCAAGGCCCCCATCATTCTCCTCCGCAAAGAGACCACGCCGGACGACATTCACGGCATGGACGTGGCGAAGGGCATTCTGACGGCGGTAGGCGGCAAGTCGTCGCACGCAGCCGTTGTGGCCCGCGGCATGGGCCGGCCCTGCGTTGTGGGCGCGGGTGCGATCTCGATCAATGATCGTGCGAAGACCGCGACGGTCAGCGTCGGCGGCAAGCCCGTTGTTGTGAAGGAAGGCGACTGGCTCTCCATCAACGGCACCACCGGCGAGGTCTACCTCGGCCAGGCGAGCACGAAGGAGCCCGATCCCAACTCGCCTGTGTTCGCCAAGTTCATGAAGCTGGCCGACGAGTTTCGCGGCGAGTTCGGTGTTCGCGCGAACGCCGACATCCCGCGCGACGCGAAGGTCGCCCGTGCGTTCGGCGCCGAAGGCATCGGCCTCTGCCGCACCGAGCACATGTTCTTCGAAGGCGAGCGCCTCACGCACATGATCGCCATGATCATGGCCAACGATGAGAAGGAGCGGCGCAAGGCCCTGGCCAAGCTGCTGCCGATTCAGCGCAAGGACTTCGCCGGACTGTTCGAAGCGATGGACGGCTTCCCGGTAGTCATCCGTACGCTCGACCCGCCGCTGCACGAGTTCGTGCCGAAGCGCGAAGAGCTGATGGTGGACATCGCCAGCCTTCCCTCCTTGGACATCAAGGGGAAAAAGGAACTGGTCAAGAAGTACGAGCGCTACAACGTCGACGTGAAGTCGCTCAAGACCGTTCTGCCGCAGCTGCTGCACCGCGTTGAGCAGTTGCATGAGTTCAACCCGATGCTCGGCCATCGCGGCTGCCGTCTCGGCATCACCTACCCGGAGATCACCGAGATGCAGGCGCGGGCGATCTTCGAAGCCGTGGCGCAGGTTGCCAAGAAGGGCAAGAAGGTCATCCCCGAAGTCATGATTCCGCTCATCGGTTCCGTGGCGGAACTCGAACATCAGAAGGCGATCGTGAAGAAGATCGCCGACGAAGTGCTGGAGAAGGCGGGCCTGAAGAAGCAGGAATACCTGATCGGCACGATGATCGAGATCCCGCGCGCGGCGCTGACGGCGGACGAAGTGGCGAAGCAGGCGGAGTTCTTCAGCTTCGGAACGAACGACCTGACGCAGACCACGATGGGCCTCTCCCGCGACGACTACACGAAGTTCTCGAAGGACTACGAGGACAAGAAGATCTTCAAGGCCGACCCGTTTGCCGTTCTCGACCGGGACGGTGTGGGCAAGCTGGTGAAGATGGCGGTGGAGTTGGGGCGCAAGACGCGTCCCGACCTCGAGGTAGGGATCTGCGGCGAGCACGGCGGCGAGCCGAGCTCGGTGGAGTTCTGCTACCAGGTGGGTATGGACTACGTCAGCTGCTCCCCATACCGCGTGCCAATCGCTCGGCTTGCGGCGGCGCAGGCGGCCTTGACGGCAGCCAGCGGCGACAAGGGCGAGATGAGCCGTACCGCTTAGTTCGTCTGTAGTGTTGGATGCGAAACCGCCCGTCCCGTGGAAGCGGGGCGGGCGGTTTTGTGTAGAATCGTGAACTACACCAAGATGCGCCGACCTTGCGGCCAGGCGGTAACGCCGGCAGTTATCACGTACAACGAAGAAGCGAACATCGAGCGCACTTTGAAGGCCCTCGAGTGGGCCGAAAACGTAATCGTGCTCGATTCCGGCTCGACCGACGCGACCGAACGCATTGCCCGATCGTTCGACAACGTCGCGTGGCGCGTCCGCCCATTCGATACGTGGGGCGGCCAGTGGGGACATGCGTTTCGCGAGTGCGGCATCCGCACCCGGTTTACCCTTGCACTCGACGCCGACATGGTGGTGACTCCCGAGTTTGTCAACGAACTCGAAACCGTCTTCCTCAAGGGGCAATACCGCAGCGGCGTGCTGCCCGTCACCTATGTGACGCGGGGCAGACCGTTGATGGGCTCGATCTATCCCGACCAGCTTCGCGTGTTCGAGCCCAACGTCGTGATCGCCGGGCACGAGGGCCACAAGCACACCTTCGAAGCGCCGGAGCCCTGCTACCGGTTCCAACACGGCATGCTGCACGACGACCGCAAGCCGCTCGACCACTGGCTGCGCGCGCAGTTGAAGTACGCCGTCGCGGAGGATGAGCGCATCGCCGCCATTCCTGCGCCGGGCTTGAAGGACCGACTGCGCCACACCGGCCTCGTGCCCTGGCTGGTCGGCGCCCTCGCCTATTTCCGCAGCGGCGGACCGCTTCGCGGCGAAGCATCCAAGCGCTACGCCATGGAGCGCATGACGTTCGAATGCCTTCTGGCGCTACGGATCGACGAGCGGAAACGGCTCAAAGACGGCAACTGACTCCGATTACACCTTCACCCGATCGCTCCCGTAAGGCGCCCGCTGCGGCCGCGCAAGCATCTTGTTCGCCTCTTCGTCATTCACAAACTGCTCCTTCGCCGGGTCCCACTTCAGCTCGCGGCCCAGGCGCATGGCGATGTGGCTGACGAGGCAGGCGCTGCAGGAGCGATGCCCGTCCTCCGCGGAAGTGACGGGCGAGCGCTTCTCCTTGATCGCCATCAGCCAGTCCAGATGATGATCGTTGCGCGGGCTGGCGTGCAGTCGCACCTCGCCCGGCTTGAACTCCGCCGCGATCAGGCGCAGATCGTGCGCGTCCAGCGTCCGGCTGCGCTTGCCCGCCGCGGCGTCGGCCATGTTGTACCGGCCGCGCGTCACCCAGATCCACCCGTCTTCACCCACGAACTTGACGCCGTTCTCGTACTTGTCGCTCGCGAACATCGTCGCGCCGTTCGCGTACTTCGCCCGCACATGGAAGCTGCCGTGGACGTCCCACAGGCCCTTCTTCGGAAACTCCGCCAGCGCCACCACCTCCACCGGGCCCGTCTTCTCCACGCCCATCGCCCAGTGCGCGATGTCGTAGTGATGCGTGCCCCAGCCCGTGATCATGCCCGCGCCGAACTGCTCGCAGCGCAGCCAACCGGGCCGGTCGTACCGCTTGCGCATGTCCGGCGACTGCGGGTGCACCCGGTTCTCGGTGTAATAAACCGCCGGCGTCGAGCCTAGCCACTTGTCGTAGTCGAGGTTCTTTGGCACCGGCATCTCCGGCTCTTCAGGACCCGACGGATCGTACGGCAGGCCGATGTAAATCTCCTTGATCTTGCCAATGCGGCCGTTTCGCACCATCTCGCAGGCGTGGCGGAAGGCATGGTCGCTGCGCTGCTGGCTCCCAAGCTGAAACACCACGCCCGTGCGCGTCACCACGTCCGCCATCTGGCGGCCTTCCTGAATGGTGAGCGCCGCCGGCTTCTGCAGATAAATGTGCTTGCCCGCCAGCGCGGCGTGCATTGCGGGTTCGGCGTGCCAGTGGTCCGGCGTGGAGATGGCGATGGCGTCAATGCTCTTGTCGGCCAGCATCTCCCGGTAATCCGTGTGCGTCTTCACCGCCGCGTAGTTGCCGCTGCCGAAGCGGCGGGCGTAGGCGGCTTCAATCAGCTCCTTCGCATCGGCGAGGCGCACCGTATCGACGTCACAGACGGCAACGAAGCGCGCCACATCGGCGTGCCGCAGGATGCCGGGGAACTCGGAGGCGCGTGCGATGCGGCCCCATCCCAATTGCGCCACCTGAATCAGGTTCGAGGGCGCGCTCTGGCCCAGCACATGAGCAGGAACGATGGTGGGGAACCCGGCTACGGCCGCCGTCCGCAGGAACTCCCGGCGCGAACTCTTCATTCGAGCGTCTCCTTCGCTTCGCCCATCGCCCAGAGGATGCCGCCCAGCAGGTGCCGCAAAAACAGCGGCTCCCGATAGTGCTCCTTCTTGTGGCCCAGAGCGGTGTAAAACGTGCGCCCTCCATCGTACCTGAGCGTCCAGGCCAGCGGAAGGCGGTCGCCGAAGGCGCGGATGAACGGGAAACCCTCGCGCTTCGGGTCGTCGAGTCTGGTGGGGTCGGTGATGAACAACGGCTTATGTTCGGGGTTCATCGGGTCGTGGTAGTAGCACTCGTCGCTCCATTCGAACTTCACCGGCAGCCCTCGCGTGGCGGGGTGCTCCGGATCAGTCACGCGGACGAGGAAGGTCTGAATCTTCGGATGATATTTGAACCGTCCGCCGGCCAGCATGCGGTACCAATCCCAACCGCGTTCGGAGCCGGTAGCCGAATGGATGCCCACGTAGCCCCCGCCCCGCTCGATGAAGCGCATGAAAGCGTCGCGCTGGGCGTCCTTCAAAAAAGCTTCGTTATTGCTGTTCGAGAACACGATGGCGCGATACTGTTTCAGCCGCTCGTCGGTGAACGTTTCCGGATCTTCGCTCCACGTGACGCGAAAGCCGGCCTCGTCGCCAAGCTTCTTCAATGCCGCCACGCTGTCGGCGATATTGTCGTGCACGTAGCCCACGCCGTTGCGCGTATACACCAGAACGTCGCCCAGCGCGGCTGCCTGGTGAGGCCTCTCGTACACGCGGACCCAGTCGACGGTAAGACGCTGCGGCAGCGTCGTGGAGGCATCCGGGTTACCGGGCCAGTTGCCCCCCACCGCCAGGTTCAGCAACAAATGATGGGGCTTGTCGAAGACCCAGCGGGCGCTCTTGGGCAACCCCGAAGGTGTGAGCGTGAAGTAGAGCTTGCCGTCGATGTACCAGCGGATGATATTCGGCTCCCACTCGACCCCGAAGACGTGGAAGTCCGCCGAAAGAGGCCTAGGGCCGGAAATGGCCCCGCCGATGCCCTCGCCGCCGGAGTAGCCGGGACCGTGGAGCGTGCCGTGGAGGGTGTTGGGCTCGCGCCCGATGTTCTCCATAATGTCGATCTCTCCGCACGCCGGCCAGCCCACCTTGTCGATGTCTTCGCCCAGCATCCAGAACGCCGGCCAGATGCCCTGGCCGAACGGGATCTTCATCCGCGCTTCGAAGCGTCCGTAGGTGCGCGCGAACTTGCCCTTCGTGATCAGGCGCGCGGAGGTATAGTCCCGAGAGACGCCATCGGCGCCGGTGAACTTCTCGGCACGCGCCTGTATGACGAGGTGCCCGCCTTCGAGATAGGCATTCTCCGGACGGTTGGTGTAGTACTGGAGCTCGTTATTGCCCCAGCCTCCGCCGCCGATCGCCCGCGTCCACTTCGCGGCATCGATCTCAGCCCCGTCGAACTCGTCGGACCAGACCAGCTTCCAGCCGCCCGGCTGCGCCACCGCAGCGGCGGTAAAGGATAAAAGGATAAGGAAAGCGCGCGGCCACATGGCTGTGTGATATCGTTTTGTTCGTTATGAAGTCAAGCCATACATTCTCCCGGCGTTCGTTTCTTGCGATGAGCGCGGCGGCCGGTCCGCTGGCTTCGGCGGCTTTCGGCGCGAAGAAGGTCCCCGTGGGTCTGGAGCTGTTTTCGGTGCGCAAAGAGCTGGCCGCCGACCCCATGGGAACGGTCCGCAAGGTGGCCGCCATGGGCTACGACGGCGTAGAGTTCTTCTCGCCGTACTACCAATGGACCACCGATCAGGCCAAGGAGATGCGGAAGCTGCTCGACGACCTCAACATCAAGTGCTGGTCGACGCACAACGGCATGAACGCCCTGGCGAAGGAAGGTTTGCCGAAAGCGATCGAGCTGAACCAGATCATCGGATCGAAGTACATTGTCGCCGCGAGCGCGGGTCGCGTCGAGAACCTCGACGGCTGGAAGCGCGTCGCGGAGACGCTGAACAACGCCGCGGACATGCTGAAGCAGCACAAGATGGCTCCCGGCTTCCATAACCACCAGACGGAGTTCAAACCGCTCGAAGGCAAGATGCCCATCGAGGTTCTCGCGGAGAACACGGTGAAAGACGTCGTGCTGCAGTTGGACGTCGGCACGTGCGTCGAAGTGGGCCAGGACCCGGTGGCGTGGATCAACAAGAACCCGGGACGCATCAAGTGCATGCACCTGAAGGAATATTCGAAAGCGCCCGGCAAAGGCTATCACGTCCTGTTCGGCGAAGGCGACGCGCCCTGGAAGCAGATCTTCAAGGCGGCCGAGTCGAAGGGCGGCATCGAGTTCTACCTCATCGAGCAGGAAGGCGCCAGTATCCCGCCGTTCGAGGCGTCCGAAGAGTGCCTGAAGCGCTATAAGAAGATGCGGGGATGAGATCGGCCATCGGCGTTGCGCTGCTGGCGGCCATCGTCGCAGCGGCGCAACCGCCCGGAGCGGAGATCTCGAACCGCTCGCTGAAGCTGAAACTCCTGTTGCCGGACCGCGACCGCGGCTTCTATCGCGGCACGCGCTTCGACTGGTCAGGGCAAATCGCTAGCCTCGTCTACAAGGGCCACGAGTACTTCGGCATCTGGTTCCCGAAGTATGACCCGCTGCTGCACGACGCGATCCTCGGGCCCGTGGAAGAGTTCGTGAAGGGCGACTCGAGTATCGGCTACGACGAAGCGGGCGTGGGCGACTCGTTTCTGCGGATCGGCGTAGGCATGGTGCGGCGGCAGGACGCAGGGCCCTACCAGCGGTTCACGACCTATCCCATCATCAATCACGGCACCTGGACGCTGCGGCCGTATCCCGACAAGTTCGAGTTCGTGCATGAGCTGAAGGACTCGTCCGGGTACGGCTACAAGTATGAGAAGACCCTGCGGCTGGAGGGGGGCAAGCCGACGCTGATCATCGAGCATGCGCTTGAAAACACCGGCAGGAAACCGCTCGAGACGTCGCAGTACAACCACAACTTCTTCGTCGTCGACAAGCAGCCTACCGGCCCGGACTTCCGCGTCGTGTTCCCGTTTGAGCTGAAGTCCGAGCGCGACCTCGGCGAACTTGCCACGGTGGAAGGCAACCGCCTGGTGTACAAGCGCACGCTTCAGCCCGGCGAGTCCGCATTCACGCAACTGACCGGCTTCGGAGCGACCGCGAAGGACTTCGACATCCGCATCGAGAACACGAAGGTGAAAGCCGGCGTGCGCATCCGGGGCGACCGTCCGATCGAAAAGATTGTCTACTGGTCCATTCACACCACGCTGTGCCCGGAACCGTACATCGCCATCAAGGCCGCGCCGGGCGAAACGGTGAAGTGGCGTTTGCGGTACGACTTCTATAAGCTACGCTGAACACTGATGCAGAAGGCTGAGACCAACCCCTGGTGGCGCCAGGAAGACTGGATGGCGTTTGCCCTGGGCGCCCTGTTCCTCGCCGGGGTGTTGCTGGCGGGACCTGTGAAACTGCCGGGGTTCAGATGGAGTGACGCGGCTTCTCTCAGCACCGTGCTGGCGACGGCGCCTGCCGTGGCCGGGATCGCGTTGCTCTGTCTGGTCACCAGCCTGCCCGGCGTCGCCCTTCTGGGCGGCAAGGCGGCGCGGTACGCGGCCGGGTTCCCCTTCGTGTTCCTGGTGGCCTGGGCCGCCCAAATTCTCGCCGGCAACAGCGGCGTGGCCTACTGGGGCGTCGAGTACGTCATCTTCGCGCTGGTCTTGGGACTGCTGATCAGCAACGGGCCGGGAACGCCCGAGTGGCTGCGGGAAGCCGTGCGGACCGAGTACTTCATCAAGACCGGCCTGGTCATCATGGGCGCCACCGTCCTGTTCGCCGACATCGTATCGGCGGGCGCGCTGGGAATGCTGCAGGCGTTTCTCGTCGTCTCGGTGATCTGGTACGTAGCCTTCGCCCTGGCCAAGCGCTTCCGCCTGGACGACGAGTTCTCGGCGATTCTCGCCAGCGCAGTCTCCATCTGCGGCGTCTCCGCCGCCATCGCCACCTGCGGCGCGATCCAGGGCGACCGGCGCAAGATGAGCTACGTCGCCTCCGTGGTGCTGATCGTCGCGATACCGATGATCGTCCTGCAGCCGTGGGCCATCCGGGCCCTGTCGCTCCCCGATGCAGTCGGCGGCGCGTGGCTCGGCGGCACCCTCGACACGACAGGTTCCGTGGTGGCCGCCGGCGCGCTCATTTCCGAAACCGCGATGAAGATCGGCACCATCGTGAAGTTCGCCCAGAACCTGCTCATCGGCTTCGCGGCCTTCGCGCTCGCCGTGTGGTGGAGCATGAAGAAGGCCGGCCCGGACGTGAACCGGCCCGGCGCGTCCGTGATCTGGGAGCGGTTCCCGAAGTTCGTGCTGGGGTTCGTGGGGGCGTCGCTGGTGTTTTCGTTTCTGGTGGACCCGGCCACGGCAAAGCAGGCCGGGCCGCTGTTGAACGGGCTGCGGAACTGGTGGTTCGCCTTGGCCTTCGCTTCCATCGGATTGGAGACGAAATTCACGGACCTGCTGAGCATGGAAGGCGGCCGGCCCTTCGCGGCGTTCCTGATCGCCCAGGGAGCGAACATCGTGTGGACGCTGGTGCTGGCGTGGCTGATCTTCGGCGGCGTGCTGTTTGGCCCGGTTGGCGTGTAGGCGGAATTGCGGAGGGCGGTGATGGGTATGAGTTGGGAGTTCTAGATCTGAACTTCGCCGGGCGGGGCTTCGTATACTGAGGGGAGAGACCACACAATCTCTATGACCCCCACAGAAACTCCTACGATTGCGCAGATTGAGGAACTCCTGGCGCAGAACGGCTACGAGATCACGGAGCTCGATGGCGACGTTTTGCGGGTGAAGGATGTCGAGACGGGTGTCTCGTTTCAAGCGGTGCTGCAGGGCGGCGTGCTGTACATGACGGTGAGCCTCACTACGGTGCCGAAAGCCGCGATTACGCCGGAAGTGATGCGGCTGATGCTCGCGCACGATAACGGTATTTCGACCTCCGCTTTCCAGTTGTATGACACGGCAGACGGCAAGACGGCGGTGACGTTGAACAACTTCTGCACGCTGCAGAACATGGGCGCCGAGGACCAGGACGACGTACTGAGCCTGGCGGGCTACCTGATGGCGGACCTGATCGAAGCGCGGGACCTGCTGGAAGCGAAGCTGAAAGGTTGAGGGACGAAGAGGAAGACCATGGGATTCTTTTCGGAGCTGTTCGGCCGCGGCGGCCGCGTGGCGCGCGGGCAGATGAACAAAGGGATGGACCAGATCGAGGACGCCACGTTTGAGGCGACCGTCCGTCAAACGGTGCGCGACATGCGTGCCGAACTGGTGAAGACGGTGAACGCGTCCGCCATGGCGATGAGCAACCACAATCGCCTGGAGGCCGAATACCAGAAGTACGTGCGGCAGTCCGAGGAGTGGCTGGGGCGCGCGAACCAGGCGTTGGATGCGGGCAATGAAGAGCTCGCGAAGAAGGCGCTGGTGAAGAAGTCCGAGGCCGACCAGCAGGTGGCGTCGATGCAGGCGGGCGTCGAGTCGGCGCGGCAGGCAAGCGAATCGCTGAAGCAGAAGGTGGCGGAGCTCAAGCGGCGCATTGATGAAGCGGAGCGCACGGCGACGACGCTGGTGGCTCGCAAGAACGCGGCGGCGGCACAGCGGAAGGTGGCCGAAGCGCTTTCCGGCGTGGCTGCCTCGGACAACGCGTTCGCCGCGCTGAAGGGCTTCGAGGAGTCCGTGGCGCAGGAAGAAGCCAAGGCCAAGGCGTTCGATCAACTCGCGGCCGCAGGCAAGGACGAAACGCTCGAAGCGGAGTTCGCCATGCTCTCCGGCGGCAGCGTCGACAACGAACTGGCGGCGCTCAAGGCGGCGCGCAGCGGCAAGGCCCTGCCGGCCGCGGCGCCCAGGCAGATCACCGCGGCGGAGTAAATGATTACCGCGGTCATCCTCGCGCTGCTCGGCGTGCTGCTGCTGATCGTGGTGCGGCAGATGTTCAAGGCGCCCGGCGGCCCGCAATTGCCGGGCGGAAAGACGGCGGCGCCCTTGCCTGCGCCGCCGCCCTCCGCCGTCGCCGGTACCGGCGACATCGCCACCGATCTCTGGAGCGCGAAGCCCGGCGACGTTATCTCGATTTCGGCCGCGGCGGCCGACTTCTCGGACCTCGACTTCACGGTAGACCGGCGCAGCGCGTACGAAGGTGCGAACCGGCGCTGGATCGACCTGAGCGGTGAGCATCGTGGCAATCGCGTCTACCTCGAGGTCTATCGCACGCCGGACTTCGAGGTGATGGGGATGCTCGACCCTCGCAAGCTGACGCTCAATGACCTGAGCGTAAGCGAAGACCGGATGGCGGACCTCGATGCGAAGCAGGACCCGACACAGTATGTCGAGTTCGAGGGCAAGCGCTGGCACTACGAATCGAGCCGCGAGATCGGCTACTTCGAGAACGAACAGGGCCAGGGCGAGGGCCTGTATCGCTGGATTTTCCGGAACCCCAACGGGCCGGAGTTATTGTGCGTGGAGAAATGGGAGGGCGAGCCATTCGATGTCCGCGTCGCCCGCCGGATCAATCCCCAGGACATCGCCGTGTATCGCGCCGCGTAAGGAGCGGCTGGATGTTCCATGAGTCGTAAATCGCTGGGTGTTCTTGCGGTCATCATCATTGTGCTGATGGGGATCGTGGCGTTTGCCGGATTAGATCACTTGCCGCGCAAGCTGCGTGCTTCCGTGGAGACTGCCGCGCAGCAACTCCCCAGGCAGCGCGGCGAGTTGGAGGAGCAGCGCGCCGCCATCGACCGGGCACTGCGCGAAGAGCCGGATCTGTTTCGCGCCCAGGCGGCGGAGTGGCGCGAGAAGATGGAGCGTTCGCAGTCGTTGCTGGCGGAGGCCGCGAAAGAGCTGACCGCTTTGCAAGCCCTGGCCCAGGCTAACCAGCGCTCTGACGCGGAGAAGGTGCAGCAGGCGCTGAGCCGCTACAACAGCGCCCTCTCGTCCGCCCGCGAAAATCTCCAGCCGATTCGCGCGGAAGCCGAGCGCTGGATCGAGTACAAACGGAACCTGCCCCGCCACCTCGAAGCGATGAAGGGCGACTACGCCTCGGTCAGCGCCTTCGACGTCGATGCGGCGGTAGCGGGGGCGCGCAAGGCCCAGGCCGACTGGCCGTCGAAGAAGGACGACATCGAAACGCGGATCGCTGCCGTGCGAGCGGCAAAGGCGGATGCCGAGGCGGCCTGGCAGTCCTCGGCCGCCCAGCGGGCCAAGGCGGAAGCCAACGACCTCGCCGGGCTGGACTACGCCGCGCTGTTCGCAGCAGGCGATAAACTCGCCGCCGCGGTGAAGGAGTTGAAGCCCTCCGCCGACGCGGTGAATGCCCTCGCCGCGCAGCTCTATGTGAACTGGGACAAACTGCTGCTCGACGTGGACGAGGGCGACAACCGGCAGCAGGTGCGCTATGTGCGCACCAGGTTCCCCGACGCGTCCCTGCAGAACGGCGCCGTGTCCCAGGAAGAGAAGTGGGAGCCGCGCACGGTTCGCGACGAACGCGCGCTCGGCATGGTGGTGGAGCGCAAGCCCGCCGGCAAGTACGACTCGGAGTCCGAGAAATCCCTGCAGCCTCCGGCCTACGCCTACGTTGCGCCGCCCGGCCAGTCGAACCAGTACGGCTCCTGGCAGAACGGCGTGTGGACCTGGCTGCCGCAGTATCTGCTGTTGAGCCAGATGCTCCGCGGCCCCATCACGGGCTCCGACTACGGCGACTGGGCGCGCGCGCGCAGCCGCGGCGAAACCTACTACGGACGCGACGGTCAAGGCTGGTACCGCCATTCCGACCGCGGCCGGGGAAGCGGCAACATCCGCCGCACCATCGATTGGATGCGCCGCGAAGGGCTGAACCGCGGCGCCGGCGACACGAGCGCCCGGCGGCGGGAAGGCAGCGGCTGGTGGAGCGAGCGGCCTCGCGGTTCGAGCCGCCCCTCGTGGAGTAGCGGCTCGGACGGCTTCGGCAGTTCGCGGTATCGCAGCCGCGGTACCTTTGGCGGTTCACGGTACTCGTCGCCGTCGAGCGGCTTCGGCTCGCGGTCCTATTCACGCGGGTTTGGCGGTGGTTTTCGGCGAGGAGGACGGCGGTAGAGTATGCAACTCGACATTGCTCCGGTTCTGCTGGCTCTTGCTCATGTCGCGTTGGGCGTAGTGGCGCTGATTATCGCGAAGCTGCTCAAAGACTGGCTTTCGCCATACGGAGTGGACCGCGAGTTGACGTCGCGGGATAACCCCGCCTTCGGTCTCGCGATTGCCGGGTACTACGCCGCGGTGGTGATCATTTTCATTGGCGCTGCGCGGTCGGCAGGCCCGCTGCCGCTGGATGCCGGTTCGACAGCGGCGATACAAGCGCTGGGCATCGACCTTGCCTGGGCAGTGGTCGGAACGCTGGCTCTCAATGTGAGCCGGACCGTGATGGACCGGCTGCTAGTGGCATCCTGTTGCCAGTCGGCGGAAGTAATCGGCAAGCAGAATACCGCGGCTGGAGCGGTTGAGGGATGCGTGTACATCGCGACAGGCCTCGTGATCGCCGGCTCCATCCGGCAGGTGGGCGGCACTGTCGCCACGACTGCCGCGTTCTTCGTCCTGAGCCAGTTGACGCTATTGCTCTTTGGGCGCCTCTACCAACGGCTGGCCGGATACAACGCCGCGCACGAGATTCAGAGCGCCAACCTGGCCGCCGGCGTGCCCCTCGGCATGACGCTGGTAGCCATCGCACTGCTGATGATGAAAGCGACCAGCGGCGAGTTCGTCGACTGGATCACCAACCTCTCCTACTTTGCCTTCGACGCCGTGGCGGGCTTCCCGCTCTTGCTAGCCCTCCGCTGGCTCGCCGACCTTGCACTGCTCCCCAATGCCCGCATCGCCGACGAGATCGTGCGCGACCGCAACGTCAGTGTTGGCCTGGTCGAGGGAACCCTGGCCGTCGGCATCGCCGCCATCGTGCTGTTTGTGTTCTAGCCGCGAGTAACCCAAGCGGGATCTGCTGCTGGAGCCCCCGGTACCGGCGGACGACTGTAATTGACGTAAGACCTAAGGTCAATCTAGATGGCGCAACGAACGGGCGTTCTGGGCCGCGCGACCGGCCGTCCCGTTCGCAGACGTCACGAAACTGAAGAGTCGTTTTGTCAGCCGGCCCGGGCGAGAGCACCGAGTCCGTCGTCGGTGGCCGGGAGACCCGCGGCGTCGGCGGAGCGGACAACCGAAGGTTCCGAAAAGCGGGCATCTGTGCGTCGGCGATAACCGACGCGCGTTTCTCCCGCCGACCGCGAGAAAAACGGTGCCCAACCGGCCGGAAACGCCCCCCGCGCCACTCAGCCGGGACTCTCCGCGCACGACTCTATGGCTATGTCGCGGAAAGGACGGAGAGATCAAGCAGGCACAAGAAGGGCGCTGACGTTAGCGATGGGGAAAGATCAAATCCGGGCAAAAACAGTTTGGCTCCCCACCCTGGACGTCTTTCGAACCCTCGCGGTCTGGAAGCCTGGCCACTCGAATCGAGCGATTGACTTCAGTCCCCTCGTGTCTCATACTGTCTCAAGACGTATCACGCCGAATTGAGCTGTATTATGCCGCTGGTCATAGAAGGTAAGAAACTGTATCGCATTGGAGAGGCGCTCGCCTCGGCGTCGGTGAGTCGCGCGACGTACTTCCGATGGTTGAAATGTGGCAAGGTCAAGGATACCCAGTTTAAGGATCGCAACGGTCGGAGGGTTTTCACCGAAGAGGAACTTGAGGGGCTGAAGAAGGAATGCGAACGCCTCGTCGAGGCGCCGCAGATTCCATTGAGGTTCACCAAGTAGGCTGATGGCGGATATGTTCACACGCGAACGACGTAGCCAGATCATGGCGAACATCCGGTCCGTTGACACGGCTCCCGAGGTCGCATTGCGAAGCCTCGTGCACCAGCTCGGGTACCGCTTCCGTCTTCACCGATCTGATCTGCCGGGGAAGCCAGACCTCGTGTTGCCTGGGCGGCATGCGGTGATTATGATGCACGGATGCTTCTGGCACGGACATACGTGCAAGGATGGTCGACGACCAAGGAGCAATGGGGCCTACTGGAATGACAAGCTCGACAAGAACCGACGGCGCGACAGGCGCAACCTCTCGGCGCTGCGACGCCTAGGCTGGAAATGCATGATCGTTTGGGAATGCGCTCTCAACAAACCCGAATGGCTACGCAAGCGCATCCATCGCTTCCTAGGAGACCAGGCATGAAACCGACCCTTGCGTCATTCTTCTCCGGCATCGGCGGCGTCGACCTCGGGTTCGTCAATGCGGGCTTCAGATTGACCATGCAGTGCGAGATCGACAAATACTGCCGTTCCGTGCTTGAAGCGCACTGGCCCAAACTCCCCCGGTTCACTGATATTAAGGAGATCACTGATGCAGATGTCCCTGTTTCAGATGTTTGGGCAGGAGGATTCCCCTGTCAGGACGTCTCACTTGCGCGAATGGGGCCGCGAGCTGGGCTTAAAGGGAAGAAATCTGGACTGTTTCATGAGTTTGCTCGACTACTTGAAAACGGCCGTCCCCGAGTTTTCCTCATCGAGAACGTTCCAGGTCTCCTCTCTAGCCACCGAGGAAGAGATTTCGAACTCGTCCTACGCACGCTGGCCGGCCTCGGGTATGGTGTGGGATGGCGTGTGCTTAACAGCCGGTATTTCGGAGTCGCCCAGTCACGTCAACGAGTCTACATTGTCGGGTGTCATCGAGACCCGCGAGGTCCCGGACAGATACTTTTTGAGTCCGAATGCGGCCAGGGGGATCCTGCGACGAGCGGACCGGATGGGGCGAAATCTGTTTCCCCCTTTAAGGAGCGCATTGGAGATCCTCGCAAAGGGCCAATAACCCCAAGCCTTGCTTACTGCCTCTACGCGTGCAGCGCCAGACACACGGGCACGGACTGGAGTAGAAACTACGTCTCATACCCGACCGGTCGCGTGCGCCGTCTGCTGCCGATTGAGTGCGAACGACTCCAAGGGTTTCCCGAGGGATGGACGATCCCCGAGAAGTTGGAAATCAACGACCCCGACAAAGTTGACACTCTCCGCTACCACGCGCTCGGCAACGCTGTCACCGTGCCCGTTGCGGAATGGCTGGCTGGAAGGATCAAAGCCTACCTTGCGACCGCTAACAAAACCGCGACGGCTGCAGGCGTGCGCCACGGCCACGCGAAGGCTGAGAACGGCTACTCGCTGCTCTCGCGCAGTACCTCCAAATAGCGCGGGTCAGGTCGGTCTTGCGCCCGCTGCGGCAGTCGATTCTGTGGGATCACGCCTTCATACGCCCGCAAGCTTTCTAGGCTAAACGCCGCGTTCTCCGCAGCAATCCGCTCCGCCAAGGCGACCGGCACCTCCACCCGCAACCCATCGCCTTCGGCTTGGAAGACAAGCAACCCCTCATCGAATGCCCAGTGGTGATGCTTGCACAAGCAGATGCCATTGCAAACATGGTCGAGGTCATAATCCGCCCACGGAAGAATATGCGCGGCGTCGACACCTGCTGACGCGTTGACTGATGTCGGAGGCAGGTGCAGGCCACAGACGGCACAGGTAGAATTCCACGCGTCACGCACTGCCCGGCGGAAGCGAGCGCTCGCCGCACCGCGTGATGCAGCCCACCGCCGCCATTCCTTCACGGTCCGACGACGAATTTCTGTTTCATCCGGGTCGACGTCCGCGACCCTTATCGCAGGCTCAGCCGGCGGCTCACTCAAACTGCTAACGAGATCATCGAGGGCATCCTGGCCGTCAGTCCGATACAGAATACCTAGGTCGGATGCGTTCATCGTCACCGCATGCTGGAGTTGCTCGACTACTCTCTCGGCCTGCTCGGGGATGGGCGTGCCCGCGCGCGTCATCCGTCGATGCTCATCGATGAGGCCCGCCAGAAACTCCGGGAATTCGTCGCGATGCGTCCAAACGTGGTCCAGCTTGGCGATCCGAGATTGCAGCGTCAGCTGCTCAGCGTGATGACTGACGTTCTTCAAGGTAAGGTCCCCAAGAGTCAGTCGAACGGCATCAGTTCCGATTAGTTCGGCGTCATTCACATCGATATGCTCGATGGCGTACCGGTCCGCCTGCAGAATGGGCATGCCGCGACCCAGCGCTTCGTCTGCACGGACCGAATGCGGCATCATCAACGCCGCACCAACTTGCCGATGCAGCTGCATCTCGGCATCGAGCATGCGAAGACGCCGCTTCCCGCCCTGATTCGTCAACTGCACGCCCGAGTTCAGTACCCAATCGCCGTCCAATTGCAGTATCAGGCGCCTCAGGAACAAGTCCTTCGGTGTCAGGCCATTGGGAGCAGCCTCGCTGATTTCGTACTCACCTCGACCGCCGCTCGTACGGCGGGAAATACGCATGAACTAAAGAATATCGCACGCGTGTATCCCATCGCCATTCTCGGACCTCTCACATCAGGCCGTTAACCCTTAAATCAATTAACGCCAATTCAGAAGAATCGGCGGATGGGGAGCCTCCTGCTGCTGCGCACAGGTATCCTCGCAGGCAACCACGACCCGGCGAAGATCTACGACAAATGCGCTCCGGAGACGCTTATTGTTTCAGCGCAGCGCCGCGGACCCTTCGCAGATCGACGCGGTTGTTGTCTGATATCTCAAACGCAACCTTGCTCCGGTTGTCCTCCCCCGGGAATCGATACAGGTATTGCTCAACGCTGGAGGCTGGGCGAACGCTCACATTTGCCGCGACTGCTCTTGGGCAAACAGCACAGTTGAAATCGGAGAAAGAGAAGGCCTCAGGCCTGACGACATTGTCACCCTTGTGATCGCCCCTTGTGGCGGACGACACTACCGGTCCCCCTTCTTAGGCTGTTGCTGCGTTGGTGAGCGGGATGGTGGTTGCTCGTGTTGGGAGACGTCGGAGGGGGTTGGGTGGTTGGAGTCGTCGTTGGCAGACAGCGAGCAGGCGGGCTTTCGCTCGGCTTTTTCCGAGGCGGTATTGGTTGTCGGTCAGGTGGAGGTCGTGGCAGATCTGCTCTTGGGTGTGTTCGTAGAGGTAGAACCGTGTGAGGAGTTCCCGGTCCAGGGGTCGAAGCCTGGCAATCGCTGCTTGCAGGAGCTCTCGGTGTTGTTGTGTTTCCAGGTCGTGGCGAAAGTGTGGTGGTTGGGGAGACTCTACTGGGTCGGCGGTTCGTCGGTGTGTTTCGCGCTCGTGCCACATTTTGCGTTTGGCAATGATGCTAATAAAGCCGGCAAGCGCCTCGGGCTGACGGATCATGTTTCGTCGCGCCGCCTCCACCACGTCCAGGAAGGTATCGTGCGCCAGGTCCGGGCTGTAGATTCTCCACCTGCCGCAGTGGCTTGCACAGATTCTCTGGACCATCACGTAGGTTTGGTCCAGCCACTGGGGATCGGTGGGGTCGAGTCCTCTTGGTGTCGTCTCCGTCGTCATGTCGCAGCCTCCTCAACCCCCCGAACCGGTCCCCCATTTGGTGGACGAATTCGGTGTTTCCCGTTCTTGTGCTTGTGCTTTACGCAAGTACAGTGGAAAAGTGTCTCGACTCTCTCTCAACTTTATTTTTGGATACTGTTGTCCGGAAGCTCTCCGGCAATTCGCTTAGGCCGTATTCTTCTGACGCTCTGTTTGGTGTTGGCGAGGGAGAGGCATTTGTGTGCCCTCATTATTGTGGTGATGGACCGAGTCGTCACCATAAAGCGAGACGACCACGAGCATACCTTGAAGGCCGAATACTGTACCCAATAATCGCCAAGCGCGCTTGAAAGGATGTCTGACAATCCCCCGCAGTTTTTCCCTAAAGATACCGCTTGCATTGCCGAATGCGGGAGCGTATGCTGATTGTATTAGTACTCATAGTATGCCCTTGTTTGGTCCCTTTTCCTGGGGTGCTGGCTTATTAGCCGTTGATGATCCGAGCGTGAAGCGCTGGCATCGCGGCCTGCTGGCGCAATCGATGCGCGACGCCTGGCGGTCCCGACGCCAGCCAGACCCACGGACACAGTTCCTATTAGGCGAAATACTCGCTACGGCAAGCGTTGCTGAACGATCAGCGTTGCAGTGGTACTACGATGGCAAGGGGTCCGCGGAGCAGGCATGCCAAGAATGTGGCGTGCGCATTGAGCGCTTCGTGGAACTCAAGCACCGCTTGCGTGCCGCCATGCACGCGCGACGGTTACGCTGATCGACGCGAGGAGTATCGCGCGGGTGCAGAAGGCGAGGCAAGGCGGGATTGCTCGTACTCGCGCAAGGATGAGCGCATGAGCGCAATCAGCGTTCGTTGTTCTTCCAGTGCGGCCGCACAACGCTCGCACACGTAGAGGTGTACCTGCACCTCCCGTGATGGTACGGTACCTAAGACGATTGCCTCTAACGAATCCTCGTTGAGGTGTTCGGCCAAACCCATACTTCCTCCTCTCGCCCTTCCCTTTCGGCCTTGCCCCCCTGACACGGGCCAATTGATCGTGGGTGTTGGGTCAATCGTAGCGTGGTTGGGTACCTTCGTTCAAGAGAACGCTTCGGCTACGACACCCTAATGCCACCCCTGCTTCAACCCGATAGGGCACGGGCTATCGCCTGAGAGTTAGTGCCTGCACGGGCGGTTTCCTCTCCCCACAAATGTGGGGGGTAAGCAAAAAAAGACGAACAGGGACGGCTGAGAGACTGGGGTGGAAGAGAGAAAGGCCCTGGACCGTTGCCCGACCAGGGCCTTTGCAATGGAGGCGCAACTGGTGGACCCAATTGCTGCACGACTGTAACAACTGCTCATCATTGTCGCCCCACAATCCATGAGCCGTCAAGATGACAAGAGCGTACAATGATGGCTCCCCATCCCCGCGCCATAGTCACCCCTCAGTACTTCGCGGCGCAGCAGGAAGGTCAGCAAGGGGATACCGCCGGCGAAACGAGCGAGCGCACTGAGGACACTGGAACGTGATGTGCAAGAACGCCTCATTCACCGCCACCGCCCGAGCATCACAGACCCAACTGCACCAGGGACATTGGTTGCCCGAATCGAGAATCACTGAAATCGTCACATTCTTCCCAGCCCTCACCACCGCCGGACTCGCCGATACATCTGCAGCGGTCTGAGCCACAGCCACGGTTGCACAGACAAGAACACCGGCAAACCAAATTACCGGAAGCCACACGACCGCCCGATCAATCGCGCTCATGATGGTTAAAGTATATGTCAACTCACAAGTTGTTTGAGAACGAACTCACGAACTCTGCCAGCGTGGCGCGTACAGAATCGTCCACGTTGGTCCCGAGAATCCGCGCTAAAGAGGGCTGAGTTCGTCGTTGCTGCATGGTAAGCTTACTGGCAGATCCTGCTAATAAGGCAACCAGCGGTGAGATTATGCTCGACGGCTTCTCGTCCGTGATCATTGAAGGCGAAACAAACTATCTGAGATTCGAGCGCTTCTGCCACGCCCTGTGCGAGCGTATCGAGAACCGGGATTTTGTTCCCACCTCCCAGTCATGGGACCTCGGAAGGGATGCGCGCCCCGCTGGCGGGCGCCATGCCGGCTCTCACGCGGCGGTCATATGCGCCACGCTGAATCGAGAGGTTGACGAGAAGGTACGCAATGACCTCAGGAGGGTGGCCGCCACCAGCTCTCCCGACCGGCTCATCTACTGCTGCTCGCAACAACTATCCGAGCGACACGCCGACCGCATAGCAGGAGATATTCGCCAACTCCTTCCAAAGGCCAGCGCTGTTGTACACGGTTCAAATCAACTTGCAGCCTTGGCAGAGAAGCACCGAGATCTGCTCGCGAAATACTACCAAGCCGAGATCTCAACGATAGAAACGAATCTCCTCGCATTCCGTGAAGGGCACGAGCCAGCAGAGACTAAGGGACTTCGGCTTGCACTGATGACGTTTGGTTCAGATGACGCTCGATCGTTGCGCAAGGCTATCTCTTCACGAGCGGTAATCGAAGTCCTTGCCCGCCTCGGCACAGCGACCGCCGCGGAAGTAGCTCACAAGCTCTCCGATGACCTTCGACTGCCGAAGGCACTTAACTCCTTCTACGTTGCCGAAGTGCTTGCCGAAGTCGAGCGCAGCGGCTACGCGTTGCAGAGTGCTGGTAGTTGGAAGCTGACGTCTCAGGGTGAAACAGAGTCTCAGCGAATATCGCCAGATGCGGCGCAAGAACTCTTGCAAGGGCGTTCCATCATCCGCTCTGCCCTCCATACGAGCCTTGGCTTCTCGCTTCCGGACTCGCAGTTTGACGCTATCTGGTCAAGCTTGCTTGATACACTGTCAGAACTCTTTTACAGCAACGGTGTTGCGGTAATTAGCGCGATCAACTCCTTTTTGGACCAAGGCGGATCGGGCGCGGAGGAGACAAGCCTTGAACACCTCATCGAGCAGGGATCTGCCCGCATCCGAGCAACTACAGCGACGCCGCAGCTTGGCGAGGATATCGCACAAGCGATCAACGACATGTTCACCGAGCGCTCCGGGCAAGCTTTCGACTGGCTGGCTCGGGTTTGCGAACGATTCGTCGCACTTTGCGCTCTTGGTTTGGAAACGACATCAGCCGACGAGGTGCGACGACTTCTGCGTCGACACCAGCTGGTTCTTGACACTGACATCGTTCTCTCGCTGCTCTGCGAAGCTGAGCCGGCACATCACGCCATCAGGGACGTTGTCGCAGGGTTCCGACAACTCGGTGGAACGCTGCTCGTCTCGCCAAGCGTGCTCGAGGAAGTAGCGTATCACGCGCACATAAGCGACCGCGAGTATCAACAGACGAAACACCTCATCGGCAAGTTATCAGGCCTGGACCTCCGCCGATATCTCAATAACGCCTTCGTGCGCGCGTTTCACCATATCACAAAGAATCCGAAACACTGGGCACTCTACCTCAGGCAGTTCTTAGGCAACTCCAAGAGGGACTATACCAAAGTCCTGCACATCCTCCAGTCAGAGCTTGCTGTCCAAATGCTGCCAACGACGCACCGTGAAGAATTTGCCCGACAAGTCGCGACCTTCATCCGTGAGCTAAGCAAGGCCGATCGCCCGGAGCTATACGAACATGACATTGGGCGGGAGGGCCGCGACGGGCGAATCATGGCATGCATCGCTGCAGCCCGCGAGCAAAAGCGCGCAGGGGGCTCGGATGTAAGCATTGTGTTGTTGTCGTCATCCGGCCGACTCCGTCGTGCAGATCACCGCTTTAGGAAAGAGCTTGGAGCTCCAGAAGCAGTCCTCTCCTTCAAAGGACTCTCGTACCTGCTGAGTCTGGTGCCCAACGTCGCGTTCGGTGCCGGAACGCTTCGACAGGCGCTCTTCGATTTCGGCGAGACGGCGGCCCTTACTGACGTCGAGCGGTTCGCTCTGCGAGTTATCAAAGGAAGCGAGCAGTTCAGTATCCCTTGGGTGAAACGACGCGCTCTTCAAGACGAACTCGACAAAGTCATGAGGCGAGAGGCAGAAATGCGGGGCGTCCCCGTTGACAAGGTCAAGCAGCAGTTCGTGGCTGGCGACGAAAACATCCAGCCTGTCAAGGTGATCGCCGAGGCATTGCGCAATGTGGCGATCCGAGATCAGCAAACGCAAGAACTCATTGCCGCGCGTCGGAAGATCCGATGTCTTGAAGGAGAATTGGAGGCATTCCGCGAAGCACGAAGTTTCGACACCAGCACGAATCAGAACACCGAGTAGCAAGGGTTGCTGCCACGGAGATCGGTGACGGCCCTGGTTGGAACGTTACGGTCGGTAGGTATTGGCTTTGCGCCGGTGATAGTCAAGGTTTCCTATCGGATCGTTGTTTGCTCCAAGAAAGCTGAGGCAGGTGGCATTGTAATACTTGTCCTCTCGTCGGACCCCGGCCTGCATGAGGTAGTGCTCTCTGATGATTCGGATATAACGTTCCTCCTGATTGGCACTCCACAGTAACTCAAAGTGCTGATCGGTCTGTGCCAGGTCCATCTTGAACTCCCGGGCGAAGTCATTCAACGTGTCAATAAGCGCCATGCTCCCTCCAATGCAATTTGCGTGGGGGGTGTCGGCAAAACTTATAATGCTTGTCTTTAGATCAGGCGTTGTTGCCTATCCCAGAGTTCGAAGAGTCGTTGCAGTTGCAAAAGAGCGTTATTGACATCCCAGAAGTTGACAATGACGTGATCGAAGAGGGTGTTGTGGTCAATGAACTCTTTGTATTCTTCCCGGAGTCGCAGCAACCGTTGCTCTGGATCCTCTCGGTCACGCCGGCGGATATGTTCGACAGCCGTCTCTGGATCCGCGTGAAAGTACAGCGCGCGAAGCCGATAGCGACGCTTGAGTATTTGCAGCGCGGTAATATCGCGGATGATAATACAGTGAATGCTCCTGCACTCAAACGCATCGCGCAATTGGTCGCGGCGGATACCGTAGTAATTCCCGTACTTATAGTAGATCAACTCGTAGACGCCATTGGCTTCATTGGCTCGGAACTCGTCTTCACTAATACACCGCAAGTCATCTTCGTTGGTTCCGGGCTTGCGTGTGGAATCTTTCGTGTGCACCGTGAGGGCCTTGTTGACCAGACCCAAGATCTTCATAACCGTTGATTTCCCACTGCCACTCACGCCGTACAGTCCAACAAGCAGATGGGTATCACCAATTGGGGCAAAGCGTTCCATCATCGTGGTGAGCCATAGTGTACCAGACCGATAGTGGTCGTGCATCGATGCTGCACTGTTTCTTCCTCCTCAATTTCAAGTAGAAATCCGAAATTCGATGCATCTACTCCTTGATCCACTCTTTCGTACCCCGGCTGCGCGACCTGCCGCGCATGGCACCTGAATACCGGCCCGTGCGACTTCGCCCGCACTTGCATGCGACGCGTTATCACAGCGTCGTACCGAGACGACGTCAAGCTCTCCTGTCAGCTCGGCAGCTATCACGGCGGTAGCCGTCCGTGCAGCGCGATCAGAACCGAAGTGATCAGACATCGACCGAACAGGGCCTCGATGATTGGGGAGGAAGCCTCCGAGAGCCCCGTCGAGTGTGACGGAATACGATGGTGCACGCACGGCATTATCCGGGCTCCAATCGAAAGTCGTCCCGGCCGGGGCTTCTGGTTTACCTGCTTTACTCACCGTCCTTGATCTTGCTTGTATCCTCGTGGTAAATGCGGGGTAAAGGCGTCGGGATCAGGTGTGGTGCGGCCGGTCTGTGGTAAAGGCGTTGAGCACCTCGTGCAGGTGCCTGATGGTGTCCGGGTAGATCGCCAACACCCCTGTTGGGAGCTTTTTCTGGTGCTGTCGCCAGGCGATGGTCGTGGTGAAGAAGACGATGAGGTGTCCGTGTCCTTGGCATTTGTCGGCGTTGCCGCTGATGTCGCTTTTGCCGGTTTCGATTTCGATGAGGATTCGTCGTGGTCCTCTTGTTGCCAGAAGATCGACGCGGTGTCCGTTGCCGAGTTGGTATTCGCGCGTGACGGTGTAGCCTCGTGCTTCGCAGCGTTCTTGTAGTCGTGATCGCCAAAATTCATGTTCGATGCCGGCGTGACCGCTTGAGGTGATCTTGATGTGGTGGTTTCGTGCGTACGTTTCTCCTTCTGTTGTGAGCGTGAGGATTTTGACTCTGCCTTGGTGCACGGGGAGGATGGTGAAGGCGAGCAGTCCGCGCTTGAGCAGTCGCGCGGTTATGGCATTGCCGGTTTTGGGGTTCCAGCGGAGGCGTTCGTAGCGTTGGGTGACGGTGCTGATCGGGCGGGTAGCAATATCGTTGAGGAGCGCGTGTTCTTTCTCGCTGACCACATTGGGTGCGGGGTCGTTGACCGTTGGTGGGATCGCCTCCGCCGCCGGTTGTGATTGCGCATAACTGGCTAGTATGGTCTCGTCGTTTGTGAGCTTGTTTTTGATGGGTTGTTCGGGGAAGCTGATCATGAAGGCTTGGTAGTATCTGCTTGGGAGGCGGATGATGGCGTTGCCGGTGGGGATTTTGGTGATCCATCGTGGCTCGACTTGCAAGAGCTTGCTGGCCAGCTCGACGTCTTTGGGATAGTCGGTGCGCAGGATGATTTTGGTGCCGCTGTTGGCGATGAGGCTATCGGCGACGTCGCCTTGTTGTGAGGCACTGATGATCGCTTCCCCGTATTCTCGTATTTCGCGCGCCAGTCGCGAGGGCACACCAAGCTCGCCCCATTGTTCTTTGGGAAAGACGTTGTGTGCTTCATCAAAGATCATCACGTGATGGAGCACTTCGCGTTCTGCCGTTTGATACTTGCGCAGGAGCAAGAGGTATTGCAGCAGGTACAGGCAGACGGCGCGCTTTTGATCATCGCCAAGACCGGTCAGCTCCAGCACAACCGGACGGGATAAGAGGTGCGTGATGGTGTTCTCGGTGATTGCGCATAACGCTTGCCCCAGTTCGTCCTTGCTGAGCTCGTCGAGTGCGCGGTGGCTGCTTTCCAACCACCCGTACCGTCGAGAACCGGCACGCGCTGAGGTAAGCTGCGTCGTGAGCAAGTCGCGCGCCGCTCGGAGTGTTCCGCCTGCCCGGTGTGCCTCGCTGAGCGCGCTTTTGAGCACGTTGCGCGCCCCCTGCAGCAGAAGGTAGGCGTTACTGATGATATCGGTGAGCGCCTCAATCCATTCAGCGTCGCTGACATTGTCTGGGGGCTGGAGTATGTTCACGCGCACGGGGGCGAGGGCTCGTCCGATGCTGAGCACGAGGACGGATTCCCCGTACTCGTCGTGCAGTAGGCAGCGGTAGTTGCGCTTAAAATCCACGGCAATAAAGGGGATACCCTCTTTGAGGAGTTGTCGCAAGACTCCGATGATAAAGGTGCTTTTGCCCGTCCCTGATGGTCCAAGCAAAAAGATGTGACGCAGAAGGTCGCGTCGTGACAGCAGCACGGGGTATGGGGCAAGGCCTGGGTAGTTGCAGTGTCCAAGCAAGAATGCTCCGTCTAACGCAAGAGGTGCGGGTATGGGGTCAAGCACAATGCGGTCATTGCCGATGGCAAGTCCTTGTTTGCGCACCGCAAGAATCGTTAGTGCTGCCTCGATCTCGCGCCGCTCCTCATTAGAGCCGAGCTGATACGCGATCCATAAGGCATCGACTCGCTGGCCGTAGAGCGGTTTGAGCCGACGGAAGAGGTCCGGCAGCATGTTAGTCGTACCCGGACGTGAGCCGGTACCGATCATCTCCGGCGGCGCGCTGGTCGAGGACTTCCCGGTGTTCGCGACGCAATGCTTGTAGGTCGCGCCAGCGTTCTTTGTGCTCCAGGAGCAGCTCGCGCTGGAGTGCGCGTCGTTCGCGTTCCAACCCCTGGCGAATTGTTCGGTGCGGATCGAGTGCGTGCTCTCCTTCCGGCATTAAGCGCATGATCTCCTCGTGGAGTTCCTGCAGTTGGGCGAAGAGGTGTACGCTTACTTCGGCGCTCAGCAGTCGTCGCCGCATGAGCTCTCGCTCGATCGCTGTGAGCCGGTCGTCGAAACGCATCGTGGCTTCATCGTGCAATCGGCCGAGGAGGTCGTCAAGGTTCATGCGGTCCTCCAGGTGCGTGAGGCGACGTCAAAGACTGCCTCGTAACCGAATCGCACGATTGGTGTGGGGTGTCGTTTGGTGTGGAAGTACACGAGCCCGCATTGGGAGCGTACCTGCGAGGGCAGGTTCATGATTGCATCCAACAGGCGGTGTGGGCCGAGCAACCGGCACCAGTAGCCGTCGGTTGTTGGATAGGATTCGACGGCGTGCAAACACCAGCGCAACACGTCGAGGATGCGCATGGTCTCCTCGCGATCCTGGCGGATGAGCAAGAACACCTCGACACTCACGGCGAGCAAGGGATGGTACCGGATGAGTTGCTGCCGGACGAGTCCTTCGTTTTGCAGGAGGCCAAATGCTTGCGTCACGTGCGTTTTGCCATTCACGTACCGCACCTTGGTCCGGGGCAAGTACGCCTTCACGTTCTTCCCCAATCGTGCACGGATACGCTGCCAGATCACCGGCAGGCTATTCGGGTACGTCCAGAGTTCCATCATGGCCGGCACGACGAACGGGAGGCGACGGAGGATCTCGCTCTCCTCCAGATCGCCAACGGGGAGCGGGAGTTGCATCGGTTCTTCCTCCAGGAGGAACTGCTGCCATCCTGACGATGACCACACGACGCGCGTGCTCGCACCAAAAGCTTCCGCGAGCGCGACGAACTCCTTGGCGATCCGCGCGGGCACGAGGCAATGCAAGTACAACACCTCCTGGCAGAAATCCGGCGTCACCCACGCCGCCTCCACTGCATAAGGCATGGCAAGGACGCGGTCGACGGGGTCCGTGACAAACACGTGCGCATGCCGCAACCCCAGAGGTTCCACACTCACATTCGGCACGACTAACAACTGATCACCAAGGGAACGCTGCCGCCGATACACGGTGCGCGCAGAGCGAGGACCAGCGGCGCAGAAGCTATGCAGGCCAACGCTCTTACTCTGTTGGACCCCGCGCAAATAGCGGAACAGCGCCGGATGTAACGGACCACCCATCAGGTGCCCGCGAATGCCCAAGCAGGTTTATAGCAACCGCCTGCACATGTCCAGTGAGAAAACGACAACCGCCACCCAAATACCCAACCACCCAAGCCACCCACCGACGACAAAAAAAGAGTCGTCGGAGGACCCAATGAACGACGAAATCATGAACACAGACTGCCTACCCATCATCACAGGCATGCAAGAGCAAAGTATTGATGTGGTGATCACGGACCCACCCTACCCATCACCCACAGGATTGTTCGCGGAATCCTACATCGATGGGATCGCAGCACTCTACCTGTGCGCAAAGAAAGCAAAGAAACACGTCGTGTTCTTCTGGAGCCCACTCGTCGAACCACCACGACCACCACCAGGATGGTTCCACACCGCCACGCACATCTGGCACAAACCCGACGGGAAAACCAGCATCACCTACGAACTCGTCATCGCCTGGAGCAAGGACTATCACCGACAACCGCACAAGGTCTGGAGCATCCCCATCCTGGACTACCGGACGCTGCGGGACTGGAACAAGCAACACCCCACGCAAAAACCCCTGCGGTTGCTGCGGTACATCGTCGAGGACTACAGCGAAGAGGGAGATCTCGTCCTGGACCCGTTCGCCGGCACCGGAACAACCCTCGTCGCAGCAAAGCAGCTCAAACGACACTACCTCGGCATGGAAACGAACAAAGAATTCGCGGAGTTCGCGACGCAACGACTTCAGCCACGCGAGGAGAAGAGCAATGATGCGCCACCGGAATCATCCACGCAGCTTGAGCAGCCCAAGACCAAGCCGAGGACGAAGCGATGACCGACGAGTGGCTCAAGCGCCTCTACGATCGCTACGTGGAACGGTACGGCCCGCCGCGCAAGCCGCCGGACAAGCCAACAACGCCATTCCTTTCTTCCTTCTCCAGTCCACCAGCTAATGCGCGACCGCGCAAGTTGCGGACGTTGCACGACGACGGCGTTGAGTTAGCTAGGTGATTGTTGGTTTTCGCGGTCGCTGATAAGGCGCTGCAATGTCGGCCCGAGGCCCACGTCATGAATGAGTTGCACAGCATCATCCCCCAGGCCGCGATCGACGAGACCTTTGAGAAGCAGCTTGAGCCGGTCATCGGGGAGCAAAGTTGCTTGGTGCAACGGCATACTGGGACTGCTCGTCGTGCCGCACCGCATACA
Organism: Bryobacteraceae bacterium; assembly: GCA_033763935.1. GTDB lineage: Bacteria > Acidobacteriota > Terriglobia > Bryobacterales > Bryobacteraceae > DALYJJ01. Next base: position 129,325 of record JANRJO010000101.1, read on the forward strand.
CAAGAACGTGCGCGGCGGGTTGAGCGTGCCGCAAATGCCGCACTCGACGGGCGTAAGGTCTTCCTGCTGTCGTTGTGGTGGGGCAAGGCCATGCTCACGCAACAACGCGTGGTTCGCATCGTGATCGATGAGATGCGCGTACGTCGCGAGTTGCTCGGAGCACGGACTCCAGCCGAAGTACACTTTGGCCTGCGCCTCCGTCAGGACGCCCCGCGCCAAGAGGAACGTTGCTCGTGCATGACGAAACGCGTGCGGATGAAACGGCTTCGTGATCCCAGCACGCTCGAACATGTTCTTGAGCATGTTCCGAATCGTGTCGTACTTGAGAAATCCCGGCGTGTGCTCATACTGATAATGCACCCACAAGGGATTCTCCGGATTCTCAGCAAACGGGTGATGATTCAGCCAGAACGTCAGGTACGGCGCACTCGCAATAATCAACGGCGACCGCGTCCCAGTTTTCCCAGTCACCTCCAAGGTGAAGCCATGCTGGTGCTTCGTCACGTGCTTGAGTTGCAGGTTGCCGATCTCAGAGACACGCGTACCCGTCTCCCACAAGACGCTAATAAATGCACGATCACGCGGGTTGTGGCACACGCGCAAGAGCGACTCGATATCCTGCGGCGTGAGGAGTTCATGCCGGGAAAGCCTCATCTTATCCCGCGCTTTGACGTGGCAGTTCAGCCAGGCCACGATGGGCGGATAGTGCCGCGTCGGGAACTCATCAGGCAAGACCAACCACGTGTAGAAGCTACGCAAAATCGCCTTGTACGCGCCCAGCGTCTCCGCACTGTACGCAGGCTGGTGCTGCATCAGGCCAGCAACGAGGCCCTGCAGATCAACCTTCGTGGCAGTATCGAAGTCCCTGCCCAACGCAACGCCCATCACCTTCAACGCGCCGATAACGCGAATGAGGCGCACGCGACTGCACACGCCCTTGAGCAAGCACGCATCCCGATACCGGAGAATCAGGTCCTTGTTACGGTCGCTCACCGCGCTACGAAGAAGCGATTTGCGCGCATCCTCATACTTGCGATCATAGCGGTGGATGTCCAGAGTAGGATTCGTCGTGCGTGCCATAAGGTAGGTTCCTCCAAAAGGTTGTGGGTTGAAGAACCCCGCCTGACAAAGCACGCTATGGACCGTAGCATCCGCACCCAGGATGAGTGCGCGACCTACGAACCCGCGGACGTCCTCCGCCGACCACGTGGGTTTTCGCGGTAGGGGAGTTGACTGACGAAGGTTCTTGATTCGGAGAGATGTGGTGCTCGTATTTAATCTTTGTGCTGGAATGTGTCCTGTGCCGGCTCCTCTTTTCGTGCGGTTCCGTTGTCGGACGTATATAGGCAAGAGAGGGCTACATGTTGTAACGCTCCTGTAGAACATGTTCGGCGACAAATGCTTTATTCTAAGATTGGGAGGAGTAGCTACTTATGCCTCGCAAACCGGGAGTCCACACCGTCCCCAACCCGCACGGCAAGGGATGGGTCAACGAAATCAAGGGCGAGATCGTCAGCAACCACCGCCGCAAAGACACCGCCGTCGATCACGGCCGCGACCTCGCCAAGCAACAACACACCGAGCACAGCATCCACAACCTTGACGGGACCATCGGCCGCAAGAATAGCTACGGCCCCGATCCGAACCCGCCCAAAGACAAGAACCGATAAAGAAGAAAGAATTAACCCCATCTTCAAGCCCCGGCGGGTTTCTTCGTCGCATAGTACGCGAGCTGCTCATCCGTGCGTTTGATCCGCTCGATGTCGTACTCCTTGCGCTGCACGCTCAGAAAGCCGCGGACGCTGTGTGCCTGCCAGCCCGTCGCGCTCATGATTTCGTCTAACGTCGCTCCGGCGGGTTGCTGTACCATGCGCAGGACCGTGTCTTTCTTGCTCGCCTGCTTGTTTGCTACGTCTGCGGTGGCGGATGGCAGCGCGTGCTGCGGCGTGACCGGCAATTCCTGAATGAGTCCCCACAACCGCTTCATCCCCGCCTCGCGGTTCATGAACCGCTTCACCGGCTCCTTTCCCTGCGTGGCCGCCGTCCGGTTGTAAAGCTCCACCACCTCCTTGCCCGACCAGGCCTTCCCGACCTTCGTGAACTCACCGTACGTCCTGAAGCGCTCCGCTGTGTCGGGTGCACGCTCGTACGCAAGAAACGCATGCTCCACCTTGATGTATTCCGTCATAACGTCCAGCCTCCAGCGCAAGCCTGCGCCACCCCCCGCGGTGTGCGCGGCACGCTTGAGAAGCCCGCCTGAAGCCACCATGGCTGGGCTTGTCATGCGCCTCCCAAAAAGCCGCTCCGCCGCTCCCAGGCGGCAGTGGACCCTCGCCCCTACTCCCCAAACGATGTCACCCGCAGCCACGCGTGGCTCAATCACAACCGCGGCTACACGGAAGTCACCATCCTCCATCCCCTCTTCAAGCCACAGGAGCAGGACTGGAACCGCGCACATCATGCGTGGCCAATCACGCGGTACGTAAGGAGCAATGCGGACCTCCTGCACTTCGTGCGCACCTATGCTGGCGAGCGCATGCTCTGTTTCGGCATCAACCCCCGACCATCACCCTTGCGCTACGAAAACGGCGGATTGCGCAGCGCCAAGGAAGCCGACATCACCGTCAGCCAAACCCTCCTGCTAGATATTGACCTCGAAGGCACCATCACGACCGATCGCCTGGAGCACCTGCGGCGCTTTCTTCGCCGCGCGGATGAGTACTTCACGAGCAAAGGGCTCCATCGCCCGATTCGGGCAAGGACGGGACGCGGCAGCCACCTCCTGCTCGCCTATGAGGCCATCAGCGTCGTGCAGCACCCCACCATTAGTGACCAGCTGCGCACGTTCAAAGAGGACTTTCGCCAGGCGAACCGGGTGGACCTGCACCGGCTCGAAGCGCGCATCGACAGCACGCAGGACCTCAGGCGCATGGTCCGCGTGTACGGCACAGCAAAGCCAAGGATCAACGTCATCAGCCGCTTTTATGGCCCGTACCAGCGGCACAATGACCCTGCACTGCGCGAGTACCTCTTGCGCCTCCCACCCACGCCGCGCAAAGCCATCGATCCGTTGCCAAACATCACGATCGCCGCGAAGCTCCCGCAATGGTTTGAAGACCGCCTCAAGACCGACACGATCCTATATGACCTCTGGCACGGCCGCGGCAAACCACCAGGCACCGACCAGAGCAATAGTGGGTACGACTACACCATCGCACGACACCTCGCCAGCATCGAGGACGTCAGCACCGCCGACATCGCTACCATCATCGCCGTTCGACCGACGGGAGCAGGAGAACGGGCGTCCAAGGGCGTCGCGTACCTACGCCGCACAATTATGGCAGCGCTCAACACCATCAACAAGGGCACACGTACTCAAAATACTGACTACTAACTCCGTACAACTGCCCACCCCGATCGCGAACCCAGAATACAACACCGTCAGACTGGCACACCCTTGCAGCTGGCAGACGAAAGGCAAACACAGCATCCAGATCACCATCTCCATCCCAGTCACTATACGAATAAGAGGATGGTCGAGCCTCACCGGGATCAAGTCGTGCCGTATTCGCATCAATCAAGGTCGCATCAAAGCTGAGCGGGCCCCCAACAGCCTCCCCGAACGATCGAAGAATAATAAGGAGCGTTCCACCAGTCGTCGCGCAAGAAGGCGTCCCATTGTTGTTAACCGCAAGGACATCGAGCCCGAGAGGAACCTCTTTCCAAACCTCCGAGTCGGGCTCGTCGACTGAACAAGAAATAGCCGAGACGACGATTAGACCAAGAACACACAACAAACGCCCCTGCATCCACGACCCAGGGAAATGACGCCATTAAAAATCTTGCGGCACCAGAAGGGGCTTGGACTGCGACTCATCGAATATGGCCCACCCCAACGTACTGTTGACCTCCAGTATCCGCGATCCGCAATTCCACGCTTGCTACTGAGCAGGCAAGTGCCATATCTCGCAGATCAAAGTGCAGGACCAGGTCAATATCCCCGTCACCATCAAAATCCTCCCGGTGGCCACGGCTGTGCGCTTCACGGGCACCGCCCGGGGAAAGAACCGCCGAACTACCACTTAACATGGTGGCATCAAAGTCATAGTCTTCACCTCTTTGCACGTGGAGGGTAGGGATGCCAATGGTTAGCATTCCGGCGCGTTGAGCACAATTCACAACTCCCTCGCCATTAGGTCGCACCACGATGCCGATCACCTGAGGGATCGCCTTCCGTTCTGATTCGCTTAGCTCCTGCAGGGATCCGTCGATTGGCGTCTCACTCGGAAGCACGACGCTGCCAGCAAAATCACCGATGCTGCCACCCTTGAACACAAGCTGAACCCAATCGTTTTGCGTATCCAAGTCGTCCTGAGCTCCGTCGCCATTGACATCGTATTCAACAATGCCATCGAGCGCCCCGTTACAATTCCAATCCAACGGGCCATTGACTGGACCCGGAGCGTGCACCTTACCGCCGCAGTGCCATTGTGTCAAATACGGCAACGACACCAGCAGATCCAGGCCGCGCGTCTCGTTGAGCGACGTTTCCTTCAGCGACGGGATAGTGCTCGAGTCGAATCTTGAATAATCGGCAACTCGGAGGACTCCTCGGCTCCCTTGCTTGAGGACGCCAAACCCGAACCGGTAATTCATGACGCTTAGGTAGTTCGGCTTCTCATTTACGTCTTCACCTCCGCCGTGCCGCAAGCCCAGATTGTGACCCAGTTCGTGCATCAATGTGTACCCTTGCTTTTCCACAGCGCAGGTCCGATAGGGGGACAGAGCACAGTCGTCTCGTATTCTTTGATCCGCCACGATGAAATCGCTGCCCTCTACGCCGAGAATAGTGTTGAGAAGGGCAGCCCGGGCTACACCGTTCTTGTCCTGCTTGGCCCCACCAAGTTCGTGAGCAAAGATGGCATAGTGGTACACTGCTCGTCGTCCGCGCGACGGGTTTCCCACTTTCGTAAAGTGATCGGTCTTTAGCGCATCAAACTCCGACCACAAATAAACCTTAGCTACGGTCGTTCCTAGTTGCTGGTTCGCTGTGCTTTCATTAATGCAGTTGCCGCCTCCCTGTGACCCAGCATCAATGTGCAAACTGATGCCCGGCACATTATCAGGATTATCGACCGGTGCCATAGCAAACGCCTGAATGATCTTCTTGAGCTGATCCTCGTTTGGGCGATGCGAATGCACCTCCGTCGGATCTGCACAGTTCGCCGATAGCCAATCTATCTCGAGAAAGATATCCTTGTGCCTGGGCGTTTTACATTTTGTGCAACGCCGAGCATGACGTGGTGTGAGGATCACTTGTCAGGCGGCCCCCAAAAAAGAACCTTGGTGCTCTCCGTGGAGCGGGGTGCACGCATGGGTCGGCAAACCATTGATATTCACAACTACGAGCGCAAGTACAACGATGCGGAACGCCTGGTGCGCGCCAGCGCCATCAGCGAACGCAATAAAGACTTGATTCTCTCCTATCGCGACACGTGCCTGCTAAAGAACATCTGCGGCAAAGTCCGCTTAATCCGTGCCATAGGCGCGCTCCTCCTCTGTGCCCGCACGATCAACAAAGACTTCGACACCCTCACGAAGGCCGACCTTGAGCACCTCGTGGCACGACTCTTGGCACGAACCCCAAGCTACAGCGCCGAAACCATGGGCACGTACCGCGCCATCTTACGCACCTTTATGACCTTCGTCCTGACGCCGGAGCAGTTCCCCACCAAACACCCACCCGCAATACTCTCATGGCTCAACAGCCACGTGAAGACAAAGGACAAGCGCAAACTCGAACGCGCAGACCTTCTTACGCCAAGCGAGATACAGCAACTGCTGCAGATCGCCACCCACCCCCGGGATAAAGCCCTCATCAGCACCTTATGGGAAACCGGAGGGCGCATCGCAGAGATCGGGAACCGCACCATCAAACAGCTCGTCAAGCACCAGTTCGGGTACACGCTGGACGTCACCGGCAAAACCGGCCAACGAAGCCCGCTGCTCATCAGCAGCGCACCGTACCTAAGCCAATGGCTCGCCTGCCATCCGTTTGTGCACGATCCGGCCGCGCCACTGTGGGTGTACAACCACCACCGCCCCCAGCCACGGCATCTGACGTACCAAGCGCTGCGCATGCTCTTGCGACGATACGTCGAGCGCGCAGGGATAAACAAACGCATCTACCCACACCTGTTCCGACACAGCAGAGCAACCTACTGCGTCGCCACCGGCTTGATGAACGAACAACAAGCCAAAGCGTACTTCGGATGGTCACCAAGCAGCAAAATGCTTGCCAACTACGCCCACCTCACCGCCCAAGATGCAAACAACGCGATCATGCGCGAAAACCATCTCAGCCCGCCCGTGGAGAACCATGAGGTGCTCACGCCAAAACAGTGCAACGCGTGCACGACGATGAACACGAACACCACCGCATACTGCATCCGCTGCAGCAACCCCCTTGATGAGCGCGCCGCCCGAACGCACGCGACCACCCAGACCGCAACCCACGCCGTCCTCCTGCAACTGTGCAAAGTCCTCGTTGAGAAAGGACTCATCGACGAGGCAGCAGCAACCATTCACGACGCCGGCCTTGGGGAGGCACTCCGAGAGCTGGCAACCAAAACGCCATAACCATCCCGCAAGGGAGGGTCCTAACCGCCCCCGCTCCTTTTCAATCCCAGGGCAGGGGAACCACATCGGTGAGATACCCAGGCGCAAAGCTATCATCGCGCACCAGCCGGCCACCGGCTAAGCGCTCAAGCGTCTCGGGGCGCAGCAGCACGAACCCCCAGTCGTGCTCGCGCTCCGAGGCGAGAAGAAACCCACCCACAAGATAGCCCTGCGCCGCTCGTGTAGCGCCAAGCACGTAAAACGAGAAAGCATCATCCGGCACGTGATAATGCGCATACACATACGGATTCCCACCACGACCCTCATAATCAGGCAGGCTGGCGAGCAAAGATAAATCAAACATAACGCCAAAGGGGCTCCTTCGGCACTATTTGTACCTTCCCCCAACCTGACCAGTGCAAAGAAAGAACCACCCTTTCAAAGAGGGGGCGGATGCCACAATGACGTACTCTCGACACGACATCATCCGCAGCCACCACTGGCTCACCCACACGCCCGGCTACACCGAGGTAACCATCCTCCATCCCCAGTATCACGCGGGGGATCACGCATGGAATCAGCAACACCAGGCGTGGCCAATCACCCGCTACGTCCAGCGCACCAGGGATCTCCTGCACCTCGTGCACGAGCATACGGGAGAGCGGATGATTTGCTACGGGCTCAACCCCCGACCGGCAGTCCTGCGCCACGAGGACGGGCGCATCAGAAGCGCGAAAGAACCGGACATCAACCTCAGCCAAACCCTGCTCATCGACATCGACCTGCAAGGCACGGTCACGCCCGCGCGACTGGACGATCTTCGGCGGTTCCTCAACCGCGCCGATGAGTACGTGACGAGCAAGCGACTCCAGCGCCCCACGCGGGCCAGAACGAGCAGAGGCAGCCACCTTCTCTTTCCGTTCAAGCCAATCACCGTTGCGGAGCATCCCACGATTCGTGACCAGCTGCGCACGTTCAAAGAAGAATTCCTGCAGGAAAACCACTTGGACCTGAGTGGACTCGAAGCACGCGTGGACAACACACAAGACCTCCGGCGCATGACGCGCGTGTATGGCACCACCAAGCCAGGTAATACCATCATCAGCCGGTTCTACGGGAACTACGAGCGCACGCCCGACCCGGCCCTGCGCGAATACCTCCTCCGCCTGCCATCAAAGCAGCGCAAAGCATCAGCACCGCTGCCAAGCATCACGATCGGCGACCTTCTCCCCGCAGGGTTCGAAGACCGACCTCACACCGATACGATCCTCAACGAGCTCTGGCACAGTAGAGGCAAACCGCCCGGAACCGACCGCAGCGATAGCGGCTACGACTATACGATCGCCAAATACCTGGCCCAGAGCGGCGACCTAAGGCCCGACGACATCGCAACGATCATCGCCCTTCGACCCACAGGAGCCAGCGAACGCGCACGCAAGGGAGTGGACTACGTCCGCCGAACCGTGAAGGCTGCATGCGGAACACGCCTAAGCCGGTGAGAATGTTAACACTTGACCGTCTCTTGCTTGCCGAGGCGTCGCGATGCCTTCTCACACCTTAGTGCCAAGAACCGGAAATCTGCTCAACCCAACCATGCCAGTCAAGAGGCAACTCTTGACATCGCGCCTGATTGCCACTCATGCTATCGTCTAAGGGCCGGCGAGAAATACAATGGTACCGCCAACACGAGCGTCCCAAGCACCTGAGAGACGAGTAAGGCGGGAATCCCAAACCAGAAGTGCATAAACTCCCAGACGCGAAACATGAACGCAGTATCACCGCCGGATAGCGCAATGAGCAAGTAGAACGGCAAGCGCTGCAATAAGAAGACAACACTCTGGCAGGTCGCTAAACTCTCTCCCGGCTTAGGTTGAGGGCAGAACGTTCCCAGCACCCCAAGCACGATGTTCAACGTCAACACTATGACGAACGCCAAAGCGAGAATCTGCACTGCCCGCGGGAGGCGGCGGAGGACGACAAGGACATCCATCGTTTGTCATATCGCATCCTCACTTATAAGTGTTGTGATCCGTGGACCTGCAACGAGAGACATTGCACCGATATAGCGCCAGTAGCGCGGCTGCTGAAATTAGCATTGCCACGGTCGAAGGTTCCGGTACGGTGGATACAGTTACATCAAAGCTGTTGATGCCAACGACGTCGAATGCTTGTGCATCGCTTCCTCCAAGGATGGTGAACGTTCCTGTGTAGGTTCCGGGTTCTGCCAAGGAGTCGATAGCGACCGTGAACAGTTCTCCGTAGAAGTGTGCTCCGCCGACGAGGGTTACTGGCGTGTTGAGATAGAAGGGGTTGTCATCGAGCCATAGTAAGACTGACGACACGGTAAAGGAGGTGCCATTGAGGAATACTTCGTCAGTTCCTTCGTTGGTGATCGAACCAGCGAAAACAAGTATCTCGCCCGGCATCGCTACCCGGGTGGAGTTATCGAGGACGAATAGCGGGGCTGCAGCACCGCCAGTGCTGAATAAGACTGCCAGAACCGCGAAGCGAATGCTGTTGAATACTGTCATGGAAGTGTTACACGTGCGCCGCCACCAAATCCAAAATTGTTGTACGTCCCTTCAATCGAAAGCCGAACGGTCGTAAATGGAATCCCGCTGCAACGAAGACTGATCTCCTTGAAGAAGCCAGGCAAAACCGGGGTGTCCGAGTGCGCGGCAGTACAAGGGGATAGTCCAAGTGTTGCTTTCGTAACGGCCACATTGTCCATGATTAACTGTTTATCGTTCCACACCCTTAGTCGGAGACGATATGAAGTTAAGGATTCCTTCGCGACCTCAACCAGGGACAACCGTAGCAGCACACCCGGCTGTCCAACAGGAGTTGAAGAATTCAGAAGATTAACGATGTGCCGCTGAACAGGTTCTCCGTCATCTATGTGGGTGTGCTTCAGGCTTATGTTTAAAGATGGCACTGGCTGGCCACCAACGGTAACCGTGTAGCCCGTATACCCTTCGGTTATGTCACCTTGCCGGAACACCATCACCTGTGATGGAGTCACCACGCCCGCCCGAATATCGCGCGGCGATTCGAAACGTTGCAGGCATTGGGGACCCGGAATCGGGCAAGAAGACCAGTCGATCGGATCCACGAGGACAATGCCGGCAATAAGATGTTGTTGATACATCCCAAACAGGATCGTGTCGATTTCTTCCGCAAAATATCGAGCCCGATTTCCTCCGAAGCTGTGTCCCGCGATGATGAGCCGATCATTTGGTTGAATGTTTGCGCCGGCCGCGTCGGTGATCCATGTGCTCGCTTCTGCGTGGAACGCTCCTGAGGGCGGAGGCAGGCAGGAGTTGCCCCCATTCGAGAAGAACGTAAACGCCTTGGCGACCACGTTTGGTTGGACGTTTCTGGCGTTCAGTATCAGATTCGTCATGCCCCGGCTCGGAGCAAGCAGCTCGTCATCCCTGTAGACGACGCGAGTCCCCCAGTGACCCAAAAAGCAGTTCGACCCGTCCGGAGCTGTATTCCCCCCCGTGAACGTAACTAAGATGGTCCGGCCGCTTTGCGTTGCACTAAAAGGGTAGGTAGTTCCGTTTCCGCTGTTGTAGAGCGCGGAGATTTCTGCTGGTGGGAGTGGCCGGTTCCAGATGCCTACTTCATCGATGGTGCCGCGCATGCCGTACCCGTTGAATCCCGCGCCCAAGAGTATGGTTCCGCCCAGGTACTGGGTGAAGATGGCGGTTTTTTCGTCGTGGAGAACGCCGTTCACGTACACTTGAGCGGTGTTGAGGGTCCTGCTCCAGGTTGCGGTGATGTGGTACCACTCGTTATTGTTCAAGACGTGGCTGGTGAGGACAATCTCGCCTGTCCCTGTTCCAACTCGGAACTCGAATTGTCGGGTGAGGGGGCTAATGCTGCCCCACAGGTGGCTAAAGCCAGCAGATGATGGTATCTGCCAAATCGTTTCCCGATTGACGATGGCATAGGCGGTTGCCTGCACCCACACGCTGATGGTGCCTCCGGACCATGTATTGACGCTGGGGACGAGGTTGCCATAGACGCGTGGCGAAGATTCATCTTCGGTGCCATTAAAGAAGTACGCGCCCCCGAGTTTGCCCGTCGCCGGCGTGGGACTCCCGGCTGCAATGACTCCCTGCGTGCCGCCTACCGGATCCGCAAGATTACCGTTGAAAGGATAGTACGACACGATTCCGTCCGTGAGGGATTGTGCGTTGGCCCGCACCAAGAGTAGCGCTGCTGCAAGCATCAGGCGGTACGAAGTCATAAAAGTTGGGTCCGCGAGATGCATCGTCTCTCGGTATTGTCAGCGCTGTCGAGCGTAGTGAAGCGTCAGGAAGCGTAGTTTCGTGATGTTTCCAGGAGTTCCGGGCCGTGGTATCGGGCTGATCGTTGTGATACAGTCGGGTCGTTTCAGGTTTTTCTTGTCGGTTAGTTCATGGCTGGTTGCCCTCGTCGATGGAATTGTGTTCGTGGAAGGAGATCGCCGCGTACCTTGGCGTAAGCGTGAAGACCGCCCAGGTCTGGGAGGCCACGCGGGGCTTGCCGGTGCGTCGCTTACCGGGGCCTCGCGTGCAGGTGCGCGCGAACCGCGCGGAGCTTGACTCGTGGAAGACGGCTACACCAGTTCCGCTGCCCGCCGCGCCGTCCGCGGAAAAGCAAATGTCGCACACGACCTGGTGGTTATTGTTCGGGTCGCTTGCGGCTGTCCTTGTAGGTGCGGCGGGCTTTGCTGTTGGAATGGGCGCCCCGGCGCTTGCCAGTGCAAAGATCGTCGATGATGCACTCGTCGGGCTTGATCGAGAAGGCATGCAGCTTTGGCGTCATGCGTTTGCCTCCCTTGATGCGGTGCCATACAAAGATGGTGATCGTCGCTTGTGGGTGGGGAATCTTGATGGCGACGGGCAGCCGGACGTGCTTTTCGTCCCCATCCCGCACGGGTTTATTCGCGAGTCAGTACCGTTGGTGCGCCTCGATGCGCAGGGCCACGAGATCTGGCGCTTCACCCCGGGCAGGAGCTTGCGCCGCGGCACGCAGGAGTTTAGCCCTCCTTACGTGGTCCGGCAGTTCGCCATCATCGGCGACAAAGTCATTGTGACCAGCCATCATCACCTGTACTACCCCAGCGAGGTCGCCGTCCTGGACGTGAGGGGACGCATGGTGCGCTCGTACTATCACCCGGGGCACCTCAACGTGTTGACCACCGGCACCGTGCAGGGTAATACGGTCGCCTTGCTTGGCGGAGTGAATAATCTTGCGCACGCCGCGACGCTTGTTGCGCTGGACCCGGCACGCCTTGATGGCGCGGCCATCATCGATGATCGGCCATCCTTTGATGGCTTGGCTGCCGGCCTGGAGATCGCGCGGATACTCTTCCCCCGCTCATGCATAAGCCGGCATGATCCGTACAATGTGGTCATCAACATCCTCGCAAACCCCAAGGAGGTTATTGTGCATGTCCAAGAAGAACTCTCCGGAACCCATGCCAGTGTGCAGTACCATCTTGGGCCAACGCTTGAGCTTGCCAGTGTCAGCTTGTCTGATATTTTTCGCAGCAAGCACCAGCAGCTGCGCGCTGACCGCATCCTCGACCACGATGCGGATAAGGACGTGCTTCGGCTGGCTGCACTCACGCGCCCTGCCAGGAGAAGAAAATAACGCGCAACCCCTTCCCTGCGCCCGTGCTCCCGTCGGGCTATTTTTTGGTGGCGTAGTACGCGATGCTATCCTCGGTGCGTTGGTGCCGCTGAATGCTGTACTCTTTGCGCTGGGTGCTGATAAAGCCGCGCACGCTGTGTGCTTGCCAGCCGGTCGCCATCATCAGCTCCTCAAGGGTCGCTCCCTGCTCGCGCTGCAACATGCCGATGACGGTGTCTTTCTTGCTGGTGCGGGGCGCATCGCTGGGGGGGAGCTCTTGGATGAGCTTCCAGATGCGTTTGAGCCCGTGCTCGCGGCTGGTAAACTTCTTCACCCCTACAGGCGCAAGCGTGTTGTAAATCATTACCAGGTCCGTGCCGTTGAGATGTTGTCCGTGCCGCGTAGGCAGTGATGCTCTTCTCCTGTAAGACGTACTCAACCATAAGGCTCCTCCCTCAACCTGACAAAGAGATCCCCTTCGCCCGGTACTTCTGTCGTTGTGTTCTTTATTGCCAGCTGCTAAACAATGGCGGCGTGCCGGTGATGGACCGGCGCACCAGCGACAGCGCACGATGGTACTCTCCTAAATACCCGTACAATGAAGATCGTGCCCGCGGTGCATCACGAACCGCGCGATGCATCACCGTCGTAGCACGCCATGATCCATTCCGACGCGTTCGGTCGACGGTGATGCGCATCACCAATGATGCCGGCCGCGCATCGTGGCGTGGCGTACCCCAGGCTGTACGCAATAACGACGGCAACCGTGCGCGGATACCGACGAATCGTCTCCTCAATGCTCAGAGCACGCAACGCCATGACCCGATAACGGCCCACTCCCGCGTACTTAAGCAGCACCTGACAAAACCAGTCAGTTCGGTGCCGAATCGAACCCGTCCTGCCGTGTCCTCTGGTGGGCGAGAGCCCCTTTTTGGCGTGGGGGATGAAATGTTGGCGGGTGAGGGCGTGACTATTTGGCTGTGCCGATTGCGAGATTGTCTATGATGATCGGTATGTCCGCGGCCGTACTCGTAAGCTTGATCCAAGTGATCGGTGTTGTGGAGAGCATGCCAAGAAACGGGCGGCGTTGCGTGGGTACACGCACGTCAAGGATATTGCCGATCTGCCGTTCTGCTGGGTAAGCGCTGATCACGCTGAACCCGGGATCTGCCGTGACATCGCCCGTCGAGAGCTCGATACGGCAGTGTCCACGGCACATCAGGTCAACGCCCACAGCCGTCACTGCCGGCGGCAGGGTGATTAGGACATAATTGCATGGGATGCCCACGCCAGCGGGGCCGACGAGCAGTTGTTTTGATCCCCAGTCATACAGCAACGGCGCGGCGCGGGGGTCGACAACTTGCAACACGTAGTGTTCGCTGCTCTGCGCGCAGGAGATCACGCCTTGATCGTTCACCCGTGCGTCAACAACACCGACAAAGGTAACCCCTTTTATAGTCAGGCCCCGGGGGGTTGAAAAGTCAATGAAGTCGTGGCCGGCAGAAGGAATTGCAAAATCGATGGTCGCCAATCGCGACGTGAGGTGTTCCCACCGCTCCCGATCACCACGAAAGAACCTCGTGTCTGCCTCCAACGGAGCCAGTCCCAGCAATAGCAACAAGGGCAAGAGACGATACATGACTACCACACTCCTTGACGGCTCGTATCCTATCACACACCATATTGGAACCGGCCCGCAAACAAATGATATGGTCACGGGGGTATGTCATTGCTCGTACCGCTGGTGATGCGCAAGCAAATCCTCGAAACCGCCATCCGCGAGGAGCTGGGGCGTTTAGGAGCCATGGGTGGGCAGAAGGTGATCGTGACGAGCCGCTATGGAGGCGAGGTGGACCTGCCGGAGCCATTGTGGACGCCCGTGCTCGCCGACGGGTCACGGCCGGTAATGATCAGTGACAATATTGAGTTTGGAGTGTTTGATCATCGTTGCGCACAGGATCGGCACTACCATCGCTTGGCAATGGAGTGCTATACCGTCCTCGGTGGAACGATGCTCATCGAGGTTGCCGAAAACATCTACTCCTTAGCACCTGGCGATTCGATTGTGGTTCCGCCGCCGCTGCCGCACCAGGTGTTGCGCACGTCCCCCTTCTTAGCGCAGGTGATCCTCACCAACTGTTACGGACCAGCTGACAAGTACACTCTGCCTTAGCCAGCAGCAGATGAGCGCTCCGGCAAAAGCTCTGGCAGCAGCTGGTAGATACCTTGCCATCCGGAAAGACTCTGATCCTTTTCGGCATGGCCGGCGGCGTGGGCAAGGCTTGGGCCGCTATTGTTCGTCCGCACGATCGACTCCCCAGCGCTTATTCCCTGGACTTCCGTGTCGATCGCCGCCAGAAGCTTTTTGCACTCATCAAACTTGCGTGCCCGGCGTGCTGCATCAAGGTCACCAAGCTTCTCCCGCAAGCCCTTCAGCCATTGCTTGTTTGACTCGTCATACAGCCAGCTGACGATCAGGCTGGGTCTGCCATTGCGGGCAATGGACGCGGGGAACCGCTCCAGAATTAGGTCCGCAAGCTGAAGGTGCATCCGGTCCAACTGATCCAGCAAGTATTGTTCCCCATCCTGCCCCTCAACGCTGCACCGGGTAATGCTTGCTCTGGTGACAAAAGGAATCCTCCAGATGTACTCCGGAAGCGGCGATGCCGCGTGCGGGACCACCAGATGCGTGAGGGTGACGCGCTCAACCCACTCCCGAATCGCATCGGGGTGACGGTCAGGGAATGCGTGCGCGATCCGCTCACAGATGGGATGACGAAAGTCCTCATCAATTATCGCCTGTAGCTCCGCATCCTGCAGATACGGCTTTGTTTTCCCAAAGATAAACGGCCGCTGTGCCGTCTGATGGTGTGTCGATGGGTGGGTGCCAAAGTACTGAAACGCCTCGCGCAGAAAAAACGCATGCCACGACGCTGGATGATCACGCAGGGAATGCTGGGCCTTGCCAAGTTCAGGCCGAACCGCACGACGCACCACGTCGTTCTCGAGGGCATGATCAACCGTACTGGCAAGTTCAAGCGGGCCACCAAAGAGGTAACCAAAGTGCCTGCGAAACTCATCACCGGGACTTAGATGGTCCTTATTCGTCGGAAGCTGGCCCGTGGCGCGCAGCGGCCCGCCGTGGATGACTGCCACGGCAAGATCAATCAGGCAGTGACGATACGAGGCGCGCGAGAGGCGACGTTCCTCTGGCCGGGAGCTTACGTGAAGGAACAGCTCGCCAAGATGCTGCAAGATTGCGCCATCGATATAAAAGGACACGAGAGCCGGATTGTTGCGGGAACCAGGAAGCGGAACAGCTGCAGCGCCGGCTCTGGTCGTACCATTCCTGATCAGCTCTGCGCGCTTCCTTGCTCCAAAACCCAGAGCCTTAAACGATGGCCGCGTTGCGTTTGCCGCAGCGTCACGGAATTGTCTGATGACGTCGGGAGCATCAGCAATACCGACCCATGATTCCCTCTTCTTGGCATCGTAGCCATGCAGGATAATGCCGCAGAACGCCAACATGGTCCCCTGCTCCGTGACCTGCAATATCTTTCTCTCTATTGCGCACTGCCTGACGTCCACGGGCACGCGCTTCAAGTGCTTCTCGTTCACCGCCGTGCCATGATCGAACCATTCAGGGTGCTTGCGGTATGAGCGTACCGTCTTTCGCCAACAATCTCTTGCTGGGAGCTTGACCGTCCTGCTTGCGTGCTGCAGTTGCACCGCCTGCAAGTCCTCATGAAAGGAGGCTTCTGGGGTCTCTTGCGCGCTGCGGATCGATGACCGCCGCCTCCACAAGTCATCGAAAAAATCACTGACACGATCAGACTCAATCATCCGAGTCACCAGGCACAGGTACGCAAGCACACCGTCACGATCAAAAGGCACCAGTCAATCCTCCGCAACCATTAAGAAGTGGGGGCGATTGCTGGATCATACTATGCGCCACGTCTTCGAGGCCATCCACGACTACCACGCCTTTAGAGCAGACCATGATGATTTCACGACGCCGTTTTCCCCGCCGCCGTTGCCCAGGGAATTAGTTGGCGTACGGGTAACGCGTGCCACGATCCTGGAACCCTCCGAGGGAACCTCTCCCCCAGACCTCACCGAGATCCTGCAGACGGCGCGACAACATCCGTACAAGGCCGCGAGTGCCAGCATCGGAAACGCCCCCTGGCAGCGAACACTCGTGCATTGGCTGCATGCCTTTGAGCTCGAAACCAGCTTCACGCCTAAAGGGCGACAAGCCGCGCAAGTCACCGTCACGGTCCGTCCGGCGCTGTCGCGTCAACAACTGCGGTACCTCCCACTGCATACGGAGGACCTTGGACAAGCACTCGGGAAAATCCGGCACTTCCTCTTGCCAAATTACCTCCCCTGGGCAGATCGCGTCTTGCGCAAAATCACCCTCGCTGACCATGCGGACAGGCATTGTGGATCCTCGGGGTATCCCCGGGTGGCTCGCACGCCGCGCGTCTACCAACCGCACGGTCCATGGACGTATCACCACCCGGCCGGGCCGTATGACTACAACGCGCGCGCCAGCCGGATCATCGAAAGAAACACCCCACTCGCGCAGCTTGCTTATGCGTTCCTGTGGAACTGGTACGGCCTCAGAGGCGTGTTTCGCGTAGAGTACACCAAGCCACCCCGACCATAAATAACATACCAACGCCCGGCGGCTCACCAACGGTCATCGTTCAACGGGTCGTGCAACGCCATCGCGCCGTGCAAAAAAATATTCTCTGCATTCTCAGCGCTTTTCGAGCCAGTTGCACGGATGTTGCACGAGCTCCCCCTGGTTGTTGCAACACCAGCCCCCAATAATCACCAGTGAATGCAGGAATTCATCGAGTACGTCGCAAGAGAGTTCGCCGCCTGCGCTGATACGTATGGGCGGGCGGTGTGGCTGTGGGACGCACAGCCCTCGTTGGGACCGAGTGAATGGTCCTCACTCCTGGCACACCCGCTTGTACGACTGTCTGGGGAAGAGGCGCGCTTACTTCTGGAGCTTGTGACAAAAGGGCCGCCCGCCAACCTCTGGCCAGCGGCAACTCAAGGAAGAAGCTAACCAAGAGCAGGACCTGAAGGCACGCGGAAACCACGGCGAATACCCGACCAACGAATCAATGAGTACGGAACAGACTACGTCGGCAGTTGAAAGAGGGAGAGTTCTTCGATGTGTTCTTACGGCTTGTGCACGTGTTATCTCCGCGGTTATGGCACCGGGTGCCGGCGCGGCTTTGTCCATGGTTACGCGGCGGGTTGGCAGGATGCCGATGCGCTGCACTATCAGCAGCAACTGGCGAAGGATCAATTAGCGCTGGTGCGCGAGTTGCGGGATCGGCAGCAGCGAGAGGAGCAACTCCGCCTGCGCCATGAAGAGCAGCAGCGGCGAGAGGAAGCGCGGCGTCGGGAAGAGGAGCGCCGAGAACGGGAGGAGTTGCGCCGCCAAGAGGAGCAGCGCGCGCAACTTTGGAATCTCCTTGCTCGGGCAACATCGCCTTGCTGCTGCGTGGGGCGCTGCCGGTGCGGGGCGGGATAACAATGACTGGGAGTCCTCGCGTGCGCGTTCGGTTGTGGCAGCGAGACCTTGCGGTGCTTGAGGAACTGGCGAGCTCCCCGTTGCTCACCAGCCAAGTTGCTCGATTGCTGGGGTTTCCCTCGGTGAAGAAAGCCTCGCAGCGGCTCGTCAAGCTCTATCGCGCAGGACACGCACGCCGCCTGGCGTTCTTTCAAGCGTCGATGCATGGCACGGCGGAGTTCGTGTATTTCATCGGCGCCGCCCCGCATGCGCGCACGCTTGGGCACACGCTGGCCGTGGCTGAGGTTCACGTGCTGTTCGCAGAGTGGCTGCGGCGTGCGGACGTCGCTGGTGAGTTCTGGTACGGCTCGCAGTTGCAGCTCGGTTTTGGTGTCATGCCGGATGGCGTCATCGTCTTAGAGCGCGGCGAGAAGCGCGCGCTGCTCTTCCTTGAGGTCGATCGTGGGACTGAGCCGCTCGCGCGGCAGCGCCCCGGGTATTCGTTGCGCACCAAGCTGACCGCTTATGCCGGTGCCTTTGATAGCGGGGCCTATGCGCAGGATTTTGCTTGGCGTGGCGAGTTCCGGGGCTTTCGAGTGCTGCTGATCGTCCCAAGGGGTCGTGTGCGGCACCTGCAGCGCCTCTTGCGGGCTGAGCAGTTCGACTTCGTCCTGCTCTCGACCCTGGAGGACTTGCAGGACGGTATTGACCGGCCTGTCTGGGTAACGGGGCAGGATGACCGGGTCAATTGGCTCGGCCATCCTGGGGATGCGCCTGGGGAGCAGCGTGGGGAGCAGAGTGGGCCCCCACTCCCCACGCAAACGCCACCCAACCTGCTCAAAACCAGGGACGTAGCACCACAGGTCCTGCCCCGAAAAACCCCCCTTGTCCGGCACGGAGACGGCAGATGACTGACAAGACCTTGGCGCATCAGGCGGGACGATTTGCTGCCTTGGGAGTGGCGGGATTGACGTTGACGGAGGAGCACCGGGTTACGGCAAGTCCGGTGTACCGCGAGCGCGTTGGCCTGGAACCTGTGTTCCAGCCTGTCGATCCCGCCCAGACGGCGGCCGGTTCCCGCCGATCACTTGCTGCGCCTGCACGCGTGTATGACTGGACGCTTGGCCGGCTCTTGCTTTCGGAGCGGACGATGGTGGAGTGGCCGCGGGCCACGGATGTGCTGCGACGGTTCTTGGGGATTGGTGGGCCGGTGAGTTTGGAATGCGCGCTTACTCGCGGCGCGGCACGGTTTTATCTTGGTGCGCCCAGCGCGTGTGCCAGAGTCGCTCGTGCTGCATGGCTTGCCGGGTATCCGGAGACGGCCGTTGAGGAGGTTGCTGATCATTGGCGGGAGCGGGTGCCGGTGATTCGCTTTTTAGCGGATTTGTATTCGCCGCGCCCGTACCATGCAGGTGTTGCCGCTACCATCTCCTCGCCGTGGGCATCGTTGCTGCGCCTGGCCGAGGAGATGGAGGAATCGCAGCGGATTGACTGGCAGTGCGTGATGACGCCGGTCCAGTATGATTGGCCCGCGAATATTGCGGCGTTGCTGGCGCTGGAGCGTGGGATGGGTGTTCGCGCGCCGTATCAGACGCGCAATACCAAGAACACGGGTGAGCCGCTCTTTGCGTGCGCGGTTCGAATTGCGGCAAGCGATGCCGGGCTTGCCCGTGGCATTGCCGCGTACGTTGGGACGTTTACTGCTGATGGGATTCCGTGGCGGTGGCGCAGTTTGGAGGAGTATGAGCAGGTCCTTTCGGCTGATGCGGTGGTGGGAATGTTGGCGGATCGGGCCGCGCATACGACGGGGCAGCTTTTGACGCTTTCGGAGCTTGCCTTATTTGTGCACCTTCCTGATCGGCCTGCTGCAGGCGGGGTGGCGCTGGAGTATCGGCGGGGACTTCCCGTGCCGTTGCGGCTGCAGCAGGACGGCGTGCCATTGGGCGTCAATGAACGGACGGGTCGGGGGATCGCCGTGTATCAGCCATTGATTCAGCAGAATCGTTCGGCGTGGTATTTGGGCCGTTCGCGTATGGGTAAAAGCAGCGCGATCGTGCATCGGTGCCGGTATTTGGCAACCCGGGGGGGGGGGGTGGGGCTTATTGACCCGCATCGGGTGACGGCGTTTGCGCTGCTTGGCAGCCTTGGTGGTATTCCCCTTGAGCGGGCGGTGTTTTTGGATTTTGATGCGGCCTTGCCGGTGGCGTATAACGCGTTTGCCGGGGTTGCGCCGCAGGATTATGGTCGGCTGACGACGGAGTACGTGCATAGCCTCAAGCACCTCTTTGAGGCATCAAGCTATCACCGCATGACGCATATTTTGGGGAACTGCGTGTATGCCTTGTTTGTGCTTGGGGAGAATCTCGCCAGTCTTCCTATGCTCTTGTCGCGCACGCCGGCTGGGGAATCCTTTCGGCGGCTGGTCATTGCGCGTGCGCCGAATCTGATGGTGCAGCGTTTTTGGAGCGAGGAGTTCCCCAGCTTCCGCAGTGAGGCGTTTGCGCCGATTATCAATCGGCTCTCCGCGCTCCTGTTGGATGACCGTACGCTGCGCACGTTTGTCCAGCCGGAGAATCGTGTTTGTATTCCGCAGATTCTCGCTGATGGTCGCGTCTTAATCGTTGCCCCGCCGGCAAGTGTGGATGCGGCAAGTATTGTGGGGGGTTTTTTGATCGCGCAGCTGAAGCAGGCAGCGTTTGCGCGCGTCGAGCATGCCGGCACGCATTTTCAGCTGGTGGTTGATGAGTGGCACCGGTTTATTACGAGTACGAAGAGTATTGAGCAGATCATCAACGAGACGGCCAAGGCGCAGCTGAGTATTGTGCTTGCCAACCAGGAGACGGGGCAATTGCCTTCGGAGTTGCTCCAGGCGGTGAGCACGATTCCGAACGTGTTTGTCTTCGGCGTGAACCTCCATGATGCCAAGCTGGTGGCCCCCTTTTTTGGGTCGCAGGTGTCAAGTGAGACGCTTGCTGGGCAGCGGACGGGCGAGGTGCATGCGCGCATCGAGGATGAGATTACCAGTTTTGTCTCGTATCCGCCGCTGGTGCCGGATCAGCGTGTTGCTGGCGCGATCATTGCGGCGAGCTTGGCCGCGTATCACGTGCGTCCCTCGCCGCGCATGCATCAGCGCGTGGCGCGCGTTATCGACACGTTCTAACGAGGGGAGGTTTGGGTTATGGCATGGCCGTATGCGACAGAACTCGGATTGGTGCGCCAGCGACACCAGCAGGGAGAGCTTATCTCGCATCGAGAAATTATCGGGTTGCTTGGTCCGCGGCATCTGGATGCGATTGATTTGTTTTTTCGGCAGCTGCGCGAATCGTTCGCCTGCCCCGTGCAGGTCCGTGATCATGATGGCTTTCGCACGGTCATCTTTGGGTATTGGATGCACTATCTTTCGGCGGTGTTTGGGATTCGTGAGCATGGCGGTATGGCGTCAAGCCCGTATTACAACCAAGCGTTTGCGTTTGTCGAAAAATACCTTGGCGGGTACCATGCCGCGCTTGCTGCCGAGCGCAATGCTATTGCCGGCAGAGAGGGCGGCATGATCGGTGTGCTTGATGCGGTGACGGAGGCGTTGATTAAGGATCATACGCAGCTGTACATGCGCTCGGTCTTGTTTGATCTGATCAACCCTTCCGACTATGATCGCCGCTTGCGCTTGGCCGAGGAGCTGTTGGCGCAGTATGGCCCGGCCCTGTTTGCCGGCGAAGCGTTGCTGCCTGCCTGGGCGATCGCGGCGAATCTGGAAGAGTTCATCACGGCGTTTGTGCAGCAGTTGCACGCGATCCGCCGCCACTGGCGGCAGTAAGAAGACCACGATGTCCCTTGCGGATAAGGAGGCTTTGGCGCGCGCGGCAATAGAAGCGCGCGTGGGTCGCGCCTTGTCCGGGGAGGAATGGGTGGTGTATCGGGAGCGGTTGCTGTCGTTCGTGCTGCTCTTGGCACGGTGGCAGGAGTCGCGTTTGCCAAAAGATCTGCGGTAGGCTTTGACGGGGGTGCATTAGGGCGCAATGGGTGGCACTGATTCTCGCGTGCGTGCCGTGGCGTACTCGCGCGTTTCCAGCAAGGAGCAGTCTGAGGAAGGCTACAGTTTGCAGGCGCAGTTGCGCGTGTTGCGCGAGTATGCGGCCGGCAAGGGCATGCAGATCGTGGAGGAGTTTGTTGATGTTGAGACGGCGCGCAAGTCGGGACGCGAGCAGTTTGGGCGCATGGTCGCGTACCTAAGACAGCATCGTCGCACGTGCACGACGATTCTTGTGGAGAAAACGGATCGGCTGCTACGCAATATCAAAGACTGGGTGACCCTTGATGATCTTGGGGCACACTTGCATTTCGTCAAGGAAGGCAGCGTCATCTCCCCCGACTCGCGCTCCAGCGACAAGCTCATGCATGGCTTGAAGGTCGTGCTGGCCAAAAACTACATTGACCTGCTGGGTGAGGAGACGTATAAGGGCATGCAGCAAAAGGCCTTGGGTGGGGTGTATCCAAGTTTTGCGCCCTTTGGGTATCAGAACGTTCAAGGACCCGAAGGTAAGCGCATCATTGTCCCGCATCCGCGCGAGGCTCCCATCGTGACCGACTTGTACCACGCCTTTGCCACCGGGAACTACAGCCTCCAAAGCCTTGTACGCGAGGCGCGATCACGCGGTATTCAACTGCGCGGCCGGACCGTGTATCGGAGTACGTTGCACCAGCTGCTGCGCAAGAGGATCTACTGTGGGGATTTTGACTGGGACGGCGTCACGTATCCCGGGACGCACGAGCCGCTGACGAGCAAGGAGACCTGGAATGCGGTTCAGCGCATTCTTGATCAGCGCAAGCAGCACCAGGTAAAAAGTGTTCGTCGAGACTTTCCCTTCAGCGGCCTGCTGAGGTGCGGTCACTGTGGGCTTGCCATGGTGGCGGAACGCAAGAAAGGACGCTACGTGTACTACCATTGCACCGGGCACCGCGGCAAATGCCCCGAGCCGTACACGCGACAGGAGCGACTGGTCGACGAATTCGCCATCATCCTCAGCGCCCTCGTCATTCCCGACGAAGTCCTCGACTGGCTGGCCGAGGCGGTGTGCAGCGCCGAGGGGACGCGCGCGGCAGCAACGGCGGCAACACACAAGCGCCTTGCGGCCGAAGAACAACGCCTCAAGCGACGCCTCGCCACGCTCTATGAGGACCGCCTTGAGGAGCGCATCAGTACCGCCCTCTACGACGAGAAGGCTCAGAGTTTTCACGCACAGCTTGCCACCATCCAAGCCCAACTCCTCACCACCAAAGAGGAGGACCAGATCCCCCTCAGTGCGGCCGTCAGTGCTATGCGCCACACCAGCAACGCCGCCGATGCCTTTCGCACCCAAACAGACGAGGCACAGCGAGAACTCCTCACCATGACCCTAAAGACCGCGCACTGGAAAGACGGACAGCTCAACGCCACACTGCTCGAACCCTTCGAGCTCTTACGACGCTCGAACTCGGCCAACAGCAAGGGAATCAACGAGAACGGGGAAAACGGAGGCGACTTTGAGAAATGGCTCCTCAGGTAGGACTCGAACCTACAACCCTTCGGTTAACAGCCGAATGCTCTACCATTGAGCTACTGAGGAGCAAGGACTTCCCTCATTACACCACCCCCCTCTCCGCAGTGTCAACCGTTCGCGGCGCCGGCGACACCGGCAGCCTCACCACATACGTCGTCCCTCGCCCCTCCACGCTCCACACCCGTATATCCCCGCCCTGCTCGCTCATCATCCTCCGCGCGCTGAACAGGCTCCAACTCCCCTTCACCCGCCCTTTGCTCACCCGGAACGACGGCTCGAACAGCCGCTGCGCCTCCTCCTCCTTCATCCCCTCCCCGCTGTCCGCAATCTCCACCTCCAGCACGCTCCCCTCCATCCCCGCCCGCACTCGCACCGGCCCTCGTCCGGCCGACTCCTCCGCCGCCACCTGCAGCAGCTTCGCCAGCACCGCGCTCAGCGTCTGCGGCCGGCACAGAAACGGGCACACGCCCGCCGCCTGCACTTCCACCTCGCATCGCCCCGAACCCATCGTCGCCTGCACAATCGCCACCACGTCCCCCAGCAGCAGCGGCAAGTCCACCACTTGAATCTCCGCCCGGTCCAGGTGCGTGAACCGCTGCATCCGCCCGATGATCTTCTCCAGACGCGCCGCCGATTCCCGCACCGTCCCCGCCAGGCTCCGCATCATCTCCACGCGCTCCGGATCCCCGCCCCCCATCCGCCCCGCCAGCGTCACCAGCGTCTCCACCGAACTCTTCAGCGCCCCCAACGGCGAATTCATCTCGTGGCTGATCGCCGCCGCCAGCCGCCCCGCCGCACCCGCCGCCTCCGCCCTCTCCGCCTGCTCGCGCTCCGCCAGCCGCGCATTCTCCAGCCGCACCGCCGCAATGTTCGCCAGCACCGTCAGCAAATTCAAATCGGCCGGCGTGAATTCCGCCATCACGTGCGACGTGTCGACGTAAATCAGCCCCAGCACCTCGTCTTTGGTCTGCAGCGGCACCGCCAGGATGCTGCGCACGCTCTGCTCCACGATCGTCCGCTGGTGCCGCAGATCGTCGTCGGCCTGCACATCCACCACCAGCAGCGACGTCCGCCCCTCGATCACCCGATCCCGCACCGCGCTCGATATACGAAACCCGTCGCCCCTCGCCGCCTGCGTCAGCAACTTCCCGCCTTCCAGCGTCATCAGCACGCCCCGCGTCGCGTGCACCGTCTCCAGCGCCAGCTCCAGAATCGCCCGAAACAGATCCTCCACGCTCCGGTGCACCGATAATTCACGGCTCGCCCGCGCCATCGCCGCCACCTGCCGCTCCATTGGCGCCGGAGTCACCGGAATCGCGTGGTCCAGCGTCGTCGTTATCGTCCGCCGCAGCGCATCTTCCTGCGCCACGAACACCACCGTCTGCTCCACCGCTTCGTGCGCCTCGGCGAACGTCAGCGTCAGGTAGCCCGCGTGAATCACGTCCCCAGACGCCAGCACGTGCCCTCCGCTCAGCCGCTGCCCGTTCACCTGCGTCCCATTCTTGGTGTCCAGGTCCCGCACCACCCACCCATCCGCCCGGTGCTCGAACAGCAGGTGATTGCGCGAGAGCTTCGCGTCTCCCGGGTAGCTCAAATCGTTGCCCGCAGCGCGGCCCACCGTCAACCGCTCACCGGTCAGCGGCCGTCGCTGCACTGCGCCCTCGCGGGTCCGAACAATCAGGTCGAATTCCATCTGCTGAACAACTTCCTACGATTCGCGCTAGTATACCCCCTCCACTCACCACGCGAAAAACACCCTCCCCTCTCGCTTCTGAGATAGGCAGACTCTCTGCCCCCATAACCAGCCGGAGGAGACAACAAAAAATGAAAAGAACGCTGATCTTCGTTTACGGTGTCGCCAGTTACCTCGTGTTTCTCGCCACCTTTCTCTACGCCGTAGCCTTCATCGGCAATTTCGGCGTCCCCAAAACGCTCGATTCCCCCTCCCAGGGCCCCTGGCTCGACGCCCTCGCCATCGACCTTGCGCTCCTGTCCCTGTTCGCCCTGCAGCACAGCGTCATGGCTCGCCCCGCCTTCAAGCGTGTTCTCACTCGCTTCATCCCGCAGGCCGCCGAACGCAGCACCTACGTGCTCGCCAGCAGCCTCGCCCTGCTGCTCCTCTTCTGGCAATGGCGGCCGCTCGGCGGCGTCGTCTGGACCCTCGACGGCTTCGGCCGCATCCTGATGCACGCCGGCTACGCCTTCGGTTGGCTGCTCGTGCTGGCCACCACCTTCGCCATCAACCACTTCGACCTCTTCGGCCTTCGCCAGGTGTGGCGCGAATGGTCCCGTAAGCCCCAGGCGAAGGTCCGCTTCGCCCTTCCCTTCCTCTATCGCATGGTCCGCCACCCGCTCTACGTCGGCTGGCTCTTCGCCTTCTGGTGCACCCCCCTCATGACCGCCACGCATCTCCTGTTCGCCGCTGTCTGCACCTCCTACATCCTCGTCGCCATCCAGCTCGAAGAGGCCGACCTCATGAAGGAGCATCCCGAATACCGCTCCTACCGCCGGCAGGTCCCCATGCTCATTCCCGGCTCACCGCGTGAGGTAACCCTCGGCCGCATGGTTATGAAAGTAACTCTGACCAATACAAACTAACTGCCCGGCATAAAAAAGGCCCCGCTCTCCGTCAGGAAAGCGGGGCCTGCCACTTACTCGGACTAACTTAATTCCCGGAAGCCCGGAAGAACACGTAGTCGGCAACGTACGGTACGAACTGAATCGCTCCAGCCTCCGTACATACCCCTTCCGGCGCAACGCCGCCCCCGGTGTTGATCCGCTGCAGGTAAGTCGTCTGCGTCAGGAAGGCTCCCCCCGCCGGCCCTGACTGCGCCCCCGTCTTCTGCAGCAGAAGCCACGGAATCGCCCCCGCCGCAACGTACGCCGCGTCGCTTGACTCCGCGATCTTCTTCGCCCACACCGCGCTCGTGTCCAGCGAACTCTGCCACGTCGCCCGCGCCGGCATCCCCTCTTCCCCGGGATTCGGACTCAGATAGTGCGTCATCACCTGTTGCCGGATCTCCCGCCCCAGCCATTGATAGCTCAGAAACACCGTCGCCTGCGGTCCCTGGAACCGCCACGCCAGGCCCCCCATCGCCGTCGGCAGGCACACGTAATTCTGCGTGCCCGTTGCCCGCGCCTTCAGGTACATCGTGTGTCCCGCCGGCGGTTGCAGGTTCGCTGGGACGTTTACCGTCTGCGCGCTCGCGGGCAGTGCCGCGGCCGCCAGGGCAAGTTGCATCATCTTTGTTTGGAACATGGGAACTTCCTCCTGCAGGGGAAGCGGCTTTCCCCCCGGCATTTGGCAAAAGTACAATGACTTTCGGTGACCACCCGTCCCGAACAGCTCCTCAGCCGTCTCCGCACCGGCGACGCCGCCGCCGCCCTCGAACTCACCCCCCTGCTCTACCACGAACTCCATCGCATCGCCTCACGCCACCTCCGCGCGGAACGCTCCAACCATACCCTCCAGGCCACCGCCCTCGTCCACGAGGCCTATCTCAAGCTCTTCGAAGGCTCCGCCCGCGAGTACGCCGACGAGGTCCACTTCGTCGCCGTCGCCTCCCGCGTCATGCGCCAGGTCCTCATCGACTACGCTCGCTCCCGCGCCACCCTCAAACGCTCCGGCGTCGCCGATAATCGCTCCTCCTCCGCCGCTAGCCTCGAAGTCGCCGGCGACAAAGGCCCTGAACTCGTCGAACTCATCGCCCTCGACGACGCCCTCCAGGCCCTCGCCGCCGAAAACGAAACCCTCGCCCGCCTCATCGAAATGCGCTATTTCGGCGGCATGACCGCCGAAGAGTCCGCCGCCGCCCTCGGCATCTCCGTCCACGTCGTCCGCCACGACCTCCGCTATGCCCAGGCCTGGCTCCGTCAGAAACTCGCCCGCTAAGCCATGCCTCCCCCCGAAGAAGTCCGCGACGCCCTCCGCCGCATCCTCGCCGGCCCCCACTTCGCCGGCGCTCGCCGCCTCTCCGCCTTCCTGTCTCTCATCGTCGAAACCACCCTCGACGGACGGTCCGGCGCCATCAAGGAACAACTCATCGCCACCGAGGTCTACGAGCGCGACGCCTCCTATGACCCGCGCATCGATTCCATCGTCCGCGTCGAAGCCACTCGCCTCCGCGCCCGCCTCCGCGCCTACTATGAAGGCGAAGGCAAAGACGATACCCTGCGCATCGAACTCCCGAAAGGGCGCTACGTTCCCGTCTTCGTTTCCGCCGCGTCCCCGCCCGCTCCCCCGCCGCCCGCCCAACCCGCTCCGAAACCAGCTCCCTCCCGCCGCCGCTGGCTCACCGCCGCCGTTCCCACTCTCGCCGCCGGCGCCGCCGTCTGGCTAGCCACCAGCCTGCGTTCCCCTTCCAAGGCCCCGCTCGCCCTCCTCATGACCGCCGAAAAATCGCCGCGCGGCGGCTGGTCTCCGGAGGCCGATAACGTCGCCCTCGCCGCTGCCAATGTTCTCGGCCGCCGCCACGGCCTCCACGCCGAACGCTGCGCCACCATCGAAGAAGTGCGCGAACGTGCCCGTGCCCGCGGCGCTTCCCACTACTTGCTCTTCCTCGCCGGCCAGGCCTGGGACGATCCCCAACGCACCCGCGTCCTCGCCGAACTCCGTAGCGCTCCCGCGAACGAGCCCCTCTGGTCACAGGCCTTCGACCATCCCCACGCCCACACCTCCGCCCTCGTCGACGCCGCCACCTCCGCCGCCGCTTCCGCCGTCGCCCGCTTCACCGCCCGGCCCCCCTCCCAGAGCGCCCGTGCCCTCCAACTGCACCGCGAGGCCCAGCAGATCCTCAGCCGCGGCAAAGACTTCCTCGTCCAGACGAACGAGGATATCGATGCCCCCTTCCCCCTCGCCGAGATCATGGAAGCCGCCCGCCTCCTCGAACGCGCCTGCGCCGAAGATCAGAGCTTCTCCTCCGCCCATGCCGCTCTCGCCGAGGTCTACCGCCTCGCCGCCGAGTACGATCCACGCCTCGCCCCCAAGTCCCTCGACGCCATCCAGCGCGCCCTTCGCATCAATCCCCTCTCCGCCGAAGCCAACTTCGCCCGCGGCTACTCCGCCTTCTTCGCCAACTGGCGCTTCGACGTCGCCGAGGAGGCGATTCGCGCCGCCATCGATCAGTCCCGCCTCTTCGTCAAAGCCTACCGCTACTACGTCGACGCTGCCTTCCTCGCGCGCCGTACCCAGGGCGTCGAACACCGCCTGTACACCATCCTCAGCGTGCTCCCAAACGTTACTTCCCTCCGCTTTACGGCCGCGTCACTCCAGACCTATACCGGTAACTACGCCGCCGCCGAAGCCATTCTCCGGGATACCCTCGCCCGCTCCCCCGCCTCCGCCCCCGTTGTCTGTCAACTCGCCCTCGCCCTCGCTCGCCAGAACAAGTGGGACGAAGCCGCCGCACTCGCCGGAAAAGCCTTCGCCCTGGCCCCCAAACTCCTTCGCACCGCCGCTACCCGCGCCCGGCTCTTCGCCCTCCAGGGCCGCCGCCGCGAAGCCCTCGAACTCTCTCGCCAGTTCGACTTCGAA
Organism: Bryobacteraceae bacterium; assembly: GCA_033763935.1. Taxonomy (GTDB): domain Bacteria; phylum Acidobacteriota; class Terriglobia; order Bryobacterales; family Bryobacteraceae; genus DALYJJ01. The sequence goes on from JANRJO010000101.1 coordinate 158,171, forward strand.
AAACGCGCCCCCGCCATCGCCGGAATGCTGCACTCCTACCTCGGCGACCTCACCGGCGCCATCCGCTGCTACCGCCTCGCCCTCGAGCAGCACAACCACGACCTCCTCTACGCCACCCTCGAGCCCGAGTTCGACGCCGTCAGGCGTCACCCCGCGGCCGCCCCCATCCTCTCCGCACTCCGCCTCGCGTAACGTCCGTTACGTAGCTCCTCCTAACTTCCCCCGTCCTTCGCGCCCCCTCGATAATCGCACCCATCGGAGGGCATTCAATGGCGTCACCCACAGCTCGCGCCGCGCTTCTTACCGCCGCGCTCCTGGTCTCACAGGGAACCGCTGCCGCGGGCATCATCATTAACACCAGCGTCCGCGCCGGCACTGCCGGATCTCCCGGCGGCCCCGCTGTCAATTCGATCACCAACATCCCCGGCCCCTCGTCCTACGCCTACGTACGAGCGCTGCCCAACACCATTCAGAACCCCGTGGTCTTCCAAACCGGTAGCGGACTCGACCTCAACGACGCCTTCTGTGCCTTCTGCGGTCAACTGGGCGAAGCGCGCGGCGGTGGAGACGGTACCGCCGGCCTCATCAAGACCTTCGCTGGAAGCGGTCTCGCCAATAAGGCTGGAGGCATCGCCAATGCCACCGTCGAAATCACCGACACACTCACCTTCTCCTCGCCCAACTTCTCCTTCGACCTCAGCGCCCTCCTCTCCCAGTTCACCGGCGGCGGTCCCGTCCTCTCCCCCCCAAACTCCGCATACTCGTCCAACATCAGCTTCCAGACCGAGTTCCGCCTTGAAGACGAGGAAGACGGCATCATCTACCAGGCCCTCATCGTTGCCCGCCGCAACTACTCCCACACCCCGTCGCCTGTGCTCACCACCAGCTACGAGATTTTCGAAGACCTCTTCGGCAACGGCGATACCGTCCTCTCCACGCCCGCCATTCCCCTCGGCCTGAACTTCGCCTTCTCGAACTCCGTCAACCTCGGCATCTACGCCGGTCGGCCTCTCGCCTCCGTCTTCCGGGCGCGCGCCACCTCCACCTGCGAGTACCTCAACTATCTGCAGGCAAACCCATCCGCCGGCTGCACCGCCGCCGTCAACAACTGGGGCACCGCTTACCTCCGTCTCACCGGCGACTACACCTCCCAGAACGGCTACCAGTACCCCGGGCCTTCCGACGCCAACGTCGTTCCCGAACCGTCCACCTTCAGCCTCGCCGCCGTCTGCTGCTTCGCGGCCTGGCTCTCTCTCCGCCGAAGGAGTCAGCGCTGATGAAACGCCTCTTGCTGACGGCTGCTCTGGCCACCGTACTTCTTCCCGCCGCCACGCTTACCGTTTATCCCGTTGCCGACGGTTACGCCGTGAACAAAGGCATGATCGGCCCCTTCGATACCATCTCCGTCAACGAGACCACCGCCCGCACCGGCAAGTTCTTCAACGATGAGTATCGGGCGGCCTTCGAGTTTCCGCTTCCCACGATCCTCTCCTCCGTCACCATCACCAGTGCTCCACTCCAGATCTCCAGCAAAGCAACGTCCAGCTCGCCGCCAACCGATTTCCAGGGCCGCATCCGAACGTACGCAAGCGACGGCGTCATCACTCTTGCCGACTTCACCGTAGGTGAGCTGCTCAGCTCGTTTCCAGCCTCTGCCGGCATCGACGTCGACGTATCCAACAGCACGCCACGATCGAGTACCCGGAGGACCAGTTCGTCCAGCGGCCCCGCTTGGTCATCGAGTGCGCGTCCGAGGTCCCCGAACCCTCGTCATGGCTCCTGATCGCTGCCGGCGCCGCCGTTCTCGCCACCCGGCGCGTTTGCCGCCGCCCTCACTCGCCGAACGGATTTCCGCTGGGCCGCCACGTCCCATCCGCCGTTCCATACCCGCTCGCCACCACCACCACGTAACCATCGGGGTCCCGCATCCAGCACTCCCAATGGTTCGGACCCCCGTCCCCGTCCGGAGGATTGCGATGCTTTGGCAGCACAAACTCCACCCCCATCTCCGCCGCCCGCTCCACCACTGCGTCAAAGTCGTCCACCTCAAACCACAGCAGCACCCCGTTACCGTAAGGCCTGTCCTCCGCATCCGCAATCGGTCCGTGATGGTGCTCAACCGCAAAGCTGTGGAGTTGGAGGATGAGCTGCCCGCCTGAGACTAATTGCTCATACTCGTCGCCACCGTGGGCGCTCCGGCATCCCAGCAGCCGCTGATACCACCCGCTGCTCCTCCGTACGTCCGTCACCGCAATCAATGGTTGTGCCCGCACGCCTCGCCTCCCTCTCCCTCTAAGGTAAGGGGAGGCGGTCGGCGACCGCGATTACCGCCTGAGCCACACGAAAAACACCTTGACAGGCGTAACTCTACATAGGTAGATTTACGCTCATGGGACGGAATCGCGCGTTATCCGGCGACGCTCGCAAGATACTCGCCGCTTTGCTCGCAGCAGGTGAAGAGTGGAGTCACGGATACGAACTGTGCCGTCTCACGGGCACGAAGTCCGGCACGCTCTACCCTCTGCTGATCCGCTTGGCAAGTCAGGGCTTTCTCGAGGCGGAATGGCAACCGCCGTGCGCAGGAGGCCGGCCTCCCCGGCACGCCTACCGCCTGACAGCCGCGGGTGTCGATCTGGCGCGGAACAACCCTCCGGACCCAGTGCGTGCCGCCGCTCCCCGATACCGGGAGGCCCTGCCGTGACGCTGCGCCGGCGATTGGCACAAACGGCCTGCCGGGCCTTGCTTCGCATGCTGCCACCGGAAATGCAGCCGTGGGCCCACGCGGTGCGGCATGAGGTCGCCCAGATTCCCGGCGATACCGCCGCGCTGTTTTTTGGGCTCGACAGCCTTCGAGGTCTGGCGCCCTATGTGGTCGCACCGTCGCGTTCGAGCATAACCGGCGCGGCATGCGCGGTCGGAGCAGTAGCGCTCGGCGCTGTCTATCTGAATGTAGCGGGGGCTCCCATCCACTATGCCCGTGTGAACGCGGCAGCACTCCTCATCGGCCTGGCATTGCTGGCATTCTGCGCCGGAGCCATAAGGGATCCGCGACGCTGGGCGGTTGTCGTGACTCAAATCACCGCTTTGTCTCTCCTGGCCACGGCATTCTTCGGGGATCAGGTGGAGGGCGCCGCGCGCTGGCTGAAATTCGGATCCTTCGCGTTGCAGCCAAGCCTCGTCCTCTTACCCATGACCATCGTCGGCTTCGTCATCATCAGGGACTGGCGCGCGACCACCGGCATGCTCGTCATCGCGGCGGCCCTCGCTCTGCAACCGGATCGCGCGATGGCCGGGATGCTCGCGGCGAGCCTGGCGGTTCTTCTGGCCCTGCGCCGGGATCGGCACGTGATGGCGGCGTTCGCCGGCAGCGTATTCGCATTCGGCGTCACACTGCTCCGGCCAGAGACTCTGCCGCCCGCCCCTTATGTCACCGGGGTCCTTTATGTGTGGTCTGAAGTCAACGCGTTCGCCGGGCTTACTGTGGTTTCCGGTTCCGTTCTGCTGTTGATTCCCGCGATCACCGGCATGGCAAGCAGCCGGGGACGCCGAACTGTCAGCGCGGTACACGGGGCAAGCTGGCTGGCGGCGATCCTTGCCGCTGCCTTGGGCAATTCCCCAACCCCGCTCGTCGGCTACGGAGCGAGCGCGGTCATCGGGTATGTGCTGAGCCTGGCCATGCTGCCGCCCGGCGGTACACCGGAAGCCATGCGCACAAGCTGATCCCCATGCATCGGAATCTCCGCGGAAGCCGGGCCTACAAATACCTAATCGCCGCCTTGCTGGTGACCTTGTTGCTCTACTACGGATACTCCGAGCTCACGCGCACGCGAGGCGCGCAGAAGGTGTCGTTCGTGCCGGCGCAGCGCAACTGCGACACATCAGGCCCGCTGCGCTACTGCGTGTACACCGGCGGGGCCGGCGTTAACGGCGATCTCGTCTATCATCTCCACGGACGCAACCTCGACGAGCAGGTGTGGAACGATGACACCTACTTCACCGCCATGCTGCAGGCGCATTGGCAAAGCACCGGCGCGTTGCCGCCTGCGGTCGTGACAGTCTCCTATGGACCGGCCTGGCTGCTGACGCCGAAGGGAGCCCAACCCGCGAGTGGCTTGCTGGACGATTTTCTGGCGCGGCTGCCGAAGATCGAGGAGAAAGTGGGCCGTCCGCGGCGCCGAATATTGCTGGGTGAATCGATGGGCGGGCTGAACGTTCTGATTGCGGGACTCTCTGCGCCTTTCCAGTTTGCCCGGGTGGCCGCCCTTTGCCCCGGCGTTTACCAGGACTCACCTTTCGAGAGTATCGGCGCCATCAAGGCATCCCTGGAACGAACCGGTGCCAGCCCCAAGATCGCTCTCGGCATCTGGATGATGGCGAAACGGTACGTCGGCAGCGAAGAGGAATGGCGGCGCATCTCTCCTTTGCGCCTGATCGAAAAGGCCCGCCCGGCCTTCCCTGCGCTGTATCTCTCCTGCGGCCTCTACGACCCTTACGGCAACTATGAGGGCACCGAGCAGTTGGCCCGCGCTGCCGCCGAGCGGGGCGTGAACACAACCTGGCATCCACTCTACGGCGGCCACTGCGCCGTGGACATACCCTCGCTTGCGGACTTCCTGTCGCGCTAGTGTCCTGAGCGAGAAATACGTTGACAAAAGCGCTCGATCTTGCCCAGGATCAGATCTGGGCTGGCGGTCCACACAAAAGGTTTGGGAGCGCGGTTTCGGTCATCGAGATAATCGAGCATGGCTTTCTCCAGGTGCC
>JANRJO010000103.1:0-1692 GCA_033763935.1 Bryobacteraceae bacterium
CACCTCCCACTCTCCGCACTCGCCCTGATATAGACATCATCATCTTTCGGTGTGCCCTCGAAGAGAGTCCTGGGCGAAGATGCCAGTGAAAACAGAAAGCTAAGCGACTCCGTCCCTTTATCGAACTGCAGTCCATCATGATCGGTCCAGTCTTCGACGATACGTACCCGCTGCTCGCTTGACCTGACGCACCGAAACTGGGCCATTGCCGATGAGAGTCTGGGGACCGACAAGGAGACCCAGACATGCCCAAAGGAAAGAAGCACACCCCCGAGCAGATCGTCACGATTCTGCGGCGGATCGACCAAGGGGAGACCGCCGCGACGGTCTGCCGCGACGCGAACATCAGCGAGGCGACGCTCTACCGCTGGAAGCAGCAGTACGGCGCGATGCAGCTCGACGAGTTGAAGGAGCTCAAGGCGCTGCGAGAAGAGAACGCCCGGTTGAAGCGGGTGGTCGCCGATCAGGCGCTGAACATCCAAGTGCTCAAGGAGGTGAGCGCAAAAAAATGGTGAGCCCGTCCCAGCGGCGCCACGCGGCCCGGAGCGTGGTGGCGGCGGGCACTTGTTCGCGCCGTCAGGCGTGCCGCTACCTTGGCTTGGCCCGGGCGAGTTTCGCCTACCGCGGCCGGCCGCCGACCGAGCGGCAGGAGCAAGTCCGCGCGGGCGTGGTGCGCCTCTCGCAGCGGCATCCGCGCTACGGTTACCGGCGGGTGCATGCCTTGTTGCTGCGCGAGGGTCTGACCTGCGCGCGGCGCACCGTGCAGCGGCTCCGCCGGCAGGAAGGCTTGCGCGTGCGCGGACCGGCCCGCCGGCCGAAGTGTCCGCCGCGGCCGGACGCGAAGCTGAAGGCCGAGGGCGTCAACGACGTGTGGTGCCTGGACCTGGTATTCGACACCACCGCGCGGGGCGGCACCGTGAAGTTCCTGACCATCGTCGACGAGGGCGCGCACTACTGCGTGGACATCGCGGCGGGCCGCCGGCTCGGCGCGCGCGAGGTGGTGGCCGCGTTGCAGGCGGCGATCGCGCGGCTGGGCGCGCCGCGCCACCTGCGCAGCGACAACGGCGGGGAGTTCATCGCGCGGGCGCTGCAGGATTGGCTGCGGGAGGCCGGCGTGAAACCGCGCTTCATCGAGCCGGGCAGCCCCTGGCAAAACGGCGTCATCGAAAGCTTCAACGCCCGCTTCCGCGACGAATGCCTCGACCGCGAGTTGCTCGGCAGCGTGCTCGAAGCGCAGGTGCTCGCCCGGCAGTTCCGCGACGAATACAACCAGATCCGCCCGCACAGCTCGCTCGAGTACGCCACGCCCGACGAGTTTCGCGCGAAGATCTCGCCGCAAGCTCCGGGCTCCGGGACGGCCCGCCAAGCCGGGCCGTCCCTCCGCCCGGAGCTTGCCGTTGCTTCCACCCCAGTTCATCCCACCCACGACCACCAACCCAACACCCCGACTCTCAGTCCCGGTGGCCCAGAAAGGTGAGTCCGGTCAAGGGTCCACGTTCTGCGCGCCAGCAGGCTGGAACAATTCGCTCCACGTGGAACGCGCACGCCAGACGGCGGCGGAGATCCACGAACCTAGGCAAATCGTGACGCCGTTCATGTTAACTGAACATGTCACCAATTTCCAAAACCGACTCGCATGACAGGAGTGCGCAATCGCGCGGAACCTATCCGGACGAGTCGTCAGAAAGGACC
>JANRJO010000004.1:0-1550 GCA_033763935.1 Bryobacteraceae bacterium
CACAACACCAACAAAGGGAAGCCCGACCCGATGCTGCAATTCGAAGATGCCCTGATGCCCCCGCTGCCCACCCTTGGCCTGCAACCCGCGGTGCCCAACACGGGCCGCGCTGCGCCCGCTTCGCATCCTGCGCCGGTATCCGCGCCGGCGCCGGCCGTGCACGTCGAGCCGTTCAGCCGCGTCCGCGTGGAAGACAAGCGCGTCATCAACGGCACTGCCGACGTCAACCAGCTGGTGCCCTTCAAGTACAAATGGGCGTGGGAGAAGTACCTCTCCGGCTGCGCCAACCACTGGATGCCCCAGGAAGTGAACATGAGCCGGGACATCGCCACGTGGAAGGATCCGCACGGCCTGACCGACGACGAGCGGCTCCTGGTCAAGCGCAACCTGGGTTTCTTCGTGACCGCCGACAGCCTGGCCGCGAACAACATCGTGCTCGGCACCTACCGCCACATCACGGCCCCCGAATGCCGCCAGTACCTGCTGCGCCAGGCCTTCGAGGAGGCGATCCACACCCACGCCTACCAGTACATCGTCGAGAGCCTGGGACTGGACGAGGGCGAGATCTTCAACGCCTACCACGAGGTCGCGAGCATCCGCGACAAGGACCAGTTCCTGATCCCGTTCATCGAAACGCTGACCGATCCGCAGTTCGAAACCGGCACGCCGGAGAACGATCGGAAGCTCCTGAAGAGCCTGATCGTGTTCTCCTGCATCATGGAGGGACTGTTCTTTTACGTCGGTTTTGTACAGATTCTGGCGCTTGGGCGGCAGAACAAGATGACCGGCGCGGCCGAGCAATACCAGTACATCCTGCGCGACGAGTCGATGCATTGCAGCTTCGGCGTCGACCTCGTGAACACCATCAAGCTCGAGAATCCGCACCTCTGGACCCCCGAGTTTCGCGAGGAAATCCGGGCCCTGATCCGGACCGGCGTGGAGCTCGAATACCGCTACGCGGAGGACACCATGCCGCGCGGCGTGCTGGGTTTGAACGCCCCCATGTTCAAGGAATACCTGCGGTTCGTCGCGAACCGCCGGTGCCAGCAGATCGGCCTCGACCTCCTCTTTCCGGGGGCGTCGAATCCCTTCCCGTGGATGGCGGAAATGATCGATCTCAAGAAGGAAAAGAACTTCTTCGAGACCCGGGTGATCGACTATCAAACCGGAGGTGCATTGAGTTGGGATTGACCGCATCCGTGGTCCCCGATCGAGGGGGTGAGCGGCGTTGATCAGTGACGCACGACTCTCTTTCTCGGCAGCAACCAAGGCCGGTGTTCGCGGACTCGCGCACCGGGCTTCAGCCTCTCTCCCCCTCGATCCGGTGCTGCGTCTCGAGCGCACGCCGGATCGCTCTTTTGTCTTCCGATTGCGCGATCCGTCACGTTCCGCGACGCGATCGTTCTCCCCTCTGCACAGGCGCGGCGATGCAACGAGCATGCTTCTTGCGTAGACGCGTTTTTGCAGTCGTTCGCACCGGATCAGCAGTAGCGATCAAGTGCGCGCGAATGCGTAGTTCAACTCTCAGAAGGAGGTATTGAAATGGCTGT
>JANRJO010000010.1:0-16344 GCA_033763935.1 Bryobacteraceae bacterium
GCCGAAAAACGGCGTTTTTCAACACGGCTCGGCCGTGTTGAGGGCAGAATTGCATCCGAAAATCACCCTCTGAGTCTCACAGAACTCCTTGGGACGTCTGAGCCGGCGCGATCCGAGCCCTTTTTCAACAAGCTCCTAGAGTTGCTGAGGGGCGAGGGCACAGGTCTCGATCCGATCCAGCTTCCGAACATCGTTAATTTGCGGTCGCTGTTCCCACAGTTCGGCGATCCGGTCGAAAGCGAAGACTATCGGCGGCGCGTCCTCGAAACGATGGACTCACTGAGGCAACTCGGGCGGCACCTGGCTGGAGTACCTGGGCGGAAGTCGGTCATCTGGATGACCAGAGGATTCTCGCTGACCTTGCTGCGCCTGAAGATCCAGCCGTTTCTATGGCATGACACACTTCAGATCTTGAACGACTCAAACGTGGCGGTTTATTCGGTGGATAGCGCGGGATTGCGGACTGTCGTCTCCCTTGCTGAGCAGCCTGGTGGCCGGAGGCCCGTCTTTCACACGCGAAGCGGCGTCTCGGGGGCAATGAGTGACACCGACGTGTTATTCGCCCTTGCAGAGGAGACTGGGGGCCGAGCCTATGTCTCGTCGAACGACTTAGGAAAGGGGATTAAGGCCGCGCTCCAGGAATCGCAGTACGCATACCGCCTTGCCTATTCTCCCCACCCGGAGAAATGGGATGGAAGTTATGTAAGAGTCCAGGTCCGTGTGAACCGCCCTGATGTGCTAGTCCGACACCGGCGAGGCTACTTCGCCAAGAAGGACGATAACTTCGCTCCGGCGCTGCGCCGGAAGGCCCTGGACGACGTAATGCAAGGCCCATTAGACGCCCTGCAAATTGAAATGGCGGCACGGGTGAAGGAGAAGTCAACCCTTGTCTCCGGCACGCAACAGGTCCGGCTCCGGATAGTGGCTGCTCCTGGCTCTGTCTCCTTGTTGGAGCAGTCCGGAACCTATGTCGGAGCTTTCGATGTCCGAATCGCACAACGGACTCTCGAGGGCTCCGTGCTGGAGGACTTCACAGACGAAATACCGCTGAAACTAACTAACGACGAAGCGGAGCGGACCAGAGTGGAGGGCTTCGCTTACGAGCGCACCGTCACTTTGCAGCCAAACGCCGTAGCTCTCAAGATCGCTCTCCTCGACACGCGCACTGGCCGGGTTGGTTCCGTTTTGCTGCCGGTGAAGTAACCGTTTCAGTCGACGCCATCGGCGGCACCAGCCGCTCCCAGGCTTGCCAGATCGTGCGTCACGACCACGCCCACGCCCAGGTGAACGGCCGCAAGGTCAAACATCCCGGGCTACATCTGGGCTAATTGGACGTTTTCAGCGCATTCGGCCAGTTAAGGGGTGCCTTCGGAGTTCATCTCGGCTTTGTCGGCGCCCGATTTGGCTTGGCGCTCTGCCTTCAACGATAGCTGTGATCTGCCGAGGGAGCAGGGGAACATCAACCGTGGCTGTTTCCCAGACGAGAGATCTTCGTCCAAATCGAAGTAGGCGTGGGCGATGCGATTGCGTAGGCTCGCAACGAGTCTCCATGGAACTTCTGGGTACCTCGCCCGCAACTCCGGCGTAAGCCTCTGAACTGCTTCGCCGATCACCGTTAGGTGCTGAAGCACCGCGCCGACGCGGACTTCATCCCGCCCGAAGTCCTCTTGGCGAAGCCCCTTCATGATTGAGTCGATCCGGTCGCATGCGGTCAGAATATCGTTTAAGTAGGAAGCCTCATTCCGCGTAGACCGTTCTTGCTTCCCCAAAGGACGTTTGGCGCACCCATGGCTTAAGTCCCCGTCTTGTCACCAAGTCCACCTTGCGTCCCATCATCGCTTCCAGTTCTTGGTAAAGGACCCAAACCGAAAGAGGCCAATTCTCGCTCCCGGTTTGAATTCCACGAGGAAGTCAACGTCACTTTCGTCGGTGTCTTCGCCGCGTAACAGATCCAAAGACAGCAAGTTCGGCAACGTCATAGCGCCGGCACAACACACCCAGCGTCTCGAGATCGATCGGCAAGCGGAGCTCCTGCATGGCGGCTTCACACCATTATCTCTGATGCTGTGGCCGTCAACGGGCACTTCCATCGAGGGCGTGGCCCACGAGTTCAGCCCCATCCCCGGCTTCGTCGAAGACGCCACCGATATCATCCTCAACCTCAAGCAGGTGCCCTTCAAGATGTCCGACGAAGGCATTCGCACTGCTCGCCTGCGCATCGAAGCCCCGTCGAAGTGATGTCCGGCCAGATCGAGACCGACCACGACGTCGAAGTCCTCTCGCCGCAACCTGCACATAGCCGCCGTCAGCGAAGGCGGCAAACTCATCGTCGAAATGCGCCTCAAAGTGGGCCGCGGCTACGTCGGCGTCGACCGCACCTTCGACGAGGACCTGCCCCTCGGCTACATCCCGGTCGACTCGGTCCACTCGCCGGTGCGCAAGGTCAACTTCAGCGTGGAGTCGCGCGCCTCGGCCAGATGACCGACTACGACAAGCTGAACCTGGATCGCCTCAAGGCGAGTGCTTCTCGAGCGCGCGTTCTTCCTGCTCCAACTGAGCGAAAAACGTCTCTCCGTCGACACCCTGATTGCGCGCCAGTGAATCCGTTCCCTGAGCGATCTTCTTCCGCAGTTCCGCCTTCCGGAGTTCCACCATTTCGTCGCGGTCCGCGAGCAGCCGTAGAGCTTCCCTGACCACCTCGCTGGCTGAGCCGTAGCGGCCACTTTGCACCCTGCTCTGCACGAGGTGCTCCAGTTCCTTGGTTAAATGTACATTCATCCCGCTCTCTTCTCGAAGCGTAGTTCGGTTGGCCGTTTATGTCAATCTTGGACATACCCAAACCGCTTGCTTGTAGTTCGTCACGTATCGGTCCCCAAGACAATGCTTGCCACCAGTCAGACGTAGCCGGACCCACCAGCGCTGGCGGTTGCTCATGAGCTGAGCACGTTATACTCCGTCTATGAGCAAGCGGCTTCAGGTGCTTCTGCCGGATTGCGAAATGGCAGACATCGAGCGACTCGCACGAGACGCACAGCTTACCGTCGGCGAGTGGGTCAGGAGAACCCTTCGCGAGGCCCGCATGGGTACGCGCGGTACAGACTCTGAGTCGAAACTCAGAGCCGTTCGTAGGGCCGCCCAGTTCAAGATCGAACGGGGCTACGGGAGTTGATCTTCCTCGATTCGAACGTTCCCATGTACCTCGTGGGCGCTCCGCATCCGCACAAGACGGACCGGCACTGCTCTTAAAGAGTGCGTTCGCCGCCGGCGAACGTCTTGTCACCGACGCTGAGGTGTTGCAGGAGATCCTGCACCGCTACACGGCCATCAACAGGCGGGACGCCATCATGCCCGCCCTGCGTGCCCTCCTGGACGTCGTCGACGAGGTGCTCGCCATCGAGAAGCAGGATGTCCTGCGCGCCGCTGAGATCACACAGAACCCCGCTCTGCTGTCAGCCCGGGATGCCATCCACGTCGCGATCATGGAGCGCCACGCAATCGCCTCCATACTCACGGTCGTCCAGGACTTCACCGACGAAGTTCCCGTAAACCTCGATGCCGCCGACGCCGCCCGCACACGAAGCGAAGGCTTCGCCTACACGCGCGTCATCACCCTCGAACCCGCGGCCGCCACCCTCAAACTGGCGCTTTGCGACCACCAAACCGGCCGCGCCGGCTCCGTCCTCGTGCCCGCCAAGTAACTCTCGCCACCGCATCGCCGCCGCAAATCGATATCCCACCCCACGCCGAGAACCGCTCGCCCCTTTTCCCACCCACCCCCCGCCCCGCCGCGTCTAACCTCGCTTATGAGATCGCTAGCCCTAGCCCTGCCCTGTCTCCTCGCGACAGCTCTCTTCGCCCAGGTCGGCCTGACTCTGCCGCGCTCGGGCAACACGCAACGCTCCGCCGTTACCCAGTTCATCGGCCCCGTCAAAGTGAGCATCGAGTACGGCAGCCCCGCCGTCCACGCGCCCGACGGCTCTGATCGCCGCGGCCAGATCTGGGGCAAACTCGTCCCCTACGGCCTCACCGACCTCGGCTTCGGCCACCGCAAGCCCAGCCCCTGGCGCGCCGGCGCGGACGAAAACACGGTCTTTGAGACTACGAATGACGTCCTGATTCAAGGGAAACCGCTGCCCGCCGGCCGCTACGGCCTCCACATGATCACCGGCCCGTCCGAGTGGACCCTCATCTTCTCGAAGAACTCCACCTCCTGGGGCAGCTTCTTCTACGAAGAGAGCGAGGACGCTCTCCGCGTCAACGTCAAGCCCGCCAAGCACGACTACCGCGAGTGGCTTACTTACGAGTTCACGGCCCGCAAGCCCGCGGAAGCCACCGCCGAAATGCAGTGGGAAGACCTCGCCGTCAGTTGGACCGTCGCGGTGCCCAACATCGAAGAGATCTACCTCTCCAAACTGCGCCAGGAGTTACGCACCACTCCAGGCTTCTCGTTCCAGGGCCTGAACGCCGCTGCCCAGTACTGCCTGCAGATCGGCAAGAACTACGAAGAGGGATTGAAATGGGCCGAGGCGGCTGTCAGCATGCCCTTCATCGGCCGCGCCCAGTTCTCCACCTTGAGCACCAAGGCCCAACTGCTCAGCCGCCTCGGACGCGAAAGCGAAGCCAAAGAAGTCATGCAGGCCGCCCTCGCCCACCCGGCCACCTTGCCCGTCGAGATCCACCAGTACGGACGCCAGCTCCTGGCTGCGAAGAAGGTGCCCGAGGCCCTCGAAGTCTTCCAGTTCAACGCCAAGCGAAACGGCGACACCTGGCCCGTCCACGTCGGCCTCGCTCGCGGCTACGCCGCTACCGGCGAAAAGGCCAAAGCCCTCGAGCACGCAAAGAAAGCCCTCGCCCAGGCCCCGGACGAGATCAACCGGAAGAACCTCGAGGGCATGGTCAAAGAACTCAGCAGCGGATCGTAGACCAGGGGGTGACGCACAGGTCGCATCCTCAAATCGACGCGTCCTGCTCATGGCATCACAGCCCTCCTACCAGGCCGGCAATTGGAGACGCCGGCCTGGATGACCGGCCGCCGCCGTCTGCCGTCCGGGGCGCCGGAGCGTGGCATCCGAAACCCCGCCACCCGCGTGTCCCGTCGACCGCCCGCTTCCTCGCCGTCCCCGCCGTGACGGAGTTGCTCGCCTATGCAGCCCTGGCGCTTGAGCTGCCGTTCAGCTACGGCTCTGCCGCTTCTTCATCCTCGCTGCTGCGCGGGCCGCAGACCCGCGAAACTTGAGTCACAACAAATTGAAATAAATATTTGGTTATCTATGTTCATGTTATAGAACAATGGAGTCTTTTCCGTGGTTTATTGTGATTAATCTGGACGTGGGCTCAAGGATGTCCGTCGGGAGCCAGCCACCGCGCCGGCGGCGGGCGGAAGGAATTAGAAAAAATCGGCCAAACGAACCCAAGAAATAGAACAAGTGCCGACTGATGAACAACATAGCCCTTTGAACGCCAGTCCGTCGAACCCGGGCGAACCCGGCTGGCGTCATCTGCACCCCATCCCTGGAGTCCGCGGGGGCTGGTCGGTCCCCGAGGGCCCCGCCGCCCGCTGCACCGCAAGAGTACCATGGGAGGGCTATGTGGTTCCGATACGCATTTCTTATCCCCATTGCTGGAACGTGGGCGGCGGCCGCTGACCCCAACGCCCTCAAAATGTTCAAGCCTCTGCCTCAGTTGATGGAGTCGGCGAAAAACCCGCTGACCGAGGCGAAGGTCAAGCTGGGACGGATGCTGTTCTATGAGCCGCGGCTCTCGACGGCCGGGGACATTTCCTGCAACTCGTGCCACAGCCTGGACAAGTACGGCGTGGACGGCAAGCGGTTCTCCGAAGGGCACAAGAAGCAGTTGGGCGATCGCAATTCGCCGACCGTCTACAACGCCGCGGGGCATCACGCGCAGTTTTGGGACGGGCGCGCGGCGGATGTGGAGGAACAGGCGAAGGGGCCGGTCATGAACCCGGTGGAGATGGCGATGCCGGGCGAGAAGGTGGTGCTCGAACGGTTGAAGGCGATACCGGCGTACGTACAGATGTTCAAGGACGCGTTTCCGGCCGAGGCACAGCCGCTGACGTTCGACAACATGGCCAAGGCGATCGCGGCGTTCGAACGCGGGCTGGTCACCCCGGCGCGCTGGGACAAATATCTGAAGGGCGACAAGGCCGCCTTGTCGGCGGCGGAGGTGGCGGGATTCGAGAAGTTCGTTGCGGCCGGCTGCGCAGCGTGCCACAACGGCGTGTATGTTGGCGGCACGACGTTCCAAAGAGTGGGCGTGGCGCGGCCATGGCCGAACACCTCCGACCCTGGGCGGTTCAAGGTGACCAAGAAAGAAAACGACAAGATGAGCTTCAAAGTCCCCTCGCTGCGAAACATCGCCAAGACGGCGCCGTACTTTCACGATGGTTCGGTGAACGCGCTGGATGAGGCGGTGCGTCGGATGGCGTCGCACCAGACGGGGAAGAAGCTAAGCGAGGCCGAGATCAGGTCGATACTGACGTGGTTCGATTCGCTGACGGGAGAGCTGCCGACGGCATATATCCAGAAGCCGGTGCTGCCGCGGTGAGGATGGGGCGAAGGACGTTTGGATCCCTGCTGCTGGGGCCGTTGGCGGCGCCCGCGGCTTCGCAGGGACGCCTGTTGCCGAAGGCGCTGCAGACAGGGGACACGATTGGGCTGATCACGCCGTCCACGTACGTTTCCGACCCGGACCGGCTGCTGCTTGCCGAGCGGACCATGGCTCACTTCGGGTTCAAGCTCAAGATGGGGCGGAACGTGCGGAAACGGTCCGGGTACCTGGGCGGAAGCGTGGACGAGCGGGTCTCCGACCTGCACGACATGTTTCGCGATCCCGAGGTGCAGGGGGTGTTTGCGATTCGCGGCGGCTATGGCGCGCCGCAACTGCTCGACCGCATCGACTACGATCTGATCCGGCGGAATCCGAAGGTTTTCCTGGGGTACAGCGACATCACGGCGCTGCACCTTGCGATCCATCAAAAGACCGGGCTGGTGACGTTCCATGGGCCGGTGACGCTTTCCGAGTTCAGCGAGTACACGCAGCAGGCGTTGCGACGGGCGGTGATGAAGCCCGAAGCGCTGGGCACGCTGACGAACCCGGCCGAGAGGAACCAACTGCGTCCAGCTCATCTGCTGCGGACGGTTCGCGGGGGCACGGCGCGCGGGCGGCTGATCGGCGGGAACCTCAGCCTGGTCGCGGCGCTGATGGGGACGCCGTACGAGATCGACACGCGCGGCGCGATCCTGTTTCTGGAGGATGTGGGCGAGGAGCCGTACGCGATCGACCGGATGCTGACACAACTGCGGCTGGCGAAGAAGCTGGAGCAGGCCGCCGGCATTGTGTTCGGGGAGTGCGAGGAGTGCGTGCCGCGGCAGTTCCGGCCGGGGTTCCAGAGTACCTTCTCGCTCGGCGAGGTGCTGGATAACGTGCTGGGGGATTTGAAGGTGCCGGTGCTGTCGGGGTTGACCATCGGGCACACGGCGGACCAGTTGACGCTGCCCTTAGGCATTACGGCAACGCTGAACGCCGACAAGGGGACGCTGACGGTGGAAGAGGCGGCGGTGCGGGCCGCCTAGAACCAACCGAAGAGCGCGGATACGCCCCACAGGAAGAGCACGATCGGGGCCAGGACGAGGAGGGCGGCGATCACCACCACGCCGACGACGAACGTGATGTCGCGCTTGGTGTCGCGGCGGCCAGCGACGGATTCCTGGAGCAGGCGCAGGTTGCGCGTATTCGCTTTGAAGGCGAAATCGAAGATAGTGCCGAGGACCGGGACCGAGGTGACGATGCTGTCGATGCCTACGTTGACCAGCATGCGCGCGATGGCGGACTTGGGGGCGCCGAGTTGGACGGCGCGGGCGACGAGGAAGAGCGATACCATGCCGCCGATGGCCTCGCCGGCCCCGGGGATCAGGCCGAGGATGGGGTCAAGCCCGAAGGAGCGGCCGCCGACGGGGATGGCGCGGTCCATGAGCCATTCGATCTTCTCGAGCCAGGGGTCGCGGACGACGGCGTCTGGTACCACTTCGGGGGGGCACCGCGGGGTTCGCACGCTCATGACCTGTTGGACGCTGGCTGTGATAGGAATGAGTGCATGATTCGTTGGTTACTCCTGTTTGTGCTTACGGTCACGGCGGTTCAAGCAGCCGCTCCGCCGGTGGTCGAGTTGCTGTGGCCCGCCGGGGCGCCCGGGGCGGCCGGGCAGGAGGACGCCGACAAGCCGAGGGTTACTGTGTACTTGCCGGATGCACCCCGGGCGACGGGGACGGCAGTGGTGGTCCTGCCCGGCGGTGGTTATGGTGCCCTGGCGATGGACCACGAGGGGCGGCAGATTGCCCAATGGCTCAATTCATTGGGGGTCGCGGCGTTTGTGCTGCAGTACAGGATTGCGCCGCGGTACAAGCATCCGGCGCCGTTCCAGGATGCGACCCGGGCGGTGCGGTTCGTCCGGGCCAATGCGGAGCGGTACGGGCTGCGCGGGAACCGCATCGGGATCTGGGGGTTCTCGGCCGGAGGACATCTGGCGTCGACGGTTTCGACGCACTTCGATCCGGGTGACGGGAACGCTTCGGACGAGATCGAGAAGGCCAGTTCGCGGCCGGACTTTGCCATTCTCGGGTACCCCGTGATCACATTCACGGAAGAGGCCGCGGTACACAAGGGGTCGCGGCGGAACTTGTTAGGGGAGACGCCGGATCCGAAGCTCGTCGAGGATCTCTCGAACGAGAGGCGGGTGACGGCGCAGACGCCGCCGACGTTCCTGTTCCATACCGGCGACGATCCGGTTTCGGCGGATAACAGCCTGCTGTACTACACGGCGCTGCGGAAGGCGAAGGTGCCTGCCGAGATTCACATCTACGAGCAGGGGCCGCACGGCGTCGGCCTCGGGGCGACGAACGCCGTGCTGGCGAGCTGGCCGGCACGGCTGGCGGACTGGATGCGGGTCCGCGGCGTGCTGCGTTAGCGGAGCTTCGAGAAGTCCGTCGGTTTCATGTAGACGGACTCGAGTTTCTGAACGATTTTGCCTGCTTTTTCCGACTCATCGCGGGCTTTCAGCCAGTTCGGGTCGGCGCGGAAGGCGTCCCAGGACTTCTTGGCGGCATCGGCGTCCTTATGGGCGAGGACGTAGATGAGGGTGTTCTTCGAGCCGGGTTCGGTGGTGGGAACCCAGTAACCCACGTTGGTCATGCCGTGTTTCTCAAAGAGCTTCGTGGTGTGGTTGCGGAAGCGGGCTTCGAGGTCGGCGAGCTTGCCCTCGTGGGTGTAGTAGGTCCGAAGTTCAAAAAGACGGTCAGAAGCGGCTTCGGCCTGGCGGACGGAGCCCAGGCGGTAACCGGCGGCGAAGACAAGGGCGGCGGCGAGAAGCGCGTAAAGCGGTTTTCGAATCATGTGCGCGATTCTATCGAAACAGCGGTTCGGGGCGCGGCATCCTACGTGCGCCGGGAGAACATTTGACTATGCATAACCTCGAAGAACTACTTATGCACGAGCTCCGCGACATCTACCACGCGGAGGGGCAACTGGTGAAAGCCTTGCCGAAGATGGCCAAGGCGGCGAAGAACGCCGAGCTGCGGACGGCGTTCCAGGAGCACACGGAACAGACCAAGGGGCAGGTGGAGCGGCTGAAGCAATGCTTTGAACAGATGGGCAATCGCGTCAAGGGCGAGCCGTGCGAAGGGATGCAGGGCCTGATCCAGGAGGCGCAGGAGCTCATGCAGGAAGACGCCGAGGACGTGGTGAAGGACCTGGGCCTGCTTGGCGCGGCCGACAAGGTGGAGCACTACGAAATCTCGTCGTATGAAGGCGCCGTGATGATGGCCCGCATGATGGGCCTGAACCAGGTGGCCGACCTGCTGCAGCAGAACCTGGCGGAAGAGCAGGAGACCGCCAAGCGGATGCAGCGCATGGTGAAGCCGATGATGAAGGAAGCGGCCTCCCTCGGCCACGAGGACGAGGAGATGGAAGGCGAAGAGATGGAGGAGGAGGAAGAAGAGGTCTAGGGGGGCGAGACCTCCTCACGGAGCTTGCAGGCGTCGCAGAAGCGGCAGGGGGCTTCGAAGGGTTCGCCGAAGTGCCGCAGCAGGAATTCGCGGCGACAGGAGCCCAGTTCAGCGTACGCCTGCATCTTCTCGAGTTGTTCGGCTTCGGTTTGACGGCGCTGTTCGATGGCTTCATACGCACGGCGGGCGGCCTCTTCGGGGGTGTCAGCCCGCTGTTCTTCGAGGCGCGTGAGCGCCAGGGTCACTTTCCTCTTCGACAGGTTGAGTTCCTCGGCGAGGCGATCGGGCGCCGGCGCTTCCTCCGACGCCTGGACGGCGTCGGCGATGCGTCGCAGATCGTGTTCGGCGATGCCGCCTCCGGCATTGAAGAACTTGTGGACGTTGATGTCGCGGCGCCAGTAGAACAGGACGGCGTCGGAGCGTTCGCCATCGCGGCCTGCGCGGCCGATTTCCTGATAGTAGGCGTCGAGCGAGTCCGACGGATCGTAGTGGTAGACGAAGCGGACATCGGGCTTATCGACGCCCATGCCGAAGGCGTTGGTGGCGACGATCACGTCTACGCTGCCGGCCATCCAGGCATCCTGAATCTCGTGCCGCTTCTTGGCGTTCATGCCGCCGTGGTAGAGGCGGACGTTGACGTCGCGCTCGGCGAGGAGGCCGGCGATCTCTTCGGCGTGCTTGCGGGTGGCGGTGTAGACGATGCCGGGCTTGGGGGCGTTCATGACGGCTTCGAAGATGGCGTCCTGCTTCTCATCCTGGCGTTCGAAGGCGCGGACGGCGAGCCAGAGGTTGGGGCGGTCGAGGCCCTTGACAATGACGTGGGGGTCGCGCATGGCGAGGCGGCAGGCGATCTCCTCGCGGACGCGAGGGGCGGCGGTGGCGGTGAGGGCGAGGACAGTCGGGTGGCCGAGGGCTTCGACCGTGGAGCCGATGGTGAGGTAGTCGGGGCGGAAGTCGTGGCCCCAGTCGCTGACACAGTGGGCCTCGTCGACGACAACAAGCGAAGGCTTCACCTCGCGGAGGCGTTGCTGGGTTTCTTCCTTGCGAAGCTGCTCGGGGGCGAGGAAGAGGTACTCGAGATTGCCGTCCTCGAGCTTCTCCATGGTTTCGCGGACCTCGCCAACCGGGGCGGTGGAGTTGACAGCAGCGGCCTCGGCCACGCCCTTGCCGGCGATGGCGTCGACCTGATCTTTCTGCAAGGCGATCAGGGGGGAGATGACGAGGGTCGGGCCTTCGAGGAGCAGGCCGGCGATCTGGTAGATGGCGGACTTGCCGGCGCCGGTGGGCTGGACGACAAGGGTATCGCGGCCTTCGAGGACGGAGGCGATAGCCTCCTCCTGGCCGGGGCGGAGCTCGTCGTATCCGAATTGTGTACGGGCGATCTCGCGGATCTTGCGCTTTGACACGGAGAGGGACCGAGCACGCGCCGGGCCACAAGGGCAACTTTGCGAAGTGAGACGACGTCGAACGAACATAAGCATATGAGGCTCTTTCTTTCCCTGCTGCTCAGCGCGTCGCTGGTTCCCGCTCAGACAGCGAGTCAGCAGAAGAAGGCGGTCACGCGGCCGGCTCCCGCGGCGGCGAAGCCCAAGCCGGCCAAGGCTCCGGCGAAGGAGCCGGAGTGGCGGATCGAGCGGATCACCGTCGAAGGGAACAAGATCTACACCGAGAACCAGATCCTGGAGGCAGCGGGGCTGCGGCTCCGGATGGTCGGAAACAAGCAAGTCTTCGACGCGGCGAGGGACAAGCTCCTCGCCACGGGGGCGTTTGAGAACATCGGCTACCGGTATCAGCCTTCGGCGGCGAACACCGGCTTCGATGTGAGCCTGCAGGTGCAGGAGGTGCAGCAGGTCTATCCGTACAAGTTCGAGGGCCTGCCTGCGGAGGACAAAGAGCTGCAAGAGGTCCTCAAGAAGAGCGACCTGCTCTTAGGGAACAAGCTGCCGGCTACCGAGACGATCCTGAAGCGCTACTCGGCGGCGCTGCAGCGGTACCTGGAGGGGCGAGGGTTCCGCAACCAGGTCCAGGCGAAGGTGCGCCTGGAGGGCGAGAACGAGCTGATGGTGGTCTTCGGGCCGGACCGGCCGCCGATCACGGTGGCGGAGATCCGGTTCACGGGGACGACGGTGATTCCGGAGGCGGCCCTGAGGAGGGCAGTCGCCGAGTCCGGGATCGGAATCGTGTATCAGGAGTCGCGGTTCAGGCGAATGCTCGAGTACACGGTGAAGCCGCTGTACGACGAACGGGGCCGGCTGGCGGCGGCGTTCACAAAGATCGAGACGGCGCCGGCGGAGAAGGTCCGCGGCATCGTGGTGACGGTGGCGGTAGACGAAGGGGACGTCTACACGCTCAAGAACGTCACCGTCACAGGAACGGAACTGAAGCCCACCTTTGCGATCGGTGAGCCGGCGAACATGAAGCGCGTCGGCGAAGAGGTGGACACGCTATTGACTGCGCTACGCCGTAAGGGCTATCTGAAGGCGGCGGCGGCGGTGGACCGAAAGCTAGAGCCGAAGGCGAAGTCGGCGGATCTCTACGTGACGGTCAGCACGGGCCCGCAATTCACAATGGGGCGGCTGACCTTGAAGGGCCTCGATATTCTCGGCGAGGCGGCCATCAAGAGGCTCTGGGGGCTCAAGGAAGGCGAGCCGTTCGACGGAACGTACCCGGAGCACTTCCTGAAGCGGATCGAGCAAGACCAGGTGTTCGACAACCTCAAAAAGACGAAGGCGGAGACTCGGGTGAGCGAGGAAGAGAAGATCGTCGACGTGACGCTTCACTTCCAATAGCGGGTTTGGGCACGCCGCGCGGGTGGCAGTCGGCACATTTTACCGTGTGGATGTTGAAGCGGGACTTGGCGTCCTTAAAGGTGGTGTCCATCTTCTCGACGTCGAGGCCGCAGTTGGAGAGGCGCGGGTGGCAGTTGGCGCAGGAGGCTTTCGCGTCCTGGGTATGGCCCTGATGGCAGGCGAGGCAACTGAGGCCTTCGTGGACGCCGAGGGGTGTGCGGTCATCGCCGGACCAGGCGGCGTTGGTCGCGAGGGGCGCGTGGCACTGGTAGCAGAGGGCCTGGCGGCGGTCGGGGCTGATGCGGACGCTGCGTCCGTTTTCGTGGACGGCGGGGATGGCCATGTTTTCAAGCGGGATGTGATCCTGCTCGCGGCGGTCATAGAGGGCGAGGGAGGGCCGCAGCTTAGCGGGGGACTTCCCTTCCCTGTGCACGGCGTGACAGGCGAGGCACGGCATGACGGGCCTGGCGTGATCGGCGGGGCGGACCAGCTTCCAGGGACCCTTGGTATCGACGGGAGAAACCAGGTCGCGGACGCCGCCTTCGAAGAACATGCCGTGGCAGCGGAGGCAGTCATCCATCATCAGGCGTTTGGCGTTGTGTTTCGAGTCGAGGAAGATCTTCGAGAAGTTGGAACCGTGGGGGCCGCGCTGCCAGTCGGCGAACTGCGTCTGGTGGCAGGAGCGGCAGCGGGTAACGAGCGCTTCGACATCGGTTTGAGCGAGAAGGAACTTTTCGGGTAGTTCGTCTTTGACGTGGGCGGCGAGGCGGCGGAGCTTGTTGCTCATCGTCGCTTCGTGGCAGCCGGTGCAATCGACGGACTTGTGCGTGGAGACTTTCCAGGCGGCGTGGTTGTCGTCCATCTCATGGCAGCGGACGCATTCGGCTCCGGTGGGGTTGGAGGGAGCGCTGGCGGTGGAGAGGCCGAGGAGGGCGAGGGCGCTGAGGCCGAGGGCGGCGACGGAGAGTCGTTTCAAGCGCGCCTCCGGTTGCGGAGGATGTGGCCGGAGGACCAGTAGGCGAGGGCCATGATGGTGAGCACGGGATTGAAGCCGCCGTTGGTGACGTGGACGCTGCCATCGACGACGTAGACGTTGTCGACGTCGTGGATGCGGCAGGTGCGATCGACGACGGAGGACTTGGGGTCGTTGCCCATGCGGCAGGTGCCGGCCTGGTGCTGGCCGCCGCTGACGCCCTGTCCGGCGTTCTTGCGCCAGGTTTCGACGGCCCCGGAGGCTTTGAGCCACGCTTCGGCTTTGGCGGCCATGGCGTTTCCGATTTCGATGGTGTGGGGGTGCTTGTACCCGGAGATACGGGCGACGGGGATGCCCCAGTAGTCCTTCACCTTGGGGTCGACGGCGACGCGGGAATCCCAGACGGGCATTTCCTGCGTGGGGCCCTGGACCATGACGCTGCGGCGGTAATTGCGTCGCATGAAGTCCTTGTGGCCGGCGCCCCAGCGGGACGCGCCGGGCGGGAGGACGGAGGTGAAGTGAATGGGCAGGCGGATGAACTCATTGGCGAGCATGGCGCCGCCGAGGAGGCCGGGGTTGCCGTGGTTGTAGTCGCAGACGGCGATGGAGGCGCCGGGGCCGAGGTCGTCGTAGGTATCGAAGTCGAAGAGGCCGACGGCGCCGGTGTAGGTGTGGCCCTGGAGGTTGCGTCCGACCCAATCGTAGCGATTGCCGAGGCCGTTGGGGAAGAGTTTGCTTTTGGAGTTGAGCAGGAGGCGGGCGGATTCGACGGCGGCGGCGGAGACGACGACGAGGTCGGCGGGCTGTTCCTGGCGGCGGCCTTCGGCGTCATAGTAGACGACGCCGCGGGCGCGGCCATGGTCGTCGACCTGAATCTCGCGGACCATGGTTTCGGTGTGGAGGCGGCAGAGGCCGGTAGCGAGGGCGGTAGGGATGACGGTGTTCTGGGTGCCGCACTTGGCGTTGACTTCGCAGGCGAAGCCGACGCACCAGCGGCAGCGCATGCAGGCTCCGCGGCCGTTATAGGGGACGGTGTTGCGGAGCATGGGGATATGGAAGGGGTGGAGGCCGAGTTTGCGAGCGCCGGCGGCGAGGATCTGGTGCTCGCGCGAGGGCGGGAGGGGCGGCATGGGGAGGGGTTTGGAGCGGGGGGGCCGGAAGGGACTGGCCGACTCGTCCCCCGAGACGCCGACCTCGTGCTCCGCCTTGGTGTAGTGGGGCTCGAGATCGTCATACGAGACCGGCCAGTCCGCCAGGGTGCTCCCTTCCGGCGAGCCGTATTCGCTGCGCATGCGGAAGTCTTTGGGGTCGAAGCGCCAGGCCATGGCGCCGTAGCTGAGGGTGCCTCCGCCGACGCAGGCGGCGTTGTTGTGATAGCCGCCCTGGCTGGCGGCGACGATGCGTTCTTCGCCCTTGGGGCTGACGAGGACGCGGGGGTTGCGTTCGTCGTCGGGGCCGAAGGCGTTGCCGAGGACGGAGGTGCGCTGGTTACGGAGGTCGTCCTTACGGCAGTCGGCGGCGGTGTACCATTTGCCGCGTTCGAGGAGGGCGACGGTGAGGCCGGCGGTAGAGAGTTCCTTGGCGACGATGCCGCCACCGGCGCCGGCGCCGATGACGACGGCGTTGACTTTGGGGAGGGCCATGGGGTCAGGCTCCGTAGTGCAGGCGTCCGCGGACGGGCGGGTGGGGAACGCCAAGCATGCGCCAACTGGCGGCGTTGCGATTGCCGCCGTGGCGAGGGCTGCCGTAGTAGCCCTGCATGGTGTGGGCGAGGGCGAGTTCGAAGAAGTCCTTTTCGAGGCCCTGGGAGCGCTCCCAGGCGGCGAGGAGGGCGGTGCGGTCCGCGAGGGGGAGTTCGGCGAAGGGGCGGGCGTGCTGTTCCTTGGCGCGGCGTTCGAGAAGGGCGAGCGCCTGGCTGTAGAGAGAGCGGTGCTTGCGGTAGCGTTTGGCGAGCTGCCTATCGATGAACTGGACGACGCCGGCCTGGGCGGCACCGGGGTCGCCATCGGGCGGAATGAGGGTGTCGACGACGGCGGCGAGGGCGGCGGCTTCGGCGGGAGCGAGGGAGCGCCAGGAGCTGGAGGAGCAGCCGGCGAGGGCTCCTGCCGCGGCGGCGGCGGCGAGGAAGCGGCGGCGATCCGGCGTATCGGATCTGATCATCCTGAACGAGATGGTATTACTAATTGTTGCTTTAGGCAAGGGTTTCGGGTGGGGGCGGGCGGAAAAGAAAATGGCCACAGATGAACACGGATGAACACGGATGGAATACAGGTCAGGCATGGCGGCTGGCCTTGCGGAGGGTTTGGCGGCGGCGGAGGGTGATGCGGTAGAGGGACGGGGTGGGCGGAGTTGAGCGTCGGGTTCGGGGGTGGCGGCACTTGCTGGTATTTGGTTGGTGTGATTTGGGTTGAGTGGCGGTCAGGTTCGATGCGGCGATTTTTTCCGTCGGGTTCTGAGGGGCGGGCTGAAGTTCGGGGGGGGCGGGCGGCGGGGCGGTGGGGGAGGGCTGGCCGGGCTGGTCGGGCGTATCACGTGGATCGGTGGGCTGGGGGGCGGCGGC
>JANRJO010000021.1:0-26807 GCA_033763935.1 Bryobacteraceae bacterium
CCGCGCACGATCGTCTGCTGCACCGGCAGGCCGTGGGAGATCTCCGACTGGTAGTTGAAGTTCGGGTCGACGCCGGGCCGGTTGGGCAGCGGGTAGAAGTTGAGAATCTTCCGCCCGTCCGCGCTCAGGCGGTCCTGTGGAATGCGATTGCCCGGAAATGGCTGCCCGGTAGTCGGGTCCTTGATCTGCACCGGAGAGCCGTCACCTTCACGGCTCTGGCTGAAATCGCCCTGCCGTTCGAGCGCGGTCGGCACATTAACGCTGCGTAGCGCATTCGGCACCAACTGCCGCTGCCACTCCTGCGCGAAGAAGAAGAACAGCTTGTCCCGGTTCCTATTGAAGTCCGTGAACGGCAACAACACCGGGCCACCGACGTTGTAGCCGGCCCAGTTCTGCCGCCGCCGCTGCCTGGCGCGGCCTTCGAAGTTGTTGCGCCAGGTGTTGGCGTTCAAGCTGTCGTGCCGGTAGAACCAGTAACCCGTAGCGTGCAGGTCGCGGGTGCCGCTCTTGGTCACGACGTTGATCGCCGCGCCAGAGCTGCGCCCGAACTCCGCCGGCTGCGAGTTGGTGATGATCTTGAACTCGCCGATGGCGTCCAGGTTGACGTTGGTATGGGTACCGCCGTTCGAGCCCGTATCCACCGCGTTCACGCCGTCCAGCGTGAAGTTGTTCTGGTTGCCGCGGTTCCCGTTGGCCTGAATACCGCCGAGGCCGCCGGTGTAGACGATGCCCGGCACCGTGCGTACGATGTCGAGGAAGTTGCGTTGGCTGGTCTGGATGTCAACGACCTGACGTCCAGTGACAACACCAGCGCGCTCCGCGCTCTGGGTCTGGAGTTGCGCCACGCTGGCTTCGACGGTCACGGTCTCCGTCAGCGCGCCGACTTCAAGCACGATATCCGGTAGCGCGATGCGGTCGTTCGCGAATACCTTGATGTCCTTCTGCTCGTACTTCTTAAAACCCGAGGATTCGATGACCAGGTCGTACTCGGCGGGCTGCAACGGGTTGAAGAAGAAAATACCTTCCGCGTTCGTTGTAATCTCGCGAGCAGTTCCCTGGGCTTTGTTGGTGAGTGTGACTTTGGCGCCGACGATGGCTGCCTGTTGACTGTCTCGTACCGTTCCGGTGATGGAGCCGGAGATCTGCTGCGCTGCAACTGGGAGCGCAAGCAACGATACGGAGGCAAGGAGAGCGAACAGCTTGGTTCTCAACATGGTCCCCCAAACAACCTGATCTATTGCCAACCGGGCCACTCCCCTGTCGTGACCCGCAGTAAGGCTTGGGAACAATAATATGTCAACGCTTGCAGATGTCAACAGGGTGAATGTGAAATTTTTGATTCTTCCAATTCCTGTACCGTGCTGTCCAGGAACTTTCCCATAATCAGAAGTTTCCAAATCACAGATGAGCGACTTCGGGCAGAACCTACGGCAAGGGTTCAGGCAACTCGCAAAGACTCCTGGCGTCACCGTGATCTCCCTTACAGCCCTTGCACTCGGCATTGGTGCTAATTCCGCCATCTTCAGCGTCGTGAACCAGGTGCTCCTCACCCGCCTGCCGGTACAGGAACCGGACCGGCTGGTGCTGATCTCGCACTTCCTCCCCGCGCGGAAGATCTCCTCGGGCATGTCCCAATACGCCGATGCCGTAGCGTGGCGCGGGCAGGTGAAGTCGCTGGAATCCGTGGGTGCGATGGTAACGCAGGCGATGAGCCTCTCTGCCGGCGACGACCCCGAACGGGTGATTGTGGGCAAGGCCGACGCGGCATTCCTCCCCATGCTCGGCCTGCCACCCGTTGCGGGGCGGCTGTTCCTACCGGACGACGACAAGCCCGGCGGCCCGAAGGTGGCGGTGCTGACGTTCGAGCTGTGGCGGCGGCGTTTCGGAGCGAACCCGGGCGTCATCGGGCGGGCGGTTGCCCTGGACGGCGTGCCCCACCATGTTGTTGGTGTGCTGCCGGAAGGATTCCGCTGGGTGGGCCGCCGGCCGGAGGCGTTCGTTCCCCTGCAGGCCACCGGGACACGTGGGGCGCGCGGCGAAGCGGTAGCCGTCTACGGCCGGATGCGCGCAGGCGTCTCCCGAGAGCAATTGAACGCGGAACTGGAACTGGCCACGGCCGCGCTGAACCGCGTCGAGCCCCGCCACAAGGACTGGAAGCTGGTGGGTGAGGACATACGGGACTACATCGTCACCGACGTCCGCGTGACGTTATGGGTGCTGCTGGGCGCGGTGGCGCTCGTAGTGCTGATCGCCTGCGCCAACGTCGCCAACCTGCTGCTGGCGCGCGGCGCGGTGCGGCGGCGGGAGATGGCCGTGCGGCTGGCGCTCGGCGCGCACCGCAAGCAACTCGTGTGGCAGTTGTTCGTCGAGAGCCTTCCCCTCGGCGCCATCGGCAGCGCGCTGGGGCTGGTGCTTGCGTGGTGGGGCGTGAGGCTGCTGCCGCTACTCCAGACGGAGCGCGTGCCTCGGCTGGCGGAGACGCGGCTGGACGCGACGGTGCTGCTCTACACCCTGGCGGTGTCCGTCCTGTCCTGCCTGCTCTTCAGCCTGGCGCCGGCCTTCTCCCTGGCCAAAACCGGCCTGAACGAAGCCATGCGGCCCGGGCAGGGAACGCGGGCGGGCCGGCTGCGGTCGTCTCTGGTGGCGCTCGAGGTGGCGCTGGCCGTCATGCTGGTGATCGGCGCGGGGCTGCTAATGCGTACGTTCTTCGCCCTGGCGTCGGTTCAGCCGGGTTTCCGGCCGGATGGCCTGTTGACCGCTACCATCGAGCAGCCGCGCGCCCGCTTCCGGACACCGGAAGATCCGGTGGCGTTTTACCAGGCGATCCGCGGGAAGCTGGCCGCGCTGCCCGGCGTTCGCGCGGCCTCCGTCACTTCGTCGCTTCCCCTGGGCGGAAACTACTTTCGCGGCGAGTTCCGCTTTGAAGGCACGGACCAGCGGGCGCCGCTGAACTATCGCGCGGTGGACCATCTCTATCTCAAGACATTCGAAGTGCCGTTGCTTCGAGGCCGCTTCTTCGAGGAGTCCGACCGGCTGGGGACGGAGCCCGTCGCCGTCATCAATGACGTCACGGCTCGTAAGTTCTGGCCCAAGGAAGACGCGCTCGGGAAGCGCATGACCATAGCCGACAAGACGCTTACGGTCATCGGCGTCATTCCGAATCTCAAGCACATGGACGTCAGCAACGGCGACGAGAACGAAGTGCTGCTGCCCTGGGCGCAGATGCCGACCGCCTACGTCGCAGTAGCGCTACGGGTGGAAGCTGGGGTGTATCGCGAGCCGATGCAGTTGGCGCCGGCGATGCGCCGCGCGGTGGCCGAGGTGGAGCCCAACCAGGCGGTGGCGCAGGTGGCGACGATGGAGCACATCATGGCGGACCGTCTTTCGCCGCGGCGGCTGACGATGGTACTCCTGCTCGTGTTCGCCGGCGTCGCTCTGGTGCTCGCCGCGGCGGGTATCTATGGCGTGCTGTCGTTCTCGGTGCAGTCGCGAACGAAGGAGATCGGCGTGCGGTTCGCGCTCGGTGCCGGCGAGGGCAACGTGGTGCGGCTGGTGGTACGGCAGGCGCTGATCCTGGCGGGCGCCGGCGCGGTGGCGGGCGTCGTTCTGGCGGCGGCTTTGACGCGCTTCGTCGAGTCGATTCTCTTCGGGGTGAAGGCGCTCGACCCGCGCCTGTACCTGGCCGCGGCGGTGGTGCTCTTTGCGGTGGCCGTGCTGTCCGCGTGGCTCCCGGCGCGGCGGGCGGCCGGGATTCAGCCGTCGTCGGCGTTGCGGCACGAGTAAAGTGCGCTCATGAAAGGGCTCCAGCGAATCGGTTGGTTTGCCGTCGGGCTGGCCGCGGCCTACCTCTTCGTTGTGTTCCTCCATCGCGACCTCTCCGAGCGCAGAATGCGCATTCGCTCGCGCCAGCCGGTGGCCGCCGTCATCGACGAGGGCGAGCCGGGCCTGCGCATTTTGGCCTTCTATGCGAACTCGGGAGAATTGATTCGCGGTGAGCATGCCGTCGTCTGCTACGGTGTTCGCGACGCTGCCGCCGTGCGGCTGGAGCCGCCGGTGGAGACGCTGAAGCCCGTGTGGAGCCGGTGCTTCTCGGTGTATCCGAGGGAGAACACCACCTATACGACCGCGGTCGACGGGTCGGGGAAGTCGACGTCGGCCTCCTTCGCGATCGACGTCGTCCCTCCGCCGCCTCGCATTCTTTTCATCTCCATTAGCTCCGACGACGTGAAGCTCGGAGAGCCGGTGACGCTGTGCTACGGGGTGAAGAACGCGGTCGCGGCGTGGCTCGAGCCGCTGCGGCAGCCGCTGCGCATCTCCGAGAAGACGTGCATCCGCTCGATTCCGGTGCGGACGCTTGACTACACATTCGTAGCGAAGGGCGAGACCGGCGCGCTCGATCGCGAGAAGTTCACCATCAAGGTGCGGCAAAGGCGGTAATCGATGAGACGCTTTCTGATTCTCGGATGGATGGCAGCCGGCTTTGCAGCGGCGTGGACGGTTTTTGTCTTCGTCGCCCGGCATTCGGCGCAGTTCCCTGCGCGGCAACGACCCGTCGCAGCGGTCATTGACGACGGCGGCCCGGGGCTGCGCATCCTCTCTTTCTACGCCAACGCGGGCGAGTTGATTCGCGGGGAACACGCGGTGGTCTGCTATGGCGTCCGCGACGCCGCGGGAGTGCAACTGGATCCGCCGGTGGAAGCGCTGAGGCCGGCGCTGAATCGCTGCTTCGCCGTCTCGCCCAGGCAGACGACGACCTATACATTGACGGCCATAGGCGGGGAAGGGAAGTCGGTGGCCGCTTCGTTCACCATCAAAGTGACGCCGCCCGCGCCGCGCATCCTGTTCCTTGCGCAAAGCCACCAGGAGATCCCTCTCGGCGAAGCGGTGACCATGTGCTACGGCGTGGCGAACGCCGTTGCCGCCTGGATCGAACCCATCAAGTGGAAGGTGCCGCCCATCGAGAAGAAGTGTGTGCGGTCGTATCCGAAGGAGACACTCGAGTACACGCTCGTCGCGCAGGGCGAGACGGGCGCACAGGCGCGCGAAAGTTACAAAGTGGGCGTGCGCGATCGCAAGGGCCGTCTCATCGCCCGCTAGCGGCGAGCGCGCGATCCAGCCGGTGGGCGAACTCGTCCACGTCCGCGCGACCGACGTTCATGGGCGGAGAGATCCGGATGCAGTTGCCGTAGAGCCCGCCTTTGCCGATCAGAAGCCGCTCCTGCCGCGCGGTCTCCATGAGCGCCGCCGTGGCCTCGGGCGCCGGCTCTTTCGTGGTGCGATCCTTCACCAGTTCGATAGCCTGCATGAGACCCATGCCTCGGACATCGCCGATGACAGGATGGCGCTCCCGCAGCTCTTCGAGCTTCATGCGCAGGTAAGCGCCCGTCTCCGCCGCGTTGGTGCGCAGGTCTTGATCTTCGATGAAATCGAGCACGGCCTTCGCCGCCGTCGCGGCAACCGGATTCCCTCCGAACGTGGAGATGCTGAGGCCCTTGAGGCCCGCCGCCACGTCGTCCCGTGCAATCGTGACCGCGATCGGCGTGCCATTGCCCAGACCCTTCGCGCTGGTCATCATGTCCGGCGTCACGTCCCAGTGTTCGATGCCGAACCATTTGCCGCCGGTCCGGCCCCACGCCGTCTGTACTTCGTCGCTGATGAAGAGGCCGCCGTGGCGCCGCACGATCTCCGCCACGATCGAGAAGTACTCCTTCGGCGGAGTGATGAAACCGCCGACGCCCTGGATCGGTTCAGCGATGAAGGCTGCCAGGCGACCCGTGGTCGTGGTGCGGATCAGTTCTTCGACGTCGCGCGCGCAGCGGACTTCGCAGGACGGATAGGTCAGCCCGAATGGGCAGCGGTAACAGTAGGCGTTGTGCGCATGCACCACTCCGGGCGCCGGCGCCCCCAGTCGCCACGGCTGGCTGCCGCTGAGCGTCATGCCCAGCGAGGAGCGCCCGTGGTAGGAGTGCCGCAGCGCGATGATCTCCGTTGACCCCGTGTAACAGCGAGCCGTCAGGATGGCGACTTCGTTCGCTTCGGTGCCCGAGTTGGTGAAGAACGACTTTCGCAGAGCGCCGCCGCCTGGCGTGAGCGAGGCGATCTTCGCCGCCAGCGCCACCTGCGGCTCCGTAGCGAACAGCGTGGAGACGTGCTGCAGCTTGTCCACCTGCTTGTGAATGGCCTCGTTCACGGTGTCGTTGCAGTGCCCCACGCTCACCGTAACGATGCCGCCGAAGAAGTCCAGGTACTGGTTGCCGTCCGCGTCCCACACGAATTGGTTCTTGCCGCAGGTGAGCACCAGCGGCTCCCGGTAGTAGTGAAACACCGCCGGGAAGAGGAACTCGCTTTGGGCGAGCAGTAGGTCCTGTTTGTTCACCGCCCCCAATATTACAATGGCC
Organism: Bryobacteraceae bacterium; assembly: GCA_033763935.1. Lineage (GTDB taxonomy): Bacteria > Acidobacteriota > Terriglobia > Bryobacterales > Bryobacteraceae > DALYJJ01. Next base: position 6,399 of record JANRJO010000021.1, read on the forward strand.
TAGGCCGAATCTCACGGGCACTGCATGGACACACGCAACTTCACCTACATGTTTTATGGTTTCCTGGCCGCGTGGCTGATCTTGATCGGCTACCTGGTATCGCTCGCGATGCGCGGGCGGAAGGTGGAGAAGCAGTTGGAGGACCTGCGCCGCCTGGTGGAAGGGGACCGCGAAAGGAAATAGCGCCATGAAGCGCCGAAGTCTGTTGAGCATGGCCGCCGGGGCGCCGCTGGCCGCGCGGCAGCTCGCCGCGCAGGAGCAGGCCGCGCGTGCCACCCGCGCCACGCCGTCGCCGAAGATCAGGGACATCAAGGTGATTGCTACCGCGCCCGCGGGCTTGCGCCTCGTCGTCGTGAAGGTGATCACGGATCAGGATGGGCTGTACGGCTACGGCTGTGGTACCTTTACGCAGCGCGCCGACCTTGTGGTGCCCGCCGTCGAGCGATACCTGAAGCCGTTTCTTGTCGGCAAGCCCGCCGATCGCATCGAGGACACCTGGCAGGCCTGCTACAACTCGTCCTACTGGCGCAACGGTCCCGTGTTGAACAACGCGATCAGCGGCGTCGACATGGCGCTGTGGGACATCAAGGGCCGACAGGCCGGCATGCCGGTTTATCAGCTGCTGGGTGGCAAGTGCCGCGAGGCGGCCGATTGCTACGGCCACGCGAGCGGCGAGGACATCCCCCAGGTGATCGAGAGCGCGAAGAGCTACATGGCGCGCGGGTTTCGACACGTACGCGTGCAAATCGGCGTGCCGGGGATGGAAGGCTATGGCTCGCGCCGCGGCGAGGCGCAGATTCCCGCACTGCACAAAGCGCCTGTCTTCGAGCCCGCCTACTACATACGGCGCGCTCTGAAGATGTTTGAGGCTTGCCGTAAGGAACTCGGCGATGAGGTCGAACTGTTGCACGACGTCCATGAGCGCGTCACGCCCATCCAGGCGTTGCAGTTCTGCAAGGATGTCGAACAGTTCAAGCTGTTCTTTTTCGAAGATCCGGTGTCGCCCGAAGACATCGGTTGGTTCCGGCACCTGCGCTCGCAGTGCGCGACGCCGCTCGCGATGGGGGAGCTCTTCAACAGCCCGCACGAGTGGACAACCTTGATGACCGAGCGCCTCATCGACTTCATCCGCGTGCACGTATCGCAGGCGGGCGGGCTCACGCCGTGTAGGAAGATGGCGGCGCTCGGCGAGCCGTTCGGCGTGCGCACGGCCTGGCACGGACCGGGCGATGTATCGCCAATCGGCCATGCCTGCAACGTCGCGCTCGACCTCGCCTGCTGGAACTTCGGCGTTCAGGAGTACTCGTCGTTCAACGAGCGGGTCCGCGAAGTCTTCACCGGCTGCCCCGAGATGAAGAACGGCTATCTCTACGCCAACGAAGCGCCGGGCTGGGGCATCGAGGTGGACGAGAAGGCGGCGGCGAAGTACCCGTTCGGCTATGGTGAGACCGGCGACAAGCAGCGCCACAACGGCGGCTGGGGCGAGGTGCGCAAGCGGGACGGGACGATTATTAAGCAGTGAGCGCTTTGCTACCCTGAGGCTATGCCGGTCACAGCTGGGGTTTCGGCTGAGCAGTATTTGGCGATGTCCTTCGATGGCCCGGACCGCGAGTTTGTGCACGGGGAGATCGTCGAGAGGAACATGGGAGACCTGGATCACAGTACTCTACAAATCTTCATTGGCGAGGCACTGAGGCGCCTTCGGCAACAAGCGAACTGGCGAGTGCAACCCGAGTTGAGGCATCGAATCAGCGAGGGTGTCTACCGAATTCCCGATATCGCTGTTCACCCGGCTACGCTTAGAGACAAAGTTCCCTCTTCACCGCCGCTGATCGTGGTCGAGATTGTCTCCCCCGACGACCGCTACTCTGCGCTCCTCGAGAAACTCCGCGAGTACGCAGAATGGGGCGTAAAACATATCTGGATCGTTGACCCGCAGCTACGGCAGTGCGCAGTCTACACGACCTCCGGCCTCACCACAGTAGACGCCCTCTCGCTCGAAGAGTACGGCTTCACGCTTTCCGCCGCCGAGTTGTTTGCCGAACTCTAGTCCCCGCTCGGCGTCGCCGCCGGCTTTCGCAGCCTCTCCGGCATCTCGGGCGCCTTGTTGACGATCACGTTCGGCCCGCCCGTCTGCTTGCGTAGCTCGAACGCGTCATACAGCGCTCCTCGCGCGGTCCGCGATTCGAACTGCAGCCGGTCGCCATCAATGCGGATGATCTGGAAGAGCTGCGTATCTTCCGCCTTGCGCTGCATCCATTCGTGGCGGTCCAATTCGTACATCTTCGGTCCCGACACCGACACGACGTACACCGTTCCACCCGACTTATTATTCGTACCCGACAGCAGGTTGCTCCGCCCGTAGGAATGATCGTGCCCTTGCAGCACCAGGTCTACGCCGTGCTTGTCGAACACCGGCTGCCAGAGTTCGCGAAGTTCCTTGTTGTCACGCCCTCGCGCCGTCGAAAAAATCGGGTGGTGGAAGGTGCAGATCGTCCAGCGGTTCGGGTTCTTCTCGAGCAGCGCATCCAGCCACTGCGCCTGCTCTTCGTGCTTCTCGTTCGAGTTCAACCCGACGATGCGAACGCCTTGGATGTCGATGTAGTACGAAGTCTCCTCCAAGCCCGGCGCCCCGTTCTCGGGAAGCGTATACTGCCGGCGCCAGTGATCCGTGACCGTGCGCTTGCCGTCAGTGCGCCCATACTCGTGATTGCCGGGAACCGGGACGGACGGCAGGGTCGCGTTTAGCCATCCGCCGGCCCTGAACCACTCGCCCCACAGCGCATCGCTGGTGCCGCGGTTCACCAGGTCGCCCGCGTGAATGAAGAAGTGTGCCTTCGACGCCTCACGGTACCCCGTCCGAACCACCCGCGACCACAGCGAAAGAATGTCGTTCTGGGCATCGCCTACATACAGGAACTCCACGGGCGCCGGCTTGTCGCTCGCCGTCCGGAACTGATGCCACTCGGTCCAGTTCGTGCCGTCTCCTACGCGGTAGGCGTACACCGTCGACGGCTTCAGCTTCTGGAACGTCACGCTGTGGTACGCGGCCTCGCCGAGATCGCTCTTCAATAACTCGCTCGCGGCCTTGACTTCGTCGGACTGCTTCGTGAAGTCCGGCCCGTCGCCCGCCTCCGCGATCTGCGCGCGCGCTCCCTCAACGCCCACGCTGGTTCGCCACGTCACCGACTGCGTGGTCGCCGGATCGCCGCTCCAGGTTAGGATCACGCGGTCAGGCATCGCCGAGGGTGCGTGTAGGACCTCGTCGGAGACCCGAACGCTGTTGGAAAACAAAGCGAGGCCGAGAGCGGCAGCCAGGCCGAGCCGCAACGCCCACGCCCGCCATCCGGTCACGCTCGCACCTCTCGCAGCCGAGCCGCCGCCGATTCCGCCGTGATATCGCGCTGTGGTGTGCCGAGCATTTCGTATCCTACGAGGAACTTTCGTACTGTCGCCGACCGCAACAGCGGCGGATAGTAATGGGCGTGGAAGTGGAACTCCTCGTGCGCCTCGTCATCGGTTGGCCGCTGATGAAACCCCATCGTGTAGGGGAATGAGACGTCGAACAAGCGATCGTAAGCCGCAGTGGTCTCTTTCAAGATAGCAGCGAGCGCGGTGCGTTCAACATCTGTCATCCGATCGAGACCATTCAGGTGCCGCCGGCTGACGACCATCGTTTCAAATGGCCACACGGCCCAGAAGGGAACGAGGGTCAGGAAGTGCTCGTTCTCGATCACGATCCTTTCGCGGAGCAGTGCTTCGCGCTGCAGGTAGTCGCACAGTAGGCAGGAGCGGTGTTCAGCAAGGTACTCCCGCTGCGCGTGCACCTCCGCGGCCAGTTCGTTCGTCAACCTCGCGTTCGCCCAGATTTGGCAGTGCGGGTGAGGATTACTCGCCCCCATCATCGCCCCGCGGTTCTCGAAGATCTGCACGGAGCGAATCCACGGTATCGCGCCCAGTTCCCGGTACTGCTCGGTCCAAACATCGACAACCTTTCGCAAGTCCGGCACATCCATGTTAGAGACGGTGAGATCGTGGCGCGGCGAAAAGCACACGACGCGGCAGATACCCGGTTCGCCCTCCGCGCGGAGCAGGGGCCCATCGTTCCATTCCTCCGCCGTGGTGCCGGGCAGCAGGGCGGCGAAATCGTTGTCGAACACAAACGTGCTCTGATAATTCGGATTGCGGACGCCGCCGGCTCGAGGGTTACCCGGACAGAGATAACACTCCGGATCGTAGGCGGGCTTCTCCTCGGCCGGCAGTTTCTCCACCTGGCCCTGCCAAGGGCGTTGTGTGCGATGGGGGGATACCAGTACCCACTCGCGGCGCAGCGGGTTCCACCGCCGATGGGGGCGATCGCGAAGGTCTAGCAAGTTCCATAGTACCGCTCGCGTCGCGCCTCGCTCGAATCGGCCCTATATTTGGGCCAGGAGGTTGTGTGGCCTTTACAGAGGCGGTGAAAGAGGAAGTGCTGCTGCGAGCGGCAGGACGCTGCGAGTGCCTGCGCCGGTGCGAGCACCATGCCGGCCGCCGCTGCGACAACAGCGTTTCCGCGCACAACGGGCACTTTCGTCACCGCATACCGCAGTGGTCGGGCGGGCCGGACACCTCAGCCAACTGCGAACTGCTCTGCCCCGCCTGCTACGCCTTCGCCGCCAGCTTCGGTACGCAGTGACGGAGCGCCTTCCGGGCAATGGTACTGAGCGGAAGGCTTTCGATCTTGCTCCACGCGATCCACTCGCAGCCGTGTTTTCTCCCTCCGGCCTTCGCCGCCCTCACCTGGAAGCGAAACTCGTGATGCGTGATTGTGTGCTTGAACTCGGCAAGCGGTTTCCCGACGGGCTTGGCGCTCGGCAGGTGCTCGGCCTCCGGCAACTCCCAGAAGCCGGGCATCAAGCGCTCGCTTTGCGGCCGCTGCCACAAAAGGACGCTCCCGTTCCGGCGCACCAGGTACAGTACCCGTTCGCGCACCACCTTCTCGCGCGGCCGGCTCTTGATCGGCAGTTCATTCTGCGTTCCTTCCTGGAACGCCCGGCAATGCGCGCTCACTGGGCACAACAGGCACTGCGGCGACTTCGGCAGGCACAGCGTCGCGCCGAGTTCCATCATCGCCTGGTTGTGATCGGCCGGCTCCTGCGGGTTCAGTAGAGCGTCCGCTTCGCTCTGCAGGCGTGCTCTCGTGGCGAGGTTCCGGATGTCGCCCGCGTCGTTCGTCAACCGGCTGACGACTCGCATGACGTTGCCGTCAAGCACAGCGTGCCGCAGTCCAAAGACGACACTCGCTATCGCAGCCGCCGTATACGCGCCGATACCGGGCAAGTCCCAAATCCCTTCGTAGGTGTTCGGGAACGCACCGGCCGCGACAATCTTCTTCGCGGCCTTCTGCATGTTGCGCGCTCGCGTGTAATACCCGAGCCCCTCCCACGCCTTCAGCAGTTTCTCTTCGGGCGCGGCGGCGAGTGCTTCGACGGTAGGGAATCGCTCGAGAAAGCGCTGGTAGTACGGGAGCGCCGCCGCCACACGCGTCTGCTGCAGCATGATCTCCGAAAGCCACACACGATACGGATCCCGCGTCTCGCGCCACGGCAACGGACGCCGCACCGCTCGATACCAGTCGAGCAGCGCGCGGCGAAACTCCTGAACTGCGGTGCGGGGAGCGGACATCCAGAGCGTGGTTGGTAAAATTAAGAGATAACATCCTCGTCGCATCCGGCGCAGTAAAGGCTTTCCCTGGTGAGTGAATCCATCCGAATTCGCGGCGCTCGTCTGCATAACCTGAAGAACCTGTCGGTCGAGATCCCGCACAACCGGTTGACGGTGGTCACGGGTGTGTCCGGTTCCGGCAAGTCGTCGCTCGTCTTCGACACCATCTACGCCGAGGGCCAGCGGCGTTACGTCGAATCGCTGTCCGCTTACGCGCGCCAGTTTCTGGACCGCATGGAGAAACCCGAGGTCGACGAAATCGACGGCATCGCGCCGCCCATCGCCATTCGCCAGAAGAACCAGACGCGCAACCCGCGCTCCACCGTCGCCACCGCCACCGAGATCCACGACTTTCTGCGGCTGCTCTACGCGCGCGTCGGACGAACCTACTGCCCCACGTGCGGGAAGCGCGTAGAACGCGACACGGTCGACCCCGTCACGCAGAAGATGCTTGCCCAGCCCGCGGGCTCCCGCTGGTACGTGCTCTTTCCCATCCGAGAAACGTTGAAGGGCAAAGTCCCTCCGGACGCGCTGCGCGATCACCTGTTCGAACTGCGGAAGCGCGGCTTCAACCGACTGTTCCAGGAAGGGCGGATGTACGAGTTCTCGACCCCCGAATCGCTGCTCGATATCGACTTCGCCAAGCCCCTCCACGTTCTGGTTGACCGCATCTCCATTCAACCGGACCTGCACCAGCGCATCGTCGATTCGCTCGAAATCTGCTACCGCGAGGCCGGGGAAGCGATCTTCGAGCAGGCGGGCGAGGCGAGTCCCTTGCGCCTGCGCTTCAGCGAAAAGTTCGAGTGCAAAACCTGCGGCACCGAGTTCCTGGAGCCCGAGCCGCAGCTGTTCAGCTTCAACAATCCGCGCGGCGCCTGCCCGCGCTGCCAGGGCTTCGGCAACACCATCGATTACGACCTCGATCTCGTCATTCCGGATAAGTCTCTCTCCATCAAAGAAGGCGCCATCCATCCCTGGACCCGGCCGCAGTACGAGTGGTTCCAGGACGAGTTCCGAAAAAAGGCGCGCGGCAAAGTGCGATTCGACGTCCCCGTCTGCGAGATGACGCCCGCGGAGCGCGAAGTGCTGAAGAGCGGGATCCAGGAGTTCTTCCGCGAGGTGGAGTCAAAGAAGTACAAGGTGCACGTGCGCGTCTTCCTGAGCCGTTATCGCGGCTACACCGAATGCCCCGATTGCCGGGGCGCGCGGCTGCGGCCCGAGGCGCTCTACATTCGCGTCGGCGAATGCACCATCGGCGAACTCAGCCGCAAGAACATTGGAGAGGCCCTGCGCTTCTTCGAAGACCTGTCGCTCTCCGACGAGGAAAACGGAATCGCCGGCAAGATCCTCGTCGAGATCCGGCAGCGGCTGAAGTTCCTCAATGACGTCGGCCTCGAATACTTGACGCTCGATCGTCTCTCCGCGACTCTCTCCGGCGGCGAAGCGCAGCGCATCCAGCTTGCCACCTGCCTCGGTTCGCGGCTGGTAGGGGCAACGTATGTTCTCGATGAGCCGTCCATCGGGCTGCATCCGCGCGATACCTCGCGGCTCATCCACATCCTCGAAGACCTGCGAGACCTCGGCAACACCATCGTCGTAGTCGAGCACGATGCCGACGTCATGCGCGCCGCGGACCATATCCTGGACCTTGGGCCCGGCGCGGGCGAGATGGGCGGGAAGCTCGTGTTCGAAGGGCCGTTCCAGCACCTGATGACGGCCTCCAACGGAGCCGCCGGCTCGCTAACCTCGCGCTATCTGCGCGGGGAATTGAGCGCCACCGGACCCCTCGCCCAGCGCAAGCCCGTGAACCCGAAGCGCGTCGTGCGATTCCTCGGGGCCCGCGCCAACAACCTCAAGGGCATCGACGTCTCCGTCCCTCTGGGAATGATGACCGTGGTCACCGGCGTCTCGGGTTCGGGCAAATCCACACTGGTGCACGAAGTCATTTTCAAGTCGCTGCAGGCGCGACTGCGCAAGGCGCCGGTCGAAATCGAAGCCGAGTTACCGGCGGAAGTCGGACCCAAGCTGACGTGCTCCCGCGTGGAGCGCTCGGAACTGGTGCGTGACATCATTCTGGTCGACCAGTCGCCCATCGGCCGCACGCCCCGTTCGAACCCGGTGACCTACGTAAAGGCCTTCGACATCATTCGCGAAGTCTTCGCGTCCACGGCCGAGGCCCAGCGCCGCGGCTACGGCGCCGGCCACTTCTCGTTCAACATCCCGGGCGGGCGCTGCGAAACCTGCCAGGGCGACGGCACCGTCACGGTCGAGATGCAGTTCCTCGCCGACGTGGAGTTGATCTGCGAAGAATGCAAGGGCACGCGCTATAAGAGCACGGTGCTAGAGGTTCGCCATCGCGGGCTGAACATTCACGAAGTCCTGCGGCTGACCGTGCGGGAGGCGATCCAGTTCTTCGCCGACGTGCCCCGTCTGACTGCCCGGCTGAAGGTGCTGAACGACGTCGGCCTCGGGTATCTGCGCCTCGGCCAGAGCGCCACCACCCTGAGCGGCGGCGAGGCGCAGCGCGTGAAACTCGCCGCGCACCTCATGCAGCCGACCTCCGAAGGCGTCCTCTATATCTTCGACGAGCCCACCACCGGCCTTCACTTCGACGACATCGCCAAACTGCTCGACGCCTTCCGCCGGCTCATTCAGAACGGCGCCAGCCTCCTGATCATCGAGCACAACCTCGACGTCATTCGCGCCGCCGACTGGATCATCGATCTCGGCCCCGACGGCGGCGACGCCGGCGGACGCATTGTTGCTGAAGGTACGCCGGAGCAGATCGCGGAAGCCGCGAATTCCCATACGGGCCGCCACCTCGCCCCGCTGCTTGCGCAGAGCGCGTGACCCGGCGGCTAGAATGAAGGCATGGGGAGCCTTCTCGCTCTCGCGTTCGCCGCGCTGCTGCAGGCCGCTGATCCTGTTGCCGAGGGTCAGAAGGCCCTGGAAGCGCAGAAGTACGACGTCGCGGTGGAGCATTTCAAGACCGCGATCGCGAACGACGCGAAGGATTACGCGGCCCACTTCCACCTCGGTCTCGCCTACAGCCTCCTCGATCGCGATAAGGATGCCATTCCCGCCTTCCAGAAGGCGCTGGAGCTGAAGCCCGGCCTCTACGAAGCCGAGTTGAATCTCGGCATGCTCTATGTGCGGCAGGAGCAGTTCGCGAATGCCGTGCCCCTCCTCGAGGCGGCGCATGCGAAGAAGCCCTCGGAGTTCCGGCCTGCGTTCTACCTCGCCGAGGCTCTGTTCGGCGCACAGCGGTTCGCGGAAGCGGAGAAAGCGTACGCGGCGGCGTCGGTCATCGATCCGAAAGCCGGACACCCGCTCGTCGGTCTGGCTCGCGCAAAGGCTCGCCAGAACCGTTTGGACGAAGCCGCCGCCGATTACAAGAGGGCCGCTGCCGCCGACCCTGCTACCGCCGACGCCATCCTGGAATTGGCATCTGTTTACGAAGCCGCGAACGAGCCCCGCAAGGCCGTGGAGATCTACGAGCAGCGGCTCGACAACGTCGCCGCCCGCGAGCGCCTCGGCGAATTGCTGGCCCGCCTCAATGAGTTCGAGAGGGCGATCCCACACCTCGAGGCCGCCGTGAAGTCCTCGCCCACACCCGCCAACCGGCTCGCGCTCGCCCAGTCGTATCTCAAGGCCAATCGCGCCGCGGACGGCCTGAAACTGCTCGGCGAGGTGGCCGCCACCGAGCCCGCCAACTACGATCTGCAGCTCTACTACGGGCGAACGATGCGCGACCAGCGAAACTATCAGGAGGCGGCAAGGGCGTTCCTCCGCGCCGCTCAGGCCAAGCCCGATTCCGTCGAGGCCTTCAGCGAACTCAGCGTCATCCTCATCCTCGCCGAGAACTACCCGACCGCCCTGCAGGCGCTCGATAAGGTGAAGGCGCTCGGCGGCGAGAAAGCGGGCCACGTCTACTTCCGTGCCGTTGTGCTCGATCGCATGAAGCAGCAGAAGCCCGCACTCGAGAGCTACCAGCGCTTCCTCGAAATGAGCACCGGGCAAAGTCCCAACGAGGAGTTCAAGGCCCGGCAGCGCATCAAGGTGCTGCAAAAAGAACTGGAGCGGAAATGAGATTCCTGGTCGTGTGGGCGCTGCTCGGTCTGGCGACACTCGTTCGTGCTGACCTGGCCTCGGTGAAAGCGGAACCGCGCCCGGAGAAGCGCTCCGAAAAGGCCATGCTGAACGCGGATGCCGCCCTCACCGCCGCCCGCCAGGCTTGGAAAGACGGCAAGACAGAAGCGTTCCGTGCGTCGCTCGATGAGGTCCGCCAGTCCGTGGAGTTGGCATTGCAGACTCTGAAGGATACCGGCAAGCATCCGAGCAAAATGACGCGCTACTACAAAAACGGCGAGCAGCGGGCAAGCGACCTCGACCGGCGGCTCAAAAGCTTCTCCTCGGAGGCAGGCCTCGAAGACCGGCCGGTGATCGACGAGCTACAAAAGTATGTCCAGGCCGTGCACGAAGAGTTCTTGCTCGGCGTGATGTCGAAGAAAAGGTAGGTGGCCGCCGTGCGTTTCCTCCTGGCAATCCTCTTAACGATGCTTCCCCTCGCTGCCCAGCAGCGGGACTTCCTGACTCAGGATGAGATCGATCAGATCCGCCTGGTGCAGGAGCCGAATGAACGTCTGAAGCTGTACGTCCAGTTCGCTCGCCTGCGGATCGAGCTGGTGCGCCAGTTAATCGCACAGGACAAGCCCGGCCGAGCCGCCCTCGTGCACGACACGCTCGAGGACTACACGAAGATCATCGAGGCCATGGACACCGTCGCCGACGATGCCATCCGGCGCAAGGTGGACATCAAGCTCGGGCTCACGGAGGTCGCTGAGGCCGAGAGTGAGATGGCGGAGGCGCTGCGGCAGATCCAGGAATCGAACCCGAAGGACATGGCCCGCTATCAGTTCGTGCTGACGAACGCCATTGAAACCACGGAGGACAGCGCGGAGCTGTCGGCGCAGGACCTGGGTGAACGTGCCGGCTCGCTCGCCGCCCGGGACAAGAAAGAGGTCAAGGAGCGCGACGAGATGAGCTCGCCCGGAGTGGTCGAAGCGCGCAAAGCCGAAGAGAAGAAGGCCGCGGAGGCGCAGAAGAAGCAGCGTAAAGCGCCGTCCCTGCGCCGCCCGGGCGAAGTCCCTCCGGAGAAGAAGTGAGAAGCGTTCTCCTGTTGTTCACGCTCGCCTGCTCCCTTGGCGCGCAACAGTGGCGACCGTTGTTCAACGGCAAGAACCTCGACGGCTGGGAGAAGCGCGGCGACGCGACCTGGCACGTCATGCGGGACGGAACGCTGGTCGGCTTCAAAGCGCCCCGTACCGGGTTCCCCAAGGAGTGGCCGCTCGAGAAGAAGCGCTTCGACGACTGGCTGAACACACAAGCGTGGCTCTACACCGTGCAGGAGTTCGGCGAGTTCGATCTCGAACTCGAATACTGGCTGCGCGGTGAGGGCAACAGCGGCGTCTCCCTTCGTGATACCAGCCGCGCCCAGTACGCCATCACCACGCCCGCCGACTTTCGGCGTACCCCATCCAAAATCGGCTACGAAATCCAGCTCAACAACGGCTACCCCGACCCCAAGCCGACCGGCAGCATCTACACGTTTGCCGATGCCAAACCCGGCGCGCAGGTGGATCACGAATGGAACAAGCTGCGTATCGAATCCCGGAACGAATCCATCAAGGTGTTCGTGAACGGTGTGCAGGTAGCGGAGCACCCGGGCGACCCCGCGCGCTCGAAGACCGGCCCCATCGGCCTCCAGCTTCACGACCAGTTCAGCGTCGCCATGTTCCGCAACATCCGCATTCGGGAACTCACCGGCAAGCGCTGACGCGCCTGCGTGCTACCCTGAAATTGTTCGCCTCTCTCCAGGGACCTGGTAGCTCAGTCGGTAGAGCATCTGACTTTTAATCAGAGGGTCGCGGGTTCGAGTCCCGCCCGGGTCACCATCTCACGCTTTCCAGTGTCCCTTGGCAGTCGACTTCCGCCTCCCCTTCGCTTCAGGCTCCGCCACCGCCTCTCCCTTCCAGTCTTCCACCTTCAGCCCGGAAACACAGCGGAACTCGGTCGTGTTGTGCGTAACGAGCGTCAACTCCCGAGCCTTGGCCTGCCCCGCGATCAGCACATCGTACGGCCCAATCGGCGTTCCCTTCGCCGCCAGTTGGGCTCGGATCTCCCCGGCCTGCCGGGCGTCCTCATGGTCGAACTCTAGGACCGGAAACTGGAGCGCGTCGACCAGGGCGACGTTCCTTTCTACACGATGGCTCTTGAACGCGCCGTAGTACAGCTCGTGGACGACCACTGCCGGCACGGCGATATCTCGGGGCGCGTGCCGGCGAATTCGGCGTGCGATCGGAGACGTGGTGTCGTTCAGCAGTGCGATGACAGCGTTCGCGTCGAGCAGATACCGCATTAGCGGAAGGCCTCCCCGAGTTCCGGCCGCTCTGCCGGCCCCGGCTTCTCTCGCACCGCGGACACCATGTCATCGTCGACCTCGCCCGCCAGATCATCAAGCCATTCCCAAGTCTCGGGTAGAGGTTCGAGGACGATGGCGCGGCCCCGGCGCCGGATGGAAACTTCCGGACCTTCCACCCGGTACGCCCGCGGCAGCCTCACCGCCTGCGATCGGCCGGACCAGAAGATCTTTGCCGTGTCCATTGCGCCTCCCCGGGTGAGATATACCAAACGAATATACCACTTTTCGCCAGGACCGAGCCTTGCACCCCCTCCACCCCTCTGCTACACTCGTAATTCAGGTCTGACGCCGGAAGGCGGAGTGTGGCCTTTTCTCCGGTCGTCGCGCTTCCCCGTAAGTCTTTGCTATACGGTCTCCGGGAGCCGCCGCGCAACCGGGGCGTTGGAGTCGCAATATGCCGCGAGAAATCATCACGTTTCAGTGCACCGAGTGCAAGAACCGGAACTACACGAACATGAAGAACAAGAAGACGACTACCGAGCGTCTCGAGTTCAAGAAGTTCTGCCCGTTCTGCCGCAAGCACCAGGTGCACCGCGAGACCAAGTAAACGTCCGGCGCGCCGCCGGGCAGTCCGGCGGAACGGTCGGGCATGGCATCCGTTTTGGCTGTAGAATAGGGTCGTAGGCGTTTGACAATCCGGTCGCGATAGGGGCGTAGGTTTAACGGCAGACCAGCGGTCTCCAAAACCGCGAGTGGGGGTTCGAATCCCTCCGCCCCTGCCACTCCCTACAGGGACCGGCGCTTTCGTCCAGGCGCTTGCTCCCGGCTACCAGCACCTGGATAGGAAAATTGAGGATCGCCGGTACCAAGCCCGGCGGAGAAGAGTTCTTATGGCGGAAGTTCGAGCACTGACGGAACAGCCCAACGAAAATTTTGGGCAGCGCATGTCGCGCTTTCCCGCGCGCGTGAAAGAGTACATCGAAGATCTCAAGTCTGAGATGCGCCGTGTCACCTGGCCCAACTGGAAGCAGGTCCGCGCCACCACCACCGTCGTGATCGTCGCCGTCTTCGCTTTCGCCGCGTATTTCGCTGTCGTTGATCTCCTGCTGGGCCGCGGAGTCAACAAGATTTTCGACGCCCTAACAAAGTAGGCCGCAATGGCAGATCAGGACAACGTCCGCTGGACGGACGAAGCGCAAGAAGAAGAACAATACGCGCCCGAGTCGAACGCCGACGTCGCCGCGCCGGAGGAAGCCGAGGCAACTCCGCCCGCCCCCGAGACCGTCGAGCAACCGGCGGAAGAAGAAGCGGCCGCGCCCCCCGTCGACGTCAATCCGAACCTCAAGTGGTTCATCATCCACACGTACTCCGGCTTCGAACAGAAAGTCGCGGAGTCCCTCCGCAGCCGCGCGCAGGCCTTCGGCTTCGCCCATCGTCTCGGCCAGGTCCTGATTCCTACTGAAGAGGTGGTTGAGCTCCGGAATGGCAAGAAAGTCACCAGCCGCCGTCTCCTCTATCCGGGCTACGTGCTCGTGCAGATGGAGATGGACGACGAGCTGTGGCACCAGGTGAAGAACACGCCTCGCGTTACTGGTTTCGTCGGCGGCGGGAACACCCCCGTGCCCCTCACCGCTGACGAGGTCAATTCCGTTCTCTATCGGCAGGCGTCGGCCGCCGAGCGCCCGCGTCCGAAGCTCAACTTCGAGAAGAACGAGACCGTGCGTATCATCGACGGCCCCTTCGCCAACTTCTCCGGCCGCGTGGACGAAGTTAACCCCGAGCGCAATACGCTCCGCGTGCTGGTCACTATCTTCGGCCGCGCTACGCCGGTCGAGCTCGATTTTCTCCAGGTGGAAAAGGTCTAAGTCCGCGCTGTTTGCGGTTCACGAGAGTAGATTGCTATGGCAAAGAAAGTAACTGGTCAGGTAAAGCTGCAGATCCCCGCCGGCAAGGCCACCCCCGCGCCTCCCGTCGGTACCGCCCTCGGTCCCCAGGGCGTCAATATCATGGAGTTCTGCAAGGCCTTCAACGCGAAGACCTCGGGCAAGGATCAGGAAGGTCTCATCATCCCGGTCGTCATCACCATCTACAACGACCGTTCGTTCACCTTCATCACCAAGACCCCGCCGGTCCCGGTCCTCATCAAGCGCGCCGTCAATCTCGCCAAGGGCTCGGCCACGCCGAATAAAACCAAGGTCGGCAAGATCACCATGAAGCAGGTGGAAGAGATCGCTAAGCTCAAGATGCCCGACCTCAACTGCTTCACCGTCGAAGCCGCTATGAACTCCGTCAAAGGCACCGCCCGCAGCATGGGCGTCGACGTCGTCTAGTTCGTCCTCCCGGGGGCCGGTCCACGGCCCCTTCTCACATCTCCCCGAAGCCGCTTGTTCTCCCTTTCGCGGCCGCATCAGTCCTCCCTAACTCTTTCGAAACACCGCCGGCCGCTTCGAAGAGGCTGTCGCCGCCCTCAACAAGGCCCTCGCGTCCGCGCCTAGCCGCGCGGACCTCCACCACGAAGCCGCGACTCTGCTCCTTCGCCGCCACCGCGTCACCGAAGCCCGCGCCCTCCTCGCGAAAGCCCCGCCGGACCGCCTTCTCCAACTCGACCTCGCCACCGCCCTCGACCCGCGGCAAGTTCGTGGAGGCCCTCCCCTACCTCGAAACCGCCGCCTCGCTGGGCGACGACTCTCCAGAGCTCCACTACTACCTTGCGGAAGCGTTGATTGCCCAGTCGGCGGGCAATCGGCCACGCGCGAAGACAGCGGTCACACGCGCCCTCGATCTCTCGCCCGAGGATCCCTACGCGCTCACCCTCGCCGCCCGCTTCGAAATCGACGAGCAGAACCCGAATGCCGCCCTGCCCCTTCTCGACCGTGCCCTCCAGCGGGTGCCCCGATGCCGCCGAAACCCGCTACCAGCTCATGCGCGCCTACTCCGCCCTCGGCGAGAAGGCCAAGGCGCAGGAGCAAGCCCAACTCGTCAAGAAACTCCGCTCGCAGAAGCCATAGGTCCCCCGAGCAGTTTCAGGTTCACGCTGCCGCCCGCAAACACCATCTCCTCCATCGCCGCATCCACCGATCCCGCCGCCAACACCGCCCCGCCGCTCGACTCGATCTCGAACTGCGCCGACCGGCGCATCAGCTCCTTGATGAACGCCGCGCTCCCTCCCTCCGTCCGGCGAATGATCAGGTCGAGTACCGCGCCCGGAACCTCGAGTCCCTTCGAATAGAGCAGCGCCAGCTTCCGCCGTCCCTCAACGTCCGGCAGCGGAAACTCGATCGCCTGATCGATCCGCCCCGGCCGCGACGCCAGCGCGGGCTCCAGGTGGTCCGGCCGGTTCGTGGTCAGAATCACCAGCACGTCCGCGTCTTCCCGCAGCCCGTCCATCTCGTTCAGCAGCTTGTTGAGCATCACCTCCTGCATCGGATTGCTCATGTGCTCGCGCTCGCGTGCGATCAGATCGACATCCTCGATCACCATCATCGAAGGCTGCAGAAATCGCGCCAAGCGGAAGTACTCGCCAATCAGGCCCACTTGCTCGGCCGTGATCAGCAGCGTCGTGTGCTCCGGTAGCTGTGAGGCCAGGTAGTGAATCGTGTGCGTCTTGCCGGTGCCCGGCGGCCCGTAGAACAGCAGTCCCTTTCGGGCCGAAAACCGCAGTTGCTTGATGCGCTCGCGCGCGGCCACGAAGCGCCCCACGTTGCGGTCCAGCAGATCGATCGTCTTCGCCGGCAGAATTACTTCCTCTCGCTCTACTTTCTTCAGCCGGTGAACCTTCACTGCTCCGCCCAACCCGCCGTAGTCCATCGCCTGCTCGAGCGACAGCACGCGGCCGCGATACGTCCGCCCGGCCGTCACCCGAACCTCCAGCTCACGGAAGAAGCCTGCCGAGAACTCCGCCCCCGCCTCGCCCGATGGCACGCCGATCTCGATATGACTTCCCCGCAACTGCCCGTACTGAATGGCCGGCGACAGCAGGACCGCGAACGGCAGGTCGCCCTCCCTCGCCAGCCACAGGCCGTTCTTCAGGCAACGCACCGGCGCGGGGTCGCCGATGTCCACCTCGTCGTGCTGCAAAGGGCCGATCTCGGACGGCCACGGACTCGGCGTCAGAAACGCCGCCAAGGTTGGCGTCTCGTGGTTCATCTGCGAGTTCACGCCGAGCAGCCGCACGCCCGGCCGGGTGTCCAGCAACTCGTTGAGCGCCGTCTGCACGTCCACCCGCGACGTCACCGGGAAATCCCGCCCCGCCGTCAGAATCGTTTCCACCGGAACCTCGCCGAAATGCCGGTGAAGGGCCATGCGCAATCCTGACTTGCCCGACACCGCGCGAAGGAAGGAGCCGATCACACACACCTCCACTCATCCTTCGGCCGCCGCAGCCGCCGCCCGCAGGCCCAACGCCCGAAATTTACTCCGTCAAGGTCAGTCGATCCGCTGCAGGGGCTCTGACTCTTCAATCGAAGCCACCAGAGGATCCGAGCGCACCTGTGCGAGAAGCCGTGCGGGCAGGGAAGCCGTGAACATCTCCTCGTCGATCCGTGCCCGCACCGTCACGCCCTCCGGAACGTAGCCGGCCCTTGTCACCTTCACAATCGCCGTCACACGCCCCTGCGCCGGCTCACGGTTCTCATCGTCCGGATCCGGCGGCTTGAGTTCGTCGATAGATATTGGCATCTCTATCAGGATCGCCCACCTGCCCGCTTTGCCGCCGCCCGCTTCACGGGTGGCGCCGCCGCGCCGGCCATGAGCCGCTTCACCGCCTCGGCGCCGGCGATCCGGCCCTTGCCGTACCGTGCATCCCAGGCGGCCGGCGTCATGGGGCGCGCCGTCTCCAACAGGATCTGCCGCAGGTCGCCGATGGCCAGGTTCTTCTTTTGGGCCTTCGCCTGCGCCAGCACCAATGCGCCGATCCCGGTCACGGCCGGCGCCGCCATGCTGGTTCCCGACTTCGAAATCACGCCCGTGCCCGTCCGCGAGTGCGCCGCAAGCACAGCGTGTCCCGGCGCAGATAGTTCCGGCTTCTCCCGCCCGTCGCGCGTCGGCCCTGCGCTCGAGAACCACGAGAGCGGCACGTTCGCCTTGTGCGCGTCATAGGAGCCCACCACGATCGTCTCGTGCCCCGTTGAAATGGAGCCCAGCGTGTGCGAGTTGTCGAGCGGCTGGAAGAACGTCGATTGTCCCGCGTCGTCACGTTCGATCCAGGCGTGCCACTTGCCGTCGGCGACGCTCCGGCCATGCAGACGCACCACCCACCGGCCGGCCGGCAAGCCGCGCTCCAGAAACACGCTGATCGTGTTGTCCTGGTTGTTCGGCTCGTTCAACCGGTTCGAAACGAAGATTGCGGTGCGGCCGCTGTTCGTCGTCAGCTCTCCCGTTTTGCCCGGCTCAACCGTCACCAGGCTGGTTCCGTTCGGCGCAATCAACTCCACCGCGAACTTGTCCGCTCCGGAATACCAGAGTTCCATCTCGTTCGCTGTGACGTCCTGGGCAATAACGTTCCACGGGATGTCCGTGCGCCCCGCGGGCGCAACCGTGCCCGCCGCGTGAATCCCGTCTCCGAAGGAGTTCGACGCCGCAATGATCACCGCCCGGTTCGGCGCCTGCCGCACCAGCCGGTCGATGCCCTGCTCCACCAGCGTCGTTCCGTCGTGCGGTCCGCCGTTGGTGCCCAGGCTGAGGTTGATGGCGCACGGCCGGCCCGCTGCCCGCTCGATGATGAACTGCACGGCTTCGAGCAACTGCACCGAGTCCCCGAAAGATTTTCCCGTCACCTCTTTCCCGGCCCACGGAATGTCCGACGACGCCAGTTCGACGAAGATCAGGTCCGCCTGCGGCGCGATGCCCGCCACGCCCGACCCGCGCCCGTTGCCCGCCGCA
The DNA here is from genome assembly GCA_033763935.1 of Bryobacteraceae bacterium. GTDB lineage: Bacteria > Acidobacteriota > Terriglobia > Bryobacterales > Bryobacteraceae > DALYJJ01. Next base: position 24,403 of record JANRJO010000021.1, read on the forward strand.
ATGTCCATCACGTGCGTGCCGTGCGAGCCCTTCTCGAACTCGTTGTCCGGGTCGGGCCCGTACCCCAGCGCAGCGTACGGATCGGCCTTCTTCAACGCCGCGTTGATCTGCGCCCGTTCGTAAACCCGTCCGTAGCCGAACGGACTCGTCGCCGTCGGCGCCGCGCTCTGATTCCAGATCGCCTCCACCCGCGTCGTGCCGTTGGGCAGCCGGAAGTTGCGGTGTGCAAAATCGCAGCCGAAGTCCACGACGCCCACCACCACGCCCTTGCCGCCCGCCGCCTTCGTGCCCTTCGGCAGCAACTTGGGGCTCGCCCCCGTATCGGCCGTCGTCGCACCCAGCGTGCGCTGCACCGGCTGCGCGGCCTTCAGGCTTAGTACAAACGGCATTTCCCGCACAGCCTCGATGCGGGACACCGGAATTCTCCCGGTCACAATCGCATCGCCCCCGTCTCCCGGAATCACGACGCCCGGCTTCACCTCGCTCAGCCCCAGCCAGTCGTCGACGCTGCTCACGCGCGCCACCACGGCAATTTCGTTCACCGACGTCGAAGAACTCGCCGGCCTCCGCTGTCCCTTCCGCGCCCGCGCCACAATGCGCTGCAGCCGCGGGTCCATCGGTGTGTAGTCGCCCTGCGGTGCGGGCGTCAATTCGTCTAATCCGATCGTTTCGCTCACAATGTCTCCTCCCAGTTCGATGCGGTCGCCGCATGTGTTCTGCGGTTCCAGAATCCTATCCGCCCGCCGCCGCAATTGCAATGGCCCCCAGGACCCTCGCTCGTCAAATGTTACTTGACCAGGAAAACGGTCAAGAAGAATAATAGGGTCATGGGACTGGCCCTTGTGCAATCGCCCTCGGCCGCCGAGTCGCTTCTCAAGCCGGAGCGCCTCCGCATGCTCGAACTCCTGTCCGAACCCGACTCGGCGTCCGGCGTCGCCCGCAAGCTCAAACTGCCCCGCCAGACCGTCAACTATCACCTCAAGGAACTCGAGCGGGAAGGCCTCGTCGAGTTCGTCGAGAACCGCCTCAAGGGCAACTGCAATGAGCGCGTGCTGCGAGCCACCGCCCGCTCCTACGTCATCTCGCCCGTCGCGCTCGGCGCCCTCGCCGCCAACCCTGACCTGCTGCAGGACCGCTTCTCCGCCGCCTACCTCGCCTCCGCCTCGGCCCGCGCGGTCTCTGAAGTCGGCGTCCTCGCCGAGCGTGCCGCGAAGGCGAAGAAAAAAGTCCCGACCCTTACCATCGAATCCGCAATTCGCTTTCGGGACGCGCAGTCGCGCGCCTCGTTCACCGCCGACCTGCTCGAGACGATTGCCGGTCTGGTGGCCAAATACAACGACGACGCCGCCCCCGGCGGCCGTTCATTCCGGCTGCTCGTAGGCGCGTGGCCAAAACCCTCAAGTCCGAACCCGCCGGAGCAGGCCTCCGTGCGCCTGGTGTGAACTCACATGAAACTCCACGAAGAGATCCGCGGCGCGCTTCAGTCCGCGCGCTCGCATGAGACCGTAATCGAGATCGATGCCACGCCGGAGGAGGTCTGGGAAGCACTCACGAACCCCGGTGTGATTCCCCGCTGGTTCGCTCCTCAGGCCGAGGTCTCGCCGGGCCCAGGCGGCTCCATCACCTGGAACTGGGGCGACGGGATCGTCTGGCGCTCCGGCATTGAGACCTGGGAGCCGCCCAGCCGCCTTCGCCTCACTGAGGTGCGCGAGAAGACACTCACCGTTGATGGTCACACGGAGCCCTTGGAGCCGCGCCGTCTCGTGCAGGACTACATACTCGAAACCAGCAAGGGCAAAACACTTCTCCGCCTCGTGCACTCTGGCTTCGGATCCAGTGCCGACTGGGATGGAGAATTCGAAGGCACGCTCGGCGGCTGGGCCTGTTGCTTCACGAGCCTCAAAATCATGCTGGAGAAGCACCGGCAGCACCAGGCCACGAATCGGTTCTTTGCCCAGCCCATCGCCGGCCTCGCTCCCATCGAAGCCCTTCGGCGTTTTCGATCCAGGCTACCCGCCGATTTTCGGCCTTACCTCGACGCAACTTATGAAACCCTCGGAACTCTGAAGTGCGGTGCGGTCACACTTTCCATCTCCGCGGCCCCGTCTCCTGCCGGCTGCGTCCTCTATTGCGGCGTCATCGCTTATTCCGTATCCAGCCAGGAAGCCGGCGCCTTGTCCGCCAAACTTCGGTCCGAAGCCGCCGCCTTACAGGAATGCTGAGGACGTCGGAGATTCTTGAATTTAGGATATGAAAGTCCGATAGAGGATGCCCGGAATTCAGTTGAAACGAGCGACGGGGTTGACTGTGGTCATGCCACGCTCGCATGACGAACAGGAATGCTCTTGACGATAGCAAGCTCCAGTTCTTTAACCAAGATCGGAATCTCACGATAGCCATGAAGG
>JANRJO010000050.1:0-26239 GCA_033763935.1 Bryobacteraceae bacterium
GGCGTTTGCGCACAGTCGCGGCGTGCGGAACACGGACTTGAAGCCGGCGAACGTGATGGTGGGCGAGTTCGGCGAGGTGCTGCTGATCGATTGGGGCGTGCGGGCGGGGACGCCGGGCTTTGCGGCTCCGGAGCGGGAGGGGGATGCGCGCTCCGACGTGTACAGCCTGGGCGCGATGCTGCGCGCGATGCTGCCCGAGGGCGCTCCGAAGCTGCTGAGAGCGGTGGCGGCGAAGGCAATGCGAGATGATCCGGCGGGGCGGTATGAGAGCGTGCGGGCGCTGATGGGGGACGTGGGGCGCTTTCTGGATGGCGAACCTGTGGAAGCGTACCGGGAGAACGTTTGGGAGCGCTCGGTGCGCGTCTTGGGCAAGCATTCGACGCTCGCGGCGCTGGTGGCGGCGTACCTGGTGATGCGCGGGCTCGTGCTTTTTTTCTTCGGGCGGTAAAGGGAGGGGTGGCGATATTGTATAAACACCCGAAGGAGAGTGGCACATGGGCAAGATTTTGTGGGGACTGGCGCTCGGCGCGGTCCTCGGGGTGTTCGACGGACTGACCGCATGGTTCACGCCGGAGGTGAGGAACCAGATGGCGGAGATCGTGATGGGGTCCACATTCAAGGGGATACTGACCGGCGTGATGGCGGGCATCTATGCGCGAAAGGTGAATTCGGTGGCGAAGGGTTGCATCGTGGGCCTGCTGGTCGGCATGTTCTGGAGTTGGCTGGTGGCGTACCTGCAGGGCAAATACTACTTCGAGATCATGCTGCCTGGCAGCATTCTGGGCCTGGTAGTGGGATTCGCGACCCAGCGCCTGGGCGCGGCGAAGACGGACACGGCTAGAGCTGGTGCAGCGAGAGCCTGACGTCTGAACGCCGCCACGCGCGGTCGAACTCCTGCTGGACGGTAGCCAGATCTCTGCCTTGCTTCTTCAGGCTTTCGAGCAGCCCGAAGAGCATGCGGCCGTTGCGAGGGCGCAGCTTCAAGCCCTCGCGGAAAACGGCCTCCGCCTCGGCGGCGCGGCCTGCGCGAAGCAGAGCTCCGCCGAGGGACTCGCGGACCGGATAGAAGTACGCCGGAGGCTCGTCGTAGACAAGCGCGTCCTCCAGAGCGACTGCTTTTCGCCAGAGTTCGACGTCATCCGTCAGGCGAGCGTTCAAGACGACGGAAGCCACGGCGAGGACGTCGCGCGCCTTGTTATTGAGCCAGATCCAGTTCGCCGGAACCTTCTCGCGGTGCTGCTCGAAGAGGCGCTGCTCTTCGGCCGCGGGCCGGCCCTTGGCATGTAGGGCGAGGGCGCGGCCCCAGTGCCAGAGCGCGGTGGAAGCTACGAGTTTCGCGTCTGGCTGAGGAAGGGCGAGGACGTGCTCCCACTGGGCAAAGCGGACGGCGACAAGGACCGGCATGTTGACGAAGGCGTCGGCCATCATCGGCATCGCTTCGGTGTGTTTGGCCGCTTCCGCGGCGATGGTATCGGCGGCCTTCCGCGCATCGGCCTGCCGCCCCTGCATGGAACGCGCATAGGCGACGAAGTGCAGATTGTGCACGTAATAGCCCATGTAGCTGCTGCCGGTGACGCCGGTGGCGGCCATATACTCGCGGTCCACCTGAGCCGCGCGTTCGTTGACGTCAGCGGCGATGTCGTAGTCACCGGTCAGTAGCCAGATGTGGCCGGGCATGTGGACGAGGTGGCCGGCCGCGGGGACGACGCCCATCAGGCGTTGCGCGGACGGGATGGCGCGCTCGGGGCTCGGCGACATTTCGACGGCGTGGATGTAGAAGTGATTGGCGCCGGGGTGCTGGGGGTCGCGGCGCATCACCGCTTCCAACGTGCGCACGCACTCTTCCATGTGGGCGGCGGGCTTGCCGTCGGGCGACCACCAACGCCAGCGGACGGGGATCATGATGCTTTCGGCGTAGAGCGTGGCGGCGTCGAGGTCGTCGGGGTACTTGGCGGCAAGCGCCTTCATGGCGGCGACGTAGGCGGCGGGGTTGTACTCGGGGCACTTCGCCGCGAGGGCGTCGAAGTAATCCCGTTCGCGCCCAGGCGCGTTTGCGCGGTGGGGACGTCCGGCTTCGAGAGCAGCGCAGACGGCTTTGAGGTTGACGTCCTCATCCATGTCCATGTTGATGTGCGGGCCCTGTGCCATAGCCATACCCCAATAGGGCATGAGGGCGGCGGGGTCGAGGCGGGAAGCTTCGCGGAACGAGCGGAGCGCTTCGTAGCGGTTGAAGCCGTAGAGCTTCACCAGGCCTTGATTGAAGAAGTCCTGGGCCTGGGGGTTGGTGGTCCGGATCGCGTGGCGGTGTGCGCCGAGGCCTTTCAGAAGCACTACCGGTTTCTCAGCCGGCGGCGAGGCGTGGTGGTGCTGCGCAAGGGTAGGCACCGACAGCAGCGCCGTCAAGGCAAGGCAGTAGCGTAAGACCATTGGCGTCCTTCACTCAATACGCGAGCCATCGGTGGGGCAATGGCTCGCGGTGGAACGAGATTTCGCTCAGCCGACGACGGCCGGCGCGAGTCCGAACTTCACGAACCAGGGAGTGGCTCCGCGAATGGCGTCGTTCACGGCGTTGATGTTCTTGACGCCCTCGCTCGAAAGCCAGTCTTCTAGGGCTTTGACGCCCTGCTTGGCATACACCGGAATGCCCTCCTTCCACGTTGCGCGTCCACACAGGACGCCGGAGAAGCCAGTACCCGCCTCGGAGGCCATGCGAAGGCTCTCGGTGAATTGATCATTGGAGACACCGGCGGAGAGGTAGATGAACGGCCTGGTAGCGACGCCTGCGGCGTTGCGGAAGTGCATCAACGCTTCGGTACGAGTGTAGACCTTGGTGCCCTTGAACACGGAACTCCCTTCGACATAGTCCGCGTTGATGGGGACCTCAACCTTGAGGACATCGACGTGGTAGATGTCCTTCGAAAATTCGGCCATGCTGCGCAGCACGATATCGGGCTTGGCCTTCGCGAACTCGGGTCCCTTCTCGTCGCCTCCCGCCGGGTCATACGCGACGAATTCGAGGAAGAAAGGAATATCGTGCGCGAGACACTCGGCGCCGATGCGCTCGATGAAGGCATGCTTGATGTCGTTGACCTTGGGATCGTCGAAGGGCGTGTAGTAGAGGAGTATCTTGACAGCGTTGGCGCCCCAGTTCTTGATGCGCTGAACCGAGACGTGGGGGAGCAGGTCCGGCAGACGCCCTGGCTGGGTGTTGTCGTAGCCGGAGGCTTCGTAGGCGAGCAGCAGTCCGCAGTCCTGGTGGCGCTGTTTGGAAGCCTCGAGGCCCCATTCGGGATCGAGCAGGATGGCGCTGGCGTGCGGGGTAAGAACGCGGGTGACCGCGGCCTTGAACTCTTGCATCATTTCGTCCGTGACGGCGTTCCTGTCGATGCCCTTCGCGGACGCGATCGATTTCTGGAGGCTACCGCGCTGGTCCATGGCGGCGGCGGCGATGATGCCGTCGCCATTGGAGAGCGCGCGAAGGTGGTGAATTTTTCCCTCGGAGAGTGCCATGACTCATTATCTCGCGAGGGTGCGTCGGTCACTCCTCGCGCAGCGCCACAGCCGGGTCCATTTGCAGGGCGCGGCGGGCGGGGACCAGCGTGGCGAAAAAGGCTATGGCGGCCAGCAGGGCGCACGCGGCGCCGAGGGTAAAGGCGTCGTTCGGCTTGAGGCCGAACAGGAGCGATTCAGCGAAGCGGGAGACGCCGTAAGACGCCGCAAGGCCGAGCCCGAGCCCGATGGCGACAAGCAGGGAGGCTTCCTTGAAGACGAGCGCGAGGATGTCCCGGGCGGAAGCGCCCATGGCGACGCGGACGCCGATTTCGCTGCGCCGCCGCGCCACGGCATAGGACATGACGCCGTAGAGGCCGAGGGCGGAGAGCAGGATGGCGAGGACGCCGAAGCCGCCGGAGAGGTTGGCCATGAGGCGTTCGCGGAGCATGGTGCTCTGGACTTCGCGGCTGAGGAAGCGGAAGTCGACGAGGAGCTGCGGGTGGATTTCGGTCATGTGGCGGCGGACGAGGGCCATAACGTCGGCGAACGGGCCATTGGTGCGGACCATGATGCTGACGGAGTCGGGTACGCCGTCCTGTTCCTGCCGGAGAGGGAAGTAGGCGATGGGGGGCTTGTCGTCGCGGAGCGTGTAGTAGCTGGTGTCGGCGACGAGGCCGACGATTTGGTAAATACGGTCGGGTGTACCGGGGCGCTGTTGAACGCGGAACGTGCGGCCGACGGGGTTGCCGCCATCCATGATCTGGCGGGCGAAGCTCTCATTGACAATGGAAACCAGGGGGGCTTTGGTGTCGTCGGCGGGGGTGAAATCGCGACCGGCGAGCATGCGCGTGTCCATGGTCTTGAAGTAGCCGGGGCCGATGGCGTTCATCCAGGAGATGACCTTCTTCGCGTTCGGTCCGGTATTCGCCTGCACGTCCTGATTCCAGCCAGCGCCGCTAAAGGGGTGCAGCATGACGGCGGCGACGGAGACGACTCCGGGCTGGCTTTGGATGCGTTCGATGAGCTGGTCATACACGGCCTGGCGGCGCTCGGGCGGGATGGTGCGGACGCTGGCGTCGATGCCGGCAATGAGGACGCCTTCGGTGTTCATGCCCGACTGGGTTTGGAGGATGTTGTAGAGGCTGCGTCCGAACAGCAGGGCTCCGACGAGCAGGACGAGCGACAGCGCGATTTGGGAGACGACGAGCAGGCGGCGGAGATGGCCGCGCTCGGAGGAGGCAGCGGCGCCGCGGCCCGCTCGCATCGCGGTAACGGCATCGGTGCGGGAGGCGCCGATGGCGGGGGCGAGGCCGAAGATCAGGCAGGTGAGTAGGGCCAGACCCGCCGTAAACCAGAAAACGTGCCAGTCGACGCCGAGAGAGAGATGCAGGCGTCCGGCGCCATTGTCGATGAAGGTCACGAGGGCGCGGCTGAGGAATTGCGAAAGCAGTGCGCCGAGGGCAGCGCCAAAGGCGGCCAGCAGGAGGCTCTCGGCGAGGAGCTGGCCGACCACCCGGCGTCGGGAGGCGCCAATGGCCTGGCGTACGGCAATTTCTCGCTGGCGCACGCTGGCGCGGGCCAGGAGGAGATTCGCGAGGTTAGCGCAGGCGATGAGGAGGACGAGAGCGGTGGTGGCGAGAAGGATCCAGAGGGGGTTTTCGTAGTCGGCACGGAGACGGGAGACGCCGGCGCTGGCGGAGATGGCGCGGACTTTGTTGGTGAGGTAGTTCTTGACAGTCTCCGGGCGCCAGGATTCGGAGACCGAGTTGGCGAAAACGGCAGGCGAGATTTCGGTGAGGTGAGCGGAGGCGCGCTCGAGAGTCCAGCCGGGCTTGAGGCGGGCGATCGGGGTGAGCCACCAGGCATCCTTGCGGTCGAGGCGGATACGAGTTTTTTCGCTGGCGATGGCGGTGTCGCCGCAGAGCGGCATGGCGACGTCGAAGCGTCGTGCGGGTTCGACGCCGAAGAAGGAAGGCGGCGTGACGCCGACGATATGGAAGGTCTGGCCGTTGAGGGAGATGGTGCGATCGAGGACGCTGGCCACGCCGCCGAACTCCCGCTGCCAGAAGCTGTAGCTGATGACGGCGGTGGGAGTGGCGCAGTCGCGGCCGCCTTCTTCCGGCGTGAAGGTGCGGCCGAGCAGAGGTGTGACGCCGAGGACGTCAAAGTAGTTCGCAGTGACGTAGAGGCCCTCGGCGTAGCGGGACTCGCCGCCTCGGGCGAGGTTGAAGCGGTCGGTGCCGAAAGCCATGATGCCCTCGAAGGCCTGCTGGCGCTGGCTGATCTGCTGGAACTGGGCAAAGGTGAAGGCCCGGTTGCGCGCCATGTACCAACCCGAGGTGTGGAAGGGCGGGATGGTGTCGACGGAGATCAGCCGCGAGGGTTCTCGCACGGGCAGGGCGCGCAGGCGGAGAGCGTCAATGAGTTGGAAGATGGCGGTGTTGGCGCCGATGCCGAGGCCGAGTGAGAGCACGGCCACGGCGGTGAAGCCGGGGGCGAGGCGGAGCTGGCGAAGGCCGTACCGGAGGTCGGCGAGAAAGGCTTCGAGGGCTCGTGAAATGTTCATGTCCTGGGTTCGTTCCTTTTGCAGCGTGTAGCCGCCGAAACGGCGGAGGGCTTCATGGCGGGCTTCCGGCTCGGGCATTCCAGCAGCAACCAGTTCGTCGGTCCGTTCTTCGATGTGAAAAGAGAGTTCGGCGTTGAGGCGGCGGTCGAGCGTCGCGGGACGGACAACATTGAGGATGCGGGCGAGCCAGGACATGTCAGCTATACCGTAAGACGCGTGAGACGCCGCGCGTGAGACGGAGCCAGCTTTCGCGTTCGAGATCCAGCTGAGCCGCGCCCCTCGGGGTGACGCCGTAGAACTTGGCAGTGCGGCCTTTCTCCGTCACGTTCCAGGTGGAGTTCAGCCAGCCTTCCTGCTCCATGCGGTGCAGTGCTGGATAGAGGGAGCCCTCTTCCACCCGCAAGAGGTCCGCGGAGATGGATTGGATGTGGCTGCAGAGAGCATACCCGTGGAGTGGCCCGCGCGCCTGCAGGACCTGGAGGACGAGCAGCGTCAGCGTGCCCTGGAGGATGTCGTTCTTGGGTTTGGCCATAGCGAGAACGGAATCGCCTAGCTAGTTAGGGCCTAGCTAGCTAGGGACAGTATGAGCGGAGGTCGGGCGGGGCGTCAAGTAACAAAAGCGTACAGGAGCGTCTACTTCTAGAAGGAGGAGGTGCGCGTGCGGGGAGTTGTGGGTCTGGCTACGTGGGTGGGCGTGTGCCTGGCCATCGGGGGTCTCGGCGCGCTGGCATCGGCGAATGCGCCGGAGTTCTATGCGCGGCTGGTGAAGCCGGTGTGGGCGCCGCCGTCGTGGCTGTTCGGCCCAGTGTGGACGGCGCTCTACTTGCTGATGGGGGTGGCGGCCTGGCTGGTATGGCGGGAGCGGGGATGGCGGGGGGCGCCAATTGCGCTTTCGCTATTCGTCGCGCAACTCGTCTTGAACGGCCTGTGGACGTGGATCTTCTTCGCATGGCGGGAGGGGGCTTGGGCCCTCGCGGAAATCGTCGTGCTGGCGACGCTGATTGTAGCGACAGTCGTGGCGTTCTGGAGGGTGAACCGCACCGCGGCGGGACTATTGTTGCCGTACCTGGGCTGGGTGCTCTTCGCGACTGCGCTGACGGCGGCGCTGTGGCGGGGGAACCGGCAGGTGCTCTGAGTGGGGGAGAGGGCGGGCCGAAGCCCGCCCAGGAGCGGAACTAGACGAGGACGCCCTGTTCCTTGTACTTCTTGGCCATCTCCTCAAGGGGGATGGGAGTGTAATCGCCGGCGTGGCCGGCCTGGCCGAACTGGTTCATGCGGAGGGCGACCACCTTCTTCATGGCGTCGCGCGCGGGCTTCAGGTAGTCGCGGGGGTCGAACTTCTCCGGCGTTTCAAAGAACACCTTGCGGATGGCGCCGGTGATGGCGAGGCGGTTGTCGGTGTCGACGTTGATCTTGCGCACGCCGTTCTTGATGCCGAGCTGGATCTCCTCGACGGGAACGCCCCACGTCGGCTTCAGCTTGCCGCCGTACTGGTTGATGATGTCCTGCAGATCCTTCGGGACGCTGGAGGAGCCGTGCATGACGAGGTGAACGTTGGGCAGGCGCTTGTGGATCTCGATGAGCCGGTCCATCTTGAGCGTCTCGCCTGTGGGAGCCTTGGAGAACTTGTAAGCGCCGTGGCTGGTGCCGATAGCGATGGCCAGCGCATCGAGGCCCGTCTTCTCGACGAACTCGACCGCCTGGTCCGGATCGGTGAGGTGCTCGAGGCCGCTGCCGCCCGCGCCGTGGCCGTCTTCGATGCCGCCCAGGCAGCCGATCTCGCCTTCTACGGTGACGCCCTTGGAGTGTGCCAATTCGACGACTTCACGGGTGACGGCTACGTTGTGTTCGAACGAGGCCGGGGTTTTGCCGTCTTCGAGGAGAGAGCCGTCCATCATGACGCTGGTGAAGCCCATTTCGATGGCCGACTTGCAGGTGGCCGGGCTGTTGCCGTGGTCGAGGTGGAGGACGGTGGGGATCTCGGGGTAGAGCTCAGTGGCGGCAACCATCAGGTGATAGAGGAAGCGGTCCTGGGAGTAGGAGCGGGCGCCGCGGCTCGCCTGAATGATCACCGGGGAGTTGGTTTCGCGGGCAGCCTCCATGATGGCCTGGATCTGCTCCATGTTGTTGACGTTGAAGGCGCCGACGCCGTAGCCGCCTTTTGCTGCTTCATCCAGCACTTGCCGCATGGAAACGAGCATTTACATTTCTCCTTGGGAAGAGATAATTCGCACCTGTGAATCCGAATTTCCAAGTTAGCATTTCGGGGAGGGTGCGCGCAATCCGGGGGGACGGGAGCGCTACCGCGCCGTGAGGGCGAAGCGATCACGGCGGCGGAAGTAGCGCTGAGCGGTTTGAACGTCGCGGAGAATCTGGGCTTTCAGGTCTTCGGGGGTCGCGAATTTTCTCTCGTCGCGAACGCGGCGGCAAAAGGTAAGTTGGATCCGCTCGGGAGTCGGCCCTGTGAGCGGAGCGAGCAGGTAGGTTTCGATGCTGAGGTCGCCGCCGTCAAAAGTGGGGCGGTGGCCAAGATTGGTGAGTGCGGGCCACCGCCGCCCGTCGTTGAGGTCTACCGTATCGGTGATATAGACGCCGATTTTGGGAAGGATCTCAGAATAAGTACGCAGATTTAATGTGGGCACGGTCTGCTTCGAGCCGATGCCGCGGCCGGGAATCACCTCACCCGCGAGTGTCACCGGGCGGCCGAGTAGACGGCCCGCTAACGAGACGTTGCCGGTTTCGATGAGATTGCGAATCTCACTGGACGACGCCATACGGCCACGAACCTTGATGCCGGGGATGACGTGCACCTCGAAGCCGTACTGAGCGCCTAGGACGCGTAGAGCGTGGATATCGCCCGCCTGACGGTGGCCAAAGCGGAAGTTATCGCCCACACAGACCGCGCGGGCGTTCAGACCTTCCACCAGGATCTGGCGAACGAACTCGTCGGGCGTCTGTTGTGCGAACGCCTCCGTAAACGCGACGATGAGGACGGATTCGATCCCTTCGGAACGCATGAGGGCGGCGCGCTCCTCGGGCGTGGTGAGTAGGCGAGGAGCTCGGTGCGGTGCAACCACCTTGGTGGGGTGTGGGTGGAAGGTGACGGCGGTGGGAATCCAGTCGTTCTCGTGCGCCAGCCGAACGACCGTTTGCAAGAGCTGCCGGTGGCCGGCGTGGACTCCGTCGAAGTTCCCAATGGTAACGGCGGATGGGAGTCGGGTCACTGTGGTGCGCATCCGTCGAGAGCGATTTCGAGGCCGTCGTAGGCCAGGCGGACGTGCGGCGGCAGGAGGCTCTCGGCACGCTGGTGGCCGAGGTCGTGGCAGATGTGGGTGAAGAAGGTGCGGCGCGGTTTCAAGCGCTCCACATACTGAAGAGATTTCTGAACGGTGGAGTGCGTGGGGTGTGGCTTGTACCGGAGAGCGTCGAGAAAGAGGACGTCAAGATTCTCGAGGAGCGCGAGCGACTCTTCGGGAATGTCTGAGTGATCGGTGAGATAAGCGGCGCTGGCGAAGCGGAAGCCGAGCACGCTGCCCGTGCCGTGGTGAACGGGGACGGGAAGGAAGTCGAGCCCGTGGATGGTAACCGGTTGGGTGGGCTCGATGGTTTCGAGACGGAGCTTCGGAACGTGCGAATCGTGGACGCGGTCTTCGAAGATGTAAGCGAAGGTGCGTCGGATGGCGGCAAGCGTGGCTTCGGAACCGTAGATGGGAATGGGGCCGGACTGGCGGAAGTTGAAGGGGCGGATATCGTCGAGGCCCATGATGTGGTCCGCGTGGGAGTGGGTGAACAGAATCGCGTCGAGGCGTTCGAGGCGTGCGCGGAGGGCCTGGGTTCGGAAGTCCGGCGTGGTGTCGACAAGTACCGTATGGCCGTTCCAGCGGACGGCGATGGAGGGGCGCAGCCGCTGATCGCGGGGGTCGGTGGAGGAGCAGACGGCGCAATGACAGCCGATCGTGGGGACGCCGACACTGGTGCCCGAGCCGAGGACCGTGATGTGGATGGAGGCGGGTGCGCCGGTGTCAGGCATCCGCCGGTTTCTTGCTTTCGCCGGCCACCTGTACGAAGCGGAAGCGGAGCTCCGTGAGGGAGTTTTCGAGGAGCCGCTTTTCGTCGAGCGAGAGGTTGCCTTTCGTCTTGTCGAGAAGGAGGGCGAGGACGTCGATGCCGTGGCGCGCGAGGCGAAGATCGGGTTGCGGGCGGTCCTTCTCGTCGCCGAAGTGAAGCAGGCCGAGCTGCATTTCCACCTGGGTCTTCAGGCTCAGGACGAGGAACTCAAACGTAGCCGGCGGCAATGGAAAATCAGCCGCCTCATGGGGGCTGGTTGCGGCGTGGTCGCTCATCAGCCACTATTTTAGCCGTGTCGGGGGCGCATGTTAACCTGAAGGATCGTTGGATAGGCCTGCGGCGGCGCCGGCTTCGGTACGGACGCTTCCTTGCAGCACGGCGACATGTCCCCGTCGGACCGCTCCCTTCTCACTTACGGGCCTTTCGGCGGATTGCGGAAATGGGCGCGATGGGTTCGGGTACGACAACTGGACAAAAATTCGAACGGCTGGTGAGTATCATGGCGCGTCTTCGGGCGCCGGATGGGTGCCCGTGGGATCGCGAGCAGACGTTCGATTCAATCAAGCAGTACACCCTGGAGGAGACCTACGAGGTCCTCGACGCGATTGAGCGGCGGGATTGGGAGCACCTCTCCGAAGAACTCGGTGATTTCCTGTTGCAGGCGGTGTTCTATTCGCAGATGGCGGCGGAGGCGGGCCTGTTCCGGGTAGACGACGCCCTCGACGCGATCGCCGAGAAACTGGTTCGCCGGCATCCCCACGTCTTCGAGGACGCGATCGCGAAAACGCCTGACGACGTGAAGAAACGGTGGGACGAGATTAAGGCGGAAGAGAAGAAGGGGAAGGCGGCGGGGGGCCTGCTGGACGGCGTGCCGAAGGTGCTGCCGGCGCTGATGGAAGCGCAGCAACTCACGGACAAGGCGGCGCGCGTCGGCTTCGACTGGCGGACGGCGGAAGAGGTGATCGCCAAGCTGCACGAAGAGTTAGGCGAACTGGCGGAGGCGCGGGTGGGGGATTCGCGCGAGAAGTTGCAGGGAGAGATCGGGGACCTGCTCTTTGTGTTAGTCAATTTGTCGCGTTTTCTAAAGATCGACGCGGAGCAGGCGCTGCGGGGGACCAACGCAAAGTTCCGGCGGCGGTTCGGGTACGTGGAACAGGAGCTGGCGAAGAGGGGAACGGCGCCGGCGGCGGCGACGATCGACGAGATGGAGGCGCTATGGCAGGAAGCGAAGCGGCACGAATGACGAAGCCTTCGCTCGAGATACGCGCGCTGACGACGCACGCGGAGTTCGCGGAGGCCGTGCGGCTGCAGAAGGTGATCTGGGGCTTTGAAGAGGTCGAGCTCCTGCCGGTGCGGCTGTTTGTGGTAGCGACGAAGGTGGGCGGGCAGGCGTTCGGGGCCTTCGACGGCGAGCGGATGGTGGCGTTCTGCCTGGCGATTCCGGGATTGAAGCCGGGCGGGAAGACCTATCTGCACAGCCATATGTTGGGCGTGCTGGCGGAGTATCGAAATACGGGAGTGGGCCGGCGGTTGAAACTGGCGCAGCGGGAAGAGGCGCTCGCGCGGGGCATCGAGTTGATCGAGTGGACCTTCGACCCGCTGGAGATCAAAAACGCCTACTTCAATATGGAGCGGCTCGGCGCCGTCGTGCGGCGCTACGTGCTGAACCAATACGGCACCACCTCGAGCCACTTACACGGTGGACTGCCGACGGACCGGTGCGTCGCCGAATGGTATTTGCGGTCGCCGCGGGTGGAAGCGGTGGTGGCGGGCGTGGCCGCGCAGCGGCCGCTGGTGGAGGCGCGCATCGAGGTGCCGCCCGGGATCGCCGAGTGGAAGAAAGAAGACCCCAAGCGGGCGCGTACGGTGCAGCATCAATTAAGCACGCAGTTCCTTGAGCTTTTCGCGAAGGGCCTGGCAGTGGTTGGCGTGGAGCGCAACGGCGAGGGCGGGACTTACCTGTTAGGAGTGTTCAATGAAGCTCGATAGAGTGGTGCTGCGCGAGATCCGGCTCCCGCTGGTGCATTTTTTCGAGACTAGCTTCGGGCGCACGTATGAGCGAAGGATCGTGTTAGTCGAGGCTGTCAGCGACGGCGTGTCGGGGTGGGGGGAAGTTACCTGCGGCGAGAACCCCTTCTATAACGAAGAGTGGACGGACGCGGCGTGGCTGCTGCTGAAGGACTATATTGCGCCGATGGTCTTGGGGCAGGATTTGGCGGGGCCGGAGTCGGTGGCGCCGCTGACGGCGAAGATCCGCGGGCACAACATGGCGCGCGGCGGGCTGGAGGTGGCGGTCTGGGACCTGGAGGCGCGGAAAGCAGGCGCGCCGTTGTGGAAGCAGATCGGCGGCGGAGCGCGCAAAGAGATTCCCGCCGGGGTGTCCATCGGGATACAGAACAGCATTCCGGAGTTACTCAAGAAGATCGAGACGGAAGTCAGCGCGGGCTATCAGCGGATCAAAATCAAAATCAAGCCGGGTTGGGACGTTGACGTGATCCGGGAAGTCAGGCGCGAATTCCCCTCCATTAAGTTGATGGGCGACGCGAACTCAGCTTACACCCTGGCGGACGCCGGCCGGCTGAAGGCGCTCGATGAATTCTACCTGATGATGATCGAGCAGCCGCTCGCGCACGATGAGATTATCGACCACGTACAGCTGCAGGCGAAGATGGAAACACCGATCTGTCTTGACGAGTGCATCCGGTCGGCGCATCATGCCGGGCAGGCGATCCGGATGGGTGCTTGCCGCATCATCAATATCAAGCTCGGGCGTGTGGGTGGGTTCCTGGAAGCCAAGCGCGTTCATGATGTAGCCCAGGCGGCGAACGTGCCGGTGTGGTGCGGCGGGATGCTCGAGGCGGGTGTGGGGCGGGCGCACAACATCGCGCTCTCGACGCTGCCGAACTTCGTGCTGCCGGGGGATGTGAGCGCCAGCAGACGGTACTGGAAGAGAGACATCATTTGCCCTGAAGTCGAAGTATCCGCGCGGGGGACCATCGTTGTTGGGGATGCGCCAGGATTTGGCTTCGCGCTGGATATGGACTACCTGCGGAGCCTTACGGTGCGCGAGGAGACTCTCCGTTGAGTCGAGGCGACGCGCACACGCGCCGCCCTTCGCCGTTCGAGTTGTACGGTCTGATCGCCCTGATGGTGTTTGTCTGGGCGCTGAACTTCATCGTCGGCAAATATGCCCTGCGGGATTTTGACCCGCTGTCACTGGCGTGCCTGCGGACGACGCTGGCAGGCGTTCTGATTCTGCCTTTGTACTTGGCGAAGACAAGGGGGCGGAAGCGTTCGTGGGGACGCGGAGACCTGCCGGCGCTGATCATGCTCGGGGTGTTCGGCGTGGCGCTGAACCAGATCTTCTTCGTCTTCGGACTGAACCGCACGAGCGTCGCGCATGCGGCCATCGTCATTGGGCTGACGCCGATCATCGTGCTGAGCCTGGCGGCCCTGCGCGGTCTCGAGAAGTTCACGTTGCGTAAAGTGCTGGGAATGGCGGTGGCGGTGGCCGGGGTGGCGGCGCTCCAAAAGAACGGGGGAAGCGGCGCAACTTTCACCGGCGACATGCTGATCCTGTTGGCGGCCGTTGCGTTTTCGGTGTTCACGGTGTTCGGCAAGGAGTCGACGTCCGTTCACGGAAGCGTCACAGTGAACACGTTTGCGTACGTGGGAGGCTCGCTGCTGCTCGCGCCCCTTACTTACGTCAGCGCACGAGGGTTTCTGTTCGAGCAAGTCACCGCGGCCGGTTGGCTGAGTCTTTTGTACATGGCGGTCTTTCCGTCGGTGGTGGCGTACCTGATTTACTATTGGGCGCTCGCTTGGATCCCAGCCTCGCGGTTGTCGGCGTTCTCCTACCTGCAGCCGCTGCTCGCGACGCTGATGGCGATCCCGCTCCTTGGGGAGCAGGTGACCCTGTCGCTGATGATCGGCGGGGCGCTGGTGCTCGCGGGCGTCTGGCTGACGGAGCGTGGGTAATGGCGGCGCCGGGGTTCTTGCAGCTGTTGAAGCAGAATCCGAACTACCGCTACACGTGGATGGGGCAGGTGGTGAGTGAGGTGGGGGACCATTTCAACACCATCGCGGTATTTAGCCTCGCGTTGGCAAACACGGGCTCAGGCCTCGTCGTGAGCGCGCTCATGTTGTCCCGAGCCATTCCCGCAGTGATGGCGGGACCCCTGGCGGGCATTCTGCTGGACCGGTTGGACCGTAAGCAGATCATGATCTGGAGCGATCTCATCCGGGCTGCGGTGGCGGTGTTGTTTATTTTCGCCGTCGGCCGGAATGACCCGAACGTACTGTACCTGCTGAGCGGCCTCTTGATGTTCGCCAGTCCGTTCTTCACCAGTGGACGCGCGTCGATCCTGCCCACGATCACTTCCAGGGAAGAACTGCACACGGCGAACACGCTCACCCAGACCACGCAGTGGACGGCGCTGACACTGGGCAGTTTTCTGGGTGGGGCCAGCGTGGTGCACTTCGGGTACGAGTGGGCCTTCGTCTTCAACTCGCTTTCCTTTCTGTTTTCGGCCTGGTCGATCTCGCGGCTGCGAGTTGAGCGAGGCTTTCGCGCCGTTCGCGAGGCTCTCACCGAGAACGAAGTGGTGCGGCCGTGGAGCGAGTATGCGCAGGGGCTGCGCTACATGATCGGTACACCGCTGCTGTTGGCCATCGGCCTGGTGCACGTGGGCTGGGCGACGGGCGGGGGTGCGGCACAGGTGCTGTTTCCGCTGTTCGGCGAGGTGGTCTTCCGCGGCGGACCGGGTGGGATCGGGGCGTTGTGGGGCTGTGCCGGCGTCGGATTGCTGCTGGGCGGCGCGCTGGTGTACCGGCTGGGGCCGCGGTTGTCGTTCGAAGGCTACCGTCGCGCCGTGACGGTCTGTTACATCATCCATGGTTCGTCGTACGTCTTATTCGCGCTGTCGCCGCAGTTCTGGCAGGCCCTGGTGTTTATCGCGATCTCGCGAGGAGCCGTAGCGGTCAGTTCAGTCCTGAACTTCTCGCAGTTACTTCGGCACGTACCCGATAACTTTCGGGGGCGAGTGTTTTCGACCATCGAGTCGCTGACGTGGTCGATGATGATGGTGTCGATGACGGGAGCCGGCTTCGCATCCGAGCGTGTTTCGCCAAGGGCGATCGGAGTGGCGGCGGGCTGCCTCAGTTCGCTGACCGCGGTGATGTGGAGCTGGTTTCACCTGACAGGACGGCTGGTGGAACCGGAGCGCGCGGGCGTGGATCCGAAGGAGGTGGAGGTGCATGGCGACCCCGAGCGGTGAGTTGAAGGATAAGGTCGTGCTGGTGACGGGAGCTGCGAAGCGGATCGGGCGGGCGATTGCGCTGCGGCTGCACGCGGAGGGGGCACACGTGGCGCTGCACTATGGCGGGTCGGAGAACGAAGCCCGGAAGACGGCGACGGAGTGCGGCGGAGCGCCGCTGTTTCAGGCCGACTTAGAGCATGTTAGTGAGATCGAGAGGTTATTCGCAGAGGTCGGAAGTAAGTTGGGGCGGCTGGACGGATTAGTGAATAACGCGGCCCGATTCACGCGGTTCGATCCCTTAGCGGTTACGGAGAAGGACTGGGACTTCATCCACTCCGTGAATCTGAAGGCCGTCTTCTTCTGCTGCCAGCAGGGGGCGAAGCTGATGCGGATGGGCGGCGGCGGCAGGATCGTGAACATCAGTTCGCTCGGGGGCATCCGCCCGTGGGCGGAGCACGTGCATTACTGCGCGTCAAAGGCGGGTGTCATTCACATGACGCGGGCGCTGGCGAAGGCGCTCGCGCCAGAGATCACTGTTAACTCCGTCGCGCCGGGAGTGATCGATTTCGGCGATTTGGATGACCGCGCGCTCGAGATGGTGCGGGCGACCCCCGCCAAGCGCGCCGGTGCGGCGGCGGAGGTGGCGGACGCCGTGGCGTATTTCCTTCGCGCGCCGTCATTTGTTACGGGACAGTTGCTGGCCGTGGACGGCGGGCTGAGCCAGCGCTAGAGACGAACCGGCGAGTGGCCCGTCCAAGGGCAGGTATGGAATTCTTCCTTGCCTTGTTTCTTGCCTGGCCGCAATGGGGCGGTCCTTCTCGCGATTTTCATGCGGCGGATCAGGCGCTCGAGCTTCGGTTCCCCAAGGGCGGGCCGCGCCAGCTCTGGAAGCGCGAGTTAGGGGACGGGTACTCCGCTGTCGTCACCGATGGCGGCGCGGCGCTGTACACGGCGTTCCGGCGGGGCAACGATAACGTCGTCGTCGCGCTCGACAGTAAGAGCGGCGCGACGATTTGGGAGCGCGCGCTGGCGGCGCCGCCCCTGCCGAACATGTTCTTGGACTACGGGCAGGGGCCGATCGTGACTCCGCTGCTGGTAGGGCAGCGGCTGTTCGTGGTCACGTTTACGGGGCAATTGGCGGCGCTGGACCGCAAGACCGGAGCGGTGGCGTGGTCCCGGGAGCTGTGGAAGGAGTTTGCGGGGACGTTCCGCGACGTCGGGTATGCAAACAGCCCGATTGCCTACGGCGACACGATTCTGCTCCCGATCGGCGGGAAGGGCAAAGGCGTGGCGGCCTTCCGCCAGGCCGACGGGAAGGTGGTCTGGCAGTCGACGGACCTGGAGAACGCGATGTCTTCCCCGATTGTGATTCGGGTGGATGGGGAAGAGCACGCGGTGTTCTTCATGGTGGACGCCGTGGCGGGAGTGGATCCCAAGACGGGGCGGCTGCTATGGAGGCATCCGCATTCGACCTCGTACCACGTCAACGCCTCGACGCCGGTGTGGTGTCCCGAGGAGCGGATGCTGGTCATCTCTTCGGCCTACAATGCGGGCGGGCGAGGGATTCGGCTGGAGCGCGTGGGCGGCAGGATTGAACCGAAGGAGGCTTGGTTTCAGCGGCGGCTGCGGGTGCATCACCACAATCTGCTGCGGCGCGGAGCGCACGTGTATGGATCAAGCGGGGATTTTGGCCCGGCGCCGCTCACGGCGGTGAACGTGACGACGGGAGAGGTGGCGTGGCAGAGCCGGCACTTTCCGAAGGCCAGCCTGGTCCAGGTAGGGTCAAAGACACTGGTACTCGATGAAGACGGGAGGCTGGCGCTAGCGCGGCTGTCGCCCAAGGGGCTGGAGGTGCTCGAAGAGGCGGCGGTGCTCGAGAAACTGGCGTGGACGGCGCCGTCGGTGGTGGGGACACGGGTCTACGCTCGGGACCGGAAGAGCTTGGTGGCGCTGGAGTTAGAAAAAAACTAACAGGGCGCTCCAGCGCGGCGATAAGGACAGCGTGAGCCTCTTTCGCGCGAACGCAGCCAAGATATTGGAGACGGCAGAGCGGGTGGGAGAGCCAACGGAGATGGCGATCCTGGTGGGAGCGGGGGGCGGTCTGCATATTGTCGCTGGGAGTGACTGGCCCCTGGAGTCCCTGCAGCGGGAGCACGGCGCGGCGATGGCGTATAAGGTGACGAAGGCCGGGGGGCGGGTGCAGGTGGAGGGACGCGAAGGGGTGCGCAGCTGCCGCTTTGAGTCACTTCCGGCAGCGAAGGTGGCGCGCATGCTCTTGGGAGCAGTCCGATGACGTGCTAGTGTCTGTGGGATGGTCACGCGCCGGACGCTGATAGGCGGCACCCTGTGCTCGGGGCGGACGATCGCGCAGTCCACCGAAATGCGCCGGTGGGAGGACCTTCTTGCCCGTTACCGCGTGCCGGGAGCTCAGGTTTGCTTCGGCGATAAAACGATTGCCGCCGGTGTCGCGGACCGCGAGTCAGGGCGCCGGATGGACAGCGACACGCCCTTTGAGGCCGCATCTCTGTCGAAGCCGGTATTTGCGTGGGCCGTGCTGAAGCTCTGCGAGGAAAAGAAACTCGCGCTCGATGCGGCATTGGGGGAGTACCTCGAACCCCAAGCCGCGCCCGCCGAACTACTGCGCGTCACGGTAAAGCAAGTGCTTACGCACACCTCCGGCATCGAGCCGGAGCCGCCGAAACAGCGCCCGGCAAAGCTGTTGTTCACGCCGGGGACCAAGTTCGCCTACTCGCCTCACGCCTTCGACTACTTGCAGCGGGCGGCGGAACGGGTGACGGGGCAACGGCTTCACGCGATGGTGGACGCTCGGGTATTCCAGCCGCTCGGCATGCGTGAAAGCGTGTTCCGCTGGATGGAGGGAGGGGCACGGGGGCACGACGCGAGTGGTACACCGGGGCAGACGATCAACGAGCGCGTGGAGCGGATGAGTTCCGACCGGCGGGCGGCGATGGCCGTGCAGTATCCGACGATGAACTTTCCGAACGCGGCCTCGAGCCTGATGACGACGGCCCGGGACTACGCACGCTTTCTTCTTGGTGTTTCAAACGCAGAGTGGTTGCGGGTGCCCGAAGTGGATGCGGGGAGGGGCATCGCCTGGGGACTGGCGTTGGGGTTGTGCGAGAGCAGGAAGCGCGGGCGGGTGCTGTGGCACTGGGGGGATTTCGGCATCTTCCAGAACTTCGCGGCCATCCTCCCACAGACGGGGGCGGCTCTGGTAAGCCTCACGAACGGGGCAAACGGGCAGAAATTCAACAAGGCGGTGGCGCTGGAACTGCTCGGGGAAGACCTGCCGTGTTTTGATTGGATTCGCGCCTAGGACTCAGAGGAGGCCGGCGTCGCGGAGAAATTTGGCGGATTCTTCCGGCGGCGTCGGGTTGATGTAGAACCCTGTTCCCCATTCAAAACCGGCGACCTTTGTGAGCTTCGGAATGATCTCGATGTGCCAGTGGTACTGGGGCATCGCTTCCACCTGAACAGGCGCCGTGTGGACCACTAGATTGTACGCGGGGCGCTCGAGCACCTTGTCGATCTTTCGGAGGGTTGTCCGCAGGACCCAGGCGAGGTTCTGGAGCTGAGCGGCGTCGGCTGTCTCAAAGTGCGAGCCATGGCGGCGCGGAACGATCCAGGTTTCGAACGGGAAGCGGGGCGCGTAGGGACAAATGACCAGGAAGTGCTCGGTGTCGAGGACCACCCGTGAGCCCGTCTCCATCTCCTGCCGCGCAATGTCGCAATAGATGCAGCGTTCCTTGTAGTCGAAGTAGCGCTTGCAGCCATCGATTTCCTCCTGGACCCGCTTGGGCACCACGGGAAGCGCGATGAGTTGCGAGTGGGTGTGCTCGAGAGTAGCGCCGGCGCCCTCGCCGTGATTCTTGAACAGCAGGATAAACCGCAGGCGGCGGTCCTTGCGAAGGTCGAGGACACGCTCTCGAAAAGCCCAGAAGAGGTCTTCGAGCGGTTTCTCGGCGAGGCTGGCGAGGGTGGCGAAGTGATCGGGGGATTCGATGAGGACTTCGTGCGCACCGACACCGCTCATCTTGTCGTAGATGCCTTCGCCGTGGCGCTCAATGTCCCCTTCCACTCGAAGGGCGGGGAACTTGTTCGGAACCACGCGCAGAGTCCAGCCGCTCTCGTTGGCGCTGCCGCCGTCGCGAAAGGCGAGTACCTCGGGCGGAGTCTTGGTTTCGTTTCCAGGGCAGAAGGGGCAGAAACGGACTCCCTCGATTTTGACCGGCTCGCGCACGAAGTCGGTGGGCCGTTTGGCGCGATCGGTGGAGATGATAACCCAGCGGCCCGTAATGGGATCGCGGCGCAGCTCTGGCAAGTAGGCGGCCTCCGAAGCGGATGTGCGAATCCGTAATTTTACGACAGGCTTACACGGGGACGAAAGGCGTCGGGAATGAGGGTGAGGTGGAGAGGTTGGGTGAAGACGACGGTGACGAGGTCAAAGCGAACCTGTTCCCAGGGAACGCCGGCCTGGCGGGCGTACCGGCGTGCGGTGCGTATCAGGGCCGTTCGCTTTTCCGCATCCATCGCGCGCTCGGGGCTGCCGTAGTCCTCAGCCGCGCGCGACTTGACTTCTACAAAGACCAGGGTCTGGCCGTGCCATGCGATGAGATCGATCTCGCCGGGGCCGGAAGCGTTGCGGTAGTTACGGGCGACGATCGTGTAGCCATGGTCCCGGAGGTAACGGTGGGCGAGGTCTTCGGCCCGGCGGCCGAGGGCGTGCGATGGCGCCCAACTGCGGCGGCGGGCGCGATCGCGCAGGCAATCGAAGAAGACGAGGATTGGCTTCAGAAGGCGGGTGGCGCTTCGAAAACGAATTCCATCACCTTGCCGCGCACGACGAAGCATAAGTAGTGCTCCCAAAAGCGGCGGAAGCGGGGGAATCGGTTGACAAGGAACTCGAAACCAAGCACCCGCCAGAAGGCTAGTAGCTTTACGCGAACGGAAATCTCACGAAGCCGGGCCTTGGAGTAATAGCCGTAGCCGGCGTTGTCGTCGCCGAAGTAGCGGAACGAGAAGCTGTTGAGGTGCCAGCGGTGGGTGGGATCGCAAAAGGAACTGAAGTCCGTGTAGTGGGGGGTAGTGATGAAGATACGGCCGCCAGGGCGGACGAGGCGGTGGAACTCCTCCATGGTGCGGACGACGTCAGCCACGTGTTCGATGACGTGGGTGGCGTGAAGCTCGTCGAACGACGCGTCCCGGAAAGGGTAGGGAAAGCGGTCCAGGTCGCAGAGGACGTCGGCTTTGGTACGCGGGTTGACGTCCAGGCCGATAGCGCCTGGCCGCTTATTGACGCCGCAGCCGACGTCCAGTACGCGTTTGGGCACCTTCCCAGTTTAGGCGCGGGCGGCGGTGAGCTCCGCCAGGCACTCTTCGAGAGTCGTAAGGGCAAAGTCGGCTTGGTCGTCCGTGAGCACCAGCGGCGGGCAGAGCCGGATGGACGTCTTGCCGGCGCCCAGGACGAGGAGGCCGCGATCGAAGGCCATCATCTCCAGGCGGTCCCGTTTCTGCGGGTCCATTTCACGGGTGGCCTGGTCCTTGACGATCTCGATTCCGATCATGAGGCCGAGGCCGCGCACGTCCCCCACCATGGGGAAGCGGGCGGGCCAGGTGCTGACGCGCTCGCGCATCCGCTCGCCCAGCCGGCGCGCGTTCTCGATCAGGCTCTCCTCGAGGAGCTCGATGGTAGCCAGGGCGGCCGCGCAGGAGACAGGATTGCCTCCGAAGGTCGAGGCGTGGGCGCCGGGACCCCACGTCATGTACTGGGTCTTGGCGATGGTTGCGGAGAGAGGCATCCCGCTCGCGATGCCCTTGGCGACGGCGAGGATGTCGGGAACAAGGTGAAAGTGCTCGGAGGCCCACATCTTGCCCGTACGGCCCATCCCGCTCTGCACCTCGTCGGCGACGATGAGAATGTTGTGCCGGGCGGCGACGCTCTGAAGCTCATCGAAGAACTTCTGCGGCGGAACGACGTAGCCGCCTTCGCCCTGAACCGGCTCGAGCACAATCGCCGCCACCTCTTCGGCGGGGAGCACCGTCTTGAAGAGCTGGTCTTCCAGGACCTTCACGCACTCGACGTTACACGTCTCGGGCTGCTTGTTGTAGGCGCAGCGGTAGCAGTAGGCGTAGGGAACATGATGCACGCCCGGCACAAGGGGGCCGAACTTTGCGCGCTGAACGGGCTTGCTCGCGGTGAGGGAGAGGGAACCCATGGTGCGGCCGTGGAAGCCGCCGAGGAAGGCGATGAACTTCTCGCGGCCCGTGTGATAGCGGGCCATCTTCAGAGCCGCTTCGATCGCTTCCGTGCCGGAGTTGCCGAAGTAGACGCGGCGCGGAACGCCTCCGGGGGCAAGCGCGGCAAGCTTCTCGGCAAGGGTCACCATGTTCTCGTAGTAGAAGTCGGTGCCAGACATGTGGACCAGCTTGGCGGCCTGTTCCTGGATGGCGGCGACGACCTTCGGGTGGCAGTGCCCCGCGGCGACGACGGCGATGCCCGCGTTCATGTCCAAAAATCGGTTGCCGTCGACGTCCTCAATGATCGCGCCCTCGCCCCGGGCGGCGACAAGTGGGTAACAGCGCGTATACGACGGGGAGACAACCTGGGCGTCGCGCTCGATAATGGCCCGCGCTTTAGGCCCCGGAAGGGACGTCGCAATGTGAGGCAGCTGGTGCGCTGCCGGAGAAAGGCTGGTGACCATAGGACTCCTCCTCGAAAGAAACCGCAGGTGGACGGGATGAGGGCAGACGGGAAGGAGCGGCTCTGTTAGTCAGAACCGTAGAGGGAAGGACGAGCGCTGGACGGGAGTACCGCCACGCTCCGACTGTAGCACGGAGAGCGCCCGTTTGCTAGCGCTACCGCAAGGGGAGAGGGAACAGGAAGCGGAGCATGGGCGGAACGCGGCGGGCCCATGCCAGTTCGTTGTGGCCATCGCCCTGCGCCTCCATGTAGCGCAGGTTCTGCCCTTCCAGCCAGCCTTTGCCGAGGAGCAGGTCACGAAGGGCGCGCGCATCGCGAACCGAGCTCTCCGGGTTGTCGGATTCGCAGGTCCCAATGTCCAGCCAGATCTTCGGCCGTTGTGGATGGTTGCTCTGTTCCAGCGTGCGGAGGATGGCGCGACGGTCCCACCAGAGGGACGGCGACATGATCGCGAGCCGGCCAAAGACGTCGGGGTGCTGTGTCCAGAGATAGAGGGACACCAGCCCGCCGAGGGAGGAGCCGCCCAGGCCCGTGTTGCGGGCGGCCCGCCAGGTGCGGTACTCGCGGTCAATGAAGGGCTTCAACTCTTCCACCAGGAAGCGGCCGTAGTTGCAGGCGTTGCCGCCGCGCTTCAGGCCGGGGTCGCGCGTCGGAGTGTATTCGTCAATGCGGGCGTCGCCCGCGTTGTGAATGGCGACGATGATGACGGGCTGCATGGCGCGGGCGCGTATGAGGCGCTCGGCGGATTCGTCGACTTCCCACTCCTGGCCCCGAACGAAGGCGGTTTCGCCGTCAAAGACGTTCTGGCCGTCGTGCAGGTAGAGCACGGGGTACCGGCGATCGCCCGACTCTTCGTAGCCGGGGGGCAGGTAGACGAGAACGTCGTGATGCGTTTCGAGGAACTTCGAGCGATAGGTGGAGTGATGTCTTACGTCGCCGACGGTCAATTCTCATTGTAGCGGCGAGCGGAAGGCGGAGGCGGGCCTCAGTCCTCCGGTCTCCGATATCATGTACGACAGGGCGCTACCCGCGGGCCCCCTAGGTATTAAACAAATGACACAAAAAGTGTTGCTGTACCTATTGGCGTCCGCAGCAGGCGCCGGCTTCCTTACCGCCCAGGTGGTCCTCAATCCCGCGCCCTCGCGCGCCCTTGGCCAAACGCGGCTCCAGGTCACCGCCGTCCAGCCGAATCTTGTCGATTTCAAGGCGCTCTTCCTCCCACAGGCGGTCGCCCTCGACACCTCCACCTCGCCCCCCATTCTGTACGTCGCCGACACCGGCAACAATCGCGTCCTTGGCTGGCGCAACGCCACCTCCGCCGGCAACGGCGCCCCCGCCGACGTCGTCGTCGGCCAGCGCGATGAGTTCTCCGCCTTCCCCCAGGGCCCCCGCGGCAGCGGCGACCCCCGCGGCACTCTCTCCACCGGCCTCGCCGGCCCCACCGGCCTCGCCGTAGACCGCAACGGCAACCTCTACGTCGCCGACGCCGGCAACAACCGTATTCTCCGCTACCCCCGTCCCTTGGAACGAACCCCCGACTCCCGCCTCCCTGACATGGTTATTGGTCAGGAACGCTTCACCGAGGGCTTCCCCAACCGCGGCCAATCCACCTGCGCCGCCAATACCCTCGCCTTCAGCCCCTCCAACCTCACCTTCCCCGGCGCCTCCTGTGGCGCCTGTTCCCTGGTCGGCATGACCTTCGATGCCTCCGGCAACCTCTGGGTCACAGACCCCCTCAACCACCGGGTCCTTCGCTTCCCCTCCTCCCTCCTCGGCTCCACTGCGAGTTCTCTGCCTCCCGCTGACATCGTTCTCGGCCAGGGCGAATTCACCTCCCGTAGCTCCCTCGGTCTCACCACACAGAATCGCCTCGTGCGCACTGGAATGAACGACCCGAGCTCCGTCGCCGTTGACTCCGCCGGCCGCGTGTATGTCGGCGACGCCCTTGTTCGCATCCTCGTCTTTGGTTCCCCGCAACCATCCACGGGCGCTTCCGCGGCACGGATTCTCGGGATCGGCACGGGTACGCCACCCACGGATACCCTCTTCCGGGGCGCCATCAATGGTCTCTTCTTCCTTGGGTCCTCCCTCGCCGCCGTGGATACGCTGGCCCACCGCATTCTTCGGTTCGACCCCTTCGACACGTGGCCTCTGGAAAATGTCACCTTCTCCCCGCCCGCCCGCGCCGTCACCGGACAGCCCGACTTCGTTTCTGCTCAGGCGAACCGGGGTCTTCGGGAGCCCAACGAAACCACCTTTAACGCTCCGGTAGGCGCCGTTGCCACCGATACCAATGTGTTCCTCGCCGACGCCCTCAACAATCGGGTCCTCGTCCTGCCCGTCAACGGCAACACCATCGGTTCCGCCACCCGCCTCTTCGGGCAGGAGGGCTTCGGCTTCAGCGCCCCCAACGCCGTCGAAGGACGCGAACTCAACATCAACATCGGCACCGTCTCCATCTCCGGCGCCACCGTCACCGCCACCGGCACCGGCATCGCCATCGATCGCAGCACCAACCCGCCGCCCCTCTACATCGCCGACACGCTCAACCACCGCATCCTCGCCTGGCGTGATTCCCGCCGCGCCCGCACCGGTGACCGCGCCGATCTCGTCATCGGCCAGGGCGAAGGCGCCGCCCGCTTCTACCGCACCCTCGTTAACTCCGGCTCCACCAGCGCCGCCATCCCGACTGACTCCAGCCTCTCCTTCCCAGCCGCCATCGCGGTCGATGGGAGCGGCAACCTCTGGGTAGCAGATGCCGGCAACAGCCGCGTCCTCCGCTTCCCCGCGCCCTTCCGCCAGCCCGAGGGCTCGCTCCAACGCGCCAACCTCGTCATCGGCCAGCCCGGCTTCAACATCACCATCGTCGATCCTACTCCCACTACCATGCGCAGCCCGCAAGGCCTTGCCTTCACGCAGGCCGGCCATTTGCTCGTCTCCGACGGCGTCCACAACCGTGTCCTGCTCTTCCGGCGCCCGGAGGGCGGCGACTTCACCAACGGCCAGGCCGCCTCCGCTGTCTTCGGCCAGCCCGACTTCACCAGCGTCGGCGGCGGCACCGAAGACAATCGCTTCATCTCGCC
Organism: Bryobacteraceae bacterium; assembly: GCA_033763935.1. Taxonomy (GTDB): domain Bacteria; phylum Acidobacteriota; class Terriglobia; order Bryobacterales; family Bryobacteraceae; genus DALYJJ01. The sequence goes on from JANRJO010000050.1 coordinate 25,189, forward strand.
CCGCCACATCGCCGTGGATACCGATGACCGCCTCTACGTCGCCGACGCCGGCAACAGCCGCATCTCCGTCTTCGCCCGCGCCGGCGGTCCCGACCCCGACCCCCGCGCCTCACTCCTGGTCAACGCCACCACCGCTGCCAACGTCCCCTTACGCAATCCGCACGGCCTCTACGTCAGCCGCGAAACCGGCGAGATCTGGGTCGCCGACACCTTCGCCAACCGCCTCGTCCGCTATCCCCGCTTCGACCTGCTCCTCGTTGGCCAGTTCGCCGACTTCGTCCTCGGCGCCAACACCCCTCTCGCCGTCGTCGAGGACGAAGGCAAAGCCATCTTTGCCGCGGAGGCCGCCAACCGCATCGTGACCTACTTCCCCTGGCTCCGCCTCACCAACGCCGGCAACTTCGTCGAAGCCAACATTGACCCGCGCCGCCCCTCCGCTCAGCAGCGGCCGCGTCCCATCTCCCCGGGCCAGTACGCCACCCTCTTCTCCACCGTGGCCCTCACCCCCCGCACCGAAGTCTTCAGCACCGTGCCCATGCCGACAACCCTTGCCGACATCCAGGTGCTGGTCAATGATCGCCCCATGCCTATCTACTTCATCGCCGAACCTACCGGCACGTGGCAAGGCCAGATCAACTTCATTACACCTGTCGACATGCCCACCACCGGGACCGTCGACATCACCGTCCGCCGCGCCAGCACCGAACAGATCATCGGCGTGACCACCGTCTCCACCGGCCTCGCCGCTCCCGCCCTCTACACCCAGAACTCCTCCGGCAGCGGCGCGGCGTCGGCTCTCAATCAGGACAACACGCTCAACACCCCGACCAACCCCATCCCGCGAGGGCAGGTCATCTCACTCTTCGGCACCGGACAGGGCATCGTGCCCAACGCCCCGAAAGAAGGCGAAACCGCCGGGACCGGTGCGGTGACCCTCGACAAGCCCGAAGTCTTCATCAACGGACTCCGCATCCCCGAGGAGAACGTCGAATACAGCGGCCTCGCCCCCAACCTCATCGCGCTCTGGCAGATCAACGTGCGCATCCCGCAA
>JANRJO010000028.1:0-17064 GCA_033763935.1 Bryobacteraceae bacterium
CGGCGAGGTGGGAGTCCGCGGCGCTGTGGTCATCTCCGCCGGCTTCAAGGAGATGGGGCCCACCGGAGTGGAACTGGAGCGTCAACTGCTCGAAGAGGCGCGCAACGCCGACATCCGCATCATCGGCCCGAACTGCCTGGGACTGATGAGCCCGCTCACCGGCGTGAATGCCACGTTCGCCGCAGGGATGGCCCGGCCCGGCAATGTAGCCTTTCTCAGCCAGAGCGGCGCGCTGCTGACCGACCTCGACTGGAGCTATCGCGAGTTGGTCGGCTTCAGCGCCTTCGTGTCAACGGGCTCCATGCTCGATGTTGGCTGGGGCGACCTGATCGATTACTTCGGCAGCGATCCGCGCACGCGGTCCATCCTCATCTACATGGAGTCGATCGGCGACGCCCGAAGCTTCCTCTCGGCCGCGCGCGAAGTGGCCCTGTCGAAGCCGATCATCGTGATCAAGGCCGGCCGTACAGCCGCGGGCGGAAAGGCCGCGGCTTCGCATACCGGCTCGCTCACCGGCAGCGATGATGTGCTGGACGCCGCCTTCCGCCGCTCCGGCGTGGTGCGCGTCAACAACATCTCCGATCTCTTCTACACGGCGGAAGTCCTCGCCAAGCAGCCCCGTCCGAAGGGCCCGCGGCTGACGGTGGTGACGAACGCCGGCGGCCCGGCCGTGCTCGCGACAGACGCCCTGATCGGCGCGGGCGGGGAACTGGCCGAAGTGTCGGCAGAGACCGTTCAAGAGCTCAACCAGCACCTGCCGGCGGCGTGGAGCCACGGTAACCCAATCGATATCCTTGGCGATGCCGGCGCGGAGCGGTATGCCAAGGCGCTGGAAATCGCCGCCGCCGATCCCAACAGCGACGGCATGCTGGTCATCCTCACCCCGCAGGCGATGACCGACGCCACCAAGACGGCGGAACTGCTCAAGCCCTACGCCAAGCTGAACAAGCCGGTTCTGGCGAGTTGGATGGGCGGGCCGGACGTTGCCGCCGGCGAGGCCATCCTCAACGCCGCGAACATTCCCACCTTCCCGTATCCCGATACCGCCGCGCGCGCGTTCAACAACATGTGGCGGTACACGTACAACCTGCGCGGCCTGTACGAAACGCCGGTCTTCCCGTCGGACGAGAACACGATCGATCGGGGCGCCGCTGCCGCCCTGATCGACGCCGCCCGGAAAGCGGGTCGCACGATCCTCACCGAGTTCGAGTCGAAGGCCGTGCTCGCCGCTTACGGCATTCCCACCGTAGACACACGCATTGTGCTGAGCGTCAACGAAGCCGTGCAACACGCCGAGAGCATCGGCTACCCGGTAGTCCTCAAGCTGTACTCCGAGACCATCACCCACAAGACTGACGTCGGCGGCGTGCAGTTGAACCTGCGGTCGGCCGCCGCGGTTCGCGACGCCTGGAATACGATTCGCACGTCCGTCATCGAGAAGAAAGGCGAGGAGCACTTCCAGGGTGTCACCGTCCAGCCGATGATCAAGCTGGAGGGCTACGAGCTCATCATCGGCTCGAGCGCCGACCCGCAGTTCGGGCCGGTCCTGCTGTTCGGACTCGGCGGGCAACTGGTCGAAGTATTCAAGGACAAGTCGCTCGCCCTCCCGCCGCTCAACAGCACCCTGGCGCGCCGCATGATGGAGCAGACGAAGATCTACGAAGCGCTGAAGGGCGTGCGCGGAAGGAAGCCGGTGGACCTCGCCGCGCTCGAGCAGTTGATGGTGCGTTTCAGCCAGCTTGTCGTCGAGCAGCGGTGGATCAAGGAGATCGACATCAACCCGCTGCTTGCTTCGCCGGAGCGGCTGGTCGCCCTCGACGCACGCGTCGTCGTCCATGACGCCTCGCTCGCCGCGAAGGATCTGCCCAAGCTCTCCATCCGTCCCTACCCCACGAAGTACGCGAAGCCCTACACGCTCCGCAACGGCCAGAGCATCTGCATCCGTCCCATCCGCCCCGAGGACGAGCCGCTGATGGTGAAGTTCCATGAGACGCTCTCTGACCAGACGGTCTACCAGCGCTACCTGCAGATGCTGAAGCTCAGCCAGCGCGTGGCCCACGAGCGGCTGATGCGCATCTGCTTCATCGACTATGACCGCGAGATCGCCCTCGTCGCCGAGCGCCGCAACGACGACGGCCATCGCGAGATCATCGCCGTCGGCCGCTTACAGCGGCTGCACGGCACCAACGACGCCGAGTTCGCCGTCGTCCTGGCGGACGCCTACCAGAACCAGGGGCTCGGCCGGGAGATCGTCGGCCGTCTCATTGAGATCGCGCGCGAGGAGAAGATCGATCGCGTCCTCGCCGATATCCTCGTCGACAACTTCCGCATGCAGCGGATCTGCGAGCAACTGGGCTTCCGCCTGTTCCGCAATCTCGGCGATCCCACCGTCGCCGCGGAGTTGAATGTCCAGGAAGGCGTGGCCGCGGTCTGATCAGCGGCCCGCGTAGTTGCGCTGGTAATACTCGAGGTACTCGCCGGAGCGAACGCGGCTCACCCAGCCGCTGTTCGACCGGTACCAGTCGACCGTGAGCCGCAGCCCCTCTTCGAAAGGCACCTGCGGCTCCCACCCGGTTTCGCGGGAGACCTTCTCGCTGGTGATCGCGTAGCGGCGGTCATGCCCCGGGCGGTCCGCCACATACTGAATGAGGGACTCGTCCCGCCCCGTAGCAGCCAGGATGCGCCGCACCACGTCGAGGTTCGGCAGCGCGCACGTTCCACCGATGTTGTAGACCTGCCCCGCGCGCCCCTTTTCGAGCACGGCCTGAATCGCCCGGCAGTGGTCGTCGACGAACAGCCAGTCGCGGATCTGCTGCCCGTCGCCATAGACGGGCAGCGGCTTGCCCTCGAGCGCGTTCGAAATCATCAGGGGGATCAGCTTTTCCGGGAACTGATACGGCCCGTAATTGTTGGAGGCGCGCGTCACCGTCACCGGCATCTTGTACGTCGTGAAGTAGGAGAGCGCCAGCAGATCCGAACCCGCTTTCGAGGCCGAATACGGGCTGCTGGTGCGCAGCGGGAAATCTTCGTCCGCGTCGTGCGGCGCATCGATACTGCCGTACACTTCGTCCGTCGACACGTGCAGGAATCGCGGCGTCTTGTGGAGGCGGGCGGCTTCGAGCAGTGTGAACGTCCCGCGCAGGTTCGTCTCAAACACGGGCGCGGGCGACAGAATGCTGCGATCGACGTGGGATTCCGCGGCGAAGTGGACAATAGCGTCAGGCCGCTCTTCGTCCATCAGCGCGCCCACGGCCGCGGCGTCGCAGATGTCGGCCTTCGCGAAGCGGTATCGCGGATCCGCCGCCACCGGGGCAATGTTCTCGAGGTTGCCGGCGTAGGTCAGCTTGTCGAGGTTGATCAGCCGGGTTACTTTTTGCCCGGACAGGGCGAGGCGTACGAAGGCTGAGCCGATGAAGCCGGCGCCTCCGGTCACAAGCAATTTCATTTATGCTGCAGTTCCCAGTCGTAGTTGATGCCGGGGTCGTTGTAGGCGATGCGCCCCTCGTCCTCCGGGTTGTAGAAACGGTCGGTGACGTAGATCAGCACGGAGGGCTCGCGGCTAATGACTTTGTAACCGTGCGCCACGCCGGGCGGAATGATGATCTGCCACGGCCGCAGTGCGCCGGTGTAAATGGTGTTCCGCTTCCCGAAGGTCAGCGATTCCGGGCGCAAATCGGCCAGCGCGACCTGAAGCATCCCGACGGCCGCGCACCAGCAGTCCGTCTGGTGATGGTGGAAGTGAAACGCCTTGATGATGCCGGGGTAGTTCAGGGCGGCCGATACCTGCGTGGACGCGGCCGGAAAAGCGTCCACCATGCCCTGCCCCGAACGCATCACCTCGAAGAAGTACCCGCGGTCATCGGGCCAGGTGGGAAACGGCGAGATGCGAACCCCGGCAATCAACTCGCTCGAGTTCGGCGAAGTGATAACGCTACCGATGCCTTTCGCGCAGCTGGGAATGGAGAGCCGGGGCGATAGCGCGGGCGCCGCCATTTAGCGGGCCTCCGCCGCCATCTCGTACGTATCCGCTGAGCCCGACGCCCGCGTTTGCGCCACCAGGTTCGCGGCGCGCAGCAGCGATTCGAAGGTGCCGGCATCCGTCCACCAGCCATCCAGAAAATTGAACGTCATCGTCCCTTCGCGGATGTAGGCGTTGTTGACGTCTGTGATCTCGAGCTCGCCGCGCTGCGAAGGGACCAGGTGGCGCGTCTTCTCGAACACCGTGGCGTCGTACATATATATGCCGGTAACGGCATAATTCGACTTCGGATTCTTCGGCTTCTCTTCGATTCCGACGATCCTTCCATCCTGAATCTCCGCCACGCCGAACCGCTCCGCGTCGTGCACTTCCTTGAGGAGGATCTTCGCGCCGGCTTCCTGCCTTCGAAAGTCTTCCACCGCCGCGCGAATATCCTTCTCGATCAGGTTGTCGCCCAGAATCACGCAGACCTTCTGGCCGTCGGCGAAGTGCTCGGCCAATGCCAGTGCTTCCGCAATCCCGCCCTCGCCCTCCTGATACGTGTAGTTCAGGTGGGCCAGTCCAAAGTTCTTCCCGTTCATCAATAGACGGAGAAAGTCACCCGCGTTCTTGCCGCCCGTTACGACCAATATATCCTTGATCCCCGCGTCGACAAGAGTCTGGATCGGGTAGTAGATCATCGGCTTGTCGTAGATGGGAAGCAAGTGCTTGTTCGTGATCTTAGTTAGAGGAAAAAGACGACTTCCCGTACCGCCTGCCAGAACAACACCTTTCACTCAGAAACCTCCTGCGGCTCAAGGATGCGAGCAACTCACATGGTACACTACGGCCCGATGTCCCTTCACCGCTGGGCCGACATTAAAACGGAAACGCTGAGCCCTACCATCGCCCGGCAGGTAATCCACACCGAGGCTTTGACCATAGCTCGTATCTATCTCACAAAAAGGCGGCTTTGTGCCGGAGCACCGCCACGTCAACGAGCAGATTTCCGTGATGCAGAAGGGCTGTCTGCGCTTTCTCGTGAACGGGGAAGAAGTACTGGTACGGGCGGGAGAAAGTTTGGTCCTGCCTCCGCATGTGCCGCATTCTGCTGAAGCGTTGGAAGATAGCGAGGCGCTGGATGTCTTCACGCCCCGCCGCGAACATTGGATTCGCGGCGACGACGCGTATCTCCGTCAAAAATAGGCCCCCATCCCGCCACTCAGCTACGCGCAAAGTAGAGATGCACCGCGCGTTCCAGGCTGTCATGGTTCATCTCGGGGATCTCTCCTTCGTAACGCCCGATCGACGTCAGGATATTGCAGACGTCATTCGGGTAACACGCTCGCAGTTCGCTGCGCCCGTCCATCAGGCACAGCCGCCGCAGGTACTCGGCACTATCGTGCTCATACCGCATGTTGCGCGCCTGAACAACGCGATGGAAGATCTGGTCGAAGACAGCAGGCTCCACCGGCGGGACTTCGATCTTGTTCTGAATACGGCGTAGGAACGCCTCGTCCGCCAGATCGCTGGGGTCCAGGTTCGTCGAGAAGACCACCATCAGCTCGAAGGGAATCTGGAACTTCACACCGTAGCGCAGGGTCAGGTAGTCGACGCGCCGGTCCAACGGCACAATCCATCGGTTTAGGAGGTCGCGCGGCGACATCAACTGCCGGCCGAAGTCGTCGATGATGAAGATGCCGTTGTTCGCCTTCATCTGCAGCGGCGCGGCGTAAATGCCGCTCGACTCATCCAGCCGCAGCTCCAGCATGCTGGGAATCAGTTCGCCGCCGACCACGATGCAAGGCCGTTTGCAGAGGCACCACCGGGGATCCAACTCCGGGTCCTCCATCTCGATCTTGGTGTGGACGACCGGGTCGTACAAACTGATGATCTGGTTGTCGACCTCGATCGAGTAGGGAATCAGAATCGCGTCCTGGTAAATGCGCAGCATGCGCTCGGCAAGGCTGGTCTTGCCGTTCCCCGAGGGCCCATAGAGGAAGATAGAGTTCTGCGAAATGAGCGCTGGACCCAGTTGGTCTAGCATCCGGTCGGTGACGATGATGTCGGAGAATGCCTGCCGGAGCGCGCGGCGGTCCACCTGCACCTTCGCCGCCTGCGCCTTGGTCGCCGCCAGGTAGTCCTTCAGCGACACCGGCGCCGCGCCGGCGTACTGGGAGATCTGGAAGCGGTCCGACGCCAGCTGCTTGCCGGCCTGCGACAGCACGAACTGATAGTCGTTGCCCACCATCCCCTTGACTTCGATCAACTGCTGCCCGCGAAGTTGGCGAAACGCCACGTCAATGATGGGAAGCGAGAGCTTGAGGCTCCGGGAGAGCCCCTGCAGGCTGCTGAACCCTTCGAGCAGGAGCCGGCGGAGCACCAGGTCCAGCACGATCGACTGAGGGATGTTGAGCTGCTCCATCGTCTGCGGCATGCGAGGAGCGAAAGACGTACGGATACCAACCGCCATCGTGGCCATGCACCAGATGAATCGGCTGAAGACCGTCCGGGGTTTATAGGCTGCACGTTCGGGACACCTCGGCCGTCATTTGTATGTCGATGCGATTCGTGTGTCTAGCACTGGCTCTGGCCTGCGGCGCTGTCGTGTGCACCGCCGCCGGAGACGCGCCCACCGGCACTGCCGCTGCCAAATCGCTGTTTGACAGGGCCCGTAAGGCCGCCAAGAACGGCGACTTCGTGCGTTCCTACACGCTCGCCGCCCAGGCCCGGGCCCTCGATCCCGCCAACCCCGCCTATTCCGCCTACGAGGAAGTGGTGCAGCGCAAGGCACTGCAGGAACTGAAAGCGCTGCCCGCGGGCGCGGCGGGCGGCGACGAGGGGGACGAGTTTCTCGGCGTCCTGACGGAATCCGAAGTCGAGGAAGCGCGGCGCCCCTTGCCTCCGCGCAAGCTGGCCGCGCGGTCCGAGGTCCGAAGCTTCGCACTTCGCGACAACCCACGCCCACTGTGGGAGCAGGTGTCGCGCGCCTACGGCCTTGAAGTTGTCTTTGACGGCGACTATCCACCCTCGAGCGCTCCCGTCCGCTTCACCATCGAGGAGGCCGGCTACAAAGAAGCCCTGTGGGCGCTCGAAGCGGCCACCAACTCGTTCGTGGTCCCGATCAGCGACAGGCTGATGCTGGTGGTGAAGGACACTCCGCAAAAACGCACCGAGGTGGAACCGACCGCTGCGGCAGTCATCCCCGTTCCCTCGCCCGTGACAGTGCAGGAGGCCCAGGAGGTCGCACGCACCGTACAACAGGTCATCGAGATCCAGCGTCTGATCATCGACTCTGCGCGGCGCCTGGTCCTCATCCGGGATCGCGTATCGAAGGTGTACGCCGCCCGCGATCTGCTCCAGCAAATGCTGGTCTACTCCGGCCAGGTGTCGATCGAAGTCGAATTCATTGCCGTCTCGCGGAACTCGAACCTCGATTACGGCCTGCGGCTACAGACGCTCTTCCCGCTGGTCAACTTCGGCAACAAGGGCTACAGCGTTCCCGAGGGCTTCACGCGCTTCGCCGTCTTCGGCGGCGGCAAGACGTTCATGGGCCTGGGCATCGCGGACGCCAGCCTCTTCGCCAACTACACGCGCAGCGACGCCAGTTCGCTCCTTCGCAACGAGATCCGTTCGCTCGAAGGCAAGCCTGCATCCATTCACGTCGGCGATAAGTATCCGATTCTCACCAATGGCTATTACGGCGGCGAAGTCGGCGAAGGCGCCTATCGACCGCCTCCCACAGTGAACTTCGAAGACCTCGGTGTGGTGCTCAAGCTGACGCCGTTCATTCACGGCGACGAGGACGTGACAATCGAGCTCGAGGCCGAGTACAAGGTGCTCACCGGCCAGACGCTTAACGACATTCCCGTCATTGCCAACCGCAGGTTTGCATCGCGGGTACGTTTGAAGCAGGGCGAGTGGGGCGTGCTTGCGGGGCTGATGACGGAGTCCAGCCAGCGCAGCTACAGCGGCCTCGCGGGTATCGTGAGCATCCCGGTGCTCGGCCCCTTCCTCCGTGAGAACAGCCGCTCGCGCCAGTTCAGCGAGATCCTGGTGCTGCTGAAACCGAAGCTGGTGAGCCTGCCGCCTTCGGAAGCCGTCACGCGGACCTTCTGGATCGGCTCCGAGGGCCGGTTCCGCACCTGGCTCTAGCCTTACAATCGAGTCTTGGCCTCCATCAAGGAATCCGCGCTCCTCGGCCGCGTACCGGAGGAGCTTTCCATCGACGACCGCCGCGCGTTTGCGGGCTGGTGGATCGCCGTGCCCCTCTACTCCCCTGCCACGCTCCCTCCCCGCGCCATCGCCGCCGCCGCCCCGTCCTCCGCCGCCTGCATTGCTGCCCTGCGCTCGCAGGGCCGCGACCCTCGCGCCTTCGAACTGACCATCGTCCAGCCGCCCTTCCGTTAAGAACCAACCGCTTTCACCGTCACGGCTGTAAGAGGCATCATGTTGTCGCTTAAAGACGTCACCTACGCAGCGCGCCTGTTACGGCGGGATCCAGGATTCACGGCGGTGGTCGTCGTTTCGATTGCTCTTGGGATTGCCGTTAACACGACAGTCTTCAGCATCGTCCACGCCACGCTGCTCGGAGACCTGCCGGTGCGCGAGCCGGGACGTCTGCTCGCCCTCGACGGCGGCAATTCTATCTCCTGGCCGGATTTTCGCGATTATCGCGCCCAGGCGGGCGACGTCTTTCAGGGCGTAGCCGGGTACTTTCCGCTCGTGCCTGTCAACCTGAGCGACGGCGGACGCCCGGAGCGCGTCTGGGGTCAGGCGGCCACCGGCAATTACTTTGACGTCGCCGGCAGCCAGCCCGTGCTCGGCCGCGGTTTCACCGCCGAGGACGACGCCGAGCGCGGCAAGAGTCCCGTGGTGGTGCTGAGCAACGGCCTCTGGAAGCGCCGGTTCGGTGGTGACTCCGCCATCGTCGGCCGCAAGGTCACCATGAACAACCAGCCCTACTCCGTCATCGGCGTGGCTGCGCCCGGTTTCACCGGAACCATCCGCGGCTTCGTGCCCGAGTTCTGGGTCCCGCTGTCCATGGTGCATGAACTGATGCCGGATATCGGCAAGATCGACCGCGAGCGGCGCGACTCTCACTGGATCATCGCGAACGTGCGCCTAAAGGACGATGTCAGCAGGGAGCAGGCGTTGGCGCGGGTCAATGTCATCAAGAAACGCATCCAGGACACCTATCACAAGGACCGCAAGCAGTTCGCGCCGGCCCGCCTGGAGCCCGCCGGTGGCATGCCGGGCGAGATCCGCACGCAGACCATCACCTTCGTCAGCGTCCTGATGGTCGTGGTCGGCATGGTGTTGCTGGTTGCCTGCGCCAACGTTGCCAACCTGCTGCTGGCGCGGGCTGCGTCCCGGCAGAAGGAGATCGGCATCCGGCTGGCCGTCGGCGCCGGGCGCGGGCGCCTGGTGCGCCAACTGCTGACGGAAAGCCTGCTGCTGGCATCGCTGGGTGCGGCGGCGGGGTTCGGTCTGTCGATGATCGCCGTCCGCGCCGTCGCCCAGTTGGAGTTGCCGCTGCCCTTCCCCTTGCAGTGGGATTTCTCCCCAAACCTCGCGGTGTTTGGCTACGCCGTGGCGATGACCCTGGTCACCGGGCTGCTCTTCGGGCTCGTTCCCGCGCTGCGAGCGACGAAGCCTGATTTGCTCGGGGCGCTGAAGGAGGACTCCGGCACCATGGGCCGCCTCCGTTCATTCGGGTTGCGGAACGGCCTGGTGGTAGCGCAGGTGGCGTTGTCACTGGTGCTGCTGATTGGCGCCGGGCTGTTTCTGCGCAGCCTCCGTAACGCGTCCACCATCGATACAGGCTTGAAGCACGCAGGCAACGTGCTCTTGATGGCCGTCGATCCGAAGCTGCACAAGTACACCCAGGCGCAGAGCGAGCAGTTCTTTCGTGAACTCGAGCGGCGCCTCGAGACGACGCCCGGAGTACGGTCCTCCAGCCTGCTCGACGTGGTCCCGCTATCGATCGGCGGCAGTTCGATGGACTACGAGTACCGCTCGGCCGCCGGCCCGAGGACCATCAACGGACATGTGTTCAACGTCGGCGCCCGGTACTTCGAAACGATGGGCGTGGGGCTCGTGCGCGGACGGGATTTCGGGCGCGACCTCGTGAACTCCCGCAAGGTCGCTATCGTCAACGAGACCGCCGTCGAGCGCCTGTTCGGGGCCGAGGACCCGATCGGTAAAGTCATCCAGCGGGATAAGGACAAGTACGAGGTGATCGGTGTCGTTCGCAACAGCAAGTCCCGGAGCCTGGGCGAGGGCGCCGAAGCCATGGTGTATCACTACATCAATCAGGACTTCGGCGCTGTGATGAGCTTCTTCGGTACCGTAATCGCGGTGCGAACCGACGGGCGGCCGGAGTCGCTGGTCCCCGCCGTTCGCAACCACATCGCCGCCCTGGACCCCCACCTGGCCGTCTTCAACACGGAGACCATGGGCGACCACATCGGGAAGGCGCTTCTGATCCCCCGCCTGTGCGCGACGATTCTCGGCATCTGCGGCGTGACGGGCTTGGTACTTGCGACGGTCGGCCTGTACGGCGTTTTGAGTTACACGGTGCGCCGGCGCACGCGGGAGATCGGCATTCGCATGGCGCTCGGTGCGCCGGCCGGCGGCGTCCTCCGCGCGTTCACCGGCCAGGGATTGGTCCTCGCCGGCGTCGGCATGGTCATCGGGCTGGCCTTCTCGTTCCTCGTATCGCGCTTCGCCGCGCCCCTCCTGTACGGCGTGCCGCCGACCGATCCCGTGACGTTCCTCGGGGTGCCGGGACTGCTGCTGGCCGTGGCGCTGATCGCCGCGCTGATCCCCGCTCGCCGCGCCGCCAGGACCGAGCCGATCCGCGCCCTGCGTTACGAATAGCGGCTACGCGAAGGCAAGCCCCGCTTCCTTGCCCACGCGCAGGATGTAGTTCTTGCCTTCCTCATACTCCTCCGCCGTCTTCAGGTGCTCGAGCATTAACGGCGGCGCCTGCGGGAGTTTCGCCAGTTCACTGAGGTACGCCCGGTAGTCCATCTCGCCGCGGCCGGGAATCACCTCGACGAAATGCACGTTCATCTCCGGGATCCAGGCCAGATCCTTCGCGTGGCAGGACATCACCCATTTGCCGAGCTTCGTAAAGCAATCGCGTATGTACGCCGCGTTCTCATAGAACCGCTGAGGACTGTTGATGCCGTTGCACACGTCGATGTGCACGGCGAACGCCGGCCGGTCCACCGCCTTGATCAGTCTCAAATACGCGTCCGCCGTGTCCGGCACAATCCACCCCATCATCTCGATGGTGAACTTCGTCCGCTTCGGTTTGATCTCGTCGATCAGCTTCCGGCAGTTCTCCACCGTCCCGTCAAAGAACTCCTTCGAGAAGTTCCCCTTGTGCGGCCCGTACCAGACCTTGGGGTTGTAGGAGCCGGCGATGTCGACACAGCAGCGCGCCGCCACAGCCTCGGCCAGCGCCAGCCGCTCCGCCACGTACGCGAGGTTCTTTTTGCGCGTCTCGGCGTCCGGGTCCATCATGTTCACCCACGCCCCGACTTCGGCGATCACCACGTCCGCCTCTTTATAAGCCTTCTCAATCGCCTTGCAGCGATCCGTGTCGGTCGCCTTCGCGTTCGGGCAGTACGCCGCGCTGTAGCCGAGGCGCCGGTGCTCCCGCGCGAGTACCGCGGGATCGTCGCTCTTGAGGAAAATCGGCCCGCCCAGGCGGATCGGCGAGGAACCGGCGGCCGCCCGCACCAGCGGAGCGGCGGCGACCGCGGCGAGCGCGGCGCGACGAGTGATTTCGCGTGTCATCACGCGCGATTGTATCGCCTTCCGCCCGTGACAAAATTCCCCGCCCAACTCCGCAACTCTAACCGGAGGAGAAACGCGAATGGCATTCCTGGATACGACCAAAGACCAGCAGCTTCCGCTGTTCTATAACGTTACTCGGGGCGTGGGCTACTGGTGCCCGAACGAGGAGCAGGACGTGCGGCTGGTGCAGTACTTGTTACAGACGGTATATGCGAAGGTCCCGTGGACCTCACCCAAAGGCAAGATGAAGGTAGACGGCAAGTGCGGCCCGATTACGGAGAACTGGATACTAAAGTTCCAGCTCGACCTGCGCGGCCAGAAGCAGTCTGTAACAGCGGACAGGCGCGTGGACCGCGTCCGCGACAACAAAGTGGCCGGTTCGTTCTCGAAGACCATTTACACGCTGCTCTGGCTGAACCACATGGCCCAGCGGGTGGACCCGCTTGCGTTCGCCAAGGTACCGGACCAGGTGCAACTCACGCCGATCGGCGCCGTGCCGCCGCCCAAGGACGACTTCATCGTGCCGCAGTCGCTGCCGGTACCAGCCGTGGGCGGTCTGTAGACGGTAAATAGTACTAGCAGCGCGCAACAGAACTCGAAGGCGGCGCGATAACCGCGCATAATGGCTCCTATGCGCGCCGCCCTGCTCGCTCTGCTCCCGGCCGCCTGCGCTCTCGCGCAAGTCTGCCCGACGATTGATTTCCTGAGTGCCCGCAACGCTAACATGATCGCGGGCGCCAACCTGATTCTCGCGGTCACCCAGCGGCCGGACTCCACCTACTCTGCCCATCCCATGCAGAACTCGGGCAACTTCCGCCGCTACCTCGAGATTCCCAACTACGCGGAGCGCTTCGCCCTGTGCCTGCCCCTCCCGCCCCGGCGTGCGGAACCTTTGAATGTAGTCCCGCCCGTCGGCGCCGCCTCCGGCCCGGCGGCCGCCATTCCCGATGCCGGCAACGGCACTCCGGTCGGCGCTTGGACCACGCTCGGCGGCACGGCCCTGCAGGTCTTTGAACTCAACCGCGATTACACCTTCAAGGCACGCACCAATATCACGCTCGGCCCCTCGCGCCAGGGCGTGCACGCGGACGATTTCGACCGCGACGGCCGCCCCGACCTCGCCGTTCTTTATACGGCTAGAGACGGCCGCGCCAGCGGCATCGCCTTCCTGAAGGGAAACGGCGACGGCAGCTTCGCGCCGCCGGTCAACACCACCTTTGACGCGAATTTTCCGCTGTCCTTTGCGCGCACCGACTTTAACGGCGACGGCCGGCTGGACCTCGCCGTCGGCGACAACGGCGGCCGCATCTACATCTTCAACGGCGTAGGCGACGGCACCTTCCGCCCAGGGCCCACCTACGCGCTCCCGCAGGTGTCGGGCTTCGCCAGCGCCACCTCCGTCGCTGCCGGTGACGTCACCGGAGATGGCCGCGCCGACCTCGTCGTAGCCAACGGCGGCGGCCGCATCGCCATTCTGCAAGGCAACGCCGACGGCACCTTCGCCGCACCGCGCGACTTCGAGGGCGTCACGCAGCCGCAGAGCATTGCGCTCGGCGACTTCAACCGCGACGGACGCCTCGATATCGCCGTCTCCTCGCAGACGCAGGTCGTCGGTATCGCCCTCAACCAGGGCAACGGCGTCTTCCGCCCGCTCGAACTCTACGTCGCCAACTACGACGCCGCCACTATGCAGCTCGTCGATTTCAATCGCGACGGGCATCTCGACGTCGTCATCGGCGAAGGGACGACGTTTGCCATGGCTCCGGGCGGCGACAGCGGGTTCTTCATGGTTCTGCTGGGCAACGGCGACGGTACGCTGGTCGCCGCCCCCGTCACGCCGGCCGACTTCACGGCCTACGGCAGCATCGCCGGCGACTTCAATGGCGACAGCCGTGCCGACATCGTCGTCACCGGCCTGAACGGCGACCTCCAAACGTTGCTCGTGGGCGCCAACAACCGCCCCCAGCGCGGCCCTCGCCAGCGCTTCGAGTTCAGTTCCGCCGCCGAGCTGGCGACGGGCGACTTCAACGCGGACGGCCGCCTCGACCTCGTCATCGCCGGAGACTCGTCCCGCGCCGTTCTCGTCCTCGCCGGCAACGGCCAGGGCGGCTTCACGCAGTTGGCGCGCATCGCCACGCCCGATAATGCTCGCAGCGTCAGCGTCGCCGACTACAACGGCGATAACCGGCCCGACATCGTTGTCGCTTACCGCGGAAACGCCGACGCCAGCGCCGGCGGCGTCCGCCTGCATCTGAATCAGGGAGGCAGCTTCAGCGCGGCCACCGAGGTGCGAGCCGGCTCTCCCGGCCAGGTGCTGGCGCGCGACCTCGACGGCGACGGCCGCGCCGACATTCTGGTCGTCGAACCCGGCCCCTTCACCCCCAATGCCGCCACCCCCGGCAGCCTGCTGTTCCTGGCCGGGCGCGGCAACGGCGCCTTCGCCGACCCCGTCACCTACCGCGCCAGCATCCGCCCCGTGCGCGCCGCGGCCGCCGACCTGAACGCCGACGGCCGCCTTGACCTGATCGTTCTCGGCGATGGCCTCAACTTCTCGAACGAAACCGCCGTTCTGCTCGGGCAGGCGGGAGGGCGCTTCGGCGCCGCCACCATCTACCGCTCCTCTTTCGGCCCCTCCGACGTCGCCGTCGCCGACTTCGATGGCGATGGCCGTCAGGACGTCATCACCGCGCACTGCTGCGGCTCGACCGACCTGACTGCCCGCCTCGGAAACGGCGACGGTACGTTGCAGCCCGAAGCACATTTCTCCGGCGGCGGCGACCCGTCCGAGCTCTCCATCGGCGACCTGAATGCCGACGGCCAGCCGGACCTCGTCGTCCGCGGCGAAGCCGGCATCTCCATCCTCATCAACAACTCGCGCAAAAACGTGCACGTCGTCTCCTCGGCCACATTCGACTCCACTCCCGCCGCGCCCGATTCCATCGTCACCATTCGGGGCAGCCGGCTGGCTACGGACACAGGGGTGGAACTGAGCGCCAACCTGCCTACGAACCTCGCCGGCACGATGGTACGCATCCGCGACGCGCGAGGGATCGAACACGACGCCCGCATGAGCTACGCCTCACCGGGTCAGATCAATATGGTGGTGCCAGCCGCCGTGGCGCCGGGCTTGGGCGCCGTCACCGTGACGAACGGCGCGGGGCTCACCCAGACCGGTCCGATCCTCGTCGAACCGCTGGCCCCGGCCATCTACGCGCTCAACGGCGCGGGGCTGACCGCCGCCTGGGCGATCCGCGTCAGGCGCGATGGGACACAGACGTATGAGCCGGTCTACGAAGTGGCGAATGGAGCGGTGGTCGCCAAGCCGATCGACTTCGGCGAAGCGGGCGACCAGATTGTGCTCGAAATCTACGGGACCGGGTTGCGCAGCGGGACTGGCGGGGTGGTGGTACGTCTCGGTGGCAGCGCCCTCACCCCCGCGTACGCCGGGCGGCAGCCCGACTTTCCCGGACTCGACCAGGTGAACGTCAACGTGCCGGCGTCGTTCCGCGGCCGCGGGGCCGTGAGCGTGGTCTTCGAGAGCGAGGGCCGCGTCAGCAATGCGACTTCGCTTACTTTTCGCTAGCCTGATGGTCTGCGCCGCCGTCGCCAGCGCCGCCCCCGCTATCGAACGGCGCGGCGTTCGCAATGCCGCGAGCGAGGCTCCCCCCGGGTTGCCCGGCGGCGCCCTTGCCCCGGGGATGCGGGTGGTGATCCGCGGCATTGACCTCGAAGGCGTCACGCGGCTGTTCATCGAGGCCCGGGGTGGCCGGCGCAGCGCGCCCGTGGAGCGCTCGGAGCCGCGGCAGGCGTGGGCGGTGCTGCCCTTCGATGTCCCGTTGGGTCAGGTTCGCTTGGCCGTCGAACGCGGGCCCGAGCGAAGCGCCTGGGTGAACGCGCGCGTTCTGCCCTCGAGCCCCGGCCTTTTCCTGCCCGACAAACCCATTGCCGTCCGGCGAGGAGAGTTCGTCACCCTGCGAGTGACCGGCCTCGGCGTACGGCGGGGCGAAGTTCGCGTGTATGTGGGCGGAGTCGCCGCTGAAGGCGCGCCGGAGAACGAGGGCGATGCGTTGACGTTCACGGTGCCCGCCGGCGCCCCGACCGGCTGCGCCGTGCCGGTGCAGGTCCAACTCGCCGGCGGGCCGGTAAGTAACGCCGTCGCCATCGAGATTGAAGGCGGGGCCGCGTGTGAGGAGGCCGAGCAGTTCGGCCGGTGGCTGTCCACCGGAGGGCGCAGCGGCTTGCTGCTGCCGTTCACGCTGGCGGCGCGGCTCGAGATCGACGGAACGCTCGGCGTGTCGCGCGGCGAAGGCGTGGCCGCGGCGTTTGTCGAAGGCAGCCGCCGCGAGGGAGCCGCCATTCCCGCCGCCGGTACATGCATGGTGTACGCCGGCGACATCGCGGCAGCAGCCCCCGAGCAGCAACTTCGTTCCCTGTTGACCGGAAGCAGCCGCGAACTCGACGCTGGCCGCGTCTGGGCCCGGAGCGGCGAGCGGCGCGCAGACCTGCCCCGCGACGATGCCGGCCTCCACTACCGGGCCGCCGGCGGCGCCATGCCCGATGCTCATGAGGTGGAACGGCCGCCGTTCTTCGACGGGCACGCGGTGACCCTGCACGGCGAAGGCGGCAGGGATGTCGGCGCCTTTCGAAAAACCGTTGCCCTCCCCGACCCTGTTCAGTGGACAGGCCGGGAAGCCCTCGAGGAAGTGGACCGCACCCGCCCCCTCCATTTGCGCTGGCGCGGAGCAACCGGTCAGCCTGTATTTGTTGGGGGCATTGTCCTCGACCGCGTCACGCGAGCCGGCGGCGGTTTCCTCTGCCTCGCCCCAGCGGCCGCCGCCGAGTTCATCGTGCCGCCGCACGTGCTTTCGTTTCTCCCGCAAGCGGAGGGCAAAATGGAGCGCTCCGCCGGCGTCCTATTGCTGGCCACCGTGCCCGAGGGCGCGGCCGCCATTCATCAGGATGTGGAAGGATTGAACGGGCTGCTCGCCGTCGGGGCCTTTGTGGACGCCCGCTCGGTGCGGTTCCGTTAAGGGGCGCCCCCACTCGCCTCTATACCCGCGATTCTATCGCTGTTGGGCCCGCCCCTTAGCAAGTCAACTTGCTCCTAGGGCCACCCTCTGCACGAAGATGCGAACGTCATGTTTATCGTTTGGGGCCCATCCGACAACGTAGTGGGTGATTGCCGATAATGGTCGGGTGGACGATCGCGATCTATACCGACAGATTCTGGGCATTCAGTCTCCCTGGCAGGTGGACCGGGTGGAGTTGAACCTTGCCGAAGGTGAGATTCACGTGCA
>JANRJO010000029.1:0-106252 GCA_033763935.1 Bryobacteraceae bacterium
GCAATCGACCCGCGGCGGCTCGGCATGCAAGATGGTCTGATACTGGCAGGTGTCGAGATGACGCCATCTCCGTTCGGCCTGATGGTCGTAGAGCGAGCACATGGAGCCGCATTCCGGACACGGCCATTCGACGCCGTCAGCATGCCTCAGATGCACGTGAATCTCACCTTCGGCAAGGTTCAACTCCACCCGGTCCACCTGCCAGGGAGACTGAATGCCCAGAATCTGTCGGTATAGATCGCGATCGTCCACCCGACCATTATCGGCAATCACCCACTACGTTGTCGGATGCGCCACAAATCTTTACAATCCCGCTGAACCTCCTCCACCCACAGGGCGCATCGTTACCTAACGCAGAATGCCTCATGCCCTGTTGGTTGACGACGACGTAGAGTTAATGGCGACGCTCGCCGAGTACCTGAACTCCCAAGGCTTTACCTCCATCGTGAAGCACACCGCGGAGCAGGGCGTTCGCTGCGCCCTCGACGACCACCCCGCCGTCGTCATTCTCGACGTCATGCTGCCGGATAGGAGCGGCTTCGACGCCCTCCGACAAATCCGCGCCCACTCCCGCGTGCCCGTCCTCGTGCTCACTGCCCGCGCCGACGATGTCGACCGCATCGTCGGCCTTGAACTGGGCGCCGATGATTATCTGCGGAAGCCATTCAATCCCCGCGAACTGCTCGCCCGCATCCAAGCCGTCCTTCGGCGCGCCGGCTCCGCCCCCGCCCCCTCCTCAACCCCGAGTTCCATTGAGGT
Organism: Bryobacteraceae bacterium; assembly: GCA_033763935.1. GTDB lineage: Bacteria > Acidobacteriota > Terriglobia > Bryobacterales > Bryobacteraceae > DALYJJ01. Next base: position 760 of record JANRJO010000029.1, read on the forward strand.
CGGTAACCTCTGCCTGGACCTCTCCGCCCGCGCCGCAAGAGCCGGCGACACCACCATCCCCTTGACGAGCGCTGAGTACGAGCTCCTCCGCATGCTCCTGACCCCGCCCGGCGGCGTCGTCACGCGGGAAGATATCTTTCGTACCGTACTCGGCCGCTCCTACTCCGCCTCCGACCGCAGCGCCGACAACCACGTCAGCGCCTTGAGGCGCAAACTCGGAAGCGGCGCTACTGGCACTCACCGCATTAAGTCCATCCGTAACATCGGCTATGTCTACGCCTATAGCAAGGATTAGCGGAGTAAGTTCCTGAGCCTCTTCTACAAATCATTACATTTCTGGACAAAGCCCCAGAAACGGCCGCCCGATAGGACGCATCCCTCGCTCTTTCGGAGCCATGGTGCGTTCCCTCTTTGTCCTTCTTGGCCTGTTCGCCGCTCACGCGCAAACGCCGGAGCCTGATTACCGGATTCGTACCCTCGTCGGAAGCGGCGACCGCGGCGATGGCGTCACCGCCCCCCTGGCGCTTCTCGATGGACCCTCCGGCCTCGCCGAAGACGCCTCCGGCCACATCTACATCGCCGAGCAAATGGCCGGCATCATCCGTCGCGTTCGCCCCGACGGCGTCATCGAACGCTTCGCCGGAAGCGGCGTCATCGCCAACGGCCCTGAAGGACAACCCGCCCTCCAAACCGACCTGCTCGGCCCCGGTGCCCTTGCCGTTGACTCCGATGGCGGCCTGCTCTTCGCCGATCCGGGCGCCTGCCGAGTTCGCAAGATTCTCACCGGCGGCACCGTTCAGAACTACGTCGGAACCGGACGCTGTGCGGAGTCCGCCGGCTTCCCCTTCGGTGGAGCCGCCTCCGCACCCCGCCGCCCGCTCTCTCTCGACATCGGGAGAGTCTCCGCCCTGCTTCTCGACTCCTCCGGCCGCCTCCTCTTCTCCGACGAAACCAGCCATGTCGTCCGCCGCCTCGACTCCGACGGCTTCGTCCGCACCATCGCCGGCACGGGCTCAGCGGGCTTCAGCGGCGATGGCGGCGACGCCGCCTCAGCAACGTTGCGCTCGCCGCGCGGCCTCGCCGTCGACGGCACCGGCCATCTCTACATAGCGGACTCCGGTAACTGCCGTCTTCGCCGTGTGAACTCCGATAACATCGTCGAAACCGTAGCCGGAAACTCCACCTGCGCCGCTAACTCCACTAACTTCCCCGGCGGCGCCGCAACCGCCACTTCCCTCGGATCTCTCAACGGCCTCGCCTACCACGCCCCGTCCGATTCCATCTTTGTAACTTCTCCCGGACAAGCCCGCTTACTCCGCTATGACATCGCCGCTGGCCGCATCTCGAGTGTCCTCGGCGACGGGCGCCGCCGCGCCGCTGAGAGCGAATCCGCCCCCGAACGAAGCGTCGATCAATTGGATTCGCTCCTCGTGTCTCGCCGCGGCAGCCTGCTGATCTCTGACCGCACCTCCTTCACCGTCCTCCAGGTGCAAGGAGAACGAGTAACTCCCTTCGCCGGCTACTGGCCCCAGCGCGACACCTACCCCCTCCCCGCATCCACCCCGCTCCTCCGCCCTCGCGGCCTCTGCCCCCGCCCCGATGGCTCGCTGCTCCTCGCCGACGCCGGCGCGGAGCGCGTGCTCGCCTACCAAGGCCCCCATCGCATCTCCACCCTCGCCGGCGCACGCGGTCCCGCCGGCCTCGTCTCAGGCGACGGCGGCCCCGCCACCCAGGCGCACATCGGCGAGCCCTACCGCCTCGCCTGCGCCCCCAGCGGCGCCGTCTATCTTAGCCACGCCAACCTCATCAGCGTCATCGATCCCTCCGGCGCACTCCGTACCCTCATCCGCATCCTTCGCACGGACCGCGGCGCGTCCCCCCTGGACCGCCCCGCCGGACTTACTCTCGATCCGTCCGGCAACCTCGTCTTCGCCGAAGCCGGCACTCACCGCGTCTATAAGTACGACTTACAATCCTCCCAGGCCACGCTCCTCGCGGGCACCGGCGTCGCCGGCTTTCGCGGCGACGGCGCAGCCGCCGTCGACGCCCGCCTCGATACCCCCGGTGACGTCGCCTACGATCCCCAAGGCAACTTACTCATCGCCGACCGCGGAAATCGCCGCGTCCGCCGCGTCTCGCCCGCCGGCACAATCGAGACCATCGCCGGTTCCGATCGGTCCTTCAGTTACTTCGATATCTCCGGCGAACTTGCCACCGCCGTCGGCCTCGGCCGCGTCGACGGCCTGGCCGCCGACGCCTCCGGCAACATCTATATCGCCGAGCCGCAGCGCGTCATCCGCGTCAACCCCTCCGGCCGGGTGACCATCGTCGCCGGATACGCCGGTGAGGACGACCAGGGACGCCGCTCCTACATCGGCCGGCCCATCAATGGCGCCGACGCCCTCGCCGTCGGCCCCGACGGGCGCCTCTACATCTCCCTTCGGGAAGAAGGCCGCGTCCTCCTCGCTGTCCCGGCCGCCCTAACGGACGGCGTTGTCATTTCCAGCGGCGCCTATGGCGCTTACTCCGCACTCAGTGAAGGCGCTTGGATCGAAATCTACGCCTCCCCGCTCGCCCCCTCCACCCGAACCTGGCGGGCCACCGATTTCGCCGGCTCCCTCGCCCCCACTCAACTCGACGGCGTCCGCGTCGCCATCGCCGGCCGCGACGCCTTCCTCTCCTATGTCAGCCCCACTCAGGTCAACGCCCTCGTCCCCTCCGCCATCCCCGCCGGCGAGCACGAACTCACCGTCACCTCGCCCGCCGGCGTCACCTTCCGTCACACCGTTCGTATCCAACCGCCGCAGCCCGGCCTCCTCGCCCCCGCCTCCTTCGTGGCCGCCGCCAGGCAGTACGCCCTCGCCGCCATCGGCGGCGCCGCCCTCTACGCCGCCCCCGCCGGCGCCCTGCGCAACCTCCCCACTCGCCCCGCTCGCCCCGGCGAGATCCTCGTGCTGTATGGCATCGGCTTTGGCCCCGTCACCCCGCCCGCGGAAGTAGGACACGTCACCGCCGGCCTGAACGCCCTCGCCTCACAAATCGAGTTCCGCATCGCCGGCGTCCGCGCCGTGCACGAATACGCAGGCCTCGCCCCCGGCTTCGTCGGCCTCTATCAGTTCAACCTCGTCGTCCCCGACGTCCCGCCCTCGGAGGCCGCACCCCTCACCTATACATTCGCCGGCGAACCCGGCCGCCAAAGCCTCTTCATCGCCGTTTCCCGTTGATCCGGAGCCCATGATGCATACCATCCGACTCTTCTCTCTCTTCCTCCTGCTGACGCCCGCCCTCCTCTCGCAGGAATACTCCGCCGCCCTCTCCGTCACCGTCGTCGACCCCAGCGAGTCCGCCGTTCCGAAAGCCCGCTTGCTCCTCACCGACAAGCGCTGGGGCGCCGTCCTCCAGTCCGAAACTGGCGTCACCGGCATTGGCGCGTTCAATTCCCTCCGCCCCGGCGAATATAGCCTCGAAGTCATCAAAGATGGCTTCGACCGCGTGCGCCAGGAAACCGTCGTCCTCGCCGTCAGAGACCGCCAGTCGGTTCGCATCGTCCTGCAGATCACCCAAACGCAGACCAGCGTCGAGGTCAAGGCCGAGGGCCAGGGCGTCACGACCGATGCCTCCCTCGGCATCAACGTCGATCAAAACTTCCTCCAACACCTCCCCCTGAACGGCCGCAACCCGAATGCCCTGATCCTCATGACCCCCGGCATCACCAGCAGCGCCGGTACCCCCGGAGGCGGCTTCAACGCCAACGGGCTTCGCTCCAACACCAACTACTACACCCTCGACGGAGTCAACGTGAACATGCCCGTCGGCGGCGGCGGCCCCGGACCCGGTGGACCCCGCGGCGCAGGCGGCCCCGCTCCCCAAGCGCCCTCCGGCGCCGCTGACATCATCTCCCTCGATGCCCTCCAGGAAGTCCGCGTCCAAACCAGCCCCTTCGCGCCCGAGTTCGGCCGCTCCCCCGGCGCCCAGATCAGTATGACCAGCCGCGGCGGCTCCGACCAGTTCCACGGCAGCCTGTTCCACTACCTCCGCAATGAGAGCCTCAACGCCAACGAATGGTTCGCCAACAGCTCCGGCCTCCCCCGCGAACGCACCCGCCAATACTGGCCCGGCGGCGCCCTCGGCGGCCCCCTCCTGCCCGGCCGGACCTTCTTCTTCGGCTCCTACGAACACCTCCGCCTCGATGCGCCCTCCACCCTCGTCTCCTCCGTCCCCGACCTCCGCCTCCGCCGCAGCGCCGCCGCTTCCCTCCGCCCCTTCCTCAACGCCTTCCCCCTCCCCAACGGCGCTGCCCTCGCCGACGGCGCCGCCGAGTTCCGCGCCACCACCGCCAACCCTTCCCGCAGCCACTCTGGCAGCCTCCGCCTCGACCACATCTGGAGCAGCAAAATGACCCTCTTCGCCCGCTATAGCCTCGCCCCCCAAACCTCCACCTTCCGCGGCTCCCAACTCCTCTCCCCCAACATGCTCGTCCATCGCTCCACCCGAAACCATACCCTCACCCTCGGCGGCGCACGCGCCTCCTCCCCCACCCGCGTCCACGACTTCCGCCTCAACGTCTCCCACTCCTCTCAAAACGGGTTCTCCCTCATGGATGACTTCGGCGGCGCCGTCCCCCTCTCCGATGCCCGCGCCTTCCCCGACGGCGTCACCAGTAACACCGGCTCCATGAGCCTCACCGTCCTCGGCCTCGGCGGCTACTCCCACGGAGGCTTCTCCCGTAACAGCCAGCGCCAGTGGAACGCCGTCTACAGCTGGACCGCCTCCTCCTCCGCTCACACCACCAAAATCGGCTTCGATTACCGCCGTATCTCTCTCACTCTTCACCCCGTCCCGTACTCGGTCGCCTATACCTTTAGCGGACTCACCGGCTCCGACGGCACTCTCTCCAGCGGCGTCGCCACTAACTCCCAGGTAAGTGCCAGCGTCGCCGCCGTCTATCCTACTTACACCAATCTGTCCGCCTACGCCCAGGACACCTACCGCGCCACCGAACGCACCACCCTCACCTACGGCCTCCGCTGGGACCTCAACCCCGCCCCCGGCGCGCGCCAGGGCCCCGACCCCCTCGTGCTCTCCAACGGCGAACTCACCCAGGACAAGCCCCTCTACCGCACCCGCTGGCTCGACATCGCCCCTCGCTTCGGCCTCGCCTACCAGATGGATACCACCCCAGGCCGCGAAATGATGTTCCGCGCCGGCGTCGGCCTCTTCTATGACCTCGGCTACGGCATCACCGCCGGCGCCTTCAACGGAGCCCCCTACTCCAACGACCGTACCCTCTCCTCCGCCACCTTCCCCCTCACTCGCTCCGACGCCCTCCCCCCCGTCCTTCCCCCCGAACCCCCCTACGGCCAAATCGTCGGCGCCGATGGCAACCTCCGGTCCCCCGTCATCTACCAGTGGAGCGCCGTCGTCGAACGCTACTTCGCCTCCTCCCAGGTCCTCAGCGTCGGCTACAGCGGCAGCCGCGGCCGCCGCCTCATGCGCATGGAAATGAGCCCCTCCTTCAGCAGCGAGTACGAAATCGCCCGCCTCGCCACCAACGGCGCAGCCTCCGACTATCACGGCCTGCAGGTCCAGTTACGCCGCCGCTTCACCTCCAACTTACAAACCCAGCTCAGTTACACCTGGTCCCACTCCATCGATAGCTCCTCCAATGACCTCGGCTTCACCGGCTTCGCGTCGCTGTTCAACGCCGGCCAGCGCGGCCCCTCCGATTACGACATTCGCCACTCCCTCAGTTACTCCGGAACTTACAAACTCTATGATCCCCGCCGTACCTTCCTCGGCGCCGTCCTCGGCCGCTGGTTTCTCGATTGGGTCGCCTCCTACCGCACCGGCCTCCCCTTCGACATCCAGGGAGTCACCAGCGATACCTCCAGCGATACCGACGACCGCTCCGGAACGCCCCGTAACTTCCGCGGCGGCCTCTTCGCCCAGGTCCGCCCCAACTACACCGGCGCCCCCATCTGGATCCGCGATGACCGCGTCCCCGGCGGCCGCCGCCTCAATCGCGATGCCTTCGCCGCCCCCTCCGGCTACGCCCAGGGCAACCTCGGCCGCAACGCCCTCCGCGGCCTCGGCTTCTTCCAGGCCGACGTCTCCCTCCGCCGCCAGTTCACCCTCTCCGACCGCCTCCGCCTCAACCTCTCCGCCCAGGCCTTCAACATCCTCAACCGCGCCAGCTTTGCCAACCCCTCACCCCTCGAAGGAGCGAATCTCTCCAGCCCCAACTTCGGCATCCTGACGCGCACTCTCAACCAGTCGCCCGGCGGCGGCAGCTCGCCCTACCAGTCCGGCGGCCCCCGCTCCCTCGAACTCGCCCTCCGGCTCCAGTTCTGACCCGCACGCCCGCTACCCGTCCCGCAACCGCACCCACGCCGGCGCGTGATCGCTCGCATTCTCCTCCCCGCGCACCCAGCGATCCACCCCGCCCTCCGCCAACCGCTCCGCCACCCCCGGCGACAACAACAAATGATCCAACCGCATCCCCTTGTCCGCCGCCCACCGCCCCCACTCGTAGTCCCAAAAGGTCCACAGCGGCCCCTCCGGCTGCAGCCGCCGTAGCGCGTCCGTCCACCCCTGCCCCACCAGCCGCGCAAACGCCGCCCGGCTCGCCGGCTGCACCAGCGCGTTCCGGTCCAGCGACCGCGTCGCATAAATGTCCTGCGCCTCCGGCACCACGTTGTAATCCCCCGCCAGCACCACCGGCACCCCCGCCGCCAGCAGCACCGCCGCATGCGCACTCAACCGCTCCAGCCACGCCAGCTTGTAATCGAACTTCGGCCCCGGCTGCGGATTCCCGTTCGGCGCATACAAACACCCCACCAGCACCCCGCCCACCGCCGCCTCCACGTACCGCGCCTGCCGGTCCCCCTCGTCCCCCGGCAGCCCGCAACGCGTCAACACCGGCTCGCACCCCCGCGCCAATATCGCCACCCCGTTCCAGCTCCGCTCCCCCTGCCACACCGCCCCGTACCCCGCCTCCCGCAGCGACCGCTCCGGAAACGCCCTCTGCTCCGCCTTCAACTCCTGCAGACACACCACATCCGGCGCCGCCCGCTCCAGCCACGCCAGCAGATTCCCCAGCCTCTTATTAATGTTGTTGATGTTGAACGTCGCGATCTTCACGCTCCCCGCCCTTCTCCCACCGCCCTCGCACGCGCCTCATCATACGCCGGCATCGGTATGCCGCGCTTCTGCGACGCCTATAGCGCGGCACAACAAATAGCTGTAGATCATTAGGGCGAGAGACACGAGGGCACCACTCCACCAGCACGCAGCATGGCCGCCCGCCGCTTGACTCGTGTGAACCAGAGATAGATTCCCGAGCCGATGGCGAAGAGCACGATCCAATTGGTGATTCCCGTATAAACGGCCCAGGTCGAAGTCCATAAGGCGTTGGGAACGCCATCCGCTGGGCCGTGGAAGAAGAGTATCACCGAAGAGTGCTCCCCTCGTCGACGGAAGCGCCGTCCTTCTCGGCGGTGATCGTATAGTTCCGGCCTGGCCGACTCATCTCGGACCATAGCCCACCGGATGCCGTCCGTCTCATCGCCCAGGGCAGTGGCTAGCCGAAGAGGTTCAGGCGTTCGCGCACTTGCTCAGCGAGGGGTGGTTGAAGGCAAGCGAGGTCCAGCCGTAGATGAGGAGGTACCAGCAGGTGACTAGACCGCCATACAGGTGGACCTTGAGCAGCAGCTTGCGCACTAATTCAACCTGCCCTCGGCTTGGAGGCGTTCGAAGCTCTCGATGGTCTCGCGAACGCCGTCTTCGACCGCGGTCTTTGGGATATCCGGGACATACCGGCGCAGTGCGGCGTCATCCATCTTGAAGGCAACGGGAACGCGCGGACCGTTCGAGGTGATAAGGTCAGCGGCCTCCGGGCGGATGCGGCGCAGCATGGCGACGATTTCGTCGATGGTGGCGATGTCTCCGGCAAGGTTGAAGGTGTAGGCGCCTTCGATGGGGCTCAACACGCAGCGGATGAAGGTCTCGGCGACGTCGCGGACGTACTGCAGATCCATGGGGCCGCTGAGACGGATCTGGAAGGGCATGCGGCGAGCGACGGCCTGCATGGCGAGGGTGGGATCGGCGGTCAATCCCGAGTCGCGGCCGACGCCATACACGGTCCAGGGGCGGAGCCCGACGCTCGAGATGCCATTCGACGAGTAGAAGACGCGGGCGCTTTCCTCGTTGGTGGCCTTGAAAACGCCGTAATGGGTTGCGGGCTTGAGCGGGTCGGCTTCCGTCAGAGGACGGTCTTCGTACGCGGAATCCGGACCCCACACGGCGGCGGACGAAGCGTAGGCGATGCGAACCGGGCGCCCGGCATCGCGTGCCGCCTCAAAGACATTGAGCGTGCCGATGACGTTGATCATCCCGCCTTCGACCGGGTTCGCCTGGCAGAAGGGCATCAGGACGGCGGCCAGATGGATGATGTGGGTGATGCCTCCCTCCCGAACGATCGCCTTTAGCCGGGCGGTATCCTGAATGGCGCCGATTTCCACCGGGACCTTCGCGGCGCATGCGTCGCCGGCAATCATCGCCAGGCGGCGAGGATTGGCATCCAGGTCGTACATGACGACGTCGATTCCACGTTCGAGAAGCTGACGAACCACCCAGGAGCCGATACAGCCCTGGGCGCCGGTGACCAGTACGCGCATTCTGCTACTGTATTCGTTTTCCATGAAGATCACCAACCTCACGACGGCCGTCCTCGAGGCCAATTTCGACTGGATCATCGTCAAGATCGAAACCGACGAAGGGATCACCGGCTACGGCGAGGCGTTCCTTGGACCGGGCATCACGTCAGTGATCCGCGAGTACAAGCCCCTGCTGGTGGGCGAGGACCCGACTTCCATCGATCGCACGCTCCGCCGTCTGCGGCTAAGCTGCATTCACGCATCGCCCGGGCTGATCATGCACGCGATGGGCGGGATCGAGACCGCGCTGCTCGACCTGGTGGGCAAGAAGTACAAGATGCCGGTGTGGCAGTTACTCGGCGGTAAGTATCGTGAATATGTTCCGATCTACGCCGATTGTCACGCGGGCGAGGCTTTGGAGAGTATTAACTGCCTGCTGGTGCCGCGGACGCCGGCGTGGATGCAAAAGGAGGAGGCTCCGGAGAAGTCGATTGTGAGCTTCAAGCACCACGGCTGGGACGCTTCGAAGGACGATCACTTGACGCCGGAAGCTTACGCGAAGCAGGCGCGCGAGATGGCGGGGCGCGGATTCCGGATCCTCAAGTTCGACGTCGACGTGCCGACGCCGTACGAGACGGACGAGTATAACCGCGACCTGTCGCCGCCCGAGGTGGATTACGCGGCGGCGCTGGTCCGTGCGGTGCGCGATGCCGTCGGGCCTGAAATCGGACTGGCAGTGGATTGCCACTGGAACTACGGCGTGGCGGCGGCGATCGAACTGGGCCGAGCCCTGGAACCGGTCCGTCTGTTGTGGCTCGAGGATCCGGTGCCGCCTGAGAACATCCGCGCGCTGGGCGAAGTGCAGCGAAACACGAAGAGCACGATCGCCACCGGCGAGAACCATTATTTCCGGCTGGATTTCCAGCGGTTGATCACGGAGGCCGGTCTGCGCGTACTGGCGCCGGATGTTCAGAAGATGGGTTTGTGGGAAGGGCGGAAGCTGGCCGACTTAGCGGATCTGCACTATGTCAACCTAACCTGGCATAACATCAGCTCGCCCTTGGGGACGATGGCCGGAGTTCACTTAGGAGCGTCCACACCGAACTTACTGGCGCTCGAATGGCACGCGGCCAGCGTTCCGTTTTTCGACAAGCTGATCAAGAACTCGGACGGGCCGATGATCCGCGAGGGGAAAGTGAAGGTGCCGGACGGCCCTGGGCTGGGAGCGGAGTTCGACGAGGATGCGGCTTACGAATACCGGGCGCGGGGAGAGAAGTACTTCGAGTAGACCCAGGCGACGGCGGCGGCGATGACGACGGCGGCGAGCGCGTTCAGGCGGTACCACGGAGCGGGTTGGTCCATGAGGGGCGCGGCGGCGCCGGCGGCTGCGAGCAGGAAGAAGGCCGCGGCGTACGTTGCGACGCTAGGGCCTGTGGTGCGCAGGGCGAGGTAGGCGAGCGCGAGGTTCGCGGCGGCGGAGGCGACGGCCCAGAGGGCGAGGGGAATGGTCGGCTGCCCAGCGGCGAGAAGAACGAGCAAAGCGGCGACCAGGATCAAGCGGCGGGCGGGGGGCACGAAGCGGATGAGCGCGGCGACAGCGATGCCGGCCGTGAACAGGCGGATGAGCGCGGCCTGGAAGGAGCCTTCGAGGATGGAGAACGCGGGAAGAATCGCTTCGAGGCCCGACGCACTCCAGACCGGCCAACCGAAGCGAGGGCCGGGAACCCATTGTCCGACGGCGGCAAGCACCCGGGAGGCCCCCCAGGAGAGCGCCACGATGGCCGCGATGTGCAAAGGTTGCACGGGAGGTTGAGGCGCGCCTCGCAGCGCCAGCTGTACGAAGACATCGAGCGCCATTGCCCCGAGGAAGATCATGACCCCCGAGAAGAGCACCAGCATGACGCGCCCGACTGCCAGGCTGATGGTGAAGTTGGCCAGCGGCACCTCTGTGTTGTAACCAGCGAAGAGCGAAGGCCAGGAGTTGAGGACGTCCAGTGCGGCTAAAAGGACGGCCGCGGCGGCGAGGCCGCCGTAGGCGCGCCAGTGAAAGCGATGGGGCGGGTCACCGCGGCCCGCGAGGCGCCGCAGGAAGACGATGAGCAGTGGGAATGCGACGACCCCGATCGCCGCGGGAAAGAGAATCGCCGACAGACGAGGCTTCTGAAACTCGCGCAGCCACTCGTCGGGGATCTTGAGGAAGGGGCGGAAGGCGGAGGGCTTGTCCCCCTGGACTTGCAGTGAGACCCTCGCGCGAGCCTCGGCAACTGCGAAGTTGGAGGCCTCCCAGGTGAAGCTGTGGTCGGTGCGGTTGTCCTTCTTCTCGGTCTGCGCATCGACCAGCCGGTAGCGGTCAATCGCATAGCCGCGCTGGTTGAGGTCCTGTTCGGCGCGGGCCCTGGCTTCCAGCTGAGAGAGTTGGGGGCCCGGGGCTTTCTCATCGAGGACGCGATCGACGCGGACGACGCGTCCGGCGGAATTGATGGCGAACACCCATTCGTGCTTCTGGCCGGGTTGGAAGTAGCGCGTGCGCCAGAGGCCCGTAAGGGTGTGTTCGCGGTAGTGACGGGCGGCGTCGGCGGCGTTGGTCTGCCGGCGAAGGTATTCGAACTCGGGAATACGGAGGTTCGGGAGGAAGTCCGAGACGGTGCGCCACTGAGCGGGGTCGAGGCCTTGCGCGCGCGCTTCGCGTGCGGCGACCTCTTCGGCCTGCTGGCGGGTGAGGCGGACTTCGACGAAGTCGCCGAACTGGTGGACGCCTACGAGGAGTCCGGCGGCGAGGGCGATGGCGGCAGCGATGTAGAGCCAGCGCGCGGGCCACAGGCTGAAGTCGGCGGGTGCGGAGGGCGGGGGTGCGGGCTCTGCAGGCTGTGCGGGCGGCTCCTCTTCGGGCGGCGGTACGGCCTCTTCCGGTTTGAGGAAGCCGCCGCGGCGCGCATAGGAGACCAGCGAGATTCCGAGCGGCAGTGCGACGATGCCGGCTACGAAAAGGCCTGACAGTTGGAAGTAGAGGTTTGAGCTCTGGAAGAGGAACGAGCCGATGAAGATGGCGTCGACCGTGTAGTGCCAGATGAGGGTGGCGAGAATCCCGAAGCGGAGCATCAGCCAGCCGGCGGCGACGCCAATCAGGCCTACCTCAACGCCGCGAATCCAGGCGGGCTGCTGCGGGTAGTTCGCGTGCAGGAATCCCCAGACGAACGCGGGAATGATGATGGCGAGCCAGCGGAGTTTGACGAAGCGCAGAAGGAGCGGGATGGCGAACAGGCGGAACCAGAACTCTTCCGACGTAGAGGCAAGGACGGAGATGGTGAGCGGGTAGAGCCAGGGGAACCACGTGGAGAGCAGGTCAGAGTAGCCGACATCCTGGGGGCTCCAAGCGCCGAGTTTGCGGCCAATGAGATAGAAGGCAACGACGAACGCCATGTGCAGCGCGGCGAAGGAGGACCCGGTGACGCTGGCGAGGAAGAACTCGCGGGTTTGGAGTCCCTTGCGGCTGAGTGCCTGGCGGAGGGAGAGCTTGCCGGGGAAATGGAGGCGGTAGAGGGGTTCGCCGGCGGCCCCGGCAAGCACGACATAAAGGAAGGTCAGGACGCCGCCGCCGAGGGCCTGCAGCACCAGGAGAGTCAGCATCTCCGGGAAGGAAGTGCTGGTGGGCATACGATCAATGGCAAGTGGGAGCAGGTTCCACTGGTTCAGGACCATGAGGCCGCCGACAACGGCGGAGGCGATGAGGGCGGGCCGCCAGTCGAGATTGCTGCGGCGGAGGAAGACGATGAGGATGACGAGGGCGGCGAGGATGAGCGGCGCGTAGAGGGAGGTGGCGAGGCCCGCGTAGAGTTCGTTACGGGAGCGAAGGGCAGCGAAGTCACGCTGCCATTGTTCGGGCACATGGAGGTACTCGCGGTAGCTACCGATCTGATCCCCGTGGACGGTGACGGTTCTCCGGTAGGTGGCGTCCTTGACCTTGAAGCCTTCCTTTTCGAAGGTGAAGGTGTAATCCACTCGGTTGGGGCGCTCGGTGCGCTGCTGATCGATGAGGCGATGCGGGTCTTGGGTGCGGCTGGTGAGGAACGTTCGGGCGATCTCCGCCGCCTGTTCCTGGGGGAGGCGGGCACCCGGAAGGGTTTCCGGAACGATGTGGTCGAAGCCGACGAGTTGGCCGGCCGGCGAGAGGAGGACGATGCGCTCCTCCTTCTCCGGAGGTTTGAACCAGCGGGCGCGCCACCGCCAGACGGAGACCTGGTCGCGCATGAGGCTGTTGGCTTGCTCGAGGCCCGCTTCGCGCTCGAGGTAGATCTGGGCGTTCTCGTCGGGGTCGAAGACGGTGAGGTTGCGGAAACCGTCTGGCTTGAGGCCTCGCGAGGCGAGAAAGGCGGAGGCGCGTTCCGTGATCTGCTCGCGGGTGAGGCGGAGATCGATGGAGGCTTGCGGGAAGGCAGCGGAGTAGTTGAGCCAGGTGTAGGCGGCGGCGGCGAAGGCGAGGAGGACGGCGAGGAGAGTAAGACGCCGGTCGCCTGCGGTCAAGCGTTCGCGAGCGGCGTCTTCCACGGACTACTTCTTCTTCAGGCGGCTGCAGGCGGTTTCGGCGCCGGTGGGATCGATCGCGGCGCTGCCCTCTTCGATGTGAGAGATTTTGCCGTCGACGTCGACCACGAAGGTAGCGCGGTTCGCCATGCCGGCCGGGAGAAGGATGCCATAGTCTTTCGCCGTCGTGCGCTGGAAGTCGGAGAGGAGCGGGAAGGTTGTTTTGAGGTGCTCCTCGGCCCAGTGCTTCAGGCTTGGGACGTTATCGGTGCTGATGCCAAAGACCACTGCGTCGAGACCTTCGAATTTCGCGATACCAGCCTGGTACGCGGTCATTTCCTTCGTTCAACCACCGGAGAAGGCGGCGGGGAAGAAGGCCAGGACGACGGTCTTCTTACCGCGATAATCGGAGAGTTTGACGGTGGTGTTGTTGGTGGCGCGCAGACTGAAGTCGGGCGCCGTGTCGCCGACTTTCAGGTGCGTTTTGGGAGGCGGCGTCTGGGCGACGGCGAGGGCGCCGGCGCAGACGGCAAGCATCAGGACTCGACGGGTCATGGTGAGGGCAATGTAGCAGACGGGAATGTACGGGTTCAAGTTAGCGGCAGGACTATCGGGTGCCGGCGTAGGCTTGCCAGCGCTTCTCGATCGATTCGATGGCGGGGCGGCCGCGGTGGACGTAGAGGGCGTAGCGGAGGATGAGCTTCTGGTCGGCGGGGACTGTGAGGGGCTGCTCGTGGGAGATGGCGACACCCATCCAGCCGTCGTTGCGGACGTGGAAGACCGAGGGGTGGCCGGGGTTGAGGGGGTGATCGAAGAGGGTGATTCCTTCGACGAGGTCGGGAGCGGAGAGGCCGGAGTAGTCGACCCAGCGGGCGCGCTTCCAGAGAGTGCCGGACTCATTGACGCCGCCCTCGGAGTTGCGGACCACGCCGCCGCCGTCGTTGACGCCGATGGTCTTGGCCATGCGGACAGCGAGGGGGCCGAGGGGGGTCTTGCCGAAGACGACGGGGTGGTCTTTGGGGCTGAGTTCGAGTTGTAGAGTGAGGAGCCACTCGCCGTTGGTGAGGGTCTCGACGGCCGTGGTGCGGAGTTCCTCGAGGACGGTGCGTCCGCCGGGGGCGAGCCAGGCGTTGCGGGTGACGGCGAGGGCGCGGCCGTCTTCGTCTTCGAGGCGGTCGAGGGATTGGTGAACGATGCGGCCGGCGTTCTTGTCTTCCCAGAAAGAGACGCCGTTGACGTCTTTGTGGGAGATCCACACGGAGTTGTGATGGCTGTGGCCCTGAGGGTCGCGCGGGTGTCCCATGCGAGTGAGGGGGCGGCCGGAGGGGCTGTACAGGGGGTAGAAGAAGGGCCGTTCGAGGGTGGGGCCGTAGTGGTAGCGGGCGAGCTCCGCGCCGTCGCGCTGGAAGGTGATCTGCTGGTACGGTTCGGGGACGGCTTGCATGCGCGGGATGGGCTTCGGCTGTCCAGCAAGGAGCGCCGAGAGCAGGAGTAGAAGCGCGGCCCGCACCGGACGAGGGTACCACGAGTGGCGGAGTGGATGAGGCATTCTAGAAGTTCATGGACCTGTTGATTTTCGACCTGGACGGGACGCTGATCGACTCGCAGTTGGACCTGGCGCACTCGGTGAATGCGGCGCGGGCGCACATGGGCTTTACGCCGCTGGGGCATCACATCATCGCGACGTACGTGGGCAACGGCTCGCGGGTGTTGATTGAACGCGCGATGGGGGAGGGAGCAGCGGAGGCCGATATCGAGAAAGCCCACGCGTACTTCCTGCAGTATTACCGGGAGCACATGCTGGACCACACGAAGCTCTATCCGGGGGTGCGGGAGGCGCTCGAGGAGTTCCGGCGAAAGGGCATCACGATGGCGGTGTTGACGAACAAGCCGGTGCGGTTCAGCCAGGCGATCATTGACGGGCTGGGGCTGGGGGACCACTTCTTTCGTGTCTACGGCGGGAACAGTTTCGAGCAGAAGAAGCCGCATCGCATGGGAGTGGACAAGCTGATCGGCGAAAGCGGAGCGGCGCGCGAGCGAACGCTGATGGTGGGCGACAGCGGCGTGGATGTGAAGACCGCGCGGAACGCTTCGATTCCGGTGGCGGGTGTGACATGGGGATTTCAACCCGAGGGCTTCGACAGCGAACCGCCGGACGTGCTGGTGGACGAGATGGAGGAACTCGTACGCTACGTGCTGCGGTAGGGAGGTGGTGGCCGTGGGCGGTGATTGCCGCCTACTTCCTGTGGAACACGCGCGGCGGATGGACAGCGCGTTTCACGCAAGACGACATCATGAACCTCTATGGGGCCTGGACGGAGCCGTGGGGGAGGCTGGTCGACGGCGCTGTTTTGTTCTTCACGCCAATTGTGCGGCCGGTAGGCGGGCTGTTTTATAAAGCGATCGACTCGTTCGCGGGGCTGAATCCGACGCCGTATCGCTTCGCGGCGATGCTGCTGCTGGCGGTGAACGTGTGGCTGCTGTACGCGGTGGCGCGGCGGGTGGCGGACCGGAGGGAGTCGGGGCTGCTGGCGGCGTTATTCGGGGCGTTCCACGTGCGGATGGCGGATCTGTACTTCAGCACGGGCTCCGCGTACGACGTGCTCGCGTACCTGTTCGTGATGGCGGCGATGCTGGTGCATCTGCGGGGCGGACCGATGTGGGCGGTATGCGGGGTATTTGCGCTGGCGCTGGGATCGAAGGAAGTGGCGGTGGGGCTGCCCGTGGTTTTGTTTGCGTACGAGCTGCTGTGGAACCGGCGGAAGACGGTGCGGGACTGGCTGTGGGAGCGAGGGGCGGCGCCGTTTGCGACGGGGGCTATGGCAGTGTTGTTTGTGCTGGGGCGGGCGGGCAAGTCGCACCTCGCGAACAATCCTGCGTATACGCCGACCTTCACCGCGGAGCGGTTCTTCGAGACGTGGGGGACGTACCTTGACCGGCTGGTGCTGCGGGAGCAGTGGATGGGGGCATGGGCGGTCGCTGCCGTGCTCGGGGCGCTGTTGGCGGTGGGGTTAGCAAAGAGATCGAAGGCAATGGTGTTCGGATGGCTGTGGCTGGTGGCGTTCACGCTTCCGCTGAACTTCATTCCGCCCCGGGGGCTGTTTGCGATGTACCTGCCGCTGGCGGGGCTATGCTTATGGCTCGGCGTGCTGCTCGCGCCGGTGTGGCGGGCATTGCCCGCGATCGCGGTGGCGCTGACACTGGCTTGGGAGCCGCAGCGGGCAGCAATGTTGTGGTGGACGGAGGAGCCCTCGCGGCGTATTCACGCAATGACCGAGGACTTGCGGGAAGTTCGTTTACCCGCGAAGGCGAGCGTGTTGTTGATTGACGATCCGTTCGAGACGGACGAGTGGACGCCGTTGTTTCTTGTGCGGATGTCGCAACGCGATGCGGAGATCGGTGTCTTTCGAACGAAGATGAATCCGGAGTTGAAAGACCGGATGGCCGACTTCAGTTTTCTGTATCGCTTCGAGTCCGGGCGGATGCGGTTGGTGCGGGGGGCGTCGCAGTAGCTTTCCGCTTATTGCGCCAGTATTCCGCGATCACCTTGCGAATGTAGCGCTGGGTTTCAGGGAACGGGGGGACGCCGTCATACTTCTCAACGTTGCCCGGGCCGGCGTTATACGCGGCGAGCGCGAGGGAGACGCTTTTGTACTTCAGGAGCAGTTCGCGGAGGTAACGCGCGCCGGCGTCGGCGTTCTCTTGGGGATTGTCGGGGTCGGCGTTCAGAGCCTTGGCGGTGGCGGGCATGAGTTGCATGAGTCCCTTGGCGCCTTTAGGGGAGACGGCGTGCGGCTTATAGCCGGACTCGACTTTCGCGACGGCGTGCACGATTTCCGGGGGGAGTCCGTTGCGGATGGCCGCGTCCGTCACGATTTGTCCAGGGGGGACGGTTTGCGGGACCGTCGGGGGGGCAGGGGTGGGTTCGGCGGTCGGCGACGGTGGTGGGTCGCCTGGTTCAATGTGATCGACGGCAGCGGCGGCGATCTGAAGGGTGCCGCCTCCAGGTGTACGGACGTGGACTACGTCTCCAACCCGTTGATGGCTTTCGGCTTGGATGCGGAAGCCGGTGCGGAGGACGATATGGTCACCGGCAAGTCCGGGACTGCACACAACTCCGGCCATGAGTAGAAGAACTTTACGACTCATTGGTTAAAAGGGTTGACGCCAGTAGGGGCGGAAACGTTTGTGAGAAAGTTTCCGCCCCGGCGGTTTTTTCGCGCGTTACGATGCGGGTTCGCGGTTTGTAAGCTATTCATCAGCCAAAAGTTGCTTCCCTTCCTGAAGCGGTGGAGCGAGAGTGATGCGCTCATAGCGGTAAGGGGGCGCGGTGGTATGAAGTTTGCGGCGGGCGAGGCGGCGGGCGAGGACTTCCAGCGGCCAGGTGTGCTTCTTTCCGTCGACCACCGTGCAGTTGCCGAAGCCGCTGAGCGTGTGAAAGCCATCGGGGTAGGGACCCGTGGGGTCGGGTTCGATGCGACGGGCGAGCGTTTCGCGGTAAGCGGTGGTGGAGAGTTCCTCGACTCGCATGAGGCACAATGCTGCGCCGTAGTGGCGACGGCAATCCTGGGCGGGACGGTAGAGGCGACCTTCGTGGAGGAAGAGGTTGCCGGCGGGGCGGGTGCTGCCGACATCAACCTTAACGGGGTTGGCGACGTGAGGGGTCCAAGGGCCGAGCAGGGACGGAGCGTGCCAGAGGTAGAGAGACCACGCGCGGGCGCCTTCGGTACCCGAGTGCAGAAGCCACCAGGTTACGCCGTCGTAGTAGAGGGTGGCGTCAACGGCGTCAATGTCATCGAGCAGGGTTCCCGCGCGCTGCCAAGCGCCCCGGCCGCGATCGAGGCGGTAGATCACGATGCTCCGTGCTTCGCACGTCTCAGGGATGGCGTAGACGTCACCTTCGTGCAAGAACGCGAAGGGGTAGCTCAGGTGGAAGGGCTCTTGGATGAGTGGGGTGACGGTATCGAACGGGGCCGTGGGGGACGAGCGCCGGAGTTCGCTCATGCGGCCGCGTTCGAGGGTCCAGTTGAGTTCCTCAACGAGGATGCGAGGGGAGCCATCCACTGGCAGGAGGAAGGGGTCGGCGACCATTTGTCCGGGTTCGCGGTAGGCGCTCCACTCGATGGCAGGGAGTTGGGGGGCGAGGAAGGCGGACTGCGGATGGGGCACGAAGCCGACATTCCATTCATCGATGCGCTGGTTGGTGAGGCGATAGTCGATCCAGTTGCGGACCAGGCGGAGCCAGAAGGCAACCATTTGCGCATCGTTCGGTGCGCGGTAGATGGGAGCGGTGGTCTTGCTGGGGGGCGCTTCGAAGGCCTCGAGGCGGCCGGCGAGAGCGTCGAGGCAAGCCCATCGGACGAGGGGTATGGAGGATTCGAGGATGCGCTGGAGGTTGCGGCGGTAGGATCGGCCGTCGGTGGGGGCGTGACACTTCTCGAGGACGACGCCGCCGTCGAGGCGATCGGTGAGGCGCTGTAGGATGGCGGCGGTGACGGGGTCTCCGCGCTGGATTTCCCAGAAGGCAGGGGGGCCGCCGCGGTAGAGGAGTTCGTCGTCGTGATGGAAGGACCAGACGCCGAGGCGGGCGGCGGCGAGGATGTCGCCGCGAATGATGCCGAATGCGAACTTCAGAATGAAGTCGAGGTTGTGGGTCCGGATGGCGCTGATGTCTTCAGGAGCAAAGTACTGGCTCCATTTGCCCTTGAGGGTGGGGCGGCACTGAAGGCGCGGCAGGTGCGCGAAGCACTCGTCGAGTGATTGTGTCCGATACGCGGGGATTTGCGACGGAGGAAAGAGCTTAGATTGCAAATGCCAGAGATTGCCGTCAAGGCGGATGCTCTTGCGCAGCTTGGCGGCGAGGCTGCTGGGCTGCTCGACGAACTCGTCGATGATGAGGACCACCGGCTCGGCCAGGCGATCGCGAGTGAGTTCCGCGATCGAGCGGCGGGCGAAGTCAGAGAGGCCTGCGGCTTTGCACATCACTCCGAAGCGCAAGGGACGTGGGGCCGTAGACAACCCCTCATTATAGGGAATGAAGGGCGCCGCAGGTGCTCTGCTAGACTAAACGTTTTCTCATGCTGGGACTGTACGCAAAGTGGATCGACAAGTGGGAATACGAGTTGGCGACGGCGGACACCAATCGGGTGGTGCGGCCGTTTGAGTGGGGTTTGGACTGGCTCGAGGGAGCGGCGAAGAACGGGAACCCGGCGAAGGATGCGCGTGAGTACCTGACGCGCGCGGCCGAGCGTTCGCAGGAGTTTTTTTCCTATGAGACGCCGCGGGACTTCCGATTGAACGGGAGCCACCTGACGTTCACAAGCGCGCTCGCTTCGAAGTACCCGGAGAACAACACCGTACATGCGGACTTTTTTCCGGCGCAGAGGGGTCCGAAGCGGGCGGTGGTGGTGCTGCCGCAATGGAACTCCGACGTCAACGGGCACGTGGGATTATGCAAGCTGCTGAACCGGTTCGGGGTGACGGCGCTGCGGATGAGCATGGCGTATCACGACCGCAGAATGCCGCCGGAGTTGCAGCGCGCGGATTATCACGTTTCAAGCAACGTGGGGCGGACGGTGCATGCGAGCCGGCAATCGGTGATGGATGCGCGGTCGTGCCTGGACTGGCTGCAGGAGCAGGGATATGAGCGGCTGGGAATACTGGGGACGAGCCTGGGATCATGCGTCGCCTTCATTACGGCAGCGCATGACGAGCGGGTGCGCGCCGGCGTTTTCAACCACGTGTCGATGTACTTCTCGGACGTCGTCTGGACGGGGCTTTCGACGCAGCACGTGAAGCGGGGCTTCGAGACCGACATCACGCAGGACGATCTGCGCGCGTTCTGGGGAGTGATCAGCCCGGCGACGTACCTGCCGCGCATGGCGGGGCGGACGATGAAGTTCCTCCTGATCTGGGCCAAGTACGACACGACGTTTCTGCCGGTGTATTCGAAACAGGTGCTCGAATCATTCAAGCAATTGAAGCTGGACCACGAAGTGTTCACGCTGCCGTGCGCGCACTACACGACGGGGCGGTTTCCGTTCAACCTCATGGATGGTCTGACGATGTGCCGCTTTTTGGACCGCAAGCTGTAGTGTGGATGATTACAACACCTCATTATTGACAGTTTTGAGGACCATGGTTAGGATGGAAGTATCACTGAGAAAGGAGGTGGTCCAGTCTAGATGAGTACTGGTAGTAGCAATAATCCACAGCGCGAGGTGGCCGACTGCTAAAGTCGCCGTTCTAAAGTTGGGGCCTCGTTTCAGTGACGAGCCAAGGTTCACGTGGACCGGTCGCTGAGCGCTGAGCAACAGCCTTAAGGATTTCCTTTGGCTACCAGAAAGACCCCCGCCCGTCGGGATGACGGTTGGGGGTTTTTCGTTTTTGGGGTCACTTCACCACGCGATTGCGGAGGACGCCGATTCCTTCGATCTCGAGTTCCATCGTATCGCCGGGTTTGACCCAGCGGTCGAGTTCGAGGCCGCAGCCGGTGCCGACGGTGCCGGAGCCGATGACGTCGCCGGGGAGAACGGTGTCGTCGCGTGTGAGGAACTCGAGCATCTGTTCAAAATCCCAGTAGAGGGAGCTGCTCGAGCCTTCGCTCCACAGCTCGCCGTTGATACGGGCGGTCATGCGGAGGTTGTAGGGGTCGGGGAGTTCGTCGGCGGTGACGAGCACGGGGCCGAGCGCCGTGGCCCAATCCTTTCCTTTTGCGGGACCGAGGCGCACCTTCATTTCCTTCCGCTGAATGTCGCGCGCACTGAAGTCGTTCATCACGGTGTAGCCGGCGATGACGGCCCTGGCTTCACCCACCTTGAGGTTTCTACCGGGGCGGCCGACGACGATAGCGAGTTCGAGCTCGTAGTCGAACTTCTCAGTGAAGGCGGGCCAGCGGACGTCCTGGTCGGGGCCCAGGATGTTGGCGTGGCCGCTCTTGTAGTAGACGGGGATCTCGTACCACTCAGGCGGCACCGGCTCGCCGCGCTTTTCAAAGCCGCGCTTGACGTGGTCTTCGAAGGCGTAGAAGTCGCGGAGCGAGGGCGGGTCGGGAATCGGCGCGAGGAGACGAACGTCCTCCGGGCGGTAGAGCAGGGTTTCGTGATTCAGACCGCGGGGCGGCAGGGGGCTCTCGAGCACTTCTCGAGCGCGGTCCATCGCACGGGGGCCGGTCTCGAGGAACTCTCGCATGTTCGCCGGCAGGAGGACATCGGCGGCGCGTTGGGGGCGGCCTTCCCCCTGGTCGGCGAGGCTGACGGCGAAGGCGAAGTTCAGATCGACAATGCCTTCGGAGACAACGGCGCCGAGGCGGCGGAGGCGGCCCACCGGCGTCCGGACTTCAAAGGTGCAGAGCCTCACAGATTGCCGCGCAGCGCCTGCTCGCGCTCAATGGATTCGAACAGAGCCTTGAAGTTGCCCTTGCCGAAGCTGCGAGAGCCTTTGCGCTGGATGATCTCGTAGAAGAGGGTCGGGCGGTCTTCGACGGGCTTGGTGAAGATCTGGAGCATGTAGCCTTCGTCGTCGCGATCGACCAGGATACCGAGTTCGGCGAGCTGCGAGACGGGCTCATCGATCTTACCGACGCGGGCCTCGAGTTCCTCGTAGTAGGTATTGGGCACGCGGAGGAAGTGGACGCCCTGATCCCGGAGGCGAGTGACGGTATCGACGATGTCGTGGGTAGCCATGGCGATGTGCTGGACGCCGGGGCCCTGGTAGAAGTCCAGGTACTCTTCGATCTGGCTCTTGCGGCGGCCTTCCGCGGGCTCGTTGATGGGGAACTTCACGCGGCCGTTGCCGTTCGACATGACCTTGGACATCAGCGCCGAGTATTCCGTGCTGATGTCCTTATCATCGAACGTTTGATAGAGCTGGAAGCCCATCACCTCTTCGTAGAACTTGACCCAGCGATTCATTTCGCCCCAGCCGACATTGCCCACCATGTGATCGATATGGAGAAGACCAACGGGCCGGGCGATCCGGTCCTCGGGAACAGCGGCATAACCAGGCAGGAATGGGCCGTCGTACCGGGAGCGGTCAACGAAGACGTGAACGGTTTCGCCGTAGGCGGCGATGGCGGAGAGGCGGACCTCACCGCGTTCGTCCTTGATGGTGTAGGGCTCTTCCACGCTTGCGGCGCCGCGGGCCGTGGTTTCGCGCCAAGCGGAGTCGGCGTCGTCCACCCACAAGGCCACGGCTTTCACGCCGTCGCCGTGCTTGTGAGCGTGGTGGGCGACCGGGTGGTCGGGCCGCAGGGCGGTGGTCAGCACGAATCGGATCTTGTTCTGCCGGAGGACGTAGGAGGCGCGGTCACGGCGTCCGGTTTCGGGGCCGGCGTAGGCGACCAACTGCATTCCGAAGGCGGTCCGATAGTAATGCGCGGCCTGGCGGGCGTTGCCGACGTAAAACTCAACGTGGTCCGTGCCGTTCAACGGCAGGAAGTCGGCGGTTCGGTGGGGCGAAACGTTTTCGGCGACTTGCGGCATGGCAATCTACCTTTCGTGTAGAGCAGTGGCGGGGGCGCAGACCTGGCGGAGCGCCTCGACGCAGATCTCGTTCTCTTCGTCCGTGCCCGTGCTGATGCGGACGCAGTGCGGGAGGCCGAAGGCGCCCAAGGGACGGACGATGACACCGCGCTGGAGCATTCCTTCGGTGAGGTGGGCGGCGGCATCGGCGGAGGGCAGAACGATCATGACGAAGTTGGCTTCCGAGGGGACGACCTCGAAGCCGAGTTCGCGAAGAGACTGCGAGAGGAAACGGAGGCCGCGGGCGTTAAGTTCGAGCGAACGGTGGAGGAACTCGCGGTCGGCGAGGGCGGCGATGCCGGCGGCCTGCGCGACGGTACTGGGCTCGAAGGGCAGCTTGACCTTGAGGAGATTGGCGATCAGGTCCTGGTGGGCGAAGCCATAGCCGATGCGGATACCTGCGAGACCGTAGATCTTGGAGAACGTGCGGAGGGTGATGACGTTGTCGTAGCGATAGTGCATGGAGTTCGGGTAGCGCGGGTTGTCAGCGGCGTACTCGAAATATGCCTCGTCGAGAATAATGAGGACGCGTTCCGGGACGTGTTTGTAGAAGGCGTCGAACTCCTGCTTGGTAAAAATGGAGCCGGTGGGGTTGTTGGGATTGGCGAGATAGACGATCTTCGTATTCTCGTTGATGGCTTGGGCGAGGGCGGGCAGGTCATAGGCCCAATTGCGATAGGGCACGGTGCGGTACTTCACGCCGCGGGACTGGGCGAGGACCTGGAAGCCGATGAACGCAGATTCGGTGGTGAGGACCTCGTCCTCATCACACAGGAAGGCGCGAATGATGTTCGACATGATGCCTTCCGAGCCGCTGCCGGCGATTACGTTTTCGACGCGAAGGTCGAACTTCTCGGCGAGGGTCTGGCGCAGTTCGAGGCCGCCGGTGGGATAGAGGTGCAGGTTGTCGAGGGCCTGCCGCATGGCGGCCACAGCGCGCGGGGAGGGACCGAGAGGGTTCTCGTTGGAAGCCAGTTTGACGACCTTGTCGAGGCCGTAGGTTCGTTTGACTTCTTCAATCGACCGCCCGGCCTGGTAAGGCCGCAAGGACTCGATGTACGGGGGTACGAGGCGCATGGTAGAGTGCGGCGGCCCCCAGTTGCCGCCTACTTGGAGGATAACTTGAAACGGGCGGCGCGGGCTCGGGTCATCGGGTTAGTGAAACTCGGCTACCCGTGTGTGAACCTGACGCTTGAGAACGGCGGGATTAAAACCTTCCGCCTGCAAAGCTTTTCCGCCAACCGGCTCACGGAAACGGTGGAAGCGAACCTGAGGAACCTGCTCGACGTGCTGCGGTTCAACGTCGAGCATGGTCTGCTGTTCTTCCGGCTTTCGTCGCAGTTGATTCCCTTTGCATCGCACCCGATTGCGCACTATCCATGGCAGAAGTGGTTCGAGTGGCGGTTCGAGGACATCGGCGCGTACGTGCGGGAGCACGGGGTGCGCCTTTCGATGCATCCCGACCAGTACACGGTAATCAATTCGCCCGATGAGAAGGTGGTGGAGGCGAGTATCCGGGAACTCCAGTACCACTGCGAACTGCTGGACCTGCTCGGAGTGGACGGCACGCACAAGGTGCAAATTCACGGCGGTGGGTTTTACGGAGACAAGGAACGCAGCCTCGAGCGGTTCATTCATCGCTACGGGCGGCTGAGCGAGCGCGTGCGCCGCCGGCTGGTGATCGAGAACGACGACCGGTTGTTTTCCTTCGCGGACTGCGAACGTATTCATGCCGCGACCGGGGTACCGGTCCTGTACGACGTGTTTCACCACCGCCTGTTGAACGACGGGAACGGAGACGCAGTGGACGGCCTGCGACGGGCGGCGCGGACGTGGAAGCAGGAGGACGGCCTGCCGATGGTCGACTACTCGAGCCAGGAGCCGGGAAAGCGGGTGGGAACGCACGTGTCGACGATCGATGTCGAGGACTTCTCGAGGTTCCTCGCGGCAACCCGAAACCTCGACTTCGACGTAATGCTGGAGATCAAGGACACGGACCTGAGCGCGATCAAGGCGCTGCCCCTCCTCATCGAACTGCGGCCGCGCGTATAATCCAGAACGTGAGTCCCGAGACGAATGCGATGGCGGAGGCGCGCTTTGCCATGCGGCTCTCTCTGGCGACGGGCCTGCTGATGCTTGCGGGCAAGGTGGGGGCCTATTGGCTTACGGGCTCGGCGGCAATCCTCTCGGACGCGGCGGAATCGATCATTCACATGATTGCCGTTGCGTTCGCGACATTCAGTCTGTGGTTGAGCACGCGTCCGGCGGACCGATCATTCCTTTACGGTTATGAGCGCATCACCTTCTTCTCCGCGGGATTCGAAGGCGCAATGATCATTCTGGCGGCGGGAACGATCGTTGCCGCCGTCGTTCAAAAGTGGAGGAGCGGGTTACAACTGGAGCGGCTGAACGAAGGGGCGCTGCTGGTTCTAGGGGCGGCGGTGATGAACCTCGCCCTTGGGCTCTACCTGCTGCGGACCGGCAAGCGGGCACGGTCTCTCATCCTGGAAGCCAATGGCAAACATGTTCTCACGGACAGTTGGACGAGCTTCGGGGTGATTGGGGGTCTCGTCCTCGTGATGCTCACGGGCTGGACGGTGCTCGACCCGCTGGTTGCCATTGGGGTCGCGCTGAATATCCTCTGGTCAGGCGGCGCGTTGCTCTGGCGCTCCGCACGCGGGCTGATGGATTACGCGGAGCCGTCCGTCGGGCACGAGTTGCGGCAGAAACTGGACGCGTTGTGCGGAGAATTGGGTGTGCAGTACCACGGAGTGCGCTATCGCAATACCGGGCAGCGGCTTCTGATCGAGGTTCATCTTTTGTTTCCCGCGACCGCGAGTGTGGGGGACGCGCACCGCGCGGCCACGGAGATCGAGGAGCGGCTCTCGCGACAGCTGACGGCGCCCGCAGAGGTGGTGACACACCTGGAAGCGCTGGAAGATCACGCGGACATTCATCGTGAGGCCCATTACACAGGGAAGCCGGCAGGCTAGGTGAAAAATCCTGTCCAGGAGACGTGTTTCACGCGGTAGAATACGGGGGTCCCCGAATCTCCATCATGTCCGCCAGCGGCCTTCCTCGAGATACGAACTCCTATTCCGATGACGGACGCAGAGGCAAGGAGAGCCTGCTGGTGGTGCAGCACCTGGCGCACGAGTTGCGGCAACCGTTGAGTGCAATTGAGACGATTGGCTACTACCTGAAGATGATCGCCGACGGAGGTGATCCTAAAGCGCTCGAACAGATCGAGAAACTGCAGCACCTGGTGGACAGGGCCAACTGGATCCTGGATGACGCGATCCACTACCTGCAAGCATGTCCACCTCGGCCGGCGCTCTTCGATGTGAACGAGATGATTTCGCAGCTGTGCGCCGAGTTGTCGCTGGAGGGCGAGCATTACGTCCACCTGCAGTTGGGCGAGAATCTTCCCTTGACCATGCTTGACCCGGCGCAGGGCGAGCACATGTTGAAGAATGTGTTGGCGCTGGCGCAGAGGGTTAGCGGCGCGCCGTTCGAGGTTCGTATCGGTACGGCGGCGTCGGCCGAGCAGATCGAGGTTCAATTCGAGTTTTCCGCAACGTGTGCGCCGCCCGGTGATTTGGGGGAACTGTTGTCGCCGTTCGCGGCTGATGCTCCGGACGGCAGGGGTCTGGCGCTGGCGAGCGCGCGCAGAATTGCGGAAGCTCACGGAGGGCAGGCTCGCGTTGAGCGGCGCGGGGAAAGCCTCGGGGTGACGATTACGCTGCCCGCAGCGCAAAGCACTTTTCACGCGGCGGACGTGCAGTAGAGTTAGCGGCTCTCGAGGTGCTTTAGGCGCTCGCGAAGCTCGGCAACTTCACGCCGCAACTCCGGGAGCCGCGCGAGGTTGGCAAGCTGCTCGAGGTGTTCCTTGAGAGGGCGGGCGGGCGTTCCCCACATCACCTGACCGGCGCGAACGATCTTAGAACTCAATACCCCGGCGCCGGATCCAAGGACGGCCCGGGATTCGATGCGCGCTTTGTCGCCGACGCCGACCTGACCGCCGACGATGGCATAGTCTTCGACGACGACGCCGCCGGCGAATCCGGTTTGCGCGGCGATCAGCACATGGCGTCCGATGCGGCAGTTGTGGCCGACGTGCACCAGATTGTCGAGCTTGGCGCCGTCGCCGATCCAGGTGACGCCGAGGGCGGCGCGGTCGACGCAGGAGTTGGCGCCGATTTCCACGTCATTCCCAATGCAGACGCGGCCCACCTGCGGGAACTTCTCGTAGTGATCCTCGTGCAGGACGAAGCCGAAGCCGTCGGCGCCGATGACGCAGCCCGAGTGGAGGATGGCGCGGTCGCCGATGTCGACGTCATCGTAGACGGTAACGTTCGGCGACAGGCGGCAGCGCTCGCCAAGCGTGACGCGGGCGCCGATGACGCAGCCGGCTTCGACTATACAGCCCGGGCCGAGGCGGGCGCCCTCACCAATGCTGACGTGGGGACCGACGGAGCAGCCGAAGGCGAGGAGAGCATCGGGTGCGACCACCGCGGAGGGATGGACGCCGGGCTGAGGCGCGGGCTTTGGGTGCAACCGGTTCACCGCACGGGCGAAGGCGGTGCGCGGTTCAGCAGCGTGGATCACGGTGCGGCCCTCACTCCGAAAGTTCGAGGGCACGATAAGGCATCCAGCGGCCGAGGCCGCCGCCGTGTGAAGAGCCTTACGCCCGGAAACGAAGCTCAGGTCGCCGGCGCCGGCCGTTTCGAGCGGGGCAGCGCGGAGGATGTCCCGCTCGCCATCACCCTCATAGGTCGCGCCGAGCCACTCGGCAAGTTCGCGCACGCGCACGTTTCGTATGATACAAACTTATGCCTATCGATCCATCGGCGCAGGTGGCGCCCACGGCTCGAGTTCACCCCGATGCGGTCATCGAACCGCGATGTGTAGTGGGAGAATACTGCGTTATCGAGCAGGACGTGCGCATCGGCGCGGGGTGTCTGCTGGAGCCATATGTGTACGTGAAGCGCTGGACGACGATGGGCGAGCAGAACGAGATTTCGGCGGGAACGGTGCTGGGTACGGACCCGTTGGACAAGGCGTTTTCCCGGGCGACCCGCAGCTACTTGCGGATCGGCAGCGGGAACAAGATTCGCGAACACTACACGATTTCGCGGGGTACACAGGCCGAGTCCGTTACGGAGATTGGCGACAACAACTACATCATGACGTCCGGCCACATCGCGCACAATTGCCGGGTGGGGAATAATACGGTGATTGCAAGCTGCGCCCTCATCGCCGGCTACGCGGAGGTCGAGGATCAGGCCTTCATCTCCGGGGGCGTGGTGGTACATCAGTATTCGAAGATCGGCCGGCTGGCCATGATTGGCGGCAACACGCGTGTGAACATGGACGTACCGCCTTTTTTCCTCTACACGGAGTTCGACGTTCGGCCGCGGGGGTTGAACGTCGTGGGGCTTCGCAGAGCGGGTTTCTCCGCGGAGCAGACGGCGGCGCTGAAACGTGCTTACAAGATTCTGTTTCGGAGTGGGTTGAAGCAGGAGGATGCGTTGCGGCGAATCGAGTGCGAGGTGGGAACGGCGGAAGCGCGGCATCTGGTTGGGTTCGTGCGGTCGAGCAAGCGCGGGATCTGTCGTGAGTAGGCGCGCCGCCTTTCTACTGGTGGCTTTTCCGGCAGTAGCGCAAACAACTCTGGAGCAGGCGGTGGCCCAAGCACAGGCCAGCTATCCCTCGATTCGGGTGTCCGAGGCACGGCTGGCCGAGGCGGCGGCGGGAATCAACCTGGCTCGCACCGCGTACCTGCCTAGGGCCGACCTGTTCGGACAAGTGAACCGAGCGACACGCAACAACATCTTCGGCATGGTTCTTCCGGGGCTGCCGATGCCATCGATCTCAGGTCCGCCCAAGCCGGAGAACGACCTGGGCAGCGTATGGGGAACCGCTACGGGGATCACGGTCTCTTGGGAGCCGTTCGATTTTGGGTATCGCAAGGCGAATGTCGAGGCCGCGGCATTGGCGAGGACCCGTGCGGAACTGGCGGTGGAGCGCGCTCGGTTCGACGCGGCCGTGATGACGGCCGACGCGTTTCTCACGGTGCTGGCAGCAGAGCAGACCCTGACGGCCGCAGAGGCTGGGGCGGCGCGCACTCGGGTGCTGGCGCAGCAGGTAGAAGCGCTGGTGCAGCCGGGGCTGCGGCCGGGGGCGGATGCGGCGCGAGCGCGTGCTGAGCTGGCGCTCGCCGAGAACCAGGTGATTCAAGCGCGTCAGGCAGTGCGGACGGCACGGGTGACGCTGAGAGAACTGACGGGCCGTGCAGATGAGGCGCTGGCATCGGGAGCGTTGCTGGCGATGCCGGCGGAGGTGGGCGGCGAGGCGGGAATCGATCAACATCCCGCTGCCCGCGAACAGAACGCAGCCGTGGAGGAAGCACGGGCGCGGCGGAAAGCATCGGAGTTGGCCTATTATCCGAAGTTCAGCGCGCAAGGCTCGAGCTATGCGCGCGGCACGGGGGCGAATCCCGACGGCACGACGCGAGGCGCGGCGAGCGGATTGGGACCGAGTATCTACAACTACGGCGTGGGCTTGACGGTGACGTTTCCGCTGCTGGACCTGCCGGCACTGCGGGCGCGGCGAGAGCAGGAGTCGCAGCGCGAGCGAGCAGAGGGGGCTCGTCACGACGAGTTGCTGCGAGGCCTGCGGGCACGGCGGGAACGGGCGCGGGCGGCCCTGGATGGTGCGGCGGCCATCGCCCGGAACATGCCAGGAGTGCTGGAAGCGGCGCGGGCGGCGGAAGCTCAGGCAGCAGCACGCTACAAGGCTGGGCTCTATACGCTGGCAGAAGTCGCGGAAGCTCAGCGCTTACTCACGCAGGCTGAAATTGACGAACGACTGGCGCGCCTCGCGGTGTGGCGTGCGCGATTGGCGCTGGCGGCCGCGGAGGGCGATCTGCGGCCGGTGATATGGGAAGGGAGCCGTTAGCAGTATGTGGCTCGTGCGTGGGGCGCTGCAACGTCCGGTTGCCGTATTCGTCGTGATTCTGGCACTGGGTCTCGCGGCCCTGCTGGCCTGGGGCCGGATGCCGGTGGACATCTTCCCGGACCTCGGCGCGCCGGCGATTTATGTCGCGCAGCCGTACGGAGGCATGGACCCGGCGCAGATGGAAGGCTTCCTGACGTACTACTACGAGTATCACTTCCTCTACGTGACGGGCATCGAGCACGTGGAATCGAAGAATATCCAGGGCGCCTCCCTCATGAAGCTGGTGTTCTATCCGGGCACGGACATGGCGCAGGCGATGGCGCAAGTGGTGGCGAACGTGAACCGGTCTCGGGCGTTCATGCCGCCGGGGGCGGTGCCGCCGTTCGTCGTCCGGTATGACGCCGGGTCTGTGCCCGTAGGACAGCTAGTGTTCTCGAGCGCGAATCGCAGCCCGGGCGAGATGCAGGATTTCGCCCTGAATCGTGTGCGACCGTTGTTCGCAACGCTGCCGGGCGTCTCGGCGCCGCCGCCGTTCGGGGGAAACCAGCGCACCATCGTGGTGCGGCTGGATCCGCAGCGAATGCGCTCCTACCGCATCTCGCCGGAAGAGGCGATTGCGGCGGTGAATCGTGCGTCGGCGGTGATGCCCTCCGGGAATGTCCGGACCGGGGACCTCACGCGCATCGCAACAACAAATGCCACCCTGGGCGGGAACCTGAGCGAGTTGATGGACGCGCCGGTGCGGCCCGGTGCGGCGCCGGCGGTGTACCTGCGTGACATCGGCGTGATCGAGAACGGAACGGACATCGTCACGGGCTACGCGCACGTGAACGGGAAACGAACGGTCTACATTCCCGTGACGAAGCGTGCGGATGCCTCGACACTCGCCGTATTGGACCGCGTGAAGGCAGCTCTACCGGCGATGCGCGCGGCGGTGCCGGAGGATGTCGAGATCCGGCTGGAGTTCGACCAGTCGGGCTATGTGGTAAACGCGATTCGCGGGCTCATCAGCGAGGGTTTGCTCGGAGCGGCGTTGACGGGCCTCGCGGTGCTGCTATTCCTTCGCGACTGGCGCAGTGCGGCGATTGTGATCGCTACCATTCCGGCGTCGCTCATGGCGGCGGTGGTTTGGCTGTGGGCCGCCGGTCAAACGATCAACATCATGACGCTGGGCGGCTTGGCGCTCGCCGTCGGAGTACTCGTCGACGAGGCAACGGTTGAGATCGAGAACATCCACGCTCACCTTTCGAGGGGGCTACCGGTCGCGCGCGCGGTAGTGGAAGCATGCTCCAAGACGGCCACGGCCCGGCTGCTCTCGATGGCTTCGGTCCTGGCGGTGTTTGTGCCGTCGTTCCTGATGGTGGGAGTAGGGCGGCAGTTGTTTGTTCCCCTTTCGCTTGCGGTCGGCTTCGCCATGGTTTCCTCGTATGTGCTGTCGAGCTCGCTGGTGCCTGTGCTTTCGGTGAAGCTGCTACGAAGCGGGCACGGCGAAGCCGTGAAGGGACGCCTGCAGCGCTGGTATGGCAGCTATCTGGGCGGCGTGGTGAAGGCGCGGTGGGTGGTGATTCCCGCGTATGGGTTGGGCGCGGCGGCGCTGCTGCTGTTGCTGGTTCCCCACATCGGCACCGAAATCTTTCCGCGTACGAATGCGCGGCAGTACCAGGTACGGCTTCGCGCCGCCACCGGGACACGGATTGAGCGAACGGAGGTGATGGCGCTACGCGCGCTCGAGTCCATCCAGCGGGAGGCCGGCTCCGGCAATGTGCGCATCACCACGGGATTCATTGGAGTTCAGCCTCCCAGCTATCCCGTGAACACGATTTACCTGTGGACGAGCGGGCCACACGAGGCGGTACTGCGGTTCGCTCTGGAGCGCGCGGGCGGGGAGGGGTTTGAAGACCGGGTCCGGGCGCGACTGAGAAGCGATCTGCTGGGGGTGACGGCGACCTTTGAAGCGGGCGACATCGTGGGCCAGGTGATGTCATTCGGCTCGCCGACTCCGCTCGAGATCGCGGTGCAGGGACCGAACCTGACGGCCAACCGAGAGCACGCAGAGAAAGTTCGGGCAGAGTTGGCAAAGCTGCAGGACCTGCGGGACCTGGCGTATGCGCAGCCGATGGACTACCCGACACTGGAAGTGGCAGTGGACCGCGACCGTGCGGGGATGTACGGGCTGACGATGGCCGCGGTTGCGAAATCGCTGGTGGCAGGAACATCTTCAAGCCGCTTCATCGATCCCAACTATTGGCGCGATCCTACGAGCGGCAATGCGTTCCAGATTCAGGTGGAGATTCCGCAGCACGAAGTATCGTCGGCCGAGGATGTACGGGAGTTGCCGGTGATGGCCAACGGCGAGGCGCGTCCGCTGCTGGGGGACGTGGCGGAGGTCAAAGCGGGCACGGCGGTGGGCCAGGTGGACCGCTACAACATGCAGCGAGTGGTGAGCTTGACGGCGAACCTCGCGGGGAAGCCCCTGGGGCAAGTGATTCCCGAGGTAAGGGAGGCGATCCGGCGTGCCGGTCAGCCGCCGCGTGGGGTGGCAGTGCATCTGCGCGGGCAGGTTCCGCCATTGGAGCAAACTCTCGAGGGCCTGCGACTGGGCCTGCTGCTGGCGGTGGCCGCGATCTTCCTTCTGCTGGCCGCGAGTTTTCAGAGTTTCCGGCTGGGGTTCGTGGTGTTGTCGACGGTGCCGGCAGTAATCGCGGGAGTGGCCCTGACGCTCGCCCTCACGGGAACCACGCTCAACGTGCAGTCCTTTATGGGGGCGATTATGGCGATCGGGATCGCAGTAGCGAATGCCATTCTCGTCGTTTCGTTCAGCGAGCGGGCGGGCGGGAATGCCGTGGAGGGCGCGCAGGGCCGTCTTCGGGCCGTCTTGATGACGGCATCCGCGATGACCTTGGGGATGCTCCCGATGGCGCTGGGCTTAGGCGAGAGCGGCGAACAGACTGCGCCACTGGGACGAGCAGTGATCGGCGGACTGGTGATGGGCACATTCGCGACCTTGACTGTGCTGCCGGCGGTGTATGCGGCAGCGACGCGGCGCACGCCTGTTTCGCCATCGCTCGATCCGGACGATCCAGGGAGTCGTTTCTATGAAGGTGGTTAGTGTTGCCGCTCTGGCGGCGGTCCTGAGCGCGCAGAGCGTCGAGACGGTGCGCGTGGAATCGCGCCCGCTCAGCCGCGCCTTGCGGCTACCGGGGGAGTTGCTGCCATACCAGTCCGTCCAACTGCGTGCCCGTGTGGCTGGTTTCATTGAGCGAATCGACGTGGACCGGGGGAGCGCGGTACGTAAAGGGCAACTTCTGGCGACGCTGCGCGCCCCTGAAATGGCGGCGCAAATCGCGGAGGCCGAGGCACGGGTGGAAGCCGCGGAGTCACAGCGCGCGGAGGCGGAGGCCAGGCGGTTGGCGGCTGAGAGTACGATGGCAAGGCTGAAGGAGGCGGCGAAGACAGAGGGAGCCGTCGCCGCCGATGAACTGGTCCAGGCGCAGCAGGCCTTCTCTGCTGCTACGGCGGCGGTGAAGGCGGTGGAAGGTTCTGTACGTGCGGCCAGAGCCGCCGTCACTTCCTTGAAGGATCTAACCGCGTATCTTCGCGTGACGGCTCCGTTTGACGGCGTGGTGACGGAGCGTTACCTGCATCCGGGCGCCCTGGCCGGGCCCTCCGCCGAACCGCTCGTGCGGCTCGAGCAGACACAACGGTTGCGGCTGATTGTAGCCGTACCCGAGCCGCAGGCTGCGAGTATAGCGGTGGGAAGCCGGGTCACATTCACGGTGCCGGCTCACCGCGACAGGCAATTCGCAGCGACAGTGAGCCGCAATCCGCGGGCGCTTGACGCCAAGACGCGGACGATGCCGGTGGAGGCGGACGTCGAAAACGGGAGCGGGCTGCTCTCGCCCGGCATGTATCCGGAGGCTTCCTGGCCCGTACGGGGGAACGGTGCAGCGTTGTTGGTTCCGAAGACGAGCGTCGCGGTGACGACCGAGCGCACGTTCGTGGTACGGGTGCGCAACGGTGTGGCGGAATGGGTGAACGTCAAGCGAGGCGACGCATCGGGCGACAAGATTGAAGTGTTTGGGCCGCTCTCGCCGGGCGACGAAGTTCTGCGGCGAGGGACGGACGAGGTCCGAGAGGGGACGCGGATCAGTATCCAGCCACCTGCTGCTGGTTCGCCGAAGAAATGATCGGTTCGAGGCCGAGGCGCCGGCGGGCCTCGTCCATCATGGAAGCGGTGCGCGTGGCGCCGCAGCGGGTGACGCCGAGCGCGCGAACGGCGAGCAGGGCGTCGAGGTCGCGAACGCCGCCGGCCGCCTTCACCTGCACCTGCGGCGCGGAGTGACGGCGCATGAGGGCGAGGTCGGCATGGGTAGCACCGCCCGTACCGTAGCCCGTGGAGGTCTTGACCCAGTCAGCATTCAACTCGCTCGAGATCTCACAGAGGCGAATCTTCTGCTCGTCGTTGAGGTAACAGTTCTCAAAGATGACCTTGACCTTGGCGCCGGCAGAGTGGACCGTCTCGATCACAGCCTGCATATCCTCGCCGACGTAGGTCCAATCACCGCTCAAGACCTTGCTGATGTTCACCACCATATCGAGTTCACGGCCACCATCGGCGAGGGCCTTTTCCGCCTCGGCAACTTTGATGGCGGTGGTATGGCCGCCGTGGGGAAAGCCGATGGTCGTGCTGGGGGCTACGGTGCTGCCGGCCAGCAGATCGGAGCAGCGCTTCAGATAGTACGGCATGATGCAAACGCTGGCGGCGTCGTAATCAAGAGCCAGGCGGCACCCGCGTTCAAGCTCATCGACGGTGAGAGTCGGATTGAGCAGCGAATGATCGATCATCTTGGCGACGTCTAAATAGGTGTAGCTGACCACGATTTCTCCCTGTTGGTCATGTTGCCGGCGGAAGCGGCGAGTGCGAGGCCGCCGAGAAGGCCGGCCTTCTCGCCGAGGGCGGAGCGCTCGATGCGCACCCCTTCGGCGGGGAACATGCGGACGCGCTGATAGACGGTGCGGCGAATGGGTTCGAGAATGGCATCGCCGAGCGCGGCAACGCCGCCGCCGATGACGACCATAGACGGGTGGAGGGTGGTGACGACATTGGCCACCGCGATTCCGAGGTACTCGCCGGCCTGTTCGAGGACTTCGCGGACGGAGTGGTCTCCGGCGATAGCGGCTTCGCCCATTAAGGCCGGCGTGAGGCGTGACAGGTGGCCCGCGGTGAGTTCGTGCAGTTTTGGAGAAAGGCCGGAGAGCAACAGACGCGCGCCCGCCGCGGTGATCGCTGGTCCGCTGGCGAGGGCCTCCAGGCAGCCAAGGTTGCCGCAGCCGCAGCGGGGGCCGTTGGGAACAATCGTCTGATGGCCGACTTCGCCGGCCGCACCGAGCGCGCCCAGGCGGAGTTTACCGTCGATGACCACCCCGCCGCCGATGCCGGTTCCGACGGTGAAGAGGACCATCGAGTTGGCTTCCCTGCCCCACCCGTACTGGAGTTCGCCGAGGGTTGCGAGGCGGGCATCGTTGAGCAGATAGACGGGACAGTGGAGGGCGTGAGAGAGGATCTCGGCGACGGGCACGTCGCGCCACTGGCCGGGCATGTTGGGAAGGAAACGGGTGACGCCGAGCGCGGTGTCGCATAGCCCGGGCACCCCCATACCGAGGGCAGCGGGCTCGCCCATCAGGCGAATGATGGAGGCGATCCGATCGAGGACCGCCGCCGGGCCTTCATGCGATTGGGTCGGGTAGGTGGTCTCCGCGAGGATGTTCCCGTTCTGATCGCCCAGCCCGCAGGCGATCTTGGTGCCACCGAGGTCGACAGTCGCGTAGAACATCAGGCGGTCACTTCGCCGGCGCCGGGAGACGGGCGGCAATCGTAGAACTGGGGCTCGATGCCAAATCGCCGTTGATACGCCGACCGCATCGAAGCTTCGAACGATTCACGCCGGCCGGGCTCGATCAGGTTGACGGTGCAGCCGCCGAAGCCGCCGCCGGTCATGCGGGCGCCGTAGACGCCCTCGAGCGCGATGGCGGTGTCGACGAGGAAGTCGAGTTCCTCGCAGCTCACCTCGTAATCATGCTGAAGGCTGCGGTGAGAAGCGACAAACAAGTCCCCCATGGCGGCGAGATCGGCGCGGGCAGCCGCCTCAATGAAAGACTGCACGCGTTCGTCCTCCGTGGTGACGTGCCGGGCGCGGCGATAGACGTTGTCGGGCATCGAAGGTTCCAGGGCGGGGAGTTCGCGGCTTTCGATATCGCGCAGGCTCCTGACCTGCGAATACCGGCGTTGAATCTCGTCCACCGCGTCTCGACACTCCTGCACACGGACGCGATAGGCGGAGGCTCCCAGCTCGTGCTTAACCATCGAGTTTACCGCGACAATGGCCGCGCCTTGCGGGAGCGGCGCGGCGCGATGCTCGAGCGAGCGGCAGTCGATGAGCAAGGCCGCGCCCGCCTCGCCGAACACGGCGATGAACTGATCCATAATGCCGCAGGGCATGCCGACGAAGTTGTTTTCGGCGCGGCGAGCCAGGCGAGCGAGCTCGACTTTGTCGAGGTCGCGGCCGTGCAGCAGCGCGAGGGCGGCGGACACCTCGAGCGCGGCGGAGGAGCTGAGGCCGGCGCCGACAGGAACGGTGCTGTGGATCAGCAGGTCGAGCGGGGGAGGGGTGAGGCCGGCTTTGTGGAGTTCGACGGCAACGCCGGCAACGTAGTCGTGCCAGGCCCCGCGGGGCTTAAGCGTGCCGAGATCGCCGGGTGAGACTTCGAAGGACTCACCGTTGTTTTCGGAAACGAAGCAAAGCTTTCCGCTGGGATTCGGCGCCGCGGCGATCCAGCAGGCCATTTCGAGCGCGATAGGGAGGACGAACCCGTCGTTGTAGTCGGTGTGCTCGCCGATAAGGTTTACCCGGCCGGGGGCTCGGAACAGCCGGGGACGGGCGCCGGCGCCGAACCTCTCACGGAAGCGCGTCAGGAGGGCTTGCGTTTCGAAAGCCATAGCAGTGTGACTCCGAACAGGATCATGAAGGCGCCGGTATATAAATTGACGTTCACGGTGCTCAGCGGCGCATGGGCATCGCCCGCCACGGCGCCGAAGGCCACCAGGACGAGGCCGAGGAGCAGGAAGAAGAGACCGGAAGGAACGCGAAGGTCGAACATGTTTGTAGTTACCAGAAGAGAATATTGAGGATCACAGCGCCGATGCCAACGAGGATGGCAAGCTGGGAAGGTCTACGGTACCACGGCTCGTGCTCGTCGGCCGGCAGGGCGGTGAGGCCGTAGACCAGGCCGCGCAGTTCCTCGGCGGGGCGAGGTTTGCCAGTCAGGCTTACCAGAATGGTGACGACGAAGCAGGCGGTCCAGGCCCAGATAGCGACCCAGAAGTTCTGCGCCATACCCGAGGGGAACTGATGCATGGGCGAGAGCCAACCGCCCTTCCCTTCCGCAACGGTGACTCCATGGGTGACGGCGGCAGCGAAGGTCCCGCTCAGCAGGCCGACGAAGGCGCCGTTGGCGGTGGTTCGCTTCCAAAACATTCCAAGCAGGAATGTCGCGAAGAGAGGCGCGTTCACGAAGCCGAAGATCAGCTGGAGAAAGTCCATCATGTTGTTGAAGGAACGCGCGAGGTAGGCGGCGCCGATCGAGAGGGCGGTGCCGAAGATGGTCGCCATTCGGCCCATCCACAGGTAGTGCGAGTCGGGAGCGTCCTTACGGATATAGCTCTGGTAGATGTCGTAGGTCCACACGGTGTTGAACGCTGTGACGTTGCCGGCCATACCGGACATGAAGGAGGCCATGAGGGCGGTGATGCCGACGCCAAGCATTCCCGAAGGATAGAACTGCTGCATGAGCGTAATGAGCACCATGTCGTAGTCGTAACTGCCGCCCTTCGGCGGAATTTGATACCCGCTGCCCATCTTCATCAGGGCGAGCGCGGCGATGCCGGGGACGATGACGATGAAGGGGATCAGCATCTTCGGGAACGCGCCGACGAGCGGGGTGTTGCGGGCGTCGGTCATGGTTCGGGCCGCCATGGCGCGCTGGACCACGAGGTAGTTCGTGCACCAGTAGCCGAAGCTGAGCACGAAGGCCAAGCCCATGACCAGGCCGAAGACCTCAACGCCCATCGGATTGGCGGAGGCGGACCCCATGTGGCGCCACGCTTCCGTGAACACCGGGTCCAGACGCTCGCGCATCCCGGACCAGCCGTCCGCCTTGCTTACCGCAAGGATGGCGAGGGGAGCGAACCCGATCACGATGAGAAAGAACTGCAGGACTTCGTTATAAATGGCGCTGGCGAGGCCGCCGAGGTAGGTGTAAGCGAGGACGATGGCGGCGGAGGTCAGGACAGACGCCTCAAAGCTCCAGCCGAACAGGGCCTGAAACAGAATGCCCAGGGCGTACATGGAGATGCCCGAGGTGAAGATGGTCATCACCGCGAAGGTGATGGCGTTGAAGCCGCGCGTCTTCTCGTCAAAGCGCAACTTCAGGTACTCGGGTACGGAACGGGCACGGCTCCCGTAGTAGAAGGGCATCATGAAGACGCCGACGAAGATCATGGCGGGGATGGCGCCAATCCAGTAGAAGTGCGACGTCATCATGCCGTACTTGGCGCCGGAGCCGGCCATTCCGATCATTTCCAGAGCGCCCATATTCGCTGCCAGGAATGCCAGACTGGTGATCCACAGCGGCATGGAGTGCTTGGAGGTGAGGAAGTCCTCGCTGGTGGAGACCCTCTTCTTGAGGAACCATCCGATCCCTAATACGAAAGCGAAGTAGAGAGCAAGGATGACGTAATCGACGAAGTGGAGCGTCACTAACAGTAGCCTCGCGTCAATCTTATATCAAGCACAGCGGGCTTGCAGACGCGGTTCGGAGGAGCACCTCTGAAATAGGAGAAGAGGCCGGGGAGGGCCCGGCCTTCCTTGACGGCAGGCTGAAGCTAAACGACGCGCTGACGGCGGCGTCGGGAGTCTCCGCCGGGGCCCAGAAGCAGGGCGAAGACCAAACCGGCGCCGAAGGCGATGCCCGCCGCGTGGAGAGGACGCTGCTCGTACTGCTTTCGCCAGTCCGCGGCATCCTTCACACGGCGTTCGAGGGCACTCAGATTTTGGCCGAGCTGCGCGCGCTTGGCCTCGATTTCACCCCTTATCTGGTCTGTTGTTTCGCCCACTCCACGTTCTCCTTAACGGTGTCGATGGTTTGTTGCGGTTTCGCATGGACCTCTTTCCAGCGGTCTCGTCCCATCGAAACGAGAACCGCGGCGACGATGAACAGCACCGCACCCACCAACAGCGCCGAGAGCCAGAGCGGCAGAACGAGAGCGAGCGCAAAGACCAGGCAGAAGAGGACGAAGTTGAGGGCATAGAACGCGGCGACAGCACCGCCGGCGAACATGGCCACTGACCGGCCCGCCTTCTGCGATTCCTCGCGCACCTCGGTCTTGGCGAGCCTGACTTCGGCGCGGATGATGTCCTGTATGTTGCTGATGGCGTCCTTCAGGACGTCGGCCATCGAACGGTCGTCCATGACTAGAAGAACCTCCTGTTCGGGGCGGGCGGCTAGCCGCGGCCTCCGCGGAAGGCGCGGCCGACGAGGAAGCCGGCGATCAGGGCGCCAATCAGCGTTTCGGTCGGATGTCGCCGGACCGTGTCCTTGATGTCGTTCGCCACGGCCTTGGCATCCGCGGTACGGACGTAGTCCGCGGTGCTCCGCAGACCGTCCGCCGCACGGTTGGCGTACTGGGTAGTGCGGTCACCGCCCGGTATCCGCGGGCCGGCATCACGC
Source organism: Bryobacteraceae bacterium (assembly GCA_033763935.1). Taxonomy (GTDB): domain Bacteria; phylum Acidobacteriota; class Terriglobia; order Bryobacterales; family Bryobacteraceae; genus DALYJJ01. The sequence goes on from JANRJO010000029.1 coordinate 40,202, forward strand.
AGGCGATCCGCGGCGCGCTCAATGACGCCCGCCACGCCGCCGCGCTGGCCGCTGGACTGCTGGCCACCACCCTGGTAACCGCCGCCTCCCATTGAGCCCGAGGAACCCGTGGAGCCCGGAGAGCCGGCTCCACCGCTGCCGAACGAGCCTCCGGTGCTGGTGGTGGAAGACCCGCCCGTGGCGCCCGTGCTGCCGGTGGTGGTCGATGTGGAACCGGTGCTCGATCCGGTCGACGGTGTCTGTTCGTTCTTTCGGTCCTTATCGTTCCAATCGTTCGGTTGCATCTGTAATGTCACTTCCCTTCGCGAGGTCTCGCCCCTTAGTAGGACGCGAAACAGCGGCAGGCATTTCGTTTTGCAGCGGTGTGGCTGCTTGACATGTTCCGCGCTGCTGCATTACTACAGGGAGACCATGTGGCAGCAGAACTACTCTCCCCTGGGCAGCCTGTGGCTGTCGGCTCTTATCGCCGCGCTGCCGGTGTTCGCGCTTCTCTATTTGCTGGGGGTGAGGAGGAAACCCGCTTGGATGGCGGCTCTCAGCGGGCTGGCCGCGGCGATTGCCGTGGCTGCCTTGGCGTACAAAATGCCGCTCGGGCTGGCGATTTCGGCCACGGCATACGGAGCGGCGTTTGGGCTCTTTCCCATTGGGTGGATCGTGTTTTGGGCGATCCTGCTCTACCGGCTGACTCTCGAGACGGGGAGCTTCGAGATCGTGAAGGACTCTGTCGGGAGCCTGACGACCGACCGGCGCCTGCAGGCGCTGCTCATTGCCTTCGCGTTCGGCGCGTTCATTGAGGGCGCCGCGGGCTTTGGCACTCCGGTGGCGGTGGCGGCGGCGATGCTCACCGGGCTCGGCTTTTCGCCCTTCTATGCGGCCGGTATCTGTCTGCTGGCCAATACCGCGCCGGTGGCGTTCGGCTCCATCGGCATCCCGGTGGTGACGCTGGCAGGTATCACCGGATTGCCGCTGCAGGCCCTGAGTACCTGGGTGGGCCGCATCTGCGCTCCCGTTTCGCTGTTTGTACCGAGCTACCTGGTGTTGGTGATGGGCGGGTGGGGAGCATTGCGGGGCGTCCTTCCGGCGGCGCTGGCATGCGGCGCCGCGTTCGCCGGGGCTCAGTTTTACGTATCGAACTACATCGGCCCGCAGTTGACCGACATCCTGAGTTCACTGGCGGCGATCGGCAGCCTGGTCCTGCTGCTGAAGCTGTGGAAGCCCAAGAGTTCCTTCCGCCCCCCGGGAGAGAGCGCGGAGAGCGAGGAGCGGTTAGCCTCCATCCGGCGGCATCCGGCGGGAAGGGTTGTGCGCGCATGGTCGCCCTATCTGCTGCTGGTGCTCTTCGTCTTGCTCTGGGGGCAGGACGCAATCAAGAAGCCGCTGAACTCGGTCACCGCGGTATTCGAGTGGCCCGGGTTGCACGGCCGGATCGAACGGGTGGCGCCGGCGGTGGCCCAACCCGCCCCGTACGCGGCACTGTTCCGATTGGATTGGATGGCGGCGTCCGGAACGGCGTGTCTCCTGGCGGCCCTGGCGGCGGCCGCGGTCCTGCGTGTTCCCCCGGCAAAGTTCGGGAGGATTTTCGTCACGACGGCTCGTCAACTGGGCCTTTCCATGCTGACCGTGGCGGCCGTCCTGGGGCTGGCGTTTCTGATGAACTACTCCGGCGCGACGGCGACGCTGGGACTGGCGTTCGCCGCCACGGGAGCGCTTTTCCCGTTTTTCAGCGCAATGCTCGGGTGGTTGGGGGTTTTTCTGACCGGCAGCGACACCTCCGCGAACGCGCTGTTCGGGAATCTGCAGGTGGTCACGGCGACCAAGCTGAACCTGAGCCCGGTGCTCATGGCGGCTTCGAATTCGAGCGGCGGGGTGATGGGCAAGATGATCAGTCTCCAGAGCATTGCGGTGGCGGCGGCGGCCACAGGCATGAAGCCCGAAGACGAGTCGAAGCTGTTCCGCTTCACGCTGCGCCACAGTATTTTTCTTGCTTCGGTACTGGGACTCATTGTCTTCTGCTATTCGCACTTTTTATTCGGCCATTGACTCACCGGTAAATTTCGCTTAGGCTGCAAGAGCGGTGTTTCCGGGCGAGGGCCTGCCCGGAAGGACGCGCGTAGGGGGACTGTTTTGGTCTTGTTGCTCTTCGGGCCGCCGGGTAGCGGCAAGGGCACTCAGTCAGCATCGCTCGGTCGCTGGCTGCAGATTCCCGTTGTATCTACAGGTCATCTTCTTCGCAGTGAAGTGGAGGAGGGCACCCCCTTAGGGTTGGTGGCGAAGGATCTGCTGGCGAGGGGCGCGCTGGTGGGCGACGCGGTGATGAACGATATGATCGCCGCACGTCTGCGCCGGCCCGACTGCGGGAACGGCGTAATCCTCGACGGGTACCCGCGGACGCGCCAGCAAGCCGAATACCTCGACCAACTGCTTCCCGAGCGTGGTCTGCCCGAGCCTCTCGTGCTTCACTTCGACGCGCCCGACCCGGTGCTCGTGACCCGGCTCGCCACTAGGTTGTCGTGCCCTGCCTGCGGCCGCGTCTACAACGTCAAACAGCGGGCGCCGAAGCGGCTCGGGTATTGCGACCAGGAGGGAGTGGCACTGGTCTCACGTTCCGACGACCAGTACGGGGTGGTGGTGGAGCGGTTGCGTACATACCGCGAGCAGACGGCGCCGCTGATCGACTTCTACCGGGGGCGTCGGCTGTTTCAGGTGAATGCAGACCGGGGACCGGACGAAGTGCTCGACGAGTTGAAGGGAGCGGTCGACTCGATCCTAGTCCGGAGTGTTCGCCGGCGCGGTTGACAAACAAGTAAGTAACCGTTAAACAGACGTATAACGCTTGTTCTGCAACGGGATGAGTGTTAGCGTTTAGGCAGTGTTCAACGGCGGGCAGCCGCGCGGTGAGGCGGAGCCGAACAGCCGGTCCACGTCGCAGTTCTCCCGTTTGTTGGCTGACGAAATCGCGATTAAGTGTAATTGTTTGCCAAGGCTACTTATCTAACAGGGCGAACGTCAGCACTTACGATTCCTGGGTTGCAGAAAGGTAGGTCATCGTGGCGGTACTGAAGAGCCGAAGCCGACTGGTCACATTCAGGCTTTCGACAGACGAGTATGAAGACCTGAAACGCGTGTGTATCGAGGAGGGAGCGCGCAGCATTTCCGACTTTGCTCGAGCCGCCGTCCTTTACCGTGTGCAGACGCGAAGTGCGACGAAAGCATCGCTGGGTGACGATCTGGCAACGCTTAGTTCGCGTTTGGAGGAGTTGGACAGCGCGCTGAAGGACCTGAGCGGGCGCATCGCGCGAGTGCTGGGCTCGGCGAACGAGCAGCGCGCCGCACAGGAGGCGGAATTGCGGGACAACGAGTTCAGCCACCCGTAGCGGACTCGCGTGCCGGAAGAGGTGGTCATCCCGGACGACGTTGAGGACGCGGAGGTCTCGGTTGGGCGGCGGAGGGTCCGACTGAGCAACCTCGGCAAGGTGTTCTGGCCGGAGTCCGGGTACACGAAGAGGGACCTGCTCCGCTACTACAGCTCGATAGCGGCGGTCCTGGTACCGCATCTGCGCGCCCGGGCGATGGTGATGAAGCGGTATCCGGACGGGGTGAGCGGGGAGCACTTCTTCATGAAGCGGACACCCCCCGGGCGGCCTCCCTGGTTGGAAACGTGTTCGATTACTCATCGCTCAGCGAGCGTAATCGACTTTCCAGTAGTGAACGACGCCGCCTCATTGCTCTGGATCGTCAATCTTGGCTGCATCGATCTGAATCCGTGGTACGCGCGGTGCGGCGATACGTCGCGTCCGGACTACCTGCACTTCGATCTCGACCCTGTTCCCGACGCCGGCTTTGACCAGGTACGGGAAGCCGCCCTGGTGGTGCGCGACGAGTTGAGCCGGCTGGGCATGGCCTCCTACGCGAAGACTACCGGCTCCCGGGGCATTCACGTGTACGTACCGATCGCGACCGGCCCGCTGCAGAAGGAAGTCTGGGGTTTTGCGAAAAAACTCGCGCTGCGGATGGAGGCCGACTACCCCTCGCTCATCACTGCACAATACCGCATCGCAAAGCGGCCGGCCGGCCGTGTGCTGGTCGACTACAACCAGAACGCTTGGGGACGGACGTTGGCGTCCGTGTACTCCGTGCGGCCGAAACCGAGAGCGCCGGTGTCCACTCCGGTGGAGTGGGACGAAGTGGGGCGAGGCTTTCGACTGGACGACTTCAGAATGGAGAACGTGCCGGCGCGGATCCAAGAGCGAGGGGACCTCTGGAAGCCAATGCTGCGCAACAGCGGGCGCGCGCGGCTGGAGCAGCACCTGTAAGTTTTGCCTGCGACAGGCGGGCGTTAGCGCAGTGCTGTCAGACAAATACGGGTTGGAGGGCCTCGTGCACAGGACGCATAGAGGGAGGATCTATGCCAACCAACGCCGGCCCTGGCACTAACCAGTTCCGCTGTAATGCGTGCGGCCGGTACTTCAATTCGCCGGGAGAGCTTCGAGAGCACGACACGCAATGCCGTGTGGCGAAGCAGTCAACCGACTTCGGTCGAGCAGACCTGGAGCAGGAGGACCAGACTCCACACGAGCCCAACGACGCGGATTCCAAAGAGAAGAGGTTCCACCACGGTTTGTACCCCGGGGAGGAACAACCTCGGTCATGAAGGCAGGCGGCGGGGCGCCCATACTCCCGATGGAAGCCGAACCGGCGACTGAGATTCCCAGAGGCGAGGCGTGGCAGTACGAGCCGAAGTGGGATGGGTTCCGGTGCGTAGCAGTGAAGAACGGTCAGGTGCGCGAGTTGTACTCGAAGTCCGGGCAGCCGATGGCCCGGTACTTCCCGGAGGTGTTAGAGGCGTTGTCGGCGCTGCCGATGCGGGAGGGAGTGCTCGACGGTGAGTTGGTTGTGCCGCGGGAGGGCAACCTGTCGTTCGACTCGCTGCTGCAGCGCATTCATCCGGCAGCGAGCCGTGTAGCGCTGCTCTCCCGTACGACCCCGGCGCTGTTCCTGGCGTTTGACCTTCTGCGGGACGGGAGCCACTTGCTGCCAGACGAACCGCTGGAGGAACGGCGCCAAGCGCTTGAAAGGCGGGCAAAGGACTGGCCCGAGGGCGGCGTGTTTCGTCTGTCGCCGCGAACGTTCTCCTTCGAAACGGCTCAGGAGTGGTTTCGAGGGATGGGAGGCGGGCTGGACGGAGTGATTGCGAAACGGCGGGACGCGGCGTATCTGATTGGCGAGCGCTCCGATTCGATGCTCAAGATCAAGAACCGCCGGACTGCGGATTGTGTCGTCGGCGGCTTCCGATACGGAGCGAAAGGAGCAACCGTGGGGTCGCTGTTGCTGGGGCTGTATGAGGGGAAGCTGCTGCATCATGTGGGGTTCACGTCGGGCATACCGGCCGCGGAACGACCTGCACTGACGTCGCGCCTGGAGGGGATGGTGGAGCCGCCCGGGTTCACCGGCCGAGCACCCGGCGGGCCGAGCCGTTGGAGCCGTGGGCGTTCCTCGGAATGGCAACCGCTGCGTAATGAACTGGTGGTGGAAGTGGAGTACGACCACTTTACGGGGGGACGTTTTCGCCACGGTACGCGGCTGGTGCGCTGGCGGCCGGACAAGAAACCGGGACAATGCACAATGACGCAAGTGCAGAAGGAGTCACGCTCCCCGCTCCACTTACTTGGGGCGGCATAATTCCGGCTTGCGGCGCGTCAAAGGGTGGGAGGGAGCGATGGGAAAGAAGAAGGATCTGGAGAAAGAAGTAGAAGAGCTACGGGAGGAGAACGAAGCGCTGCGGGAGCGGCTGGACCGGATCTCGCGGCTGGCCACCGGAGAGGATTTGGAGGAGGAAGACGAACTCGAAGTGGAACTCGACGAGGACGAAGAGGTGGAAGAACTGGACGAGGACGCCTTCGAGGACGAGGAAGAAGCGGACACGGAGATTGTGGGCGAGGCGGGCGAGGAAACGGGCCAAGACCGCAATGGTCAGGCAACAGGGAAGGGCTCCAAGATCCTCGGTCCGGATGGCTCGGAGATTCACTAAGATCGGGAGTGCGTTACACTGATGGAGACTCCCTCAGTCCCCACAGATGAAGCGCGATTATCACCGCTGGCACAGCCCCGCGCTGGGCCGCGATATGGAACTGCTCGTATTTGGCCACGCCGGGTACCCCACGCTGGTGTTTCCTACCTCGATGGGCCGGTTCTTCGAGTTCGAGGACCGAGGCATGGTCGACGCGTTGCGAGGGAAGATCGAGGCTGGCCACCTGCAGATCTTCTGCGTTGACGGCGTTGACCGCGAGAGCTGGTACAACTATGGGGCACATCCGTACTGGCGTGTTCGGCGGCACGTGCAATACGAAAACTATGTGCTGCACGAGGTGGTTCCGTTCATCCGGTGGCTGAACGGGAACGGCGGCCTCACGGTAACCGGATGCAGTTTCGGCGGCTACCACTGTATGAACTTCGCATTGCGGCATCCGGACGTGGTGACGTACTGCGTGAGCATGAGCGGCGCGTTCGACATCCACCAGTTTGTCCACGGCTACTGGGATGACGAATGCTACTTCAATTGCCCGACTGCGTTCCTGCCGAACATGAACGGCGGTTGGCAGTTGGACAGCCTGCGCCACCGCGTCAACATGGTACTCGGGGCCGGCGACTGGGACATCTGCCTGGGTGACAACCTCCAATTCTCCGGTATGCTGAATGGCAAGGGCGTGCCGCACACGCTGGATATCTGGGGCTACGAGCAAAAACATGACTGGCCGCTCTGGCAGCGCATGGTCCGTAAGTTCCTGTAGCCGCTCGGGAGGAGACTTCGATGCAGAGAATCGCGGTGGTTTACGGCATGGAAAACACGTTTCCAGGCGCCCTGGTGGACCGTATCAATGCGATGGCTGGATCCGAGGTGAGAGCGGAACACCTGAAGGTGGGCGGCATTAAGATGGCCGAACCGAGCGGTTACCGCGTGATCGTCGACCGCATCTCGCACGACATTCCGTTCTATCGTTCGATGCTGAAGAACGCCGTTCTGAACGGAACGATCGTCATCAACAACCCGTTCTGGTGGACCGCCGACGACAAGTTCTTCAACTATGCCCTGGCCTCGAAGATCGGCGTCGCCGCCCCGAAGACCGTGCTGCTGCCACACCATTCGCATCCTCCGGGCACCACGGAGCGTTCGATGCGGAACCTCGAGTACCCCCTGCATTGGGACGACATCTTCGGCTACGTGGGCTTTCCCGCGTTCCTGAAGCCCTACGACGGCGGGGGCTGGCGAAACGTCTACCGGGTGAATACGCCCGAGGAGTTCTTCGCCGCCTACAACGAGACGGGCGACCTCTGCATGACGCTGCAGGAGGGCATCGAGTTCAGCGAGTACTTCCGGTGCTACGTGGTAGGGCAGGAGATGGTGCACGTGATGCAGTACGATCCCAGGGCGCCCCACGCGGACCGCTACGTGAGGAACCCGCCGCCGGTGGATGCGGCCCTCTACCATCGCGCAGTGGCGGATTCGCTCACGCTGTGCCGGGCCCTGGGATACGACCTGAACACCGTGGAGTTTGCGGTGCGGGACGGCGTACCGTACGCCATCGACTTCATGAACCCCGCTCCCGACGCCGATCTGCACTCGGTGGGTCCCGACAACTTCGAATGGATTGTCAACGCAGTTGCAGAACTTGCGGTGCGGAAGGCTTTGAGCGATGAACAGCCCGATGCCGAGTACCGCTGGTCAGCCTTTCTGCGGGGAGCGATGAAGGCGGCAGGCACGCCGTAGGAGACCGGGAGTCACATCATGGATCGTCCAAGCTTCACCGTCGGCATCGAAGAAGAGTACATGACGATCGACCCGGAAACCCGGGATCTGCGGTCGCACATCGACTGCGAAATCATCGAGAAAGGCAAGCGGCTGCTGCGCGAGCGCGTGAAGCCGGAGATGCACCAATCCGTGGTCGAGGTGGGCACGGGCGTGTGCGCGGACATCGCGGCGGCGCGGGCGGACCTGCACGAAGTACGCGGGGACATCATCCGCCTGGCGCACCAGAACGGTCTTCGTCTCGCTGCCGCCGGGACTCACCCGTTCGCCGACTGGCGCCGCCAGGAGATCTACCCTGACGAACGGTATCAGAACATCGTGGAGGACATGAAGATGGTCGCCCGTGCGAACCTCATTTTCGGTCTCCACGTGCACGTTGGGATTGAGGATCGTGAAACCGCGATCCACATCATGAATGCAGCTCGCTATTTCGTTCCGCACATTCTCGCGCTGTCGACAAACTCCCCGTTCTGGATGGGAATGGAAACGGGACTCAGGAGTTACCGCTGCAAAGTCTTCGATAAATTTCCTCGGACGAATATTCCGGACTATTTTCCGAGTTGGGGCGAATACGAGAGCTTTATCAACTTACTTGTCAAGACGAACTGCATTGACAACGCGAAGAAGATCTGGTGGGACATCCGGCCCCATCCCAACTTCCCGACGCTCGAGTTCCGCATGTGCGACATTCCCATGCGGCTCGACGAAACGATTGCGCTGGCGGCGCTGATACAAGCGACTGTCGTAAAACTATGGAAGCTTCACTCGGCGAACCAGGGGTTCCGACTCTACCGGCGTGCGCTGATCATGGAGAATAAGTGGCGGGCGGCTCGCTACGGGATCGAAGGGAAGCTGATCGACTTTGGCAAGCGGGTAGAGGTTCCGCTACGCCAGTTGATGGACGAGTATCTGGATCTGATCGACGACGTACTCGATGAGTTAGGGACTCGCCACGAAGTGAACCACATTTACCAGATCATGGATCGAGGCACGGGCGCCGACCGGCAGCTCCGCATCTTCCACGAGACGGGTGACCTGAAGAAAGTGGTCGATTACATCATCTCGGAGACGGAAGTTGGCGTTACCGCGCCCGCAGTGAAAGTACAGACCCCACAATGAATGCTCTTGCCGACGTAGTGTATCCCGCGGAACTGTCAGAAGGCGCGCGCAATGCGGTGCGCGTATGTCTTCAGCTCCAGCCGGAAGAGAAGGTGACGCTGATCACCGATCGCGCCTGCATCGAGATCGCCGCGGCGCTCGAGAACGAGGTGGCAAAGGTCGGTTCGGCGCACGCCGTCTTCGTTCTGGAGGATCTTGCGGAGCGGCCACTGGTGGAAATGCCGCCGGCGGTGCTCAAGGACCTCGAAACGAGCCAGGTGAGCATTTTCGCGGTATGGGCGCAATCAAACGAACTGCGCACGCGGATGCAGATGACAGACGTCGTGAACAGACGCAAGATCCGGCACGCGCATATGGTCAACATCACCCAGCAGATCATGCGGGACGGCATGCGGGCCGACTTCCGTCGCGTAGACGAGCTCAGTAGCAAGGTATTCGAGATCGCGAGTCACTCACACTCCATCCGGGCAACTACGCCGGCGGGCACTGACATCGTGGCGCAGTTGAATCCAAACTACCGCTGGCTTAAGACGAGCGGCATTATCAGTCCCAACAAATGGGGGAATCTTCCGGGCGGCGAGATCTTTACGACGCCCGGCGAGGTGAACGGCACGTTCGTCATTGACGGCGTGGTGGGCGATTATCTCTGCGCCAAGTACGGCGACTTGCGGGATACGCCGCTGACGATTCGCGTGGAGGCAAACCGCCTGGTTGAGGCGAACTGTGCAAACAAGGCTCTCGAGGATGAGTTCTGGAGCTATACGCACACCGATGAGAACAGCGACCGGGTGGGCGAGTTCGCCATCGGCACGAACATTGCGGTGCGGGACGTGATCGGCAACATTTTGCAGGACGAGAAGATTCCCGGAGTCCATATCGCGTTCGGAAATCCCTACGGCGCGCACACGGGGGCGGACTGGTATTCCTCGACGCACATCGATGTGGTCGGCCGGAAGTTCTCGATCTGGGCCGACGACCGGCAACTGATGCGCGACGGCGAGTTTCTGGTGGCATGATCCAGGAGTTGCGCGAGGACTTCAACCGGGGATTCACGCCGGAGAAGTACGCCCAGTTCCTGCGCGGACTGGAGGCGGTTTGCGGTGAGCCCGTTGAGTTCCGCAATTCCGAGACGCCTTGTTTCCTGCCGAAAGAGCTGCTCGACGCCATGTCCACCGCCGGCCACGAACTGGTGCACCAACTGCTATCGAGCGACCGGTACATTGAGGCCTCGGACCGCATGATCCCTGCGCGGCACCGCGCGCCGCGGGACGAGCCGCAGCCGATGTTTGTGCAGGCGGACTTCGGAGTGATTCGCGACAGGGATGGCGAGTTTCAGCCGCGGCTGGTGGAAATCCAGGGCTTCCCTTCGCTGTATTGCTACCAGCCGGCGTTGGCCGAGCAATATCGGTGCGCGTACGAACTCGCCGACTCGTTGAACACTTACCTCGGCGGTCACGATGCGGACTCATATCGGGCGCTGCTCAGGCGGGCTATTGTGGGCAACCACGACCCGGAAAACGTGGTGTTGCTGGAGATTGATCCGGCTCAACAGAAGACGCGGTGCGACTTCACCTTGACCAGGCGGATGCTGGGCGTTGAGACGGTGTGCCTGACGGAGGTGATCCGCGAAGGCAACCGGCTCTTTTACCGCCGGCCGGATGGTTCGCAGGTCCCCATTCACCGGATCTATAACCGTGTCATCGTTGATGAGTTGGAGCGGCGCAAGATCGAACCGCCCTTCTCTTTTTCTGACCCCCTGGACGTCGAATGGGCGGGACATCCGAACTGGTTCTTCCGGCTAAGTAAGTTCTCGATTCCGTACTTCGATCACCCGACAGTTCCGAGGACGTGGTTCCTGAGCGAATTGCAGGAGCCCCCCATGGCGCCCGAGAGACTGGTATTGAAGCCACTTTACTCGTTTGCAGGCGCGGGAGTTATTGTAGGCCCGACGGCCAAGGAGATCCGGACCATTCCGGAAGACTTGCGCGACGGCTACATTCTGCAGGAGCGGATGGATTTCGCGCCGCTCATCGATACCCCGGAAGGCGGCGCGAAGGCAGAGGTCCGCATCATGTACGTCTGGCTCCCGGGCGAGCAAATGACGCCGGTCAACACCATTGTCCGAATGGGCCGCGGGAAGATGATGGGCGTTGACCACAACAAGAACATGCGGTGGGTGGGCGCCTCCGCGGCCTTCTATCCGGCAGGTAGTTAGAGGGGGTTAAGCGCGCCGCCCGCCGCCCCGAGCGCTGCGGCTCTGCAGAGAAGAACGGCCGCCGGGGGCTCGCCCAGCCCCGTCAGGAAGGGGGCGGGCCTCATTCACCACGAGCATGCGGCCCAGAAACTCCTTCCCATTGCACGACTGTATGGCGTACTCAGCCTCGGCATCGCTGCCCAGTTCAATAAACCCAAAACCACGCGGCTCGCCTGAGGAGCGATCCCGGATCAAGCTGACCGTTTCGACCGTCACACCCGACCGGGCCAGAAAATCGTGCAAATCCGCTTCGTTGGCGGAATAAGGAATATTGCCGACGAACAATCTCTTCAAGAGGTTCTCCTTGCCTTCCAGATCGTGCCGGCGTTTCCACCGGCGCCTTTCATCAAGGTAGAGACGACCGACTCAGGAGACAAGAGAAACCTTAATCTCTGACAGTAAGTAACGTTACGTTAGGGCGCGGGTTACTTACTTGCCGCGCCTCACGGGATAGGGTTATAGTGAATGCTCGACGAGGAGGGAATCCATGGACAGCATGAATCCGGCTCTATTGGTAATTCTACTCTCGCTGGCCGCGGGGTTCGCCACGCCTGTCTTGCGGGCGGTATACCGCTTCTACCAATGGCGGCGGTCACTGGAACGCATGGATCGCCTCGAGTGGTCTCGCACGATGCGCGCGCTCCGCGCCGCAAGCGGTGAATAGCTAGCCCCCAATCTTCACCGTCATCTCACCCTTCACAATCTTGTCCGGCGGACCGAGAGGTTCCAGCAACGAATCCCCCTGGCGGCACGCCGGGAGGAAATTGATGGTCACCGTCTTGCTTCCGTCAATGACCACGCCCGGACCGTGAGGGGGAACGGGCGAAGGCACAGGGCACATGTGAATGTCAGCGCCGGCAGCGGCAGCCGTGATAGCTGATCCGAGGGCAGCAAGGACAGCGCCCTTGGCCGCCTGTTCCGCGGCATAGGCGGCGGGCGCTCCCGGCGTTCCGGCGGCGGCCTTAGTGGCCGATTCAGCAATTTGAACCGTGGTATCGGCGATCTTCTTCGCCGCCTGCAGCGCCGCCGCCGCGGCCGCCATTACGCCGCGCCAGGCGGGCATCCAGCCGATGATCGTGTTCGGGCTGCCCGGTCCGGGAGCGAGCGGTGAACCATGAGCGGTGTTATCGGCGGTTCGTGCGGCAGGTCCTTCGGGCATGGTTTCCTCCTTACACTACGCTCCTTAACAGATGCTGGATGACACGGCGAGCAATGCGCTGCACGGTTCCGTGCCGGTACGCGGGTTCGTGCCCCACTCCATCCACGGACCACTGTCGAATCTCATCGATGGGCGCTCCCGGATTCGTCGAGTTCACGGCGCCATCGGGAAACAGCGCTGCGCCGCTGCGGGCGGGAACAGTCTGATCTCCGAAGGTAGACTGGTGGATCACGACGTGAAACGGCTCCCGTTGATTCGGGTCGTCCGGGTCGAACCACGTATCCACGTCGGTATTCATTCCGGTCCCCAGCACCGCCCAGGTGTCGGGATGTTTGCGCTCGCCTACGCGGTTTTCGTGAAAGGCACGGGAGCCGCGCACGCGCGCACGCAGTTCGCTCGCCTGGTGAGCTCCCAGATATGTGTAGGGCAAGGCAGTAGGTGCTGTGGTTCCAAGAAGGAGGTCGTAGAGATCGCCTTCCGGGTTCGTCGCAACGCCGTTCACCATCTGAAAGATCCAACGTTGTCTGCCATCGCGCTTGTGGTAGCGGTCCGTGGGCAGCAGTTCCATGGGGCCGCAGAGGCCATGCATCATCTTCGTGAACTTCTCGGGAGTGTTGCCCAGGATCATCGCCAAACCGCCACCACCATCGTAGGAGCCGATGGCGCCGGTGAAGAAGCGGCGGTAGAGAACGGCAGCGCCGCGAACGGGCTGCACACCGTGAAAGACTCCGAGCACGTTCGCTTCAATTCCGCACTTCACGATCGCCGCACGCGACGCCAGGCCGCCCATGCTGTGAGTGATGAGGATGCACTTTTCCGCTTCCTCTTGGGCGAGGATCTGGTCGACGCGGTTGGCGATCCGGTTTGCTGAGACCCAGTTGCTCTGCCGCCAATCGTAGCCGACGGCCCAAACCGGAGTGCGCACGTTGTTGAAGGAGTCACGCGCGAGCGTTCGAAGATAGCCGTGGTACCCGGCGTACACGCCCGCCCATCCGTGGGCGATCTCCGTTTCGTCCAGGTCGTCGTGCGCGGTACAGATCTCGGCGGGCTCGGTGTAGTGCATCTCCGACGCGCAGGTGTCGACATTCGTAGTCAACCAGTGCGACATCCGCCATGTGCTGTCCGGGTCCCAGTACTGATCGATGCTGGTGAAGTGCAGGCGCGAACCCATGACGCCCGGAACGAAGATGAGCGGCACGGTGACAACGTTGCAGGTATTGGCGTCGGAGATGCAAACGTTGTCGCTCATTTGGCCTCAAGACGGAAGCTATTCAGCAGCAATGCGAACCCGCGCTCGAGCGCGTTCGCCTGCGCGGGCGGGGCTTGGCCGTAGAGGTGCACTAGCCCTGCAGCGCCAGTGAGACTCAGCCTTCCCCGCACGGCGGCCAGCAGCGTGGGCTCCGCCGGCCCGTCCCGGGTGATCAGATAGCGATAGAAAGCACATGCGCCTGCGGGCGTTTCCACGTTAAATTCCTTGGTATCGCTGATTGCGTCGCCTGGCGCCGTCTCCTTGAGGATGAGTTGCGGCAAGGGCAGAGGCGGACCGTCGAGCACGCGGAATGAGACTGTCAGGCGCGCCTGCTCCAGCGTGAACAGATAGGCTTTAGGCGGCTCAAGCGCCTGCGGTAGGGCAGCGGTAAGCAAGCCGGCAGTGCGGCGTGAGAAGCCGGGCGAAGGCGGCGGCAGTTGGGGAGGATAGCCGCCCAGTTGCATGCTTTCGAAGATTGGGGCCCAATTGCGGAGCACCACGGCGTCCAGCGCCTGATAACTCAGCTCAAAGTAGGCCGGGTCCGTGTACTGCACCAGAACCGAGCGGTTGCGGCACTTGGCTCCCTTCTCTTCGAAGGTGAAGTCCATCTGGCGTGCGGGGCGGCCGAAGACTACGAGGGGCACGGGCGGTTCGAGCGCGATACGGTCGCCCATCACGCTCTTGATGTAGTCGGCACGGTCGGCCAGGACAGCATCAAGGGTGGGGCGGTAGCGGTCGAGGTTCTCGAATTGCACGCGGACTTCTTCGAGGACCTTCGGATGTTTGAAGGTGTAGTTCGTGGTGTCGCGGAAGCCGTCGGGGATTTGGAAGCGGACGGCGCCGTGGGCGATCTCAGCTCCCATATTCTTCCTCCACTTTCTGCTGCGTAGGAGCGTCCCCGTCCCCCGATTCTGCCAGGCCGCGCTTCTTCTGATACGCCTTGAGCGCCGCTCGAAACTCGTCGGTCATTTGCCCGTCGACCGCGCCCTCCCAGATGCCCAGGTTCGCCAGCCGAGCCTGCAATCCGCTGAGAGTGTCGATCGGGTCAAGATGTCCCAACTTCATCTCGAACACCTCGCCGCCACCGAAATCCACCTTGGCCTGCTTTGCGTCCGGCTTAATTGTCTTGATGATCCATCCCGCGCCGTCGGTATTGCCCTCGCTCCGCTCACCGTCGATCTCAAGTGCGTAGGGAAGGTTCGCCCGCGGCTCCCCGCGTTTCAGGAAGCGGACCTTGAGCTTCGCCGGGACGCTCTTCACTTTGAATTGATGCAGTGCGTCGACAGGCGCGTCCACCTGCTTCTGGCGTTTCTCCGGGATGAAGAGCGTGTCGCCCGGGTAGAGAATATTGGGGTTCTTGCGTAGGGCCTTCAGTTCGGAGTTGTTGGGGTGGTTCCAGATGGTCTCCCAGTAGTGGCCGTAGTGAAAGGCCACACTCATCACCGAGTCCCCCTGCTTAACCGTATGTTCCATCCCGGCTCCGGTGCCTTCGATCTTACTACGGCATCAAATCGAAGACACGACGATGCCAGTTATCGCGGGATTTGTTATAGTTTTTGGATCATCAGTCTGGTCACTGATCGGAGGCTATGGCGTCTCATACCGTCGCTCAGGGCGAGTGCCTGAGCAGCATCGCGGAACGCTACGGCTTCGACTGGAGCACGCTCTGGAACCATCCGAGCAACGCGCAGTTGAAGCAGTTGCGCCAGGACCCTAACGTAATCTATCCGGGCGATGTAGTGGAGATCCCGGAGCGGACCGAGAAGAAGCTGGACGCGGCCACGGACGCACTTCACAACTTCAAAAAGAAGGGGCCAGCGCAGTTTGTCCTGCGGCTGCTCGACGGTGACCAGCCGATTGCCGGTCAGGAGTATGACCTCGTGGTGGACGGCAGGTCGTTCACGGGCTCAACTGACGGGGATGGCTTTATCCGCCAGACTCTTCCACCCGCGGCGCAAAGCGGGCGGCTGACGGTGGGCTCCGGAAGCACGCGTAATGTGTATGAGCTCGATTTCGGGACGGTGGACCCAGTGACGACCGAGAGCGGCGTAAAAGGGCGATTATCGGACTTAGGCTACGGCGTAGACAACCTGGGCGACGCGATCAAGGCATTCAAAGCCAAACACAGCCTCTCGCCGGTCGACGACCAAATCAACGACGCCTTTCGCAACAAGCTGAAGGAGGTCTACGGACTGTGAGCGCACGGCGCGTAATGGCAAGGCTGGTCCGCGGCGCCACTGGGCACAACACCATCGCTCTTCCTCCCCCGGTGCCCATCTTCTTCCAGCGGTCGCCCGCGTTCCCGTCCGGAGGCGCGTTGCGCGGCATTGCCGGGTTGAACTTCGAGGTGCTGATCAACGGGATCGTGGTCCAGGCGGGGACCACCGGCCCGAACGGACGGGCCGACGTTCGCGTGCCGCCCGGGGGGTCCTCCACCGTGCGCATCATGGTCAACGGCGCATCCGTGGCTGAATACACGGTCTCCGTATCGCCGGACGCCTTACGGGCCGCCAACACGATTGAAGGGCAGAAGGAGCGCCTACGGCTGCTCGGCTACCAGATCGGACACGCGGGCACGGACGGTGACGGCGTGGACGCGACCAACAACATGGAGTTTGAGCGCTCGGTCCTCGATTTCCAGGTTGACAACGATATTTTCACCGACGGAAACGCCAATGCCGCGGTGCAGAACCAACTGACCACGCAGGCGGGAGCCTAGCCATGGCCGTCCGGGTGAGAGTTCGGAACGGGCAGCAGATCATCGTGCCCATCCGCTTCACGCGCGCGGTGACTGGTGCGCCGAGTCCTACAGCACCACACATCGACGACCGGGGATTTGCGATGGGCGTGCGCCCAGGCACGTGGGGTTCCTCAACGGCGCGAGGCGCTATGTGCAGCCTGGCGGCAGGCGACAGAATCAGGGTCAAAGTCCTGCGTGAGGATATTGACGCGGGCACGCCGCTCTTTGTCACCAGTACGAAGCCCTCGGTGGTGGCGGTGAGCGCGCCGGCGCACGGGTCGCCGCTGCCGGGCGACGGCATCTTCGAGATCGAGGGACTGGTGGACCGGGCCAACGACCCGGTGGCCATCGAGGTACACCTCGGCTCGGCCGACGGACCCGTGATCGGGGAACTGGAGCCGCACATCTTCCAACTGCGCACGCTTCGGGTGCGCGTGCACCTGGTGACCATCAACGGGGTGTCAACGACGCGCACGGCGCAGAGCATGGTCGACACGTTCCGGCAGATCAATGAGATCTGGCGCCCGGCAGGCATCGTCTTCGAGTATGACCCGGCGCTGGTTCGCACTCCCGCGCTCAATGGGTTCGCCGTGGCCGGCCAGATGACGACCAACATCAGCGGCGGCAACTGGAACGAGTTTTCGACCATCATCAACACCAATCCGGACAACTTCCGGATCAACTTGTACTGTGTGCGAGACGCCAACGAGGTCCACGGCTTGACCTTTGACAACCGGACCGCGCGGCCGAACGGGTATGGCATTGTTCTGGCGGACAGCGGGACGGCGAATTCGAACGCGCACGAGTTGTGCCACTACCTGGACAATCCTCACCACTCCTGGGAGGACGCGGCGCAGGCAAGGAACCGGGCGGACATTTGGGCGCGGCGGCGGCTCTTGTGGTCGCCGGACCCCTGGGACCCCGAGGCGCTTGCGCATCGCAACGACGTCGGCTACGGGAACACGCGGCGCGGCGCCCTGATTACCGTCAAGGAGATGGCCGGGGACCCTTGGGATGGCGAACTGGCGCGTGCGCGGAGGCGCTCGCTGAACCCATACTGAGGAGATGGCGTATGCGCTCCCGGCCCTGCTGCTCGCTCTCGCCGCGCTGTGCCAGGCGCAGAAGAACGTTTCCGGAAAGGTATCCAAGATGAGTCCGCAACAGGTTGCCGATCTGGTGAAGCGCAACGACTGGCGTGTTCTGGACGCGCCGCAGATTCTGACGCCGCAAGCCGGCGAAGCAATCCTGCCGCTGGTCAGCGACCCGAACCCCAACGTGCGGGAGTTGGCGGTCAACGCTTTGAGCCTTACCGGTGGTACTGCCGCGAAGCAGGGGTTCTATCGGGCGCTCAAGGACCGTGTGGAGACCATCCGGGCGGCCGCCATGAATCACTTGGCAAAGTCCTATCAGGCGGAGGACTTGCCGAACCTCGCGCGTGAATTCACGACGAACGACCACGAGTACGTGCGGGAGCGGATTGCGTTGATCCTGGGACAGAGCGCTGGGCCAGGTGCGGCCCCATACTTGCAGGCACAACTTGGCAAGGAGCCCGACCCCGACGCGAAGCACGCGATGTCGATCGCCCTGGCCCGTCTCGGCGACCCGGGGCAGCAGCAAGCCTGGATGGCAAGGTTGACGAACGAGAACGCGCAATCACGGACCAAGGCACTGGAAGACCTGCTCTACATCCAGGATCGCCGGCTACTGCCGTACCTGATGCCGTTGTTCGATGACGCGCGGATCGCCAAGAACGTCGGCCCCTCGCACGCGCAATGGTACATACGAGTGTGTGATCTGGCGGTGCAGGTGCTTCAGGCCGTGCTTGGACAACCACTGCCGTTTCCGGTGACCCTGACCGCGCGCTACAATGCGCAGCAGCTGAGCGCGGCCAAGGTCATCGTCTCGCAGATCCGCTAGTCGCCCTTCCTTACCGGCTGGCCGCGCCAAAGCGACGTGTCGAGGCTGCTCACCTTGCTGTTCCAGTCCACTTCCAGCCAGTCCATGCCGGGCGGCGTCCACTCCGGGCCCTTGCCGTAGAGATGCAGGCGGATCCACATCCTGGGGTACGTCGCAAATCCTGTGAGGGTGTCGTGCCTGAAAGTCGCCGAAATGCTGATGTTCTCGACGCGGCCGTTCGCATCCCGGTAGATGGACCCCGGATACAGCGGGAAGTCGCCTGCCACTTGCGTCACGCTGTCGCTCCCCAAATCCACTTTCACCTTGAAACGCGCCGTCTTCGGCCCGAAGGTGCGGTGTGCACTGGGATAGCTTTCGATCTCGATCTCAAACACCGACGCCTCGGTGACGTAACCGGGCTGGATCCAAAAACCTTCCGTCGACCCCGAGCCAACGCCGCTATATCCTCGCACCTGGAATTGAGAGAGCAAAGCAATCAGGTGCTTGGCGTTGTGCTTCGCGTCGCCGGGACCCATGCCGCCCAGCGCCCAGGCCGCATCGCGTGTGACGTCACCGTAGTCGTCTCCCCAGATACAGTGCCTCGCGAACTTCTCGTAGGGGTTGTCAGCGAAGTAAATGGCGACTGCGCACCCAGCGAAGATAAGGACCGCTCCGATTGCTCCAACCACCACGCCATACGGACCGCCCCAGGCCACTGAGGTAAACAGCGTTCCTGAAAGCTGCGCAGCCAGGACCATCGCCCCGCCCACTGCCACTGTCCCCGCGCCCACCATTGAGATCGCGTTGCCAACCGTCTGGCCGTAGTCATTCTTCACCATTGCGGCGTTCACCGCCGCCTCTTCGAAGGCCACCATGTCGCAGATCCCCGAGACCACGCTCGCACCTGCGGCGAATGACTTCAGCCCGCCGGCCAGGCCCTTCTTCGCGGCGTGCTCCGCCACTTCGGAGCCGAGGCTCGCCAGGTGTGCGCTCAAATCAGCCGTAGCGCCAAGCACGCTCACCGCGCTCATGTCCATGGCGTACTTGTTGTCCATCCAGGCGGAGAGCGCGTTCGAGAAGTTGATCACCTCCAGCACCGTACCCACGGTGACCGTGAGGCCCTTCGCCACCGGCGCATACTCCGCGTGGAGTTTCTCCACCTTCGCCGTTCCGACCTTCTGCAGGGCTTGCTCGAGGGACTTCTCGTCCAGTTCCTGGATGAGAATCGCGAACTTCCGCTGCGCACCAGCGGACTGCCCAAACCCCTTCGAAAGATCTCCGATCTCCTTCGCCGTTTTTACGTTCCGGAAGATGGTCTTCTGCCGGCCAACCAAGTCCTTGACGCCGATGCCTTCCAGGTACTGCCGAATGCGCGTGATCTGATCGGGGACCTGTTGGTGACGGAGCCGCGCGAACACCGCGGGCACGATGTTCTCGAAGATGTTGATGGACGCGATCCAGCCGTACCGGAAGTCGCCAAAGGCGAACGGGCGGTCCGGCGGCGCGTCGGCAAAGATGTACTTCTTCGGAATGCGGCTGGCGTTCTCGGCGAGGTGGGCGGCTAGCCGCCGGCCCGGCTCCACCAGCACGATGTAGCTGGTTACGACACTCCAGTGGATCAGCGCCGCGGACATCGACTCGCCGCCCAGGTCCATCGCCGCGCGCTCAACGGTGATGTGCTCCAGCGAATCGACGCAGTGCGCGAGATACGCCGCGGCCTGCTCGGCTTTCTTCCGGTACTCCTGCTCTTTGTTCTTGTAGTCAGAGACGAACGCCCGCATCTTGCCGGTATCGATCTCGTCCTCGACGTCCATCTTGTCGCCGTTGGCGATCCAGCTTTCCAACACGCCCGCGACGAACAGCTTCGCCTGCCGCTCCTCCTCCAGGCGCCACTCGTTCCACTTGGCGACTGCCGGAAGATAGAACTTGTCGTGCGCGTCCATCGCCCATCGGAACGGGTCCGGGGTCTCCACCAGGCCCTCACCTGCCTGCGGGAAGGTCTCTTCGATGGTCGCGTCTAAGTCGCTGCTCTGCGTGCTGCGCAGCAGGAACTTCATCGCTGCGGGCGTCAGACGGAACGGTGAAAGAAAAAACTTGTACTTGTTCTCGCTACCCTTGGGGCCGGGATCGAGTGGGATATGGCCGGTCGTCTTCGCTTTCAGCTTGCGCGCGTCGTTCTCCTGCTCCGGGTTCGGGCTGAGCAGGTACTCCCACTTCCCTGCCTCGATCGCGTGGATCTCGGCAAAGTACGAACCCCCGAAGATAATGTAGATCCACTTGTCGACGATGGCCTCGCTCTTGTTACCCGGATACAGCAGCTCGCGCACGCGAACGCGAAGGGTGCGATCGAGCGTCACCAGTCCGGCGTCGTCCTCGTCTTTGCAGGCAAAGACATTGCCGGCCTTGATCGCCGCGTTTGGATCGAAGCACTCGCGACGGTAGTCCCAGCGCTCCTGCGGCTTGGAGCGGCAGGAGAAGCTGCCGCTCTTGAACTCCACTACGGGTTCGACAATTTCCGCCATGACTGTTGCGTCCCGGAGCCAATCAGGCGCCGTGGACCTCCTTCAGCTTGTCGAGAGTGGCCTGGTCGGGGCCGTCGGCTGGTTCCAGGTTGTACTTCGCGCGAAACTCGCTCAACGCGTTCTTCGCGTCCTCGTCCATGACGCCGCTCTCCGGACACTCGATCCCCAGGTTGCGGAGCCGCTGCTGAACGCCCGTCACTTCCGTGATGGGATTCAGGTGGCCCAGGTTGATGGTGTGTTCCTCCACCAGGTTGTCGACGTACAGTTTGAGGGTCCCGCGCTGGGCCCCTGGGGGCACGGGCAGCGACAGATAACCATCGGCATCCGTCTTGCCGCGGAAGGTTTTGCCCGCTACATCAAACGTATAGTCGATGTACTTCCGCGGTTTGTCGTGGGCCATCATCCGCAGGCGAACCTTCGACGGCACGCCCTTGCGCTTGTAGGTATGCAGCTGGTCGGTAGCGGCGTCCTTCTGGCCGGGCACCTTGGCGGGTACGACGACCACGTCGCCCTCCATCAGGACATTGGGATTCTTGCGCAGATTCTTCAGCTGCGCGTTCGGCCCATAATCCCAGACCTTCCGCCAGAAATGGCCGTACTGGTCGGCAATGGACGCGATGCAATCACCGCGCTTGACGGTGTGCTGAACGTCGGCCATCTACGACTGCTCCCACGCATCCTGGTCGAGATTCGGGAAGCTCACCTTGCACGTGCCCGGATCGATGTTGGACACCTTGGCGTAGCCTTGCTCGTCGAGCGTACCGTCGGCAACCGTAGTGCCGTCCGGCAGCGTGATCTTGTACGCCTCACCGGGCACCGGGTTGCCGTCTTCGTCCACCAACTTGATCTCGATGAAGTGCGTGGGATCTTCGCCGGTTGGATTGTTGGGGTCGTGCGTGGGCTCGTCGCCCGCGGGCGACTGGTTGCGAGCGGCAGCGACAGCAGCCGCGGCGCCTGCGATAACGCCCAGTTCCATGGATTGTTGCTGCTGCGGGTCCGACGAGGGAGAAACCGCCTCGCCCTTGACATCGTCCACCGCTTCAGTTGGAGCGGTAGGGGCAAGCGGGGAGACGAGTTGGCCCGCACTGCCGGACCCAGCCGCACCACCGCTGTTGATCTGCACCATCGTGCCCTTGATGGCCACGCCGCTGGAATCAATGGTGACGAAGTTGCTGCCCACCTTAAGGGACAACTGTGAGGTCCCCTCGATGACGATATTGGGAGCCTTGATGTACGTAGCGCCCGTGACTTGGCAGCTGAATGCACCTCCGTACTCGTGGGCCACGGCGCCGCCTACTTTCAGCGACTGCGAACCGCCGATCTTGATCGCCTCCTTGCCGGTCACCTCCAGGTGATGGTCACGTCCGATCTTGGTGACGTGGTCGCGCTGCGAATCGACGTGCGCATCGCGCTTCACCTGCGTCATGGCGTCCCGCTCCACGATGGTGTGCGTGTCGCGTTTGTAGATCTCCTTCATGTCGTTCAGGACGCGGATTTCCATGTCCTTCTGGGCATGAATGAAGATCTGCTCTTCGCCGGCCTTATCTTCGAACCGCAATTCGTTGAACCCGTCGCCGCCCGGCGAGCTGTAGGTCTTGAGGAAGGTCTTGGTCTTCCCATCCGGCAGATACGGAGGCTTGTTGGCCTCGTTCCACACGCAGCCCGTAATGATGGGCTGGTCGGGATCCCCTTCAAGGAAGTGCACAATCACTTCCTGGCCGATGCGCGGCACCGCGACGAAGCCCCACTTGTTACCCGCGATGATCTGGCCCACGCGAACGAAGATGGAGCTGTTCTCGTTCTTCTGGCCCTCCCGGTCCCAGTGAAACTGCACCTTCACGCGGCCGTAGACGTCGGTGTAGATCTCCTCGCCCGAGGGACCACAGACAACAGCGGTGTGCGCGCCGTAGACTTTAGGCCTCGGCGTCACGCGCCGCGGCCGCACCTTCACGTCGGACTTCACGCACTCGAACCAGTTCTCGTACCAGAACGACTTGTCGTCTTTGGCGCCCGCTTTGCCGACAGTGTGCTGCGCGGTGTTGCGGCCGTGGTGGCGCAGCGACACACAGATGTACTCCGTCGCCGCGGCGTCCTTGACGATGGAGAAGCGGTGCCCGGAGACGATGAGTCCGGCCCCACCTCTGCCCGTCGTGATCGCCTTTTCAAACTCCTGCTCGTCCAGCCGCAGGTTCGCGTAGCGGGACCCCTCGTCACGGGTTTTGTACTTCGCGGGATGGTAGTCGTAGATTTCGCCGGGTCCCTCGCCGGTCACTTCCGCACGCAAGCCGGCGGCCGGCGTCTCGAAGTTGTAGTCGTTCAGCGTGATCTTGCCCGTGCGCACGCGGTCCTCGTGATCGAGGTAGCCGATGTGGTCGAACCACATCTCGCGCGTGCCGTCATACTCGAAAGCGTAGGGCGCGCTTGGCAGGTCGGAGATCTTGTCCGTTAGAACCAGTTCGTAGTCGTCCTGCGTGTGCTTGAAGAAGAAAAAAATGCCCTCCTCTTCCAGCAACCGGCAGACGAAATTCAGATCCGTCTCGCGGTATTGCACGCAATAATCGCGCGCCGTAAGGGAAGCATCGAGACTGAACCGGTACTTGCTGAAGCCGCGGTCGGTGAAGATCTGCTCGACGATCTCCTGAACGGTCTTGCCTTGAAAGACGCGGCAGTTGGTGAACAGGTTTAAATACCAGAGCCACGGCACCATCTCGACGATATAGGCCTCGTGCGTGTCGCCGGCGTCCGCGGACTTGATGTCTTCCACGGTCTCCAATTTTCGAATGGAGAGAATCGTGCCGTGGACGTAGCGCATCGGGGGCTCGTCCGCCTGCGTCGAGAGGTCGAAGGAAAGGGTGATCTCCTTGTCGAGAAGCGTCTTCTGGTCAAGTGCTTCCAGCGCCTCTCCGGCCTCCGGCTTATACCGAAGCAACTGCAAGCGAAAGTGGTAGGGCTTCGAGATTGCCTCGAAGCCCTCGAAGCTCTGCACGATAAAGGCATTCTCCCCTAACGTCGTGCGAACTTTAAATGGTTGGTGGGTATCCTCCCGGGCCACGCGTTCTCCTTACGCGTAGACGAACGATCCGTTTTCGCCGATTGTGACGTGAATAGCCTCGGGCTTCTCGCCCTCGGCCATCTTCGCCAGCAGCATGCGCGAGACATCCGGCAGCAGGCTATTCGTCAGGATGTTGTCCACGTTCCGGGCGCCGCTTTCCACTTCCGTGCAGCGCTTGGCCACTTCCTCCACTAAAGCATCGTCCCAGGTGAGAGCAATGCGGTGGTTTTCACTGATGCGTTTGCCGATCTTTTTCAACTTCAGAACGATAATCTTCTTGAGATTCTCGTCCCGGATCGGGAAGAACGGCACGATGACCAATCGGCCGAGAAATGCCGGCTTGAAGATCTTGTCGAGTTCGGGCTTGAGAGCCTTCACCAGACCGTCGGGACCCGGCATGGTCTCCGGGTCCATGCACAGCTTCATCAGCGTGTCGGTGCCCGCATTCGAGGTCAGAATAATGATGGTGTTGCGGAAATCGATGAGGCGGCCCTCGCCGTCCTCCATGCGGCCCTTATCGAACACCTGGAAGAAGAGCTCGAGCACGTCGGGGTGCGCCTTCTCCACTTCGTCGAGCAGGACCACTGAATACGGGCGCCGGCGCACCGCCTCCGTCAGCACGCCGCCCTCGCCGTAGCCGACGTAACCGGGAGGCGAACCCTTCAGGGTGGAGACGGTGTGCGCTTCCTGGAACTCGGACATGGCGATGGTGACCATGTTGTCCTCACCGCCGAACAGCATGTCCGCAAGCGAGATGGCGGTCTCGGTCTTGCCGACGCCGCTCGGTCCCACCAGCAGGAAGACACCAACCGGCTTCACCGGATCGTCCATGCCCGCCTTCGAGGTCCGGATCCGTTTGCTGATTTCGTGGATCGCGTGATCCTGCCCAATGACACGCTGCGTTAAGTGCTTTTCGAGCTCCAGCACCATCTGGATCTCGTCCTTGAGCATCTTGCCGACGGGGATCCCCGTCCAACCGGAGATGACCTCACCGATCAACTGCGCATCCACGGTGACGCCGACCAGCGGCTCATCACCCTGCACCGCGCTCAACTCCGCGTTCAGTTGCTGCAGTTTCTCTCGCAACTGGTTGACGTCGAGCGCGGGCGCGGCCGCCTGGCCGTCGCTGCCGGCCGATGCCGGTGCGCCACCGGATTCGATCTGACCGCGGACCTCCAGGATCTCCCTGGCCAGCGCCAGTTCCCGATCGAAGCGCTCCCGCAGTTCCTTGAGTCGGGACTCCACGTTCTCGCGGCTTGCCTGAATTGCGGTGAGGCGCTCGGAATGGTCGGTCCCGAGAGCAGCCTCGCGCGACAGCACTCGTTCCTGCACCGCGAGATCCTCCAGGGTCCGCTGGCAGTTCTCTATGGGCGGAGGCGTAGCGCTCAGGCTGAGCGCCAGGCGGGCACAAGCGGTATCCAGCACGCTGACGGCCTTGTCGGGAAGCTGACGATCGGGCAGATAGCGGTGAGACAATTTGACGGCGGACGTCAGTCCTTCGTCCAGAATGCGGACTGCGTGGTGCTTCTCGAGCATCTGCACAACGCCGCGCATCATCAGGTTGCAGGCGTCCTCGGTGGGCTCCTCCACCTTCACCAGCTGGAAGCGGCGAGTGAGTGCGGGGTCCTTCTCGAAGTACTTCTTGTACTCGGCCCAAGTGGTAGCGGCGATGGTGCGCAGTTCGCCGCGCGCCAGGGCCGGTTTCAGAAGATTGGCGGCGTCGCCCTGGCCGGCTTGGCCCCCGGCGCCGATCATCGTGTGAGCTTCGTCAATGAAGAGGATGATCGGAGTCGGAGACGACTTGACTTCGTTGATCAGGCTCTTCAGGCGGTTCTCAAATTCGCCCTTGACGCCCGCGCCGGCCTGGAGCAGCGCAAGGTCCAGGGATCGCACGCTGACGTTCTTGAGGGGCGGCGGAACATCGCCCTGGGCCACGCGCAACGCGAAGCCTTCGACAATCGCCGTCTTGCCGACACCGGCCTCGCCAACGAGGATCGGGTTGTTCTGCCGCCGGCGGGTGAGAATATCCACGACCTGGCGAATCTCGAAGTCGCGGGCGAGTACGGGGTCAATCTTGCCGGCCTTGGCCTTGGCGGTCAGGTCGTCGGTGAACTGATCGAGGTTCGGCGTCTTGCCGCCGGCGGGGCGCGGAGCCCCCGGCGCCGCGCTCGCGGCTTCGGCGGCGGCAGCCTGGGCGTCCTCGTGGGAGCCCGCGACGATGGTCAGAAAGTCCTTCTTCAGGGCATCGCCCTGAATCTTCTGAAACTCCTTGCTGACGTCGCGGATGATGCGGGCCAGTTCGTCGTTCTGGGTCAGGGCGAGGATCGCCAGCCCGGTACGCACCTGGGCCGCGCCGTACTCCAGCGAGCCCAGCGTCCAGCCTTCCGTCAGCATCTTGACCAGCGAGGGACTGAAGGCGGGGTTCCGGGCATTCCCGGTCTTCAGCCGGTCCAAGCTGCGAGTGAGCTCCGCTGCCAGGCGCGATTTATCGACGCCGAAGTGCTGCAGGATCTTCGCCGCATCCCCATCCGAGGAGTCGAGCAACTTCATCAGATAGTGCTCAATCTCCACATCGTAATGGGTGCGGGACAGGCAAAGGCCCGCCGCGGCTTCGAGCGCGTGGCGCGACGACTCATTCAGTTTCCCAACCAGCGATCTCAGGTTGACAGCCATTGTGCTCCCTCGTGCCTCAATTTCCACGCGGCGCGGGCCGCGCTTGCGTCTCACGTCAACAACAAAATCGTGTCCTTCGGGCTTCGCCCGAACGGCGGCCTGGACTTCACCCAGGAGACCCACCCCAACAGCGGTCCGTCTTCGGGCGGCGCCCCCAATTGGACGCCCGGCACCTCGTCCTGCTCAAGTACCAGTTGGATTTCGAATTCCATTTCACCGCCGGCGAAGAACTTCGTCAAGGCTTTTAGCGGTTCAAACGCGGCGCCGCCCGGCAGGAACTGCCGGTAGCGCGCCAGGGGCATGGGCCCCAACTGTACCCGAACCCGCGACTCGTGACTCCAGATTTCATCGCCCACTACCGCCCCTAGTCCGACCTGTTCCGAGAACTGGAGCCCCTTATCGAGAGAACACTGGTCCTCGACGGGCAGTTTGTACCAGGCGCCGACAAACTGCTCCACCGCCGCCGCCACGCCGAAGTAGTCCGACAGGATCTGCTCCAGGGCCAGCGCCGAGCGCGGAACCAGCGACAGAAGTCCCGCGTAGAAGGCCAGGCCGAGATCGGGCACCTTCTGGCGGTCCTGAAGCCCATCGGTGCCGATGCCGATGAGGGAGAGGAGGGAGCGCGAAAAAGCGTCCTCCCGGTAGCGCTCAAAGCGGACTGGAAAGCGGTACTTCTCCCACGCCAAATAGAACAGTGACAGCAGGCGGTGGTTGAAGATGTCGAGGAACGATTCGAGCGTGGGGTCCTTGGCGCGCTTCCGCTCCGCGATGAACTCGGTATAGGCGAGGGGCAGCACGCCGATGGGCCCGGTGAGGCCGAAGAAGTTGACCCGCATCGCCGCCTGGCCGCCCTCTTCGAGCGTAAGGCTCTGTATCTGGCTGGCGGGAAACGCTACGCTGTTATGCGCGCCGAATCGGACGATCTCGCGCTCCGGCGGAGCGAACCGGCCGACCGGCTCGCGGTCGGGAAAGACCTTCGCCAGCAGCCGCACGGCCTGGAAAAACTCGAAGCTCCAGGGGTCGTCTCGCAGCGCGTCCTCGAGGAACGGCTGGCGCACAGCGGGAAGCGCGGGAGAGGCCGCGCGCCCATCCGGCTCGTCCGGCGTCAAACCAGGATCTTCCGCCCAGCCCGTGGTGGCCATGTGCGCACGACCTCCTTTCTCTGCTTGGTCCTCGCCGACAGCTGTGTGAAGCTATTCAGCGAGGTGTAGAGCGCCAGGAAGTTCTCCACGACGCTGGCAAACAGGTAAACGCCTCCGCCCACAAACTGGTCCTCGTCAAACTCGATCTCGACACGCGTTCCCTGGGCGAAGGAAACGCCGTGCTCAGAGATGATACGCGCGAAATGCCGCTCGCTATGAAGGCGCGTGATCCCTTCGATCATGTTCCGGGTCACCGGCGAGTCGGTGAAGTTGTACAGCTTGAGAATATGCTGCAGCGATGCGCGCCCCTCGTCGACGAGCGAAAGATAGTTCAGCGACAGGTGCGAGATCAGGCGCCACAGGGCGCGCTTGCCCAGTGGCGGGCGCAGCGTTGCGGTCGGCTTGCGGAGAGCGATAATCCGCTTCACCGCGGAGCTCGCCTCCAGTTCGAAGTCGCCTTGCTCATTTCCGAAGGGCAGACGCGTGGGCAGGTCCCGGTTCGTGCACGTCGTGCGCAGGGTCAGCGAGTCGGCATTCGGCTGGACCGGCCGGGTGGACAGGTCCACCAACGAGATGTAAACGTCAGTGCCTTCGTCGTTGACTCGGGCGGACGGCCGTCGGGCTGCCAGCCAGAAACACTCCTGCTTGTCCGACCGCACTTCATCCTGCCGGAAGGAGAAAAAGGGCGCGTAGCGCGTGGTCTCCCGCCGGTCGGGATTCACGCTGAAGACTTCATCGACGGAAAAGACCTCGGTGGCGGCCAGCCGCCGGATGTCGGGGATGACAGGGTATTCGTACTTGCGCTGGTTCAGCAGGATCGGCTCCGCCGTCTGTGCGAACAGGTTCACCACCGGGGTGCAGCCCAGTCGGAAGGTCTTGGCATTGAGCCCGGACTCCAGGCGGAGACGCCGCTCGTCGCCTTCGAATTCCCCCAGCAGGAAAACCAGCTCGACGGTCTTCGAGAAGCCCGCGGCCAGCGCGCGCGCCAAGCCCGACACCTCGACAAAGAAGAACTTCTCGGGGAACGTGAAATACTCCTGCAGCAGCCGGTATCCCAGGAACGACCGGCGCGGGTACGGAAGCATTCCCTCGTTCGCTTCAAATCCGACCGCGCGGAGCGCCGAGGCCGGCAATGTCACCGGCTTCACCTTCGGGTTCGACGGGTCCCGTACGAGGATGCGGTTGAGGCGGCAGCACAGCACTTCATAGAGCGCGTGCACCAGCGCGTTGTCGCCGGTCAGATAGAACATCAGCTTGTCGAGCCCAAGCTTCGGCAGTTCGGCATCGCCGATGCACTTCATCTCAACGCGCACCGCCGCGGCGGAGTCTCCCGCTTTCACGGGAGGCTGAAGGCGGTCGGGGGTGCGCCACTCGGCAGCCGTCACCTGCAACGGCCAGAGCACGCTGTCGTAGCAGGTCCGGAACTTGCAGGGGACGCCGTTCACGGGGCGCGAAAACACCGTGGAGTCCCGCGGAACCGGCAGGCCCGTCATGAGCTTCGCCTGCGGGTCGAGGTGCATCTCCACGATCGACATCGACGGAATCGGCCGCAGAAAGTGCGGGTAGATCACGTTCAAGAGCGATTCGGTGACCTCGGGAAACTCGTCGTCGATCTTGAGGTGGACGCGGGCGGCTAAGAAGGCTACGCCTTCCAACAACCGCTCGACGTGCGGATCTTCGCATTTGTCTGCTTCGAGCACCAGCCGCGAGGCAATCTTCGGGTAGCGCTCGGCAAACAGCACGCCCATCTGGCGCAGGTAACTCAGCTCCCGTTCGTAATAGAGAAGGAGCTCATCCCGCATCCGGTTCTCCCTTGACTACGTACTCCCCACTCGTCAACTGCAGCACCGTGTCGAAGGAGATGTGTTCCGGGGCCGGGTCCATCAGCAGGAGGCCCTCGATTCGGAAGCGGAGTGTGTGGATGGAAAAGTCCTCGGTTTCGACGGGGATCACTCGCACGTTGGCCAGGCGCGGTTCGAACTGCTTGATGACCCCCTGCAGGATCCGCAGCAGGCGGGCGCGATCCTTAGTCGACGCCTTAGAAAAGGTGGTGAAATCGGGCAGGCCGAACATGTACACCGATTTGTTCAGGTCTGCCAGCTTGTCGTCGGGCTCCTCGGCGATGCGGCGGCTGTTCAGCAGCCATTCCAAATCCCGGCGCACCGATGCACGAAGCGCGCGCACCGACTGCGAGCGGGAGAGCGTAGCCTCCACCTGGCTTTTCGGATCGTGATCGATCAGCCGGTCAAGCACGGAGAGGGTTACGGTGGATTCCGGTTGCAGGCGCGCCATCCGATGGACTCCTACACGCTCATCGCCTGCACCGGATCAAGCCGGCAGATGCGGTCAAACAGCTTCTGCTTCTCCTTTGCGTCGCCCTGAATGCGCTTGCTCGCTTTCATGATCGTCGCCAGCGCCTGCGCGATCTTCTCGCGGTCTTCCCACTCCTCGAGCTTGTGGGCGTCGACGGCCGCAATCAGGTCCTCGAGGATGGGCTGGGCGATGGCATCCTTGCCGCTCGAGACCAGCATCTGAACCAGCTGAAGGCGTCTCTCAAAGCGCCCCCGGCCGGACCGCTGCCGCTCGATCTCGCGGTGCATTACTTCAAACGCCTGTGCTTCCTTGCCGCCTCTTTGCAGTTCTTTCGCCAGGTCGTAGGGGTCGACGAAACGCTTCTTCCACCCCGCACCGTCTTCCGGCGAGGGCGCGCGCCCGTTGGCGGCTGCCGGAGCGGGCGGCTCCTCGAGTACCTCTTTCAGCCAAGCCGCCGTCTCGGCGTTCGCGCACGGCGTGTCGTCCATCAACGATGCCGTCAGCAGCTGCGGGATGTCGCGTAACAGCGCGCGCAATTCACTCCGCAGGGCGATCGCGATGGCGTCGTAGTCGCTGCCCAGGGCGGCGCAGGCTTCCACCACAAGGCGTTGCAGGTCAAGCCAGGCCCGGCTGCACGGAAGCGCCATCACCGCCTCAGCCGCTTCCAGCAGCTCTTTCCACCTGCCATCAAGGGCAAGTTGCTTGACCTGCCGTCGAATTTCGCTTGGCGGGGCCTCCAGCAATGCCGGATCGGAAAGCTTCGCGCCCGCCCTCAATTCGCCCCACCGCAGGCCGCGCAGCATGAGATAAGGTGCGGGGCTGGTCGGTTCACGCTTGCGAAGGAGCGCGGCAGCGCTCACCACGCTGTCCACCGCGGCCTTGCGGTCCGCCGGCTCCGCGGAGCCGGTCACACTGAAGGAGTACGTGGCGCGGGCGGGCGCCGCGGCAGTTCCCCCGCCAACCGGTACGGCCGCGTCTTCCCCCTCGGCCGCACCCTCGCCCTCGGCGGGCGCAGGAGCCTCTGCCGGAGGCGCCTCTTCCACCGGATCGGGATCCGTTTCCAGCTTCTTCTGGAGGAACCCGTTGGTGAGGTGCCGGATCTCGGTGACCGTGTCCTTCAGCTTGTTGAAGGAAGGGGCGGTATCGTCGCCGAATTTTTCGTAGCAGAACTTGTCGAATGGCTCGATGAGGGCAAGGATGCTGTCCAGGTCCTTGACCATTTGCTTGTAAAAGGGCTTCGGAGTCTCGCCGAAGGCCTTGTCGAAGGCCTCCGGGGTGAGCTTGCCCTCCTTGATCATCTTCTCGCGAGCCTTCTTCTGCGCATCGTTTTGGACTTTGTCCTCGTAACCGACGGCGCGCGACTCCTTGTATTTGTAGAGGCTGTAGCCGTCGCGAACCAGCGGCACCATGCGCAGTGGGTTCTCGAACTTGGTGCAGATCCACACCAGCGGCGCGACGCGCAACTCCATATCGCCGTCTTCGATGATCGGATAGCAGTGATCCCAGAACTTCTCCAGCAGGCTGAAGCAGAGTTGGAGCCCCTCGAGAAAACCGCCGAAGCTGCGCGTCCTCAGCAGCGCTTCTGACAGCCAGGCGGCCAGCTGAACGTCCTTGCTCCGGGTAGCGATGCTCTCCTGGCAGAGGCGAATGACCAGGTTCCAGTCGGCGGTCTTACGCTCCGTCTGCCAGACTCCCTGCGACAGTTCGTCGTCTTCCCGGCGGGCTTCTTTGATTTTGTCGTAGACGGGGTCGTAGCGCAGGTCTACCCCGGCGGGATTGTCGCCCGCAATGGGATTGAGGATGTCTTCACGCAGCGGCATGCGCGGCCTCCGCTACTCAGCCGCGGCAGCCTGTCCGGCCGCAAACTCGATCTTCCGCACCTCGAGAAGCGGAACTTCCTCGCCGTCGACGAGAAGCATCTTCTGGCCCGACGGTACCGCTCGGCCCCGGTCGTCTTCCCCCCAGGCCGTCATACGCCCCAGCCAAACGTTCTCGTCGGGGTGCGACGCGGAGAAGGGATACACAACGGGGATCAATACCTGTCCCAACTCCCGCTGTTTGAACGCCGGTCCGGTGAGCACCAGCGCCGGAGCCCACAGTGTGTCGCGCAACCGCTTCGGCGAGTCCATCTCAATCGACTCGATGTGCTCAAAGGGAATCCACAGATACGCGCCCGCCGCGAAGATCTCGAGACGCGCGCCGATATCCGGGTCAACGTCACGGATGGACTGGAACGGCTTTCCGTTCAGTGTGCCCGCGCCGGACTCCGTGGTGGGCGAATGGGGAAAATTCTCATTGCGGAACAGGTCGTGGCGCAGTTTCTCCGCGTGCAGGGCGGAATAATACAGGACCGCACCCATCTCGGTCTTGTCTCCCCCTTGCGCCAGCACCGCCAACTGCTTCTCGGCCCGGTCGAACTGGCCCGCGAAGCACAACAACTCGAACAGGAACGTCCGCTGTTGAACGTCCGTAGGGTGATCCCGAAGGTAGGCTGCCAGCGCCTGCGTCGCCTCCGTGACTTTTCCCTCTTGGAACAACGCTCTTGCCGTCATTTTTCCTCGTGGATCACCCTACACAGATCTACAACGTTAGTACGGCTTCAAAGTGGCCAGGTTGAAGCCCTTCTCGATGAAGCCCTGCAGCTTGCCCTCGTCGCTCTCGGGGTTGTAGCAGACCTTCACCTTCTCGAAGGCCATCGAAATGGACACCACCGGATTCTCAGACGAGCCGGACATATTGACAGCAGTCAGGACGACGTCCTCCATCTCGATCTTGAAGTAGTCTTCCTGCGCGTCGCCCATCGGCTTATCGTAGTAGAGCGTCGCCTTCTCCAGATTGTTGCCGGTGGCGCAGTCGTCGAAGTACAGCGGCAGATTCTTGTCCGCCACGCACATAAATGTCAGGTCGTTGATGTTGGCCCGGCCGGCGCGCGACTCGCTACCGGACGAACCCGCACCATAGGTGGCCTGGTTCGACACGCCGAAGCTGAACGAAAGGATGTCCGTGGCATTTGTCTTGCTCGTGCTCGGCCCGGGACGACCCTCGATGATCATGTAAGCATTAACCGCCATGCGCGTTCTCCTCTATCTACCAAATCAGTGTTAGTGATGCTGCCAACAACGGGAGCGGCCCACCAGCAGAGCCGCCCCAACAGACCCAGCGCCTCCGAGTACTACTTCGCGGGAGCTGGCAGTTCCGCCACCAGACGGAGCGAAACCGTGAGTTCATCCAACTGGAAGTGGGGCCGCAGGAATGCGACGGCTCGATAGCAGCCGGGCTTCCCAGGGATCTCCACCACGTCCACACGCGCCTCGCGGAGGGGCCGTCGAGCTTTCGTCTCGGCCGAGGCACTATCGTCAGGCGTTACATAGTTCACGATCCACTTGTTGAGGAACGAATCGGCCTGCTCACGCGACATGAAGCTGCCGATCTTATCCCGCATCATGACCTTCAGGTAGTGCGCGAAGCGCGATACGGCCATGATGTAGGGCAACTGCGTCGACAGCCGCGCGTTTGCATTCGCGGAATCCGAGTCGTACAGCTTTGCCTTCTGGCAGGACTGCACGCTGAAGAATGATGCGTAATCGGTCCCCTTACAGTGAACCAGCGGTACGAAGCCAAGGTCCGCCAGTTCTTTCTCGCGCCGGTCGGTGATCGGCACCTCCGTCGGGCACTTCATCGCCACGTCGCCTTCGTCCGTGTAGAAGTTGTGCACTGGGAGGCCTTCCACCAGGCCGCCGCCTTCCACGCCGCGCATCGCCACGCACATGCCGTACTTCGAGAAGGAGTTCGTCATGCGGGTCGCCAGGGCGAATGCGGCGTTCATCCACAAATACTTGCTGTGATCGCTACCGTCGACACCCTCTTCGTAGCTGAACGCTTCGACGGGCTTGGTGTCCTTGCCATAAGGCAGGCGGCCCAGGACGCGTGGGAGGGCCAGCGCCACGTAGCGAGAGTCTTCCGTCTGGCGGAAGCTCTTCCATTTAGCGTACTCGGTGGTGTCGAAGATCTTCGCGAGGTCGCGCGGCGCGTCCAGCTGAGTCCAGTTCTGCAGGTTGAAAAGGTCTTCCTTGGCCGCGGATACGAAGGGAGCGTGCGCGGCAGCGGCCACGTTCGAAATCCGCTCCAGCAGTTCCACGTCTTCCGGATGCTTGCCGAACTCGTAGTCGCCCACCAGGGCCCCGAAGGGCGCGCCGCCGAAGACGCCGTATTCTTCTTCGTAGACCTTCTTGAACAGCGCGCTCTGATCGAATTCCGGCGCCCGCTGAAGGTCGCGCAGAAGCTCTTTCTTCGACGCGTTCATCACGCGGATCTTGAGCATCGTACCGGTCTCGCTCTGGTCGAGCAGGTACTTCAGCCCGCGCCAGGAACCTTCCAGCTTCTGGAAGGACTCGTGGTGCATGATTTCGTTCAACTGGATGGATAGCAGATGATCGATCTGCGCACTGCGCGCGTTGATCATCATCTCGGCGTCCCGGCCGAGCGTGATGGAACCCTCCAGGAATTGACCGACAAACTCCTTGATCAGATCCTTGCCGCGGGGATCTGCGCCCAGCCGGCCCTCCTCGACAATCTGATCGAGCAGGCCTTTGTCGACTGTCGTCGTCTGTGCGGCTGCTGCCGCGGATTGAGGATCAGCCATTGGAACCTCCGTCACCCATTTCCTTCCGCAGCTTCTCGAGCTTCTCGGTGTCGCCCACGGCGCCGAGCAGCGCCTCTTCCAGCTTGTCGTTGCCCTGGAGCTTGCCGCGCAGGTCGCTCAATCGCGTACGGAGATCCATCAGCTCTTTGAGTGGCTTCACCTGGCGCGCCACGTTCTCCGGAGAGAAATCATCCATGCTCTTGAAGTGGAGGTCCACTTTCAGCTGCGGGGCGTTGGGGTCCTCGCTCAGCTTGTTCTCCACGGCGTAGGAGAGGTGCGGCTTCATGCCCTCAAGGACCGTGTCGAAGTTGTCCGGGTTCACTTCAACGAACTTCCGGTCTTTCAGTTTGGGCAGCGGTTCGGTCGGCTGTCCGGTGAAATCGCCAAGGACGCCCACCACAAACGGCAGTTCCTTGACTTCAATGGCGCCGCCCACTTCAACGTCGTAGGTGATTTGGACGCGGGGGCTGCGCACACGGTCGAGCTTATGCTGTGTGCTTTCTCTTCCCATTTGGGATCTCCTTGCGGTAGCAGTCCAGTAAGGGGTGCTGTGATTCGCACTTCACTATATGCCGCTATCCGCTGTACGTCAAGTGACTTCGATTTCGTTTTGCTTCCTCGTTCTTAATACTCCTAAGCGAGAAAGAACGCAATCACCGGCTCACACTAAACCGCTTCATTTTTTGACCTCTACGTACGCCTCCGGGCCGCGCGGCATAGCCCTCCGCCCGCCGTGGTACTGCCTCCGCCGGCGGCCTGCGGCGGGTCTCCCATGGGCGTCTTTACCGCACGGGAACCGATCTGGTACTTTGGTGTCTCCATGAAGCAACTGGAACCCGTGATCTGGGCCAAGGGGACCTTCCTCACACCCCAACACCTCCAGATCCAGGACCGGTTCCTTGAGAACACGCTCCAATTTCACCTCGGCGCCCTCAGCTTTAGGCCCTACGGCTTCACCCGCCTTAACATTGATCGGGAGGCTCTTGCCGCCGGGCTCTTCTCCATTGCCTCAGCCACTGGCATCTTCCCCGACGGACTGCTGTTCGACATCCCGGAGTCCGACGCCGCCCCGCCCCCCAAGCCCATCGCCGAAGCGTTCGACCAGGACCAGGACACCCTCGACCTGTACCTGGCGATCCCGCACTACCGGGACCGCGGCATCAACGTGGCTACCGGCCGCGAAAGCGACGCGCGTTTTCAGGCCGACTATTCCATGTTCCGGGACGAGAACACCGGACTCGCCGAAAAGCCCGTCCAAATCGCACGCAAGAATTTCAGGTTCATGACGGGCAACGAGAACCGCAGCGGCGCCTCCGCGCTCAGGATCGCCCGTGTCCAGAAGACTCCGGCCAACACCCTGCAGCTCGACCCCCTCTTCGTTCCCCCGTTGCTGGATCTGGCCGCCAGCGACTACCTGATGTCGATCGCCCGCCGGCTGGTGGAGATCCTTGGCGCGAAAAGCGGCATCCTGGCCGGAACGCGGCGACAAAAGAACCTGAGCCTGGCCGATTTCGGAACTGCGGACATCGCCAGCTTCTGGCTGCTCTATACCGTCAACTCGCATTTCCCGCTGTTTCAGCACTACTTCGATGTCCGCCGGGGCCATCCCGAGAGGCTCTATCAAGTCATGCTCTCGCTGGCCGGCTGCCTGACCACGTTCTCCCCGAAGCTCCACCCTCGTGATCTCCCGCTCTACGATCACGACGAGCTCGCCGCCTGCTTCACCGCGCTCGACGAGCTGTGCCGGAACTTGCTGGAGACTGTGGTTCCCAGCAACTTCGTTTCGCTGCCGCTGAAGTTAGTTCAGCCGTCCATCTATGCGACCGCCCTCGCCGAGGACAAGTATTTCAACAACACGAAAATGTACCTGGCGGTGAGCGCGGACATGGGAGAGGGTGACCTGCTGGCGAAGGCGCCATTCCTGCTCAAAATCTGCTCCGCGGCGCATATCGAGCATCTGGTCCGGCAGGCGCTGCCCGGCGTTCCCATGACCCACGTGCAGAAACCGCCGAGCGCCATTCCCGTCAAGCTGAATTATCAGTACTTCAGCCTGAACCTGTCCGGCGTGGCATGGGAGGCGGTGCTTCGCGCCAGGAACCTGGCAGCGTACGTTCCTGGAGACTTTCCCAACCCGCAGTTGGAACTGATTATCCTTCTGCCCGAGGCGTCCTGAACCCTTCCAGTTCGATGCTGCCGGCCAGAACCAGCGCCTGCAGCGCCAGGCCGAAGGCGTAAGGACTCATTTCGGCTGGGATCAATTTCGCTTCCCGGTACGCCTCGTAGAAATCCCTCCCGGTCCGGGTACCGTCGCACTTCGACGCAAGGATCGCCGCCCACCCGGGAACCGGCTTTTCCGAGCGAAACGGATAGTCGGTGTGCAGAGTGTATCCCGAGATGGCCCACGTGGTTCCCTCTAGATCGTGGGCAATGCGCAGATTGCTGCGGAAGGGCGGGTGAAGAGGGGTATCCAAAATGCGCTCCGCGAACCTCGGATCCGCGGCCGCCTGCTCCAGCCGGAGCATCCATTCGTACTCCGGACGGCCACTCTGCGGACCGTCCGTCCGCCGGGCAGTGGCGACGGCGCGCGCCTCGGTTGTACGTTCGATGACCAGGTAGCAGAACAGGAACCGTTGCACCCCCAGCCCGTCCAGCTTTTGCCGCCACAGTTTCGCGTCCTGCAGTGTGGCCCCGTTCTTCAGCACCGTACTCTCCACGAAGGCGTCCAGTTCAAACACCCGCACTTGTACCAGCGCCACATCAAACTCGCTCTCCGCCTCGCCGAGCCAGCCCCGGATCCGGTGTTCCAACGTCCCGTCCTTCCGGTCGCTCCCCATCAGCAGTCCCGTGTAGCGGCCACCCGGCCGCAGATGCTTGGGCAGTCCCGCGATGACCTGCCGGCTGATCTGCTCGCCGTCGACACCCCCGCTGTGAAAGATCCACTTCTGGCGGAACATCGGTACATAGGGTGGGTGCGCCACCACCAAGTCGAATGTCTCGCCCGCCACCGGCTCCCACAGATCGCCCGTCCGCGTTACCACATTCGGAATCCCGTTCAGCCGGGCATTGAACTCTACGTAGGCCGAGGCCCGGGGATTGACGTCGCATGCTACCACCCGTTGGGCCGTCCGCGCCGCAAACAGCCCGGCAATGCCCGTTCCGGCGCACAAATCGAGCATGGCCTCGCTGGGACGAAACGAAGTGGAAGCCATCAGAATGAGCGTGTTCGGCGCGTGCGCCGGATAGACGATGTCCTCCGGGGCCGGCAACCGCCGTCCGTCGGGGTCTGTCCAACGATCGGTCGCTACTACCAGGCCGGCCAGCGGAGACAGCTGCACGGTGCCCGCCACCCGGTCACCGGTGCCCTCGATCACACCGAGTTCCCGCATGGCGGCTACTGTCTCGGCGCCGAAATGTTCCACCAGGCGCTGCTCCGGCGCGTAACGGCACTCGAGAAAGAGCCGTACCAGGCAGCGGAGCGCGTCGTCGGGCGGAGTCGGGTTGTCAATCCGTTCCTCGTCGAGGCGCAGATGCCGCAGCGAGGGGATGGAATAAAGCGAGCACACGCCGCCTTCTGTGTAGCCCGCTCGCTCCAGGGCCGCACGGAACCGATCAAAAGCGGCCTGAGGCGCGGAGGGGAGAGCGGCCATGCCGGCTGCACCGCTCATTTCATCACCAGGAAGGCGATTACCCCGGCGGCAATCAGCAGCAGTGCGACCAATCCAAGAATGAGCGGAAGCGCGGACGGAGCCGCCGCCTTCGGCGCGGCCACTACGGGCGCCGGCGGAGGCTGCATGGCGGGCATGGCAGGTGGCGCAGGCATCGCCGGAGGCGCCATGCCGGGAGCCGCGGGCATCGCCGGAGGAGCCGGCATTCCAGGCATCCCATGCGCCGCCGGCATCGCAGGAGCCGGTGGAAACGCGGGCGGCGGAAAGCCCGGCGCGGGCGCGAAGGCCGGGGGCGGAAAACCTCCCGGCACAGCTCCCGGAGCCGGCGGCGCACCAGCGATCGGTCCCCCGGCCCCAGGCGGAGCCATCGCTGGCGCTTGAAACATCCGCGTGAACTCTCCCGCATTCACCACGTTTTGGGGCGCTGCCATCGGCATCGCCGACGGCGTAACGGAGAAGGCGCCGGTGGCCCCACTGGCGCCGAAGCCCGGGGCCGGAGCAGCCGGGGGAGGCGGTGGCGCCGGCGGGCCGCCGAGACCAGGCGTCCCGAATACTCGCGTGAACTCGCCCACTCCCTGCCCTGACGGAGGCGGAGGACCCGCAGGCGTCAGCGGCACGCCGGGCGAAGGCGACCCAAACGCGGGCGGGAAGCCGGCGCCAGGCGCGCCTGCCACCGGCGGCGGCGCAAAGGGCGAAGGCGCGGGAGGCGGCGCGGAGGGCGCGACCGGGCTTTCAAAGAACCGTGTGAACTCGCCCGGCGCGGAAGATGCGGGCGGCGTGGGCGGCGGGGCCGCTGCCGCGGCAGGCGGCGTAATTCCAGAGGGCATGGCCGTCATGCCAGGCGGCGATTGGAACATCCGCGTAAACTCCCCGGGACCCGCCGGTGCCGGCGGCGTGGGAGGCGGAGGCGTGGGTCCCGCCGCGACGGGCGGCGCGGGTGCGGCCGGGGCACCCGACTGGAACAGCTGCGTGAAGTCGCCGGCCGCAGGATTGGCAGGCGCTGGAGCAGGCGCAACGGGGGCCGGCGGCGCGGGCGGTCGTCCTGCCTTCAGCGGATTGTCGGGAGTGAAGAAGGCCGGCATGGCCCGGTCATGCCGCTTCGACTCGGTGCCTCCGCCGGAAGAGGGCGGGCCGCCGGGATACTGGAACATCCGTGTGAACTCGCCGCCGGCAGGGGCGGAAGCGGCGGGCGGCGAACTCGGGGGTGGCGCTTCCGAGGGAGCCTGAAAAAGTTGCGTGAACGAGCCGGGCGTGGTGGCGGGTGCACCAGCAGGTGTTGCCGGAGCGGGTGCGCCAGCCGCGGGCGGCCGCGGTGCCGATCCCGCGGGATTCGCCGAGAACATGCGAGTGAAGCTCCCGGCCTCGTCTTCCTTCGCGGGAGCGGGAGCGGACGCTGGCGGCTTTGCGGCGGGGCCGGCTTCGACGGCAGGCTCGGCGGAGGGCATCTGGCCGGTGGAGAACATCCTCGTGAAACTGCCCGGTTCCGGCTCCGCAGCCGGCTTCGCCGCCGCCTGTGCCGCAGTGCGCGCGGACGCCATCTGTGCGGTGGTAAACATCTGCGTGAACGCGCCCGGCGCGGCAGGCTGGTTTTCTTCCTCGAACAACTGCGTGGCGCCGGGGGGTGGCGCCACGGCCGGAGGCGCGGGGGGCGCCGGAGGAGACGGCTTTGCTGCTTCCCGCTGCGCGGTCTGAAACATCTGCGTGAAGGACCCGGGTGCGTCTGCCGGAGCAGGCTGCGGGGAGGGTGCCGAAGCGAACAGTTGCGTGAAGGAGCCCGGGGGTTCTGGCTGGGAAGGAGCGGGCGGCGCGGGGACAGCGGCGGGCTCCGCCTGCGATGCCGTCGTGAACAGCTGCGTGAACGACGGCGGTTGTTCCGTCTTCGCCGGCGCCGGCGGCACAGGCGGCGGCGCGGGGGCAGCCGCGGGCTCCGCCTGCGATGCCGTCGTGAACAGCTGCGTGAACGACGGCGGTTGTTCCGTCTTCGCCGGTGTCGGAGGCGCGGGCGGCGGCTCGGGGGCAGCCGCGGGCTCCGCCTGCGATGCCGTCGTGAACAGCTGCGTGAACGACGGCGGTTGTTCCTTCTTCGCCGGTGCCGGAGGCGCGGGCGGCGGCGCGGGGGCAGCCGCAGGCTCCGGCTGCGATGCCGCCGTAAACAACTGCGTGAAAGACGGCGGTTGTTCCGTCTTCGCCGATGCCGGCGGCGCCGGCGGCGGCGCGGGGGCAGCCGCAGGCTCCGGCTGAGATGCCGCCGTGAACAGCTGCGTGAACGACGGCGGTTGTTCCGTCTTCGCCGGTGCCGGAGGCGCGGGCGGCGGCTCGGGGGCAGCCGCGGGCTCCGCCTGCGATGCCGCCGTGAACAATTGCGTGAAGGACGCCGGTTGTTCCGTCCTCGCCGGCGCCAGCGGCACCGGCGGCGGCTCGGGGGCAGCCGAGGGCTCCGCCTGCGATGCCGCCGTGAACAATTGCGTGAAGGACGGCGGTTGTTCCGTCTTCGCCGGTGCCGGAGGCGAAGGCGGCGCCGGGGGGGCAGCCGGAGGCGGTGCCGCCTTCATTTGCGCCGACTCAAACATTCGGGTGAATGAACCCGGCTCCTGCTCGCCCTGCTTCGCCTGAAACAGCTGCGTAAACGAACCGGGCTCCGATTGCTTGGGCTCGTTCGCCTCGTTAAACAGCCGCGTGAAATCGCCGGGCTGGGCCGCTGCTGCCGGCGTCTCGACCGTATCCGCCAAGCTGGACTCAGTCTCGGAAGAGGGAATCACACCGGTGCGAAAGAGGCGGTCGGGTTCGCTTTTCGACTGCACTGCCATGGGCGGATCCGCGGGCGCCGGCACAGGCGCAGCAGGGCCACCGGGGACGGGCGTTTGGGCCGTCTGGAACATTCGGGTGAAATCGCCGACCGGCGTACCTCCCCCGGCCGGGCCCGCCGGGGCTGGGGTCGCGGCGGGCGTCGCAGCCGGCGTCGCGGCCTGAAACATTCGCGTGAACTCGCCCATCGCGGGCTGTGCCGACGTATCCGAGTACGAGGACATCCAGGAGCCGGCCGTGGCAAAGGTGTCGTGCCGGTCCAGCCACGCTTCCAGTTCGCGATCGAGCGGCTCGGTGACGATGAACCGGTAGCCCGCAGCCGTCTCGCCAACCTCCAGCACACCCTTGCCGCGCAACCGCTCGGCCTTCTCCACCATGGCTCGCCGGCGCACGTCCTCCCCGGCGGGGAACATGTGCACCTGCACCGTTCGCCCCGTGGCCAGCTCGGTCGCGCGCAAAGTACGGACGCCCCCGTCACGCACGAGTTCTTCCAGCCGATACCGCTGCTCCAAAGCCATGGCTCTGCCTCCCGAGGGGTGGGATTTCCCAACTATGATGGCACGCTCCCCCTGCTGTTGCCACGCTTCCCAGGTGTGCCGCGGTTTCTTTTTCGAAGCGAAAGGAGGCGGCGAATCGCTGTGATACAGTAGACTTCTGCCATGCGGCAAACTGGGCGAATAGCGGGGTGGGAACCCTGTGTCTCCGCAACGCCGGCCCCTTCCGCGGCGAGCGTTCGCGTATGAAACACCTCTCGCGGGTCGTGTGGTCCGAGGGCATGTACCTTGGCCCACACCACTTCCAGGTTCAGAGCCGCTACTTCGAAGACTCCATCCGCTTCGCAACCTCCAGCCTCTGGTATCAGCCGTGGGGTTTGATTGAAGCCGCCGTGGACGCGGAGGCGCTTCGCAACGGCACGCTGGGCCTGTTGCATGCCCGCGGCGCCTTCGCCGATGGACTGCCGTTTCAAATCCCCGAATGCGACCCGGCGCCCGCCGCCCGGCCCGTGGCCGAGATATTCCCTCCCACCCGCGACCGCATGACCGCTTACCTGGCCATTCCCGAGCGCCGGCCTCAGGGCCGCAACACGCTGCTCGATGGCGAGACCAACGGGACGGACGCACGGTTTATCGCCGAAAACCGGGTGCTGGGAGACGACAACACCGGACGAGATGAACGGCCGGTCCGCCTGGGCCGCAAGAATTTCCGGCTGGTGCTCGACGTAGAGCCCTTCGATGGGATGGCCGCCATTCCCATTGTCCGCATCATGCGCGACGGCGCCGGCCGCTTCGCCGCCGACCCGGCCTTCATACCGCCGCTGCTCGATATCGCGGGCAGCGAGCGCCTGATGGCGATGCTGAGGCGCCTGGTGGACATTCTGGAAGAGAAGAGCGCCACCATGACCACCGCGAAGTCAGGCGCGGGAACCTGGGCGGAATACTCCACTCGTGACATCGCCAAGTTCTGGCTGCTGCACACCGTAAACTCGGCACTCGCCCCGCTGCGCCACCGGCTGCTGACGCGCCGCGGCCACCCCGAAGAGCTCTTTACGGATCTCCTGCGCCTGGGCGGCGCGCTCTGCACGTTTGCCATCGATTCGCATCCGCGCACCCTGCCGGCTTACGATCACCGCCAGCTGGACGAGTGTTTCGGATTACTCGATGAGCATATCCGCCGCCACCTGGAAACCATCATCCCCACCAACTGCATCTCGGTCCAGTTGGAGCCGGCCGGCGACTATTTCCACGACGGCGTGATCCACGATGACCGGGTGATCCGCAACGCCCGGTGGATCCTTGCTGTCCGGTCCTCCGCCGGCGAGCCCGAAATCATCAACCGCGGGCCGCAGCTGGTAAAGCTCTGCTCCAAGCTCTTTGTTCGGGAGTTGGTGAAGCGCGCACTCCCTGGCCTGGCGCTCACGCACCTGCCGGTCCCTCCCTCGGCGATCCCGGTGCGCGTCGACACGCAGTACTTCAGCGTCAACCGCAAGGGTCCCTGCTGGGATCACATCGTGCAAAGCAAGCAGGTCGGGGTGTACGTACCGGGTGAGCTTCCCAAGCCCGAACTCGAGCTGTTTGCCATTCTCGAAACATAAGAGGGTGATCATGCAACCCACAGCCACCGCCGCGGCCGCGGCCGCTCAGGAGCGCCGGAGAAACAACCTCGCACTGGCCTTCCAGGAACTGCTGGTGGTCAGCGAGCGCCTGCGCTCGAACCGCCAGCAGGTGCCGAACGCCGAAGCCTTCCGCCAGCAGGTTCGCGAGGCGCTGAAGCTAGCCGAGCAGGAGGCCCTGCGACAGGGCTACTCGCCGGAAGAGATTCAGCACGCCGTCTTCCCGTGCGTGGCCTACCTGGACGAGTCGATCCTCAACCTCCGGCTGCCCGTCTTCGCCGACTGGCCGCGCCGTCCCCTCCAGGAAGAACTCTTCGGACACCACGTCGCCGGCGAGATCTTCTTCCAGAACGTGCAGAAGCTACTGACGCTTCCCGACTCTCACCAGGCGGCGGACCTGCTCGAGGTCTACCACCTCTGCCTGCTGCTCGGCTTCGCCGGGCGGTACAGCATGGGCGCGCGGGGCGAGCTGCGGTCGATCGCGGAGCAGGTGGGAGCAAAGATCCGCCGTATTCGCGGAGTGGAGGCGTTTTCGCCCGCCGCCGGCGTGCCGCAGGACATGGTGAGCCGCCGCGGCGGGGATCCGCTGATCAAGCCGCTGTTGTTCGGCGCCATCGCCCTGCTGCTTCTGACCATCGGACTGTTCGTGTTTTATTCGTTCTCGCTCGGTGCCGGCGTGTCGCGCCTTGCTTCCATCGCGTCCGGTAGAGGGATATAGGCCATGAATGCAAAGGTTGGGGCAGTCGTAGCGATCCTTGGAATGGCGCTGGTCGCCGCTGTGGCCAGCGGCGTCCTGAACCTCAGCTGGAGAGAAAAGCTGCTGCTCTGGCTGGTTCTGATCGGCATCGGCCTGCTCGCGTCCGCCCTCCTGTTCTGGTGGGACAGCAAGAAGAAGAAGGCGCAGGCGGCCGCTGCACCGGCCGGCGGAGACGCCGGCGCGGGCGATGCGATTGAGGCTTTGATCCGCGAAGCCGAGGGCCGGCTGGCGGCATCGAAGGCGGCGCCCGGAGGCCTGGGCAGCCTGCCGCTCTATTTCGTGATCGGCGAGCAGGGCAGCACGAAGACCAGCATCATGGTGCATTCGGGCCTCGAAGCGGAACTGCTTGCGGGCCAGGTGTACCAGGACACCGCCATCGTCCCCACGCGCTCCATCAATATCTGGTTCGCCAAGGGCAGCCTGTTCGTCGAACCCGGAAGCCAGATCCTCTCGGACCCGGCCGCGTGGGCGAAGCTCCTCAAGCGCCTGCAGCCGGGGAAACTGAAGACCGTGGTCGGCGCATCCGGCCAGGCCCCGCGCGCGGCACTCGTCTTCTTTGACTGCGATACCTTCATTCGTCCCGGCGGCGCGGACGCGGTCACCGTCAGCAGCCGCAAGCTGCAAGCGCGGCTCGGCGAGATGTCGCAGGTGCTGGGCATCAGCTTCCCCGTGTATGTCCTCTTCAGCAAGGCCG
This sequence comes from Bryobacteraceae bacterium, assembly GCA_033763935.1. Lineage (GTDB taxonomy): Bacteria > Acidobacteriota > Terriglobia > Bryobacterales > Bryobacteraceae > DALYJJ01. The sequence goes on from JANRJO010000029.1 coordinate 84,798, forward strand.
ACCGCCTGCCGTTCCTGGCCGACTACGTCCGCAATCTGTCGAATGAGGAAGTAACCCAGGTGGTCGGCGCCACCCTGCCGATGCGCGACCTGCAGGCCGGCGTCTACGCGGAAGAGGAGACGCGCCGCATCACCTCCGTGGTGGACGGCCTTTACTATTCGTTCGCGGACAAAAGGTTGGAAGTACTGCCGCGCGAGGCGGACGCCTCGAAGCTCCCCGGAGCCTACGAATTCCCACGCGAGTTCCGGAAACTGCGCCAGGCGCTGGTGCCCTTCCTCGTCGACCTCTGCCGGCCCAGCCAGCTGCGCACCAGCCCGTTTCTGCGGGGCTTCTATTTCTGCGGCGTACGGCCGGTGTTTGTGCAGGAGGCGGCGCCCTCTCCGGTGGCTCCTCAGCAGAGCCAACAGGCCGTCGGTTCGGCGGCCAGCGCGACCCAGGTGTTCCAGGTCTCCATGCAGAAGCAGGCGGCCATGCAGGCGCAGGCGGCAATTCCCCAGGCCGGCGTCCGCAAGGTGCCGCAGTGGATTTTCATCACACGCCTGTTCCAGGAGATTCTGCTTAAGGACTCTTCCGCCATGAGCGCCAGCGGCGCGAGCGTGAAGACCAGCTTCGCGCAGCGCCTCCTGCTGGCCGCCGCGGCGTTGATCGCGGTGGTCTTCATTGCAGGATTCACCGTTTCGTTCCTGAACAACCGCTCGCTCGAGAACGACGCGATTCTCGCCGCCCAGGGCGCCGCTCCTCCTGAGGTGCCGGCGGATCAGCTACCCAAGCTCGAACAACTGCAGAAGCTGGACACGCTGCGGCAATCGCTCGAACGCCTCCGCGGCTATCAGCGTGACGGCGCGCCCTTCGGCATGCGCTGGTTCCTGTTCGCTGGCGACGACATGTACCCGCACGTGCGGCGTATTTACTATGACCGGTTCCGCCGGCTGCTGTTCGGTTCCACGCAGGCCGGTATCCTCGGCAAGCTCGCCGCTTCGCCCGACATGCCCGGGCCCACCGACAACTACGACTACGCATACAACAGTCTGAAGGCCTACCTGATTACAACCTCCGAACATCCGCGAAGCACGCGCGAGTATCTGCCGCCCGTGTTGATGGATCGCTGGGCCGCCGGGCGCGACATCCCGATCGACATTCGCACCCTCGCGCAGAAGCAGTTCGAGTTCTATGCCGACGACCTGAAGACGGACAACCCGTATTCGAAGAAAGCGGACGAAGCGGCCGTTGACAAAAGCCGCCGCTATCTGGCGAAGTTCTCGGGCTCCGAGCGGGTGTATGCGTTCATGCTCTCGGAAGCCGGCAAGAAGAACGCCAAGGTCAACTACAACGCGATGTTCCCCGGGTCGGACAAGATCATTGTGAACGCCAAGGATGTCCAGGGCGCCTTCACCAAGGGCGGCTGGACCTTCATGCAGGATGCGTTCAAGAACATCGACCGCTTCTTCAGCGGTGAGCCCTGGGTGTTGGGCAACTACGCCGGCACCTCGGTAGACAAGGCGAAGCTGGCCATCGAACTTTCCGATCGCTACAATGCCGACTACATCAAGGCGTGGCGCGACTGGCTGCGCGTGTCTTCGTTCCAGCGCTACGAGAATCTGAAGGACGCGTCAACGAAGCTGCAATCGCTCTCCGGCAACCAGACCCCGCTGCTCGCGCTCGTCTGGCTGATGACGCAGCACACCGCGGTCGACAACCCCAAGGTCGCCGACGCCTTCAAAGCCGCGCACCTTGTGGTGACGCCGCCCGCCACGGCGCCGCAGTACGTGCTGCCGCCGAACCAGAATTACATGGCGGCTCTTCTGAATTTACAGGCGCAGGTGGACACGGCCTCGAACGAGCCCCAGGTGGCCCCGGCAACCGCGTCCGCCACGCTCGGCGCGGCAAGCCAGGCGAAGATGACCACCCGGCAAATGGCCCAGACCTTCCCGGCGGATCCGGAAGGCCAGGTCTCCGCCAACATGCAGAAGCTGCTCGAGGAGCCCATCACCAGTGTCGAAGCGTTGCTCAAGGGCCTCGGCCCGGCGGAACTGAACGGCAAGGCGAAAGGCCTGTGCGCGCAGTTCAGCGCCGTCACATCGAAGTTCCCGTTCAATCCGAAGGCGGTCCCTGAGGCTTCGCTCGAGGAAGTCGCAGCGCTCCTCAGGCCGAAGACCGGCGCCCTGTGGCAGTTCTACGATGCCTCGCTCGTGAAGCTCCTGGCCAAGAACGGCGCCGACTACACCGCGGTGCCCGGCGAGATCACGCTCACTCCCGGCTTCGTCAATTTCTTCAACCAGGCGGCGAAGTTCTCCGACGCGCTTTATCCCGGCGGTGCGCCGGATCCCAAGTTCGCCTATACGCTGCGCTTTGTTCAATCGGACCAGGTGCAGGCCGCGAATCTCACCATCGACGGCCAGAGCGCGAAGCTCACCGGCGGCCAGGCGTATAAGTACACGTGGCCCGGTGCGCGGGCGATGCAGCTCAGCCTGAAGTTGCAAGGCGGCACCGACATCGACGTGCAAACGCGCGACGGCCTCTGGGCGGTGTTCCGGTTCTTCGCTGACGCCGATACCTTCACCCGTTCCGGCGCCGCCTATACTCTCGAATTCATGGCGCGTACCGGCCGTGAGGGCCGTCCCATGATGGTCGGCGGCAAGCCCCTGGTCTACCGTTTCAATCTCGATACCGGCGGCGCGCCACCCATCTTTAATAAGGATTGGCTCGCCGCGTTCCGTTGCAGTCTGCCTGCGGCAAAGTGATGGGTCTAACGCAACGCCCAGGGATGCGATACAACAGAAAGGAACCTCGATGCAGCTTCCAGCCAAGATCAGCAAGTACGAGCTGTTAGAGTTCCTGGGCGGCGGTATGAGCCACGTCTACAGAGCCAAGGACACCGTCCTGGGCCGGACGGTGGCCGTCAAGATCCTCACGCCACAAGGAAACGCTGACCCCGACGCGCGTGCCCGCTTCCTTCAGGAAGCGCGCATGGCCAGCAACATCACGCACGACAACATCATCAGCATCTTCGATTTCGGCGAAGAGCAAGGCCGCCCTTACATGGTCATGGAGTTCCTGGTGGGCAAGAGCCTCCGGGATCTCATCAAGCATGGCCAGACGGGCGACAACGAGCGCAAGATGCAGATCGCCCTGCAAACGGCGCGCGCGCTCGGCTACATCCACAACCGCAAGATCGTTCACCGCGACGTTAAGCCGGAGAACATCCACATCGAGGATTCCAGCGGCAAGGTGAAGCTGATGGACTTCGGCATCGCCAAGAGCGAGGGCGTCGCGCTTACGCGCGTGGGTTTCACCCTCGGCACGCCCTATTACATGGCGCCGGAGCAGGTGCTTGGTCAGAACATCACCCCGCAGGTGGATATCTATGCCTTCGGGATTCTGTTCTTCGAGTTGATCACCGGCGCCAAGCCGATCATGGCGGAGACGGTGGACAAGATTTTCCAGCAGATCCTGCACGAGCCGCTCAATCTCGATCCGCTGCGCCCCCTTCAGATCCCGCAGAAGTTGTTCGACCTGATTGCCAAGTGCACCGCGAAGGACCCCGCCCACCGTCCGCAGAGCTTCGACGCGGTGGTCAGCGAACTGGAAGCAATCATCGCCAACCCCGGCCCGGCGGTAAAGGCCATCTCCACGTCGCAGCACAAGCTGGCGTCGACCAGCCAACAGTCACAGGCGGCCGCGTCAAAGCCGGCGCCCGCCCCGGCGCCACCCAAACCCGTAACGGCCGCCAAACCCGTGACTCCGAAGCACGCCCCTTCCAGGACGGCGCCCCCGCCTCCACCGTCCGATCTGCCTGGCCCGTTGCGCGCTCTTCCTCCGGCGCTGCAAACGCAAACCGGCCTGATGATTGTCTCCGCCGTCGCCGCCCTGATTGTCTTCGCGGTGCTCTACGGCATCTACACGCTGGTGGCCTGACGAACAATGCAACTCCCGGCGCGGCTCGGCAAGTACGAACTCCAGGAGTTCCTCGGCGGGGGCATGTCGCACGTCTACCGTGCCAAGGACACGGTCATCGATCGTGACGTGGTGGTGAAGATCCTCACCGAACAGGGCTCGGCGGATCCCGACGCCAAAGCCCGCTTCCACCAGGAAGCGAAGATGGCCGGCAACATCAGCCACGACAACGTGCTCAGCATCTTCGACTACGGCGAGGAGCAGGGCCGCCCCTACATCGTGATGGAGTACCTGGTGGGCGAAGACCTCCGGGACGCCATCCGCAACGAGAATACCGGCGACATTGAGAACCGTCTGAAAATCGCGCTCCAGATCGCCCGCGCCCTCGAGTACGTGCACTCCAAGCGCATCATCCACCGCGACGTGAAGCCGGAGAACATCTTCCTCGACCGCAGCGGCAAGGTGAAGCTTATGGACTTCGGCATCGCCAAGTCCGAAAACTTCTCCATGACCAAAACGGGCCTCGCGCTCGGCTCGCCCTACTACATGGCGCCCGAGCAGGTCCTCGGCAAGACAATCACGGAAGCGGTGGACATCTACGCGTACGGCGTCGTCCTCTACGAGTTGCTGACCGGCATCAAGCCGGTCACCGGCGATTCACTCGAGCGGTTGTTCTACGTCATCCTGCACGAGAACCTCGACCTGACGCCGCTCGCCCCGGCCGGGGTGCCCCAGCCGGTGATCGAACTGCTCGCCCGCTGCACCGCGAAGAAGCCGGAAGACCGGCCGCAGCTGTTCACCGAGATTGTGGCCGTGCTCGAGAAGGTGGTTGCGCCCGAGCCCCTGCCGGCTAAGCGCAGCCTGGCGCCGCTGTGGGCTGGATTGCTCGCCGCCGTTGCCATCGTCGCCATGATCGTCGTCGTCGCGAACCGCGACAAGAAGCCGCCGCCGAAGAAGCTGGAGCCGGTGATCGCCACCGAAAGCGGCGAGATGATCCTGGTGCCCGCGGGTGCGTTTCTGTCCGGTCCCGCCAAGGAGAAGGTGGAAGTCGGCCCCTTCTACATTGACAAGACCGAAGTCACCAACGCGCTCTACGCAAAGTTCTGCGAGGCGAAGAAGCGGCCCCTTCCGCCTGGCTTCAGCAAGGACAAGCCCGACCACCCGGTAGTGAACATCACGATTACCGACGCGCGCGAGTTCGCCCGCTGGGCGGGCAAGCGGTTGCCGACGTCAGCCGAGTGGGAGAAGGTGGCCCGCGGGCTCGACGGGCGCGTCTATCCGTGGGGCGATCAGGCCGACACGTCGAAGGCGAACGTGGCGGACAATGCAAAGTCGGCTAAAGCGCCGGTCGCGGTGAGCGCTTTCTCGGAAGGGGTGAGCCCGTTCAAGGCGCTCAACCTGGTGGGCAATGTTTGGGAGTTCGTCGACGACCTGAAGACGCCGAGCCCCGCGGCGGTCACTCATTTCGCCCAGATCATGAATCCTCCCGCCACTGCCGAAGAGCCGTGGTACTCCATCCGTGGCGGATCGTTCGATGTCCCGCTCGCCGGCTCCGTGCCGTCGGAGTTCGCCTCCATCCCGGCCCGCTTCGCCGCCCCCAACATCGGGTTCCGCTGCGCCAAGGATCCGTAGGCCAAGCGGAACAGGTAGCGGCGATGCTGCTGGCGCCGAGGCCCGCAGACGAGGAAGCGTCCGCCGCAACGGGCTAGAGTCCCATCACCTGGAAGCCGGCGTCGACGTAGAGAACGTTGCCCGTGACGCCGCGGCCAAGGTGACTGGCGAGGAAGACAGCGGTGTCGGCGACTTCCGCCGGTTCGCAGTTGCGCCGCAGCGGCGCTTTCTCCGCGACGCCGTCGAGCACTTTCGAAAAGTCCTTGATGCCGCGGGCGGAGGCCGTCTTCACCGGGCCGGCGGAGATGGCGTTGACCCGGATGTTCTGCGGGCCGAGGTCGGCCGCGAGGTAGCGCACGGCGGCCTCGAGCGCGGCCTTCGCCACGCCCATCACGTTGTAGTTGGGCACTACGCGCACGGAGCCGAGGTAGGTGAGCGTCATGAGCGCACCGCCCTCCTTCATCAGCGGCGCGGTGGCTCGCGCCACGGCGACTAGCGAGTAGGCGCTCACCTCCTGCGCGAGCAGATAGCCGGAGCGCGAGGTTTCGACGAAGGGACGGCCCAAGTCCTCGCGGTTCGCGTACGCAATGGAGTGCACGACGACGTCCAGCTTTTCGCCCTCGGTCTTCAGCACTTCCGCCAGCTTGGCGAGGTCCTCTTCCTGCGTCACATCGCAAGACATCACGCGAGAGGCCGATAATTCACACGCCAACTGCACCACCGTCTCGCGCTGGCGCTCGCCCTGGTAGGTGAGGATCAGGTTCGCGCCTTCGCGCCGGAACGCCTGCGCGATGGCATAGGCGAGGCTCCACTTATTGGCAACGCCAAGAACGAGGGCGGTCTTGCCCTCGAGAAGAAGAGGCATAAAGGGTCAGTGTAGCAAGGCAGCAGAGGGCATCGGCTACACTGGAGGTTCGTTCCTTGGACCTCGCAACCCCTCTGACGTACGTGAAAGGCGTTGGCCCGCAGCGGGCGGCGATGCTCTCCACCAAGGGCCTGGAGACGGTGGAGGACCTGCTCGGGTACGCGCCCTTCCGCTACGAGGACCGCAGCAACGTGAAGCCCATTGGGCAACTGGCGCCGGGCGAGATGGCCACGGTCATCGTGGAAGTATCGTCGGCGAAGCTCTCCGGTTTCCGCCGCCGCAATCTGGGCCTGTTTGAGGCGCGCTTTCGCGACGGTTCGCGGACCGTGCTGCTGGGCAAGTGGTTCCACGGCGGCTATCTGCAGGACATTCTGACGCCCGGCGTTCGCGTCGCACTATTCGGCAAAGTGGAGTTCGACAGTTATAGCGGCGAACTCACGATGATGCACCCGGAGTTCGAGATCCTCACCGAGGACGAAGAAGACGCCGGGCTGCACACTGGCCGAATTGCGCCCATCTACGAAGCCGCGGGCAAAGTGACCACGCGGCTTTTACGGGTAATGATGCACCGGGTGCTCGGGGCGGTAAAGCCGCTCGCCGATCCGCTGCCCGAGGACGTTCGCCGCCGCTTGAAACTCCCGGACCTCTGGCCGGCAGTCGAGCGGCTGCACTTCCCCGCCCCCGACGACGACCTGCGCCTGTTGAACTCCTTCCGCTCACCGGCGCAGTTCCGCATGATCTTCGACGAGTTCTTCTGGCTGGAGTGCGGGCTGACGCTGAAGAAGCGCAAGGCGAAACTCGAGCGCGGCATCCGGTTCGAGCTCACGGACCGGGTGCGCGAGCAGATCAAGAAGATGCTGCCGTTCAAGCCCACCGGAGCGCAGAAGCGAGTGCTCGCGGAGATCGCGCAGGATATGGCGAGCGAGCGGCCGATGAATCGCCTGCTGCAGGGAGACGTCGGCAGCGGCAAGACGCTGGTGGCGGCCGAGGCCGCTATCATCGCCATCGAGAACGGCTACCAGGTAGCGGTGCTCGCGCCGACGGAGATCCTCGCGTCGCAGCACTACCTGTACTTCAAGAACCTGTTCGGCAGGCTGGGGTACGTCATCGTGCCGATGGTGGGCTCGCTCTCGGCGCGGGAGAAGGAGAAAATGCGGGAACTGGTGCGGCAGGGGCTGGTGAAGATGGCCGTGGGAACGCACGCGCTGCTGGAGGAGAGCGTGGAGTTCGCGCGGCTCGGCCTCGCCATCGTGGACGAGCAGCACCGCTTCGGCGTGATGCAACGGCTGAAGCTGTTCGAGAAGGCCGGGCAGCGCCCGGACGTGCTGGTGATGACCGCCACGCCCATTCCCCGTACGCTCGCACTGACCATCTACGGCGACCTGGACACGTCGGTCATCGACGAACTGCCCCCGGGCCGAAAGCCGATCACGACCCGGCACTTCAACGAAGACCGCATCGAGCAGGTCTGGTCGCTCGTGAAGGGCGAGATCGACGCAGGGCGGCAAGCGTACATCGTGTACCCGGTGATCGAAGAGTCGGAAACGCAGGCGATGAAGGCGGCGGAGAAGATGTACGAGCACCTGTCGAAGACTGTGTTCCCGGGCTACCGCGTGGGTCTGCTCCACGGCCGGCTGCGTGCCGACGATAAGGAAGCGGTGATGGACGGCTTCAAGCGTGGAGACGTGCAGATGCTGGTTTCGACGACGGTGATTGAAGTGGGCGTGGATGTGCCGAACGCGAGCGTCATGGTGATCGAGCAGGCCGAGCGCTTCGGGCTGGCGCAACTGCACCAGTTGCGCGGGCGCGTCGGCCGCGGCGCGGCGCAGAGCTACTGCTACCTGGTGACCGGGAAGCTGACCGAGACGGGGCGGGAACGCATTCGCACCATGGTGGATTCGACCGACGGTTTCTACATTGCGGAGATGGACCTGAAGCTGCGCGGGCCCGGAGAGTTTTTCGGCACGAAGCAGAGCGGGCTGCCCTCGTTGAAGGTCGCCAACATCATTCGCGATCAGGAGATCCTGGAGCTGGCGCGGCGCGAGGCGGTGGACTTCATCGACCAGCCGCCCTCCGAGGACGCCCTGCGCGCGGCGGTCGAGTACATTCGCACGCACTGGCAGCGCCGCTACGGGCTGGTGCAGGTGGGTTGAGACCATGCGCGTGATCGCCGGGGAGTTTCGCAGCCGCCGCTTGAAGTCCATGCCCGGCATGGATGTGCGCCCCACGCCGGACCGCCTGCGCGAGGCGCTCTTCAATGTGCTCGCGCCTAAGATTTCAGGCGCGGTGTTTGTCGATGCGTATGCGGGGACGGGCGCCGTCGGAATCGAAGCCTTGAGCCGCGGGGCGAAGCACGTCATCTTTATTGAGGACAAGCGGGGGCCGGCGGAGTTGATCGCCGAGAACCTGCGCACGCTGCGCGCCGAAAGCCGAGCCGAGGTGGTGCGGGCGAAGGCCACTCTTGTGGTTGCGCGGTACGCGGCCGATATCGTCTTCCTCGATCCGCCGTATGGGCTGGAGCGCGAGTACCAGGCGAGCCTCGATAACCTGGGGCACGCCGCGGAGCCGGCGCCGCTGGTGATCGCGCAGCATGATTCCAAGACCGAGCTCGCGGAGCGGTACGGCGCTCTCGCCCGCTATCGAGTGCTGAAGCAGGGCGACAGCTCGCTGAGCTTCTACGCGCCGGGAGCGGCGGAATGACAGCCCGCGAATATCACGAAGCGACGAAGCATACCGTGGAACGGCTGCGCGCACAGGCGTACGGCCTCGATTGGGGCAATATGCCGAATCCGTTCCGGCATTACGAAGGTGTGCCGGTGGTGGACCTCCCAGCCGACATACCCGCGCCCGGAATCCCGGCGCTTGACGTGCTGAACGGCGTTGCGGGCACGCCCGAGGCGAGCGACGGCGCCATCTTCCTGTCGCAACTGTTCTTCTATTCAGCTTCCATCAGCGCCACGAAGGTTGTCCCTTCGAGCGGCTATCGCTACGCGCTGCGGGTGAACCCTTCGTCGGGCAATCTCCATCCCACGGAGTTCCACTTTGCCACCCGGGGACTGCGGGGCTGGGAAGACGGGCTGTATCATTACCGCGCCTCGTCGCACATGGCGGAACTGCGTGCCCGCGGCGACTTCAACACGCTCCTCGACTGCAGCGGGGCGCCGCTGGTGATCGTGCTGACCAGCATCGCGTGGCGCGAGGCTTGGAAGTACCGGCAGCGAGCCTATCGCTACTGCCTCCACGATATCGGCCACGCGTGGCAGGCAGTGGAACTCGCTGCGCGCGCGCTCGGATGTGAGGCCAGAGTGCGTACGATCTTCAACGACGCGCAGGTCATGGACACGCTCCGGCCAGCGGAGGATGAGTGGCCGATGCTGCTGATGAGCATCACCGGCGACGGGTTGCCGCTCGAGCCGCCGCGAAGCGAGTGGCTCGGTGGCGAGCCCAACGCTTTATCGGATGAGACGGTTCCGTACCCTCTGATTGACGCGGTTCACGCCGCGACGTGCCGCCCGAAGCCGGCAAGCGGCTCAGCGGGCGGCGACTCCTTCGCTGTCGTGGTTCGCCGCCGCCGCTCCGCTCTCGACTTCGAGGGCGGCGAACGCACGATCGCGCGCACACAGCTCCATACCCTGCTCGCCTGCGCCGCTCAACCGTTCTCGTGGGACCTTGACGGACGCTTCGTCCATCTTTACGCTTACGTGAACCGCGTGGATGGCGTCGAGCCCGGCCTATACCGCTGGCGGCCCGGCGTGGAGGGGCTGGAGTCGCTCAAGGGCGGCGACCAGCGGCTGATCGCGGCGGGCTTGAGCCTGCAACAATCGCTCGCGGGCAACTCATGCGTCACATTCTCCATGATCGCGGCACTCGACCAACTATGGGAGCGTTACGGCGATCGCGGCTACCGCTTCGCGCACTTCGAGGCGGGCGCCATCGGCCACCGCTTCTACCTTGCCGCCGAAGCGATGGGCTTCCAGTCCACGGGCATCGGGGCGTTCTTCGATGACCAGGTGCACCGCTACCTGGACATCGAACCTTCCGAAGGCCAGGTGGTCTATCATTTCGCCTCCGGCTACGCGGTGCCGGACCTGCGCCTGTCCGCCTGATTCCGTGCAGAACGGAAATGGCCGCCGGCGCAGGGCGCGGCGGCCATCAGGATGCAATCTGTGATCGGGTTCGATCAGCGGCCGAGGATGCGTCGGCTAAGGCCGATCAGGGCCAGTCCGCTGCCCATGAACAGGAAGGCAGCAGGCTCGGGAACAGCGGCCGAAGTTGCGCCGATATCCGCCGAGGCCCGGCCGAAGCGGTTGTCAGTAGTGGAGATGAAGAAACCGAACCGGTCGCCGGCAACCAGGGGAACCGAGGTCACTCCGCTCTGATCGCCCAGCCCGGGATCGGTCAGTTCGACAAAGGTGTCGTTCAGGAAATAGCCGAATGGGTCGAATCCCGCGTTGTCATCGTCAGTGAAGTACAGCCAGGGAAACGTGAAGACAATCGGGTCGGGGCCGCCGTACACCACCTCGAAGGTGGTAATCGGCTGCTCGGCGGGACAAGTGGGACTACCGCAATCGCTGCCGAAGAGAGTGATGGAGTCGGGCGCGTTTAGGAGGTTCACACTGCCCGTACCCTCGGTTGCGAACGTCCAGTTACCAATGTCGAAGGGGCCGACGAACAGTGGTGCGGCGCCAACGGGCAGAACTACCGTCGCGATCAGGAACAGGTATAGAGCAATACGGTGCACATTTCCCCCTAGTCTCGTATTCGTAGTGTAGAACACACTTCCTCGTGGCTCAAGCAGGATAGTCCTATTGAACCGTTGGATCGATCGGCGCTATCGCCGCGTCGCGATAGACCACTCAGTAGGAATAACTCGAGGGTAGGGGAGTTGGGGGGTAGTGAGGCAATAGAGCGGATGGGTGGAGGGTACTGCTCAAGAGGGGGTAGGACAACCGGTGGCGGAGGAATCTCCGCCACCACGTAATGCAGGTGCTACTACCAGCGGGGCTCGCGCCGGCGGCCGAAGCCACCGCCGCCACCGCGGTTCCCACCGCCGCCGCCGCCACGCTCCTCGCGCGGGCGAGCTTCGTTCACATTCAACGTCCGGCCCTTCAGTTCCCGGCCATTCAACGAATTGATCGCATTTGCAGCGGCAGACCGATCCGGCATTTCGACGAACGCGAACCCACGGGGTTGGCCCGTATCGCGGTCGCGGATAATGCTTACCCGCTCCACAGCTCCGAACTCAGAAAAGGCGGCTTGCAGTTCATCCTCTGTGGTTTGGTAGGAAAGGTTTCCCACGAAAATATTGGTCATCTCTCAATCACTCCTCAAACTGACGCACAATACCGAAACATGGTGAGGGGTCAGCGTTGGTTAAACACGGCGGGCTAGTCTCGGCCAGGGAAGCGGGCGAAGGTAACACGCAAAACGTGCCGCAAAGTCCAGCACGTCAGCAGTATACCACGGGACTACCAGTACAGAATCAGAAAAACGCGCCGCCACCGGGCGCCGGGGGAGAGTGCCTTCGCCGTACAGCCTCGTAATGCTTCCACTCAACCCCCGGAAGCCGCAACTCGGGCGATCCTTGTCCAGTATTCCGCTAACTCCATGGTTTAATGTACTTTTCGCATTCCCACGATGGTGAGGCACGGAAACGGTATCGCATATCGCTGGCGGGCTCTGGGCCGCCGGGCGCGTGAACTGCGGATGATCGCCAAAGGTCTGCTCGGGCGCGACCATCCGGTGTTGGCGCACATCATTCCGATCCGCCGCTGTAATCTCTCCTGTAAGTACTGCAATGAGTACGACGACTACTCGAAGCCGGTACCCACGGAGGTGATGCTCGAGCGGATCGACACGCTGGGGCGGCTGGGCACCACGATTGTCACGATGAGCGGCGGCGAACCGCTGCTGCATCCGGAGCTCGACCAACTCATCGCCCGAATTCGGGGCATCGGCGCCATTGCGGGCCTGATCACGAACGGGTACCTGCTGACGGCGGAGCGCATCAAGCGGCTGAGCGACGCGGGTCTGGACCACATGCAGATCTCGATCGACAACGTGAAGCCGGACGACGTCTCCTACAAGTCCCTCAAGGTCCTGGACAAGAAGCTGCAGTTGCTCGCGCAGCACGCTGCTTTTCACGTCAACATCAACTCCGTCGTGGGCGGCGGAACGCACTTTCCGGAAGACGCGCTGACGATCAGCCACCGGGCGCTCGAGCTGGGCTTCACTTCGACGGTCGGCATCATTCACGACGGTGAGGGGCAACTGAAGCCGCTTTCCGAGCGCGAGCGGAAGGTGTTTCTGGAGATCAAGCAGCTCGAGAAGTCGAGCTACTCACAGATCAACTACTTCCAGGACAACATCGCGAACGGGCGGGCGAACAACTGGCGTTGCCGCGCGGGAGCGCGATACCTGTACATCTGCGAAGACGGGCTGGTGCATTACTGCTCGCAACAGCGCGGGTACCCGGGGAAGCCGCTCGCCGAGTACACGCTTGACGACATCCGCCGAGAGTACCTGACGGAGAAGGGCTGCGCGCCGCATTGCACGGTATCGTGCGTGCATCAGGTGTCGACGATGGACTTCTGGCGCGACCCGCAGACGCTGAAGGCTCCGGAGCCCGAAACTATCGAGCAGCCGCTGGTTCAGATCGAGACAGCGGCAAAGTAACCGCCTGCATCGCGGCGCCGTCTGCCGTTCGAGGACTTCTACATGACTGCGCGAGCGTGGGCTCTCCTGCTTTTGGCGGCCGTTACCAGCGATGCGCAGGTGGTTCCCGGGCGTCCGCCCGGGACGCAGCGCATGCCGATGCCGGACGGCGGCGCCCTTCCCTTCCCAACACCTCGCTGGCCCGGCCGCAAACCGAAGACGGAGGCGGAAGAGGCTCTGCAGCGGCTGCGTGGACGGGTGATCAAGGTGGATGACAAGTCGCTTGCCATCCGGCTCGAAGATACCCGGCTCATCGAGTACAAGCTGGCCAAGGACACCAAGTTCGAGCAGAAGGGCGGAACTGCGGCGGCGCGGCAAGATATCGTCGTGGGCATGATCGTCACGGTGGCAGGGAAGGAAGACGACGACCACTACTTGACGGCGCGCGTCGTGGTTCTTGAGGAAGGGCCGCCGGCCGCCGCATCGCGGACGGAAGAGCCGGAAGAGGAAGAGGGGCGGACTTCGACAACGGAGGTGGCGCGCGACGGGCCCGACGAGTACCGTCCCAAACTGCGCCGCGGCAAGGTGGACCAGCCTCGAGCCGAACGGGATGAGGCAGAGGCGAGCGGGCCGGACGTATCGAAGCTGCCGGAAGGACATCCACTGCACAGCCCGGCGCCGGAAGCGGCGGCGGAGGGTCCTGCGCCGCCGCGCGTCGATCCCCTGATTGAGCGGGCGCGCCTGGAAGCGGAACGCTACATGTCCAAGCTGCCGAACTTCCTGTGCCGCCAGATGGTGTGGCGTTACCAGAGCGACGACAACGGGGCGAACTGGTCCTTCAACGACATGGTGACCGCGGATGTCGCCTACGAGGACGGGGCCGAGGTCTACCGCGCGATTCAGGTAGGACGCAAGAAGGTGGAGAAGTTCGAGGATACGAAGGGAGCCTACTCAAAGGGCGAGTTCAACACGACGCTCCTCGACATCTTTCGCGAGCAGACGGCCGCGCGTTTCCGCGCGAAGGGAAGCGAGGCGATGGGCGGTGTCTTCGCCACGGTTTTCGATCTGGAAGTAGACCAGCCGAACTCGCACTGGCAGATCATGCAGGGCTCGCAGACGGCGTATCCGTCCTACCACGGATCCGTGTCGATCGACCGCAAGACAGGGCGCGTGGTGAAGATCGTGATGAAGAGCGAGACCCTGCCCCCGGCGTTTCCGCTTCGGATGGTGGAACAGAGCGTCGAGTATGGCATGGTGCGCATCGGCATGGAAGAGTTTCTGCTGCCGCTCCGCGCGGAGAACAAGGCGTGCTGGCGGAACTCGTTCCTGTGTTCCAATAACCGCATGGAGTTCCGGAACTACCGGCGCTTTGCCGCGCGGTCGGAGTTGTTCCAGACCGAGTCGAAGATCGAGTTCGAAGGCGAGGAGAAGCCGCAGCCGAAGGCCAAGAAGAAATGAAGCGACGGACGCTGTTAGGCGCGGTGCCGGGAACCGCACTAGCGATGCAGATGCAGAATACCGATGCCAGGCGGCGCGAGTTGTATTCGCTGCTGGGGGACTTGCCGGCCCGTGACCGTCAAATTCGCGAGCGCAAGCTGGGAACCACGGCGAGGCCCGGCTTCGTGATGGAGCTGTTGGAACTCGACTTGAACGGATTCGAGAAGGCGCCCGCGTACTTCGTACGGCCTGCGACAGGCAGCGGGCCGTGGCCGACCATCCTGTTCAATCACTGGCACGGGGGCGAGTACAAGCTGGGCAAGGACGAGATGCTACGGCCGAAGACGGGCATCCCGTCGTATGCCGAATCGTTGACCGGTGCCGGGTACGCGGCGTTGTGCATTGACCACTGGGTGTTCGGCGAACGATCGACGCGGACGGAGATGGACACGTTCAAGGAGATGCTCTGGAAGGGGCAGGTGCTGTGGGGCATGATGGTCTTCGACTCGCTGCAAGCGCTCGAGTACCTGCGAACGCGGCCCGATGTGGATGAGCGAAGGATCGGCACGCTGGGAATGTCGATGGGCTCGACGATGGCGTGGTGGGTGGCGGCGCTCGATGAGCGCGTGAAGGTGTGCGTCGATATCTGCTGCCTGACGGACTTTCAAGCCCTCATAGAAGCGAACGGATTGAAGGGGCACGGAATCTACTACTACGTCCCGCGTCTGCTGAAGCACTTCACCACGGCGCAAATCAATGCGCTGATCGCGCCGCGGCCGCATCTCGGTCTGGCGGGCAACCTCGACGCGCTCACTCCCCCCGCCGGGCTCGACCTCATCGACCGCGAGTTGAAGGCCGTCTATGCCGCGGCAGGCAAGCCCGAGCACTGGAAGCTGCTGCGGTACGACGTGGCGCACGTGGAGACGCAGGAAATGCGGGCGGAAGTAATGGGGTTCCTGAAAGAACACCTATGATCGTGTACCGCACGGGCAATCACCTGGACCTGGACGAGGTGATCGAGCTGTACCGCGCGTCGACGCTCGGTGAGCGGCGTCCGGTGGACGACCGTGAGCGCATGGGCTCGATGCTGCGGGATGCGAACCTGGTAGTGACGGCGTGGGACGGCGATGTCCTGGCCGGCATCTCGCGCTCGTTGACGGACTTCGTGTATGCGACTTATCTGTCGGACCTGGCGGTGCGGCTCTCGCACCAGCGGCAGGGGATCGGCAAGGAACTGATCCGCAGAACGCAGCAGGCAGCGCCGAACGCAATGCTGATTCTGCTGGCGGCGCCGAAGGCCGTAGACTACTATCCGCATATCGGCTTCACCCGGCACGAGTCCGCGTGGATCCTGCGGCCGGGCGAAAGCGTCTAGCTACTTCTCGAGTGGCAGTCCGGAGTCTTTGAGCGCGCGCCAGCCGCCGTCGAGGGACACCGGGTCCTGGTAGCCCATCTTGCGAAGGTTGTCGGCGGCGAGGGCGCTTCGGAACCCGCCACCGCAGTAGAGGACAAGGGTCTTCTGCTTATCGGGAACCTTCGACTCGATGTCGCGCTCGATGACACCCTTGCTCAGGTGAATCGCGCCGGCGACGTGACCGGCGTTCCATTCGCTCTCCTCGCGCGTATCGATGAGCAGATGGTCGCCGCCCGCCTGCAGCATCTTCTTATAGCCCTCGACATCGATCTCGCGGATTCGCGTCTTGGCGTCATTGACGAGCGCTAGAAAGCCTGGGTTGTGAGCCATGATGCTCTCAGCTTAGTTGAAGGGCGGCGCGGATTCTACCTTTGGCGGCTGCCAGGCGTCGTTCGGCCTCCTCGCGCGTAGCGCTCAGGCGGCCCATGACGATAGCGACGCGGACACTGCGGCCGGAAGCCTCAAGCAGCCGGGCTGCTTCTTCCGGGGACACGCCGCAGGCGGCCGCTATGATGCGGTGCGCGCGGTCAACGAGCTTGTGATTGCGAGGCTGCACGTTGACCATGAGGTTGCCGAAGACGTAGCCGAGGCGGATCATTGCGGCGGTGCTTAGCATGTTGAGGACGAGCTTGGTGGCGGTGCCCGCCTTCATGCGGGTGGAGCCGGTGACGACCTCTGGACCGGGCAGCGGCTCGATGGGGAACGAGACCGAGCGCGAGAGCTCAGAATTCGGGGTGCAACTGATGCCGGCTGTGACGGCGCCCAGCTCGCGCGCCTTGGCGACGGCGCCGAGGACATACGGAGTACGGCCGCTGGCGGCGATGCCGACAAGGACGTCTCTGGGCGTGAAGCCTCGGGCGAGGAGGTCGGCGGCGCCGGCGGCCGGGTCGTCCTCACTGGCTTCAGTGGCGCGGGAGAGGGCTTTTTCGCCTCCGGCGATGATTCCCTGGACGAGCTCTGGCGGAACGTCGAACGTGGGCGGGCACTCGGAGGCGTCGAGGACGCCGAGCCGTCCGCTGGTACCGGCGCCGATATAAAAGAGGCGGCCTCCGGCTTGGAGGGCGTCGACGATGGCGTTGACAGCAGCGGCGATGCGGGGGAGTTCGACGCGAACGGCCTCGGCGACCTTCCGATCCTCGTCATTGAGGACGGCGAGCAGGGACGCGGTATCGAGTGAATCGATGGCGGCGGAAGCTGGGTTGCGCTGTTCGGTGAGGAGTTGGTCGAGTGGAGACAACGCCCTATTCTAGCGCCCGTGCATCCAATGGAAGCCGCTGCTGAACTCGAGGCCGGCGCGGAAATGGAAGCCGGCGCGCCGGCAATGCCGGACGGTGGCCACGTCGGTGATGCCGAGTTTGGCCGCGAACACTTTGACGAGGGTGCTCTTCTCGAGAGGCTGGTCGAGCTTGACTTGCATGCCGCGCTGGGAGACGTCGAGGCATGTGGCGCGGGCCTCGGCTAGCCCGTGTTGCGGGTGGTGGAAGGCAATGCGGACAGAGGCGTCAAAGGGCTGCCGCGGCGAGAGGCGCTGTTCTTGTTTCATGCTGGCTCGACAATCTGCTTATCGTCCGATTGGGGGCGTTCTTAGCACTCGATGGGTAAGGGTTTTTGCCGAGGGGCGTCCACGAATTACCTGAGTGGGGCCTTACTCGACGGGAATCCAGACGGCGTCGGGGTCGGGTTCGCTCGAGAGCGCAAAGGGAATAAGGGTGAGATCAGCCCGTCGGGTCGCCCTGCGGCTGAACGGCTGGTAGAGGGGCTGGCCGCGGCTGGGCTTGATGGACTGGGAGCCGAGGTGATCGAGGACGACGACGCCGTCGGGGCGGCGCCGGGGGCGGACCGGGTTGAAGGAGGCGAGGGCGAGATCGGCTGGGTCCGTATTGGACGTGGGGGCGAGCGTGTAGACGAGAGGGCCGAAGGCGACGGCCGCGCGGCCGGCATACTGGCGGAGGCCGGGGTGGGCGATGAGGAGGCGGGGGGTGAGGTCGAAAGTCAGTTTCACCCGCTCGCCCGCGCGCCACTCGCGGCTGAGGGAAGCATACGTACCCGGCTTGGCGCTGAGCTCGGCGCCCGCGACGGTGACTTCCGCCTTCGAAACCCAGGCGGGAATGCGGAGGTGGAGCGTGAACGCGGCGGGTTCGCTTCGCTGCAATTCGATCTCGACTGTACCGTCGAAGGGGTACCGGGTTCGCTGGACAATACGGCCGCCGGGCCAATCGACGGCACCGTCCTCGTAGAGGTTGACGTAGAGGTGACCGCCGCTCGATGCCAAGGCCATGGGGAGATGACCGCGGAGAGCACGGTTGAGGAGCGCCCGTTCGAGCAGGTCGGCGTAGGCGGGATTGTTGGTGGTGCGAAGGCGTTGCAGGGCCCATTGCGCCACCGCTTCGGCCGACCGCGGATCACCGATGAGGCTGCCGGTCAGGTGCAGGCGGGTGTCGATGATCTCATCGGAGAGCGGGGGCTGGGCGCATAGTACTGCCGCGGCGGCGAGCACGGAAAAACAGCGGACGAGCACGCAGAAATCATATAGGATAGTCGGAAACCCAGGAGACACGATGAGCATGTTCTGTTCGAACTGCGGCTCGCCCGTGCCGGCGGAGAGCCGTTTCTGCGTGCAATGCGGGACGCCCCAACCGGGGGCCGGCGGGGGCGGCGGATCGGCCGCCGGCGGCGTGCCTCCGCGCTTCGGCGGAGCTCCCATCGGCACGCCGGTGGCCTTCGCGCCGCGGCAGGGCCTCCGATCGGAGACGGGACGCTGGATCAGCGAAGGATGGAAGCTGGTGCAAACGGATCTCGGTTTCTTCGTCATTCTTGGCCTGATCTTCCTGGTGCTCAACAGCGTGATCCCGATTGTGCTGCAAGGGCCGCTGCTGGCGGGCTTTCACATTGCCGCTGGCGGCCGCCTGCTGGGCCGGCGCACGGACATCAACGACTTCTTCAAGGGCTTCAACTACTTTGTGCCGACGCTGGTGGCGTCGATCGTGATCGCGGTATTCGTCAGCCTGGGAATGATTCTGTGTATCGTTCCGGGCCTGGTGCTGGCGGCCATGTACCAGTTCACCTACCTGTTCATCGTCGACAAGAAGATGGACTTCTGGCCGGCGATGCAGGCCAGCCACGCGGTGGTGAAGCAGGACTACTTCGGATTCACGATCTTCACCGTGGTGCTCGGACTGTTGAACCTGCTGGGTATCATCGCCTGCATCGTCGGCGTGTTGATCACCATCCCGATTTCCTGGGCGGCGATCACGGTGGCGTACCGGGACCTGGTAGGGTTTGAGCCGGACGCGCAGGCGTAGCGGTCTCATATATTACGCGGCCGTCGAAGATGGTTCGGGTGACCTTCAACTGGTGCAGGCGGGCGGCCGGGATGCGCGTCGGGTCTTCGGAGAGGACGACCATGTCGGCGAGCATCCCGGGACGCAGCCGGCCTTTGGTGTTTTCTTCGAATGAAGCGTAGGCGCCGTTAGCGGTATAGGCGGCGAGAGCGGTTTCGAGAGAGACACGCTGCGCGGGGAGCCAGCCGCCCGTCGGGAAGCCTTTGACAGTCTGGCGGTTGACGGCGTTGTGGAGACCGCGGATGGGGTCGACGCTGATGGAGGCGGGCCAATCGCTCGAGAAGACGAGGCGAGCGGCGGTTTGTTCGAGGGCGCGCCAGGCGAAGGCGAGGGGGAGGCGTTTCTCGCCGACGGCGGCGGACCAGACTTCGACGGTGCCGGGGTCGGCGTGGATGGGCATGAAGGACGGCAGCACGCCAAGTTGGGCGAAGCGGGGCAGGTCGGCGGGGTGCAGTGTTTCGATGTGTTCGATGCGATGGCGCTGGTTGCGGTTCTCCGCCTTGACGGCCTGGTAGGCGTCGAGGGCGAGGCGGATGGCGCGGTCGCCGATGGCGTGGGTGTAGATCTGTAGGCCGAAGGCGTCGCAGGCAGCGATGGCTTTCTTGTAGGCGTCTTCGGGCCAGGCGAGGCGACCGGTGTCGCCGGGCTTGTTGGCGTAGGGCTCGAGCATACCGGCGGTGTAGGATTCGATCACGCCATCGAGCATGAATTTGACGGCCGCCACTTTGAGGAGCGGGCCGGTGTGCTTTCGCGAGAGTTCGGCGGCGCGGCGGCAGACCTCTTCTGCGCGGCCGGGGCCCGCGGAGAGAGCGATGGCGGTGCGGGAGGTGAGTTCGCCTCGGGCGGCAAGTTCTTCGTAGAGGCTGACGAGGGATTCGTCGCCGCTGGCGTTCTGCATGGACGTGATACCGAGGGAAGCGGCGAGGGCTAGACCCTTGCGAAGGGCCTCGAGTTGGCGGGCGCGGTCGGGCTTGGGAAGGAGGCGGGAGACGAGGCCGGAGGCGCCTTCCTTGAGGGCGCCGGTCGGTTCGCCCGTTTGAGGATCCTTGACGATCTCGCCGAAGCCGTCGTAGCGGGTCTTCTTCGTGATGGCGGCGAGCGCGAGCGCCTTGGAGTTGGCCCAGGCGGAGTGCCCGTCGTAGGCGCGGAGGAAGACGGGGCGGCCCGGGACAACGGCGTCGAGGTCTTCCTTCTTAGGGAGGCCGCCGGGGACGCAGGCGTATTCCCAGCCGTTACCGGCGATCCAGGGCTGGCTTGGGTTCGCTTCGGCAAATTTCTTCACACGGCTCTGCATTTCGGGGATGGAGCAGGCGCCGGTGAGATCGACCTCGAAGAGGCCGAGGGAGCCGCCGAGGAAGTGGATGTGGGCGTCGTTGAAGCCGGGCATGGCGAAGGCGCCTTTGAGGTCGATGGTGGTTTTGGCGGGTTCGCTTTGATAGCCGCTGATGCGGTTGCCGGTGATGGCGAGGGTGGCGGTCCAGGGGTGGGCTGGGTCGGCGGTCCAGATGCGGCCGTTCGTGAGCAGGAGGTCGGCGGGAAGGGCCGGTGCGACGAGAGCCAGCGTTAGGATGGATCGGATGGCGATGGTCACAATTCCCGTAGCGTACAACGTTCCGCGGATGCGGCTGCTGCTGGTGGCCGTGGTGCTGGGTTCGCTTCGCGTTTTTCCGTTGCCCGATGTGCGGCTTTGCGGGTTCCTATGGCTGACGGGACAGGCGTGTCCGCTCTGCGGGCTGACGCGGGCCGTGGCGGCGCTGGCACGCGGGGACTGGGGGCGGGCGATCGAACTGCACGCCTTAAGCCCGTTGCTGTTGGTTGTGGCGGCGGTAGTGTTCATATTTCGGGTGCGACTGGCGGGGTGGATGTGGGCGGTGCTGGGTGCGGCCGTGGTGGGGTATTGGTTGTGGCGGTGGTAGGGGGAAGAGCGGGGAGCGCGGGGTCCAGGGCGTCCTCGGGGCTTGGGTTTGCTTCGTGAGAATTTGTAAGTGCTTCGGTTTCAGGGGGGAAGAGGGGGGATTTGCGGAGGCGTTCGAGTTCGCGGAGGCAGCGGAAGTAGTCGCGGCGTTCGCGGCGGAGGACGGTGTCGAGGTAGTGGTGAGCGGAGCCGTCGATGGCGCGGGCGATGGCGAGGTCCATTTTCTCCTGGTCGTTGCGGTAGGTGGCGAGGAGGATGTTTCGGTCGTACTCGCGGCGGATGAGGGCGGTCTGGACGCGCTGGGCGCGTTCGATGAGCCAGCGG
>JANRJO010000040.1:0-7118 GCA_033763935.1 Bryobacteraceae bacterium
TCACCGTGGTAATGGTCTGGCCGTTGTCACCTTCCTCGTTGGTCCAAACCAGGCGCGAGTGCGGTGTCACTTCGAGGTACGTGCCGAAGAACTCCATCGTCGAATCTCCGTGGCGGAACACCAAACGATATTGCCCCCCAACGCGAACATCCATTTCGCACGCAAGCAGGGTCAGCCCATACGATTTCGGTACCCACCACCTCCTGAATAGCACCGCCTTGGTCCATGCCTCGAACACGAGCCGCGCAGGCGCGTTGACGGTGCGTGTGACGACGAGTTCGAGTTCGGACTTCCGCTCCACCCCCGTGCGGTTCTTCGTGGGCGTGGCCTCACTTTCTCTTCCGACGTCCATTTGCTTTCTCCTTCCGTTTCAATTCCTCGACCACAATGTCCAACTCATCGAAGCGCGCGGCCCAGATGTGGCGATATCTCTCGATCCATGCCGCCTCTTCCTCCAGATCGCGCAGCCCGAGCTTGCAGGTGCGGACGCGCCCAACCTTCTCTGTGCTGACGAGCCCCGCCTGCTCTAAGACGCCCACATGTTTCTTCATGCCCGTGAGGGTCATGTGGAACCTCTCGGCAAGGGCTGTGATCGAAGCGTCCGCACGCCCGAGCTGCTCCAGAACGCCGCGTCGGGTGGCGTCTGAGAGCGCGCCGAACGAGGCATCGAAGTGGGTTTGGCTATACTGAACCATCCGGTTCAGTATACAGCATGGGCGACGGCATGCAAGGGGGAAGCTGAGCGCCCGCTGCGTTGCACGGCGATCCACCTAAACTCACGATCAACGTCGAAGCCTTTACCGGTCCGAGCCGTGGTCGCTGGCAAGTCGGCCCAATCCGGAAGATATGAATGAACCCTGCGCGCCCAATGTGGACACGTCTCGAACTCGGCAACAGAGCCGGCGGTTCACTTCCCGGATGGCACGTGGCCGGTGCGGTACCAGTGATTGGCGGCCGGGTAGGGCCTCTGCGCCTGCCCGCCTGCCCACGTCAGGCAACTGGGTCAATCCGTGCCGCCGGAGAATGACAAGCCCCTGGAACAGTGCCCGCGGTGCCCGCGAACAGCGTCACGCAATCAGGTCAGGATGTCTCGGCAATATCGGACACATTGAGCCAGCTCGGCCAGAACGGAAGATCCCCGGGGAACGGGATGCTCCATCTCAATGGTCGCCTGGAAGGTGTACTTCTCCGCCTTCATCAGCTGGAGAATCTCTTTCAGCGGGGTATCACCCTCACCCCAGCGCATGTTGGGGCCGTTGTTCGCCTTCCGGTCTTTCAGATGCACGTGAGTAACACGAGCGTGGTTCTGCCGAATCCACTTCGCAGGCGAAAAACCGTTTGCAGCGAAGAAGTGGCCGATGTCTACGTTGGCGCCGTTGTACTTCGAATAAGAGAAGGCCCGTTCCCACGACGCGAGACTACCGAACGCCTCGGGGTCCGTAATGTTGCCGTGCCCGTGGTAGCCCACCATCATTTTGTGCTTCTCGGCGAAGGCCCCCATGCGCTTGGTCGTGCTGACCGGGATCTCGCAGGAAAGCGCATTCGCGCCGAGTGCGCGCGCCAACTGGAAGGCGTAATCGAGTTCATCGTCGGTGAACGCTTCGACTCCATCGAACTTCACGATCTGGATGAGGACGCCGGCATCGTTGTACTTTTTGCGGAAATCGCGGAACCCGTTCATCGATTGAGAGAGCCGCCATTTTCTCAGCGCCTCCGTCGCCGCCTTCCGCTCGGCTACCTGCTCCGGCGTGAGCGGCGGTCTTCCGCGTGACAGTTGGGCGCCACTCGGGACGCCGCCGGGCGCCCTGCCGCCAGTCGCGGGGCCGCCGGGAAAACCCGGCCTGCCCGCGGGCGCCGGCGCGCCGAGCGACTCCTCGACGGGCCGCGAGCGCAGTTCGAGCGCGCTCAGGCTGATCGTCGGATCCAGGCAGTACTTGAGAATGTCGTCGGCTCCGCCCGGCATGCCGCGAAAGATATACGGCACATTGGCTCCCACCTGCACCCCGCCGAACTTGGAGTTGGGCTTTGCCGCTCCGAACGATCTGCCGGTTGCGACGGCTCCCAACCCGAGCATTGCCAGTTCACGCCTTGTCACATCCATACCTTTGCTCGCTCTCCCTTACAGCTTCAATTCCGAGCCCCGGCGAAACGCCGGCTTCACCAATTGATTCGCCGCTTCGCTGTTCGTGAACCGCGTGTTCTTGCTGTCCCACAGCAGTTTCCCCGGCACACGCCAGGCGATGCAGACCAGCGCCAGCCACTCCGCGTAGGGCGCCGTAATGCTGAAGTCGGAACAAGACGGCTCGCCGCCCTTGCACGCGCGGACCCAGTCCAGCATATGACCCGGGGAGCGAGTGAGAAGCTGCGGTGGCAGCTTATATTCCTTCCACCGCGCCGAGGGCAGCAGCCACACGCCTTCGCCGCGGCTGCTCGTCGCTAGTACCCCTTTGCTGCCAATGAGCACCGATCCGTTTCCAGCCAGCACGCCGGGCTGGGACCCTCCCCGCGGGCCCTGCTGCGAGGCCGACGTTACGATCTGGGAGCCCTGGAACACCAGCACTCCGGGGCCGCCCGCACCCCTCGGTGGACCGGCCTGCGCGGCTCCCCGCCCGCCGGGGCCCGCAGGGCCTCCACCAGGACCGCGCATTCCCCCAAACCCGCCCCTGCCCGTAGCGGTCGGCCGGCCCTTATCGGCCAGGTTGTCCGTCGGGGGCAAAATCGCCTCATTCTCCATCCCGGGTACCCGGAAGGCCTCGGGGTCGGATGGCCGAACAGCCTCGTGGTAGTAGACCGAAACCGGCGGCATCGGTCCCCTCGCCGGAAAGTCCAGCCGCACCACTCCCCGACTCGGGAACGTATACTGGCTCTTCCCTACCTGGCTGACGCACTCCACGCTTTCCGGCGCCCCCAATTGCAGCGCGGTATGCACAGGACCGGCCGTATGGGTCGCCCAGTTTCCGATCTGTCCGGTTCCAAAATCGTAAAAACCACGCCAGTTATATGGGATGTACCATTCGCTGAACGGGCGCGCCGGCGCATTGCCAAGCCACAGGTTCCAATCCAGCGTCTTGGGAACCTCTTTCTCGGGCGGCAACTGCGTGAGTTCGGTCGGATACGTACTCGGTGAGGTCGCCACGTGCGCCTCGCGAACCTCGCCGATCTCGCCCGACCACACAATCTCCGCGGCCACCCGGTGGCATTCGTGCGAAAACCCCTGGTTGCCCATCTGCGTCGCCACCTTGTACTTCGCCGCCGCGTCACGCAGCAACCGGGCCTCCCAGGGCGTCCTGGTCAGCGGCTTTTCCACGTACACATGCTTGCCCTGTTGCATGCAGGCAAGAGCGATCGTTGCGTGCATGAAATCGGGCGTGGCCACAATGCACGCATCGATGTTCTTGCCTTCCTTGTCCAACATCGCGCGGTAGTCTTTGTATTTGGGAGCTTTGCTGAATTGGCTGAACGAGGCGGCGGCGCGCGTCTCGTCCACATCGCATAGCGCCGCGATGTTCTCAGTCCGTGAGGCGGCGTTGAGATCTACTCCCCCTTGCCCGCCGCACCCGATGGCTGCCACGTTCAACTTGTCGTAGAACGGCTTATAGCCAAGCGCGCGCAGCGAAGCAACACTGCCGAACCCGCCGCTGGGTACGGCGCCCGCCAGCAACCCGCCGTAGAAAAAATGTCTTCTGGAAACTCCATCGCTCATAACTTCTTCCAGCCTCTCGTTTCGCCAGCATATCGTTGGAAGCGCTTGCCGAAGCCTGATCGGCGTTGCTATTTCGCCGGCCGCGGCAATCTTATCATTTTTCCCATGAGGATCACGGGCCGTCCTGGTCCTGTCCGCCCCTGGTTCGGCGCGCCGCGGCTGTTCGCCGCGGGTCAGTCCAACCCCCCACATGGATCGATCGTTCGCGCGGCGCCTGTAAGCGCATGCGGACAAGTCTGCCGTAACCCAATCGATCAAGTTCCACCCGGTTCACCCGCCCCGCTTCATAGAGCCCGGTCAGAAAGGCGTGGGACGCCCCGTTTTCCAACTGCAGCCGGTTCCCGCTCCTCCTCAGAATCGCTGCCGTGATCGTCACGGCCGCGCGCGTGTTTCCATCCAGAAATGGGTGGTTCTGCGACAACGGCTCCCCAAGCGCCTCCTCCTCGATCAAATCGCGGTAGCAACCGCCGCGAGGTCGTGCAAGCGCCGATTCCAGAGCGCCACGATCCCGCGCCCTCCTCGCGCCACGATCATCCCTGCCACCGCCTGATGACCTTCAATCTGCCATGAGCCCGTGGCATAATCGAACTGGGAGCGCCAACATGAAGAACTTCCACTTACCCCTTCCCGAGCAGACCTACGCGCTGCTCCGGGCCGAGGCCGACCGCACGCAAGTCCCGGCCACCACCCTCGCCCGCGAGGCGATCGACGCCTGGCTCCGCGAGCAGGCCCGGCGAGCCCGGCACGATGCCATTTCCGCCTACGCTGCCGAGACCGCCGGCTCGGATCTGGATCTGGACCGCGAACTGGAATCCGCCGCCGTCGAACATCTCCTCGAGAGCGGGCGCAAGGCTAAATGAAGCGCGGCGACCTCTACTGGGCCGATCTAATCCCCCGCTCCGGCTCCGAACAGACCGGGCGCCGTCCCGTGATTGTGATCTCCCACGACGGCTTCAACCAAACCCCCGGCTGGATGTCCATCATCGTCGTCCCCGTCTCTACCTCCCCCGCGCAAGCCCGCCGCGGCCCCACCGCCGTCGCCCTCCCCGCCGGCTCCTCCGGCTTGCCGAAGCCCAGTGTCGCCATCTGCCACCAGGTCACAACCCTCGACCGCGCCAAGCTCACCAAACGCATCGGTGCCCTGCCGCTCGAACTCCTCATCGCCGTCGAGAGCGGCCTGCGGGCAGCCATGGACCTGGAGTGAGTTTGAGAGCAACGGACCGCCTCCCCATCCTGGACTCGAACAACCACCCCCTCCCCGCCACCCCTGACCGCCGCATCGCCCCCCTCCGTCTTTTTCCCCTCCCCCAACGTCTTATCCCTAGCGCCGCGCTCCGCCCATGCCCGCCACCTTCCATTTCCGCGCCATGACCGCCGACGGCAAGCTCCGCACCGGCGTCATCACCGGCGACTCCGACAAATACGTCGCCACCGAGCTCCGCCGCCAGGGTCTCACCCCCGTCTACATCGGCGCCCAAGCCCAAAAATCCGCCTGGTCCCTCGAACTCCCCGACCTGGCCAACCGCAAACGCCGCTCCGTCCTCTTCTTCACCCAGGAAATCTCCACCCTCCTCAACGCCACCGTCCCCCTCGACCGCGCCCTCTTCATCACCACCGAACTCACCGAAGCCCACGACTTCCGCCCCATCGTCCAGGACGTCCTCCGCACCCTCAAAGGCGGCAAATCGAGTACCGTCTCGCCCGCCTTATAGCTGTGACATTTGGTTAAACGGTTCTTGCCCATCCTCTGCGTCCACACCTCGAGCACATTTGGCAGGATCTGTGTTTCGTGGTAACTCATGATTCATGAGCCTCGGCTTGCAGCTTCGCACTGAAACCACTCCGCCAGGTGTCCCGCTCACCCTGACCCACCAGTTGCTCGCCGAGTGGTTCCGTCGCGAGTGCGATCACGTGCTGCGAGGAGTAAACCTCCGCGACGAGGACGGCGTGGAGACCTTGTTCGTCGAACTTCACCCGGCCGCAGAGGATCTGCGATTGTGGTTCGAAAATGGGACTGAAGTCGTTGTGTCCGCCCAGACCTCGTCGGCTGGTCCGGGCTACCACGTCTATGTTTGTGACCTACTTCTAAGCATGGCCGGGGAGTTCGGATTTCGCTGGAAGGCCGATTCCGAGGAAGATTTCGATGAGACCGGTTACTTCGAGTCACGTGATGCGGGCGCCCTATGCAAGGAAATGCTCGCTTGGTTGAGTGCCGTTTGTACTTCTGTGCTCGACGAGTCCCATGACGAATGCGCCGGTCTCCTAATCGCCATGCCGTGGGGGGTGTCATACAAGGTCGATCAGTTCCTCATCACGGCGATGGGGCCACGGTCGAGGACGTGGACGGAATCCGTGGCGCGAGACCCAAATGCGGGCACGGATTTCTTCGCGTGGTGGACGCCGGGGTTCACAGCCGAGTATTACCTTCGTCGTGCCATTTGCCTCATGTGGAATTCCGTGCGTTGGCGCCCACCCCTAACCGACGACGAGCGGCGAGTCCTCAGCGAAGTCCGTGAAAATCTGGAGGCCGCCCATAAGCTCGACGACAGTTTAGACTACCCCTGGCGAGAATGGTCGGAACTAATCGGCTTTCTGCACACCGAGGCGGACTTTCCAAGCTTGAAAGAAGTCCGAGATTCGAATGCACCCCTCATCGGCTACCGTCGGAATCCCGTTCGCGTCGCCTTGAGCGGTGGGTGTGGACTTGCCCCCCGATTTGAGACAAACGGTTAAGACTCAAAATCCATCGAATGGAGAATTGAGTCATGGGAATGTCGCGTAGGCTATTCACCAAGGAGTTCAAGCTGGCCGCCGTGAGGCGGCTGGAACAGGGGGTGTCCGTCGCCGAGGTGGCGCGGGCGTTGGAGGTCAATCCGAACGTTTTGCACCGCTGGCGCCGGGAGTTCCGCCAGGGGCCGGGCAACGCCTTTCCGGGCAACGGAAAGCAGCGCTGGTCGGAAGGCCGGATTGCGGAGTTGGAGCGCAAGATTGGCCAGCAGGCGCTGGAGATCGATTTTTTGAAGGGGTGCTTGCAGCGCATCGAGGAACAGCGGATGCTGCAGGCACTGACTGGAAATCCGCCGTCTACCGGAAAGCGGAGGAAGAAGTGAAGGCGGGCCGTGGACTGACGCTCACGCGCATGATGGAACTGGGCCAGGTGAGCCGGTCGGGCTTCTACCGTTATGACGAGGAAGCCCCGAGCGGCCTGGATCCAGACATGGAACTGCGCGACGCGATTCAGCGCATTGCGCTGGAGTGGCCCAGCTATGGCCGTCCGCGGATCACACGCGAGTTGCGGCGGCGCGGTTGGACGGTGAATCCCAAACGCGTGTACCGGCTCATGCGGGAGGACAACCTGCTGTGTGTGCGGAAGCGCAAGTTCATCGTGACGACCAATTCCAGCCACGGGCGGAAG
>JANRJO010000055.1:0-4533 GCA_033763935.1 Bryobacteraceae bacterium
GATTGCATCCGGCGGCAGGTCGATGGACTGTCCGGCCTGAGGTGGCGGCGACGATAGCCCCAGCGCCGGCCAGCACGGCGCCGAAGATCACTCTATTGCGAGGAGTCCGTAGGAACCGGCTTGGCTGGTTAGAGAGGATCACAGGCTGGGCCAAAGCGGGAGGTTGCGCGTCGGGATAGTTCCATCGGCTGAAGGTCGCGAGGGGTCGCGGGTATAGCAGTGGACCCGAATACAACCTTTCCACACCGACCAGTCCAGACTGCCTGAGCTCGGAAGGCAGGTGGGGATGCTGAGCAGACAATGTGGCGATCGTCAACAGGGAGATGAATATGCTGGCCAACATTTTCCCTCTCTTGGTATTGGGCCGTGGTTACGGTTGCGGAAAGTGTAGCAAGCACATCTACAGGTGTGAAGGAGCATCCGGACATGCGGGTGATGCAAGGAAGCGCTACCATGTGGCCATGTTTCGGATTATTTCCCTTGGAATCCTACTGTCATTTGCCTTACAGGCGGAACTTACACCCGACCAGAAGGCGAGCGATCTGCGAAGCATTGCGGACCGCCTGGCGAAGCTGTACGCACCGGCGGAGTGGAAGCGGGTGGCGTTGCAGAAGGACCCGCTGGAGATTGGCCCGTGGGTGGAGAAGGCGCGGCAGACTGCGGACGACTTGGCCTATTACGAGGTGGTGGTGGAGTACATCGCGTCGCTGCAGGACGGGCACACCTACTTCATTCTGCCGTCGACGTTCCGGGCGACGCTGGGGTTCGGCGTGGATGTGTACGAAGGCAAGGTGCTGATCGATTCGATTGACCGGGCGCGGCTGAGCGAGACGGATTTTACGGCGAAAATCGGCGACGAATTATTGAAAATTGACGGGCAGGCGGTGGGGGATTGGATGGCGGCGACGAGCCGCTTGTTGGGCGAGGGTTCGCCGGGAACGCTGCGGCGCACGGTGGCGAGCTTCCTGACGGTGCGCGACCAGGCGCTGCTGCCGCGGGCGGTGGAGTTGGGCGACACGGCGACGGTGGAGATTCTGCAGGAAGGCGGGACGACGGCGAGCTATACGATTCCGTGGCGGAAGACAGGCTACCCGGTGAGGACGTTGCCGGGGATTCCGGCCGTGAAGCAGGCAGCGCCGGCCTCGGCGAGCGAGGAGACGTTTGCGGCCAAGCGGACACGGGCGCGGCGCGACAACTGGAAGACGCGCGACAAGGACTGGGTGTTGGGCGTGGGCAGCAAGAACATGCTGTTCGGCGGCGGCGATGCATTCGAGAAGCGCGTGGGCGATGCGGCGAGCGACCGCTTCACATCGGGCATCTTCACTAAGGGCGAGCGGAAGATCGGCTATGTGCGCGTGCCGCAGTTCAACTTCAGCAGCGTGTTCACGGCGTTGGCGAATGAGCTGACGGCGCTGGATGGGATGACCGAGGGGCTGATTCTCGACCTCATGCGCAATCCGGGCGGCTCAGCCTGCGGCGCGCAGGCGCTGGTGGCGCGGGTGACGGGCGATCCGTTCCGGGTGTTCCGCGCACAGCACCGGATCACGTTTGGTGACGTGCTCTCGGCGTGGTTGTACCTGGACGATGCGCGGCGGTTCGGCGACGAGGGTGATGTGGCCGAGGCCGAGTTGCTTGTGCGCGAGTATGAGGCCGCGCTGAACGAAGGGCGTGCGTTGACCAATCCGCTGCCGGTGTGCGGATCGAAGGAGGTCGAGGAGCCGTTCCGCAACGCGGAGGGGGCGCTGGGTGGATACACGAAGCCGGTGGTGCTGTTGGTGGATGAGTTCAGCGCGTCGGCTTCGGAGCTGGTCGCCTCTTCGTTGAAGGACAACGGGAGGGCGCTCGTGGTGGGTAAGCGGACGGCGGGCGCGGGCGGTTCGGTGATTGATGCCGAGTACGGGACGCTCTCCGAAGGCCAGGGGGCGATCACGTGGGCGCTGGGCGTGCGGCCGGTGGAGATCGACACAGGCGGCGAGTATCCGGTGGGCCCATACGTGGAGAACATCGCCGTGCGGCCGGATCAGGATCTCGACCTGATGACGGTGGACAACCTGAAGAACAACGGCGCGGCGTTCCGTGAGGCGCTGCTTACGCTTGCGGATGAGTTCATCGTTTCGCGGAAGTGAGTGCGGCGGGCGGCGGCGCCGGAGAGTTCACCGGGGTTGGCTTTGAGGTCGTAGGGGCGCTGGCAGCGGCCGGGGGTGGGGTTGTCAGCGTATGCTACCGTAGCAAGTAAGAAGCGGTCCGTGTGCCCCTTACAGTGGGTTCGTCATGCCTCGCGTATCCAAGCTCAGCCTGCCGCCCGTGGGCACCGATTACGAAACGGATCGCCTGCGCCTCACGGCCGGGATGGCCGTCCGCTTCGCCATGGCGCTCGAAGTTACACTCGATGAGTTGTTGGACCCGAACGCGGCTCAAGCCTCGTCGCGAAAACCCAGCCGGAAAGTGCTCCAGCGGCTGGAGAAGATCGAGGAACTGCGACCTTCGCAGCAGACCACGCGCTTGCGCACGTTCGCTACGGTCCTCGAAGCCGCTGCTTTAGAGACGGCACGCCGCGCTGGTTGAACGAGGGGAGGAAGAAGCCATGGACAGACAACAAGCCCACGAGTTGCTCGACCGGCTGGGGCCAGCGCAGTTTACCGCCGTGGCCCAGTTGCTTGAGGTGTTAGCCGGTGAGCCGCTGTTGCAATCTCTCGCTGGAGCCACCGAGGAAGAGGAAGAGATCACGGCGGAAACCGGCGATGCCCTGGATCGCTCCCGCGCTTCGCTGGCACGCGGCGAGGGCATTCCGCACGAGGAGATCCTGCGCGAGTTTGGGCTGACCAAGTGAGCTGCTTCGCATGAGTGACGCCGCCGCGCCGGGGCGGATCGCCGTCATCTGGTCGCCGGAAGCCCGCACCGATCTCCGAGCCATCGACCGCGAAACGGCGATGCAGATTCTCTACTGCCTGGAACGCTACCTGGCTGCGCGCTCCGGCGACGTGAAGAAGCTGAAGCCGCCGCGCACGGACTTCCGCCTCCGCTGCGGCGACTACCGCGTCTTCTTCGAACCCAGCAGCGAAAACGCCATCCACATCACCGGCGTGCGCAACCGCCGCGAAGCTTACCGGTGAGCTTGTAGTAAGCCGTTCGGGGTGTCGAGTCCCGAGATCAGCCGGCGGGAGGCAGCGCCCTCGCCAAGGCGTTGGGAAAAGCTTGGTTGACGTGCTGATTTCTGTGTACGGGGCTGGGTGACGGTCGGACCAGCCGCAATGGCTCAAGCCCAGGGAGCAACCGTTACGTACGCTCTTCGTCGCCATCTGCTGCCAGTTATTTCAACAAGCTCACGACCTAAAGGCCACTCCTCAATGAAACCCCATGCCTTTCAAGTTCGTGCAAGAACTGTTGCTGGCCCACATGGTATTTGGTATGGGTAATCGACGTACCATCGCGCCCAATGAACAGTACTTCTCTAAGTTGGGGAACATAGCTCACGACGGCTCCTTCCCATGAGACCAGTCGTTTCTTCATCCCTAATAGTGATTTCTGGTCTAAGCCATTCCGGGTCACAGAAATTTCACCAGGCTCTCCCAAAGATGCATCCGATCCCACCTATTGCGACAATTACCGCCATGACTTGATCGAAGCCATTTCTGGCCTGTCCTAGCATCATGTAGCCCACGAGGATCATGAGTGGCCCACCCGCTCGAAAAAGAATTCTGAGCCCAATCCCTACAGGAAATCGAAACCCTGACGCCGTTTGCTTTCCGCGTTGGAAGACCGCCTCCGTCGCGATGAAGCGAACTAGGAAAAGAGAGAACGCGAGAATGAAGGACTTACCCATGGGCTTTGTAAATGACACTCGTCCTTTTTCCGTTTACACTCTTCGTCGCCATCTGCTGCCGGTTATTGTACGCCATCGTTTCCGACAGGTCGTTCCACGAGTGCTGCGTCAGCGGGGATCCCATCGGCGCGCGGCTGAGGATGCCGATGTCGGTGGTTACCCAGCGATCACGCGCTGGGCTTGGCGTCGCGTGGGCGGATGTAGAACTCCATCGCTTCTTCGCGCGTGGAGGTGCTGGGTTCGCTGGCGGCGTCGGGGTGGGTGGCGCGGTAGCGTTTCAGGATGAGGTCCTGGAGTTGGGTGACGACTTTGGGGTTGCGGGAGGCGACGTCGGCGAATTCGCCGGGGTCGGCATTGAGGTCGTAGAGGCGCTGGTAGCGGCCGGGGGTGGGGTTGTCGATCAGGTAGCCGTCGGTGCGTTTGCGGCGGCCGGAGCAGTAGATGTACTTCCAGCGGTCGGTGCGGAGGAAGACCTCTTCGTTTTCGAGGTACTGGCTGAAGATGTGGTCGCGCCCGGTGATTTTCTTCGCTTCGAGATAGGGGCGCAGGGAGCGGCCGTGCTGGACGGGCATGGCGTCGACGCCGAGGAGGTCGAGGATCGTCGGAGCCACGTCAATATGCTCGGTCATATCGTTGACGACGCCCTGGCGGACGCGGCCGGGGTAACGGATGATGAGCGGGACGTGCATGGCGGGGTCGTAGCCGCAATG
>JANRJO010000071.1:0-8867 GCA_033763935.1 Bryobacteraceae bacterium
TGTCCCCGGCGTTGGGCGCGGTGCTGCCCGAGTGCCAGACGCTGTCGGCGTACGCCGTGGACGCGCGCTATCCGGACGTGATGGAAGACGACGTCAGGCCCCGGCGTCGCCGGCGGCATCGGCGGCCGACCGGGTCTGCGCCGCCGTCGCTCGAGAGCTGCCGACGACGTGACCTTCCCGTCGCGGAGCTCCCGACCCCTTCCGGTCCCGGCCCGCCAACCCACCGCCGTCGTACCGAACGAGCAACTACGCAGCCGCTCGACACCGGAAACGCCGGTCTTCGGTCAAATTCGGAGAGAAGTAAGGACCCGTTGCCTGGGCTCGGCACACGCGTGACAAGCCGACTTATTGTCGGAAGTCCTTACACTCAACCTTAGTGCTTCGTCAGCCCTCCTGAGTCGATGCCCAAAAACAACAGTCCTAATATGTTGATCATAGGAATCCTGCAACATCATCTAAGCGGGGCGCAGGGGGTGGCATGGAAACCGCTTTCCGGTCCGCCAGCCACCTCATTCAGTCGGCGAGCCATCGCGACTCAGCCATGCTGGTGAGACTCACCCACATCGACTCCAACCTCCCTCCAGCGATGAGATTCGAGCGAGCCCTTGCCTCAGCTATTCTGTCGGTCCTCTGCTCGGCCACGGCGATGGCCGGCGCCATTTTCACCGCGTCGCCGGGCTCCACGGCGCTGGCCCCGGCGCCCAATGTCACGGGAATTCAATGGTTCGGTTCCTTCGTCACCAAGGACGGGGCGACCGTCAATGAGTCCATCTCAGGCGGCGGCAGCGGTCCGCTGTGGGCCGACTTTGTCACCTTTGACTGGGACTTCGTCAGCAACGGGCTGATCTCGCGAGTTGTTATGGTCTCCGCAACTGTGAACGGCCGTTTAGGTTCTTCCGGGTTCGTGGGGCCGTTTTTCAATCGCCCCGAACGACTTACCGGCAGCATCACCATCCCCGTCAACTACGGCGAGGAACTGACGTCCTGGTCATTCTCAGTGTACAGTGGGGCCGCCACGCCCGACGGTTCCATCTCGATCGACATCCCCACCACGGGAACCGGTCTGCGTTTGTTGGTCTCTCACAACCCGCCCGTACACGCGCCCGTCCCGGACACCGCCTCAACCGCTGGACTGCTCTCGTTGGTCCTCCTCGGCTTGCTCGCAGCGCGACGGGGCGGGAAGTAGCGGAGAAGCAGCCGCCCCGCAGGCGCTGCAACGCGCGTGAATGGCCCCGTCCGGCGGCGTGCCCGGTACCCCCCCTGGAATCGCTTTCACGCCCTGCCGTTCGCGTTTCTGGCGCACTGGAACGGCCATTGCCGGCGAGAGCCCAAAGCCTTGGAGCCGGATACAGGATTGCCCTTGAACGGCTTCAGTGAGGCTCAGTATCGAGGCGCCTCGCTCATCCGAAAGAGGACGGATCTTTGAGGTGATTCTCACCCGCGGAACGCTTCCCGGTGGCGTGCGAGGAGCGCGGGGTCCGGGGCGAACCGGTGCGGGCGGGTGATGGGCTTGCCCTCGTACGGGTGGAAGTTCAGGCGGATGGATTCGCAGGTGTAGTGGTCGCGGATCGACCGGGACACGACCAGGCGGAGGTCCTCGTCAAGCGTGATCAGGTGTCGGTCGAACGCTGCGTCCTGCGTCCGCGCCAGGCAGAGACCGTTCCTCGGATTGAGGCGCTCGCGCGCGTCGTCCGCCCAGCGCACGATGTGGCTCGCGGTGAGGAGCTCGGGCAGGGGCGTGCCGGTGATGCAGCAACGCTCCCCGTAGCTCACGAGTACGACCCGCCGGAAGAAGTGCTGACCGAGGCGTCGCGTTCCCGTGACGGCCGCCTCCGTCGGGCCCTCCCGAACCGTGTCCGCTTCGTCGGCGGTTGACTCATCTTCCCGCGGCACGAAGCGGCTGCCGCGCATCAGGGTCTCGAAACGCGCCTCGCTCTCGGCGGCCAGTTGCGTCCAGTCGGCGTGGAAAGCACCCCAGACCTCACGGTCGAGCCGGCTGGCCCCGCGCAGACCCACGCGGCCCGAGGCCGTTATCTGCGGATCGAGCGAGGCGAGGTTACAGAGCTTCATGGCCAGCGCGCCGGGAGTTCGGCCAAGACGCGCCGCGACCTCCTGAACCAGCGGCGTGCGGGCGTGGAGTTGTCCGAACGCGAGCCGTCCATAGACGTTCATCGCCACCACCAACTCGTCGCGCGTCCAGTCGCGGCTCACGGCCGGAACCGCTTCCGTTGGAGAACCCGGCCGAGAAGGATCGCGTAGTAACCGCTCCGGGGCGATCCGTAGCGGCGCAGACCGCGAAACGCGACGACGAGGACCGGAGCGTCGGACGCGTAGCCGTTCCGAAAGGAGATCACGTCGTAGTGGCGTCCCTCGAGCCGGGTGCGCCAATACGGCGTCCGGGCGCGGTACTCGATGCGCTTCGTCCCGTCAGCGATCTGGAGGAAAAACTCCCGGTGGAGAGTCAGGTGGAGGACGGACAGCGTCGGGGAGCCGGGAGTCGGTGCCTTTCCACGGCGGACCCGGGCGGAAGGTGCTTTTCGCTTTCGGCGGACGACGGACACGGACAACGGCTACTTGCCTCGGCCCAACGCCGCAAGCCTCCGACCCGCCGGTGGCGACGGCCGGCGCCGACCCGGCCGTTCGCGTTCGGAACCGACAACGGCCCCCCCCTGCGTCGCGTCAGAGCCTGGGCACCCGGGCGGCCTCCGCCTCGGCTTTGGCTCGGGCGACAGCCTTCGCGCGCTCGCAGGCGGGGTGGGTGACGGTGATGCCCACGCCCTGCTGCCACCGGGCGGCCCCGCCGTCGTCCCGGCGCCACTCACGTGCCATCTTGGCGACGGAGGGTCGCGAGACCTCCGACCACCGTGCACCCTGCGCGTTGGCGTTCAGCACCGCGAGAATCTGGTCCGATGTCCAGTGCCCCGACTTCCGGTAGGATTCCTGGGCGGAGCGTCCTTGGACGATCGAGCAGGTGATGGACCAGTCCCCCTGCCGAAAACGAACGAACCTCCCGAATTCGACGAACCGCCCCCCGGCGACCAGCTTCTCCGGCTGTGAGCTCACGGCCGACCCGAAGCGTTCCGCCAAGGCCTGCTCCGAGTCCCCGAGCCGGCCCAGGCTCGAGGCCGGGACAAGCGTGAGACCCAAGGGGACCAAGAGCATCCGGAGATCGAGGAGGCGCAGCATGCCCTCCTATCGGCACGCCCGTTGCCTGAACGGGACACGCGGCCGTGTGCCGCGACCGCAGCGATGGTCCTCCGGCGGTTCCCGGCTGGTCAAAAATTCCTTCGTCCTCGCCGCGCGCTTTAGCGGTTTCCGGCGGAGCCGATACGACCCGGGACGGCCGCGGACGGTCGTTGCCTATGTCGCGCCGACGCCGCCGAGCCAAAGACCCGTGGGAGAGCCTCATCTCCGGCCTGGTGGGCTTCATCGCGCTCGCCGCGCTGGCGATCGGAGGAGTGCACCGGTTCGTGCCCGCGTTCATCGGACTGGTCCTGGTGATCGTCGCCCTGGCGGCGGCCGTCGGCCTGGGGATCTGCGTGGTCAAACTCGTCCGACTGCAACGCGCCAACCGGGCCCTTGACCCCGAACCCACCGCCCCGGCTGGCGTGAACGCCCTGCCGGCCAGCGCTGAACCGGCCGCGTCCCCGGCCCGCCCGGCCGCATCGGCCCCCGATCCCGTGACCCGACGTCGGTGGGACCGGGAGACGGCCGTGACGGCCCTGGCGGAACTCGACTGGTACCAATTCGAGAAAGCCTGTCCGGCCCTCCTGCGGGCGGAAGGCCACGACGTCGAACGCCGCGGAGGGGCGCAGGCGGATGGAGGCGTGGACCTGGTGGCGAGCCGGGGGCCGGAGACGCTCCTCGTCCAGTGCAAACACTGGCGCTCGTGGGAAGTGCAGGAGAAAGTTGTGCGGGAAATGCTCGGCAGCATGACCCACCACGGCGTGGCGCGAGGGGCGATCTACACCCTCAAAGGCGGCACCCGACCGGCGAAACGCTTTGCCGAGACCTCGGCCATCACGATCGTCGCCGCGGAAGAACTCGCGGAACGGGCCCTGGCGGCGTTCGACGACGAAGCCCTTGACACCCACCTCCGACCGGAAGGCCACCGCTGCCCCAAGTGCGACGAACCCATGATCCTGCGCACCGGAGCCTTCGACCCCTTCTGGGGCTGCACCCGCTACCCCCGCTGCCGCGGCATCATCCGCGAAGCCGCCCCCGAAACCTCCGTCCCAACCCGCTGACCCGCCGTCACCGTACCCAAAAGTCAACGACGCCGGCGCCCGATTCCGGGGACACCAGCCTTCGGTCGAATTTGTAGAACGGTAAGGACCCCGTTGCGTGGGCTCTACTCAAACTTTGGCCGGAAGAGGCCCAGGGCTCCTTTACAGGGGCGGAAAGACAGCGGGCGGGCGTTCGCAAGAATCCATCCCCAACTTGAACTATCCTTCCAGCCAGATCCATGGCATCGCTCGCATCCGACGATTTCCGCCACACCGATTATTCCGCCCTTCCTGAACGAGTTTGGGAACCGCACTCCGGCACGCTCGCTGAGCGCGCCCAAGGTATCGTCGAAAAGCAAGGCGTCACGAAGCGACGCGTGGATCAGGATCTTCCCGCGGTAGTGCGTGCGGCGTGACCTGTTTTCGATGTCCTTAATCCCATTGGCTACTAGCCAGGCGTACGGCTGTCTAATGGCCAGCGCAGGCAGCTCCTCGAGCGCTGGGGTCCATTTGGCGGTTGGCGGGAAAGTAAGGGCACACGGTCTGGACATGAATTTGGTTCAAGTGAATGTCGGCAGCTTCATGCCATGGCGGTAGATGGCTGTGAACGCGCTCTCCGGCACCTTGACCGGAGAGGTGAAGTTATTGCGGATACCCAACGCGCTGGCCTGCTCCCCGGGGAACGGTCGCTCAAACAGCTCGGTATCAGCGAAGCGTAGCGCGAGAATCTCTTTCGTCGGATCGCCGGCGACCATCTCCCGAATGTGTTCCCACTCGTAGACACCGAGACGACGATAGGCATTGAAGACCGATTTGGCCGATCCCCGCCGAACTTCCAGCAGGCGCGAACAGGCTCGAATCGTCTTCGCCCCGGCCTGGTGCGGGTCCTTGGTCGATACATACCACAGCAGGCGACCGGTCGCTCCCTCCATGCCGGATTGGATCGCTGCACTGTAGTAGACGTTCTCGCGGCTGAGAATGAGTTCGCGCTTGGGGCGGAAGAGCTGCTCGTCCGCGAACGATGTCTCGAACAGCGCAGTTGCCCACGTGGAGCGGATCGGGACCGACCATGTGTCGACATCCGCACCGATGATCTTCGCCGGCCAATACTGGGCTTCGATCTCCTTCGCGGTCGCGTTCGGGGACAACGGAGGATGGCCGGCTTGCACCAGGACCTGACTGATGGCCGAGATATCGCCCAGCGCACGCAGGGTGATCTTCTGCCAACCCTTGGTGCCAAGACGAAATCCTAGTTCATGCAGTACGGACTGCACCTCGTCGGATAGAAGCGATTCGGATACGACGATAATGCCGCCGCCGCGTCTTGCGACCTCCGTAGTTGCCAGAAGCAATGCGTGCCGCAGGGCCGTGGTCGCCAAAGCGGTTCGTGTGCAGCGCAGCGCCATGATCTCGCGCCGGGCTTGAACCTGTCGGTGAGCGACCAAGAAAAGCGGCACCCCGTCCGCAACCGCGGCGCTTACTTCGCTTTCGACATCGCACAAGAGGTGGCGAAGCTTGGCGGCGAACTGATCGCGGGTCTCGTGTTGCGATGGGACATGTAGTGCCTCGGCGAGCGCCGGCGCATGCTCCGGCTTCGGTCTGATCTTCTGAATGTCGGTGCTGGCGAAACGCGATGGCTGATACAGTGCAGCCTGTTCGGCTTCGTTGAGGCGTGAAATCAGTTCGACAGGTCGCATGACCTGGAGCCCGTAACGCTCTTCGATCTCGGGTGCCCGCCCGAGCAGTTCCTCATCGCGCGTGAGAAAGACATCCGCATCCGCCGCCGCACTCATGGCGACGTGACGCATGTCCGAGGCCTGCTTGGAGTTGGGCGCGCTATGCCCGAGTAGCGCCATTAGCTCGGAGAACACGGCATCCGAACGCGCGGTATTGTACGCCAGAGAGCGATAGCGCTGGGCATGCCGCAGCAGCGCCTCCCGAAGCTCAGTCAGTGCAATCCGATTGAGCTCGACCTGGAGTTCACCGACGGAGCAAAGCTCGACCTGAGCCGCAACCCAGTCTGCCGCGAGGAATGGGGCCTCCTTGTTGCGCTCTGTGCTTGTGTCGTGCAGATCGCGAAAGACGTTGCAGTCGACAACCACGCGCAGCCGCTTGTCGACCGCGTCGATTGCGCTGAAGAGATCGGCAGCGTGGAGGTCGTGCCACCAATAGGTAAGTTCGGTCCCATCGACCCCCCGTCCAGGCTTGCTGCGAATCGGGACGAATCCGAGTCTGGGCCAGAGATCGTTCGCCGGATAGTCGCGACGACAATGGAGGCCTATGCCGTAGAGATTGCGCGCTTGGGCGTACG
This sequence comes from Bryobacteraceae bacterium, assembly GCA_033763935.1. Classification (GTDB taxonomy): domain Bacteria; phylum Acidobacteriota; class Terriglobia; order Bryobacterales; family Bryobacteraceae; genus DALYJJ01. The sequence continues at coordinate 6,538 of JANRJO010000071.1, forward strand.
CCTTGATGCCGTCGAATAGCAGCCGCGCCACTCCCTTCCCGCGCCACACCTCGGCGACGCAGAGATGTGCGATCATGAGCCGACCTCGTGAGACCCGAAACGCACAGTAACCGGCGAGTTCGGTCGCGTCCGCCGATGCAGCCAACAGATGCCCGCGAACCGCGTGATCGTGAAAGGCGCCGTCGGGAAAGAAACCGAGGGTATTGCTGTGCCTCCTACCGAGCTGCATGACCGCTTCGAGCTGCGGGTGCCGCGGGCCGATGGCTGAAATTCGAAGGTTAGCTTTCACTCATCGAGGGGCTTGTAGCGATCCATCAGCCACCGTGTAAAAGGCATGAAACAGTTGGAGAACAGCGTAAACCGGTTAGGCGAGGCATTTTTCAAGCTTGGCTACCAAGTCCAGGGCTTTCTGGACTTCACGGGGGTAAAGGGGGACGTCGCCGCCGTGGGCGCCGGGGTTCAAGACGCGCTCTGTCGTGTCGAGGATCTCGTCGATCAGCCTGATGTTCTCCATGACCTGCCAGTTGTCGTCCTTCAACAGCGTGCGAAGATGGCGCCGGGCGGATTTAAGTCGACCGCGGTCGGCGACATCTAGTGTGGCCAAGGCGTCAATATCGGCGTCATCGACTGGCACGAGATGGTCGCGTTGGGCCTCGGGCGTCCCGAGAAGCACGCGCGCGTAGAGACGAGTGGGGAGCTTTTCCAGCAACCGCTGGCGCGCGGCACGCAGGTTCTCCGTGAGAGAGAAAAACTCGCCGGGCGGCAGCTTCTTGCCGTCGGTCCACTCCCGGTACCGTTTCGCCATGTCGTCGGCGGCCTTACGCAGGCAAACAGCGGCCTCGTCGAGATTGTGCCCATGCAGGTATTCCTCGGCTTTCTGAAGGTCGGTCTTCTCCCGCCGCCCCTCGATCCTACCGGCGGCGCTACCTTCGAGACGGAGGAAGCACCAGTCCGGGTGGCTGGGCCCGAGTTTGCGTCTGAACTCGCGGAAGAAGCCGAGTTCGTGAGTGAGGATGATTTTCTGGTAACCGATGAACGTGTCGGAGAGCAGGATTTCGACGACCTTCATCCGGTTGCTCATGTCGAGGCTGACTAGAAGATCGTCGAGGACGAGGAGCTTGAGGTCGGATTCGCGGAGATTGACCAATGACGCAGCAAAACGAACGCACAGTGCCAACTGGGTGAGCTTGGCCTCATTGAGATAGCTCTGCGGCCGGGTGATCGGCGGCCTATCCTTCACCTGAATACCGAACTCGATCACCGGGACCGTGAACTGAAAGGCCATCTGATTGCCACCCGAGGACGCTGGGGGCGTGGTGACGCCGAGCTTCAACGTGATCGGCGCCGGGTCGCCGGCGGCAAAGTGAGCGTCGTAGAATTTTTGGGCCTCGGCACTGATCGCATCGACAATTCCGGGTAGGATAGCTGCGAACTCGGCCGTGCGCGCATGGAAAGCCTGATAGGCATCGGCACCGGCATAGCCGGAGAGCCCGCCTGGGTTGGCAACACCGGACTTGATGGCGTTCCAGCAATCCAGCGGCACCTGGCCGCCGGTGGAGACGCAAAAAGGAAGAATCTCCTTCTCGAACAGCGGCCACACATTGAATTTCTGCGAGTTCTTGAAGTCCGAAAACCCGAAGAAGAAGCGGTAGGTGATGAAGTCGCTGGCGAGGTCGCCCTTTAGGATCGCTGGCTGCTGATGCGTGCTGTGGTCCGCCTTGCTGATCCTGTAGGTGGTATCGATCCTCGCCGCGAAGTCCCGGAGCGTGAGCGCGATTTCACCGGGCTTGGCGACGGCGTCTTCGTGGATATTGAGGAGGTTTTCCGGTCCGCCTGGCTCGAAGTATTTTGCGATGCAACCCTTGGGGTTCTTACGGGCGCTCTGGAGAAACGTGTATAGCGCCCAGTAGAGGGATGATTTCCCAGCACCGTTGGCACCGTAGACGAGGAGGTGGCGGCCTTCGAGATCGAGGGTGAACTCCCGGAAGGCCTTGAAATTCCGAATCTCGATGCGATGCAGCCGGGATTTCATACACGGCCTTCGGCCTTAATGACGGCTAAAAGATCGGGGCTGTCGGCGGTGAGGCGGAGCAGGCGGTTGCGGATGGGGTGGCTGGGGGCGTTGAGCGTCTGATAAAGGTTGGTGGGTGTTTTCATGGGCTTTCCATCCGGGATCAGTCTTTCACAAGCTGGAGGACACAGATGAAACGTCTACCGACCTGCCGCATCAGTCCGATTTACTCAGCGTAGGCAGGCTTAGGTCGAACCTCCCGATCCAGACGCTGGGATAAAGCCTCTTCGGCTACATCCAGATCGTAATCCATTTGCAA
>JANRJO010000077.1:0-130735 GCA_033763935.1 Bryobacteraceae bacterium
GCCGGTTTGTGCTCCGGGGGGGGGGGGGCGGATTCGTGGGTGCGTTCCTCGTCGTCGCGGGCGGAGACGCGGTCGCGGCCGGCGGGGGCTTCGTGGTCGTCGCGGGGGGTTTGGGGGGAGGGGGCGTTGGGGACGATGGCGGCGAGCATGGTGCGTTGGCGGTGGCGGACGACGAGGACGGCTTGGAAGAGATGGGTGGGGACGGCGACGCGGCCTTCGCCGATGGTGGCGGGTGGGCCTTCGAAGAGGGGGCCGGTGAAGACGTAGAGGGCGTCGGCGTGGGCTGCGAGGGCGCGACGGCGGCTTCGAAGCGGGACCAGACGCCGGCGTTGACGGACTGGATTTGGGGGACGGCGTTGGAGAGGAGGAAGGTAGCGCGGAGGGCGTCAGGGGACCAGGCGAAGTCGGCGGCGGGGGCGAGGTGGCCGCGGGAGAAGCCGCTGTGGCGGTAGTCGGAGTCGAGGGCGACCCAGCGGGAGACTTTGACGGCGGGGTCGTGGCAGAGGAGGAAGAAGGCGTGGTCGGCGAGTTCCTGGCGGGAGGGGGGAGCAGGCGGGGAGGCCGAAGCGGGCGGGCTGGGCGGGGAGGAGGGTGGCGGCGAGGAGGGGCGGCGGGGGCGGGGTGGAAGCGGGAGGGGCGGGGCGAGGGCGAGGTGGGGGTTAGGGTTTGGGGAAGTGGGACTCGTGCCAGCGGATGGAGCGGTCGATCCAGTCGATGACGTGGCGGGTTTCGCGGATGCCGTGGGCTTCGCGGGGGTAGCGGACGAAGACGGTTTCGACGCCGACGTCTTTGAAGGCGATGTAGAACTGTTCGGCCTCGGGAGACGGGGACATCGTTGTCGTTTTCGCCGTGGACGAGGAGGGTGGGGGTGGCTGCCTTGGCGACGTGTTTCAGGGCGGAGCGTTCCCAGAGGGTATCCATTAAGTTGCCCTGGTGGGGGAAGATGCCGAACGTCATCTGCTCGTATTGGTTGTAGTAAGTGGTGTAGTTGTAACTTACTAAGTTGATGATCGCGGCGGTGGGGATGGAGGATTTGAAGAGGCGGGTCTGGGTGATGAGCCAGGCGCTCAGTTGGCCGCCGTAGCTGACGCCTTCGACGCCAATGCGGTCGCGGTCGATCCAGAAGTTGCGGCGCATGGCGGCGCTGATGCCGTAGAGGACGTCCTGGGCTTCATTGCCGTTCTGGTCGCCGAAGACGGCGTCGGCGAAGGCCTGGCCGTAGCCGGTAGAGCCGCGGTAGTTGACCATGAGAGTCGCCCAGCCGCGGGCGGCGTTGGTTTTTGAAATTGAACGCCGTGCCTTTCTGGCCGTGGGGGCCGCCGTGGATCACGACGATCAGCGGGTGCTTGCTGCCCTCTTTCAGACCGCTCGGGCGGGTGAGGAAGGCCTCCACTTCCCACTTATTGTCGTTGCTGACGAAGGTGAAGGATTCGACGGGGGCGATAGCGCGGTCGCGGAGCCACTCGGCGTTGACGTCAGACTCGCAGGTGACGCTCCTCAGCTATCAGGACCGGTTGTGGAGGGTCGATGGCCCGCTCGAAAAGGTTCTGCTTGCGACAGAAACGTCCGTCCGGGGCGCGGCCTTGGCGCCCGCGCCCGATGGGACGATGTACTTGACCGGGTACCGTGGCGAAGGCGAATCTGTCCGGTGGCACGCGGTTCGGCTGGCTGTCGACGGGCGCACCCGATTATGGGAGCGACCGCTCAGCGGGAGGCCGGACCGATTCGTGAGCGACGCCAACGGGCACCTATGGTTTACGGTTTCCACACAGTTGTTCCGGCTGGCGGCTGATGGGACTGGTCCGGCCCTGGTGCGGGACTTTGGGTCATTTAGGCCGTCCGGCATGTGGGCGAACCGCGTAGGCGGACTAACTGTCTACGGCTATCATGACAATCCCGTGAAGCAGGTCAGCGACGGTGCCGTCCTCACCGCCGGTTGCAGTTCCCTGTCCAGTCGAAAAGGAGAGGGAGCCGTCCGGGCTCACCCGCTCCAGGTAGGGGAAGGTGGTCGAATCGTCCGGTCGCTACGCTCGATGCACAGGAGCGTTGGGCATACATCTCGGCGACGGGCAATATCGAGATGCTTGACGTGGAAGCGCCTGAAGAATCAGCACTCCTCTGCGTTACGAATTCAGCCAGCAGACGGCAATCCGCAATTGTCCCGGGCCTGCTGGTTACGATGCTCGGATCCGGATTAGGGCCGGAGATTGGCGTTATGAGCAACGGAATAACAGGCTTTCCAACCGAGTTGGAGGGCGTGCAGGTTACCGTCGGTGGCATTCCGGCGCCCCTTCTGTACGTTCAAGCCCGTCGGATCGATGCCATTGTCCCATCCGGCATCCCCCTCCCTGACCTGCCCGCTACGCCGCCCCCGACAGAGGTTGTCGTGCAGGCAGGGGGCCGGCGTATCAGACGGCCATCGGTTGTCACATGGCAGAACCTCGCTTTCTTTACCACTGACGGCTCAGGGACGGGCCAAGCGGCCGCGCTGAACGAAGACGGCACGCAAAACTCGCGAGAGAACCCAGCTCGTCCGGGTTCTACTGTGGCGCTATTCGGGACCGGCTCAGGCCGTTCCATCCCGCCATTCCCGGACGGAGCCGCGGTACCGGTGGCGCAAACGGGGGCACAAGAACATGCCGCGATGTTCAGGTCCGGTACGGGAACCTGTCGTCGAGAGCGGAGATCGTCTACTAAGGGCCGGCACCGGGGCTCGTGGCGGGCATCTTCCAGATGAACCTCCGCGTGCCTACCACCCCTGCTGCTGCCGGTTCGGCGCTGTTTGTGGACGCGCCACCGGTCTCGTCTGTGGCAGTGAGCGTCGCGGCAAACGCCGAGCGTTAGCTCGCGGCGGCTACTCGGCCGCCGCCTTCTGTTCGGAATCCGGGCGGCGGATGGCGCTGGCGACCTGGATCGCCATGTCGTAGCGGCCGAAGGGGGCGCTGAGCTGGACGCCCTGAACCATGGGTTGGACCTGTTCGACCATTTCGCGGGCGATGGCGATGCCTTCGGCGCGGGCTTTCTCGGCGGAGTCGGCCTGGCGCATGCGGTCCATGTACTTGTCGGGGACGGGGACGCGGAGTTCGTTGACCATGAACTCGGCGTTGCGGTAGCTGGTAAGGGGCCAGATGCCGGCCACAAATGGGATCTGAAACTGCTCTGTCCGCTTCAAGAATTGCTCTAACAGTTCCAGGTCAAACACAGGCTGTGTAACGACATATTCTGCACCGGCCTGGACTTTCCATTCGAACCGGCGGAGCTCTTCGTCGAGGTTGAGGGCGCCGGGGTTTGCGCCGACGCCGAGCAGCAGGGCGGTTTGGGAGCCCATGGGGTTGCCGCCGATATCGAGGCCATGGTTCAGGTTATTGACGATATTCGTCAAGCCGATGGCGTCGACGTCGAAGACGGCGGTGGCGTCGGGGTAGGCGCCCATGCGCGGGGGGTCGCCGGTGATGCAGATGAGGTTGCGCACGCCGGCCGCGTGGGCCCCGAGGAGTTCCGACTGGATGCCTAGAATGTTGCGGTCACGGCAGCAGAAGTGAAGTACTGCTTCAATGCCGGCATCGCGCTGGATGAGCTGGCAGGTGACCTGAGCGGAGAGGCGGGCGGAGGCGCGGGGGCCATCGGGGACGTTGATGCAATCGATGCCTGCCTTGGCGCAAGCTGCGGCGCCGGCGATCTCCTTGGAGGCATCGACACCGCGCGGGGGGAGGATCTCGACGAAGGAGACGAACTCGCGCCTGGCCAGCTTCTCGCCCAGGCGGGACTTACCGGAGACGGGCACCTTGGCGAGCGCCTTAGCCTTTGCCTGGGGCTCCTCGACGGTGACGGACAGCTTGCGCTGGAGCGGCTGGAGGGAGCGGGCCTCGGAGGTGAGGAGCTTGATGTGCTCGGGGGTTGTGCCGCAGCAGCCGCCGACAATCTTGACGCCCTCCCAGATGAAGCGGCGGACGTACTGCGACATGTACTCAGGCGAGCAGAGGTAGATCTGCCGGCCTTCGACGAATGCCGGCTGGCCGGCGTTGGGCATGGCGCTGAGCGGCTTCTTCGAGAGCTTGACCATCTTCTCGATGGTCTCGAGCATGATTTTGGGGCCGACGGAGCAGTTGAGGCCGATAACGTCGGCGGGGAGCTCGTTGAGAGCGTGGGTGAAGGTCGGGGTGTCGGTGCCGTCGGAGAGGTTGCCGTAGTCGTCGATGGTGACATGCGCGACGATGACCATGTCGCGGCCGGCGGCCTCGCGAGCGGCGAGGATTGCCTGGCGGACCTCTTCGAGCTTGGAGATGGTCTCGATAACGATGAGGTCGACGCCGGCTTCGAGGAGGGCTTCGGCCTGTTCGCGGTAGTAGGCGCGAGCTTCGTCGAGGGAGGTGGGGCCGAGAGGTTCCAAGGAGAGTCCGAGGGGACCGATGGCGCCGGCGACGAACGCCTTGTCCGCGGCGGCCTCGCGGGCGAGTCGCACACCGGCGCGGTTGATCTCCTTAAGCCTTTCGGCGAGCCCGAAGGCGGCGAGGCGGGGGCGGCTGGCGCCGTACGTATTCGTTTCAACGATTTCCGCGCCAACCTTCACGTATTCCTGGTGGATTTCGCGGACAAGTGCAGGGGACGTAAGGTTGAGCTCGTCGAACGAGCGGTTAATGAAGATGCCCTTGGAGTAGAGCATAGTACCCATGGCGCCGTCGGCGACGAGGATGCCTTTGTCGAGGCGCTCACGGAACTCGAGTGCCTTGGAGACGAGGGGAGGTGCAGTGGGCGTCATGGGTATCTATCGTTTCTGGCAACGCGGGCAGTAATAGGTGGAGCGACCGCCTTGATCGATGCGGCGGATGAGTGCGCCGCAGGTCCGGCAAGGCTCGCCTTCCCGATCATAGACCGCGACCGGGTACGCCTCCCCTTCGACGAATCGACCCGGGGTTGCATACGCGAGTACACACGATTGTACCGCGAGGTCTACGACTTGAAGGATGGCGGCGTGAAGGCGGCGGAGGCGGGCGGGGCTCAGGGTGTTGGCCGGAGTACGGGGGTTGATGCGGGCTTCGAAGAGGGATTCGGCGGCGTAGATGTTTCCGAGGCCGGCGACGTGGGACTGGTCCATCAGGAAGAGCTTGGCCGGCTTGCGGGTACGCCGGGCATCGGCGATGAAGGACTCAGGGGTGAAGGCGGGGTCGAGGGGCTCGGGGCCGAGTTTTGGGAGATGGGATTCGAGGTCGCGGGTGGGGAAGAGGGAGACTTTGCCGAAGACGCGGGAGTCCTCGAGGAGGAGGCCGCGGCCGTCGGCGAGGGCGGCGTAGAAGCGGGTGGCGTGGGGGCGAAAGCGGTGATCGGGAACGACGAAGAGGTTCCCGGTCATGCCCAGGTGGACGCGGAGGGTGAGGCCGGCGTCGAGGTGAAGGAGGATGTGCTTGCCGCGGCGGGCGACGGCTTCGATGCGGCGGCCGGCCAGTTTGCGTTCGATGGCGGCGGGTTTCTGGGGGTGGGCGATGCGGGGGCGAAGGATCTTGGCGGCGGCGATTTCGGCGCGCAGGATCTGGGGCGCGAGGCGGCGGCAGAGGGCTTCGACTTCGGGGAGTTCAGGCATGGCGATGGTGGACCTCAGGGTAACCGAAAGAGGGGCGCCGCGAGGTAGCAGAGGGCCGCTCCGACGAAGCTCATGGAGAGGCCCCAGATCAGGAGTTTGCGGAACAGGCGGGGGCCTTCGGCGGGGGGTGCGGCGGCGATGCAGAGCGCGCCGATGGTGGAGAGGGGGGAGACGTCGACCAGGGAGGAGCCGATGTTCACGGTGATGGCGAGGGCGAGGGGGTCGGTTCCGGGGAGGCGCGCGGCGACGCCGGGGACGAGGGGGATGAAGGCGGGGAGGACGACGCTCGAGGTGCTGGAGTAGGCGGAGATGGCGCCGGTGAGGAAGGCGACGACGGCGTGGACGGTGTGTGGGGTTGCGAGGCGGGCGACGGCGTCCTGAAACCAGGAGAGGCCGCCTGCCTTTTCGAGGTATCCCACGGCGGTGCTGATGGTGACGACCATGGCGATGACTTTCCAGGGCATGGCGGTGACCGATGCGCGGGCGGGGGCGATTCTCGCCAGGAGGAGAATGGCGGCGCCGGCGAGGGCGGTCCAACCGAGGGGCGCGCGGAGCAGGAGAACGGCGGCGATCCAGGCGGCGGTGACAGCGAGGGTGGCGACGTGACGAGGTTGGATCGGAGGGATGGCGAGGGAGTCCGCATGAAACATGCCGGGCGCACGGAAGGGCGCGAGTGCAAGGTAGGCGGCCAATGCGACGACGGTGCTGGCCGAGGCGTGGAAGAACCAGAGACGGAACTCATGGCCGCCGAGGCCGGCGCTGGTCATGAGGCCCGTGACGATGGCCCCGATGGTGGAGAAGGGGGAGAGGTTCCCGGCGTTGGCGCCGTTTCCGACCATGAGCGCGGTAAGGAACGGCGAGATGCCGGCGCGCGCGCTGACGTTCATCGCGTATGGGGCAATGAGGGCGGTGCTGAGGATGGCGCCGGGGCCGATCATGGCGAGCTAGGCGGCCATCAGGAAGAAGGCCAGGGGCAGGAGTACCGCGCGGCCGGTGCAAAGCCGGAGCGCGTGGCGGGCGGCGCCTTCCATGGTTCCGTTGGCTTGGGCGCAGCCGAAGAGAAGCGTCACGCCGGCGAGCGTGACGAAGAGTTGGAACGCGGCGGCGATCACGGGCGCGGGAGGAGGTGCTTCTGGACTTTGCCCAGAGCGGTGCGGGGGATCCTGTCGACCGCGATGAATTGGCGCGGCACCTTGAACGACGCAAGGTGGGCGCGGCATTGGGCTTCGAGGGAAGCGGCGTCGAACGGGGCGGAGGGCACGATGTAGGCGACGGCGACTTCGCCCTTGAGCGGATCGGGCACGCCGGCGACGGCGACTTCGGCGACGCCGGGCTGCTCCATCAGGAACTCTTCGATCTCGCGGGGGTAGATATTGAAGCCGCCGGAGATGATGAGGTCGCTCCGGCGGCCCTGGAGGGTGTAGTAACCGTCGGCGTCGCGGACGGCGAGGTCGCCGCTGCGGAACCAGCCGTCGCGGAAGGCGGCGGCGGTGGAGTCCGGGCGGCGCCAGTAGCCGGAGAAGACGTTGGGTCCACGGAGGTGCAGTTCGCCGGTTTCGCCGTCTTCGACGGGCTCGCCCTGGGGGTCGAGATTGCGGACGGAGACGCCGGGCAGCGGGAGACCGACGGAGCCGGGGCGGCGTTCGCCGACGTAGGGATTCGAGATGTTCATGAGCGTCTCGCTCATGCCGTAGCGTTCGAGGATGGTGTGTGCGAAGAGGCGGCGGAAATCCTCGAGGGTTTGCGCGGGAAGGGGTGCGGAGCCGGAGACGAAGAGGCGCATGCGGGCGCCGATGCGGTGCGCGGCTTCCGGGTGGGTCTCAAGCAGGCGCACGTACATGGTGGGGACGCCGAAGAAGAGGGTGGTTTGGAACTCCTCGAGCCAGTGGGTGGCGTGTTCGTGTTCGAAGCGGGGCGTGAGGCGGAGGCGGCAACCGGAGATGAGCCAGGCGTGAAGGCCGTTGCCGAGGCCGTGGACGTGGAACAGGGGAAGGGTGAGAAGAAGGCGGTCTTCGGCGGTGATGCGCCAGCAGGTGAGGATGTTGAGCGCGTTGACGGCGAATACGTTGTGGGAGAGGACCGCGCCTTTGGAAGCGCCGGTGGTGCCGGAGGTGTAGACGATGGCGGCGGGGGCGTCACCGTCGTTGACGAGGACGCTGCGGGTGGCCGGGGCGGATTCGGCTTCGCGCCGGAGTTGCTCTATGGGCAGAAGGGGAGCGCCGGCGGGGAGGTGTTCCACCTGGGATTCTGAGGCGACGACGGCGACGGGGTCGGCGTCGTTGAGGATATGGGCGATTTCGCGATCGCGGTAGAGGATGTTGACGGGCACGAAGATGACGCCGAGGCGGGTGGCGGCGAGGAAGAGGTCGATGTAGTCGAGGGAGTTCGGGAGATAGACACAGAGGCGGCTGCCGGGCGTTAGACCGCGGGCGGCGAGGGCGGCGGCCATGCGGGAGGCGCGCTGATCGATTTCGCCGAAGGTGAAGGTTCGGCCGTACCATTCGAGGGCGGGCTCGCCGGCGCGGCCGAGCAGCGAGAGGTCGAAGAGGTCGGGGAGTGTCAGGCTATTGATTATAGCTGCGGGGGCGTGGCCAGAAAAGAAAATGGCCACAGATGAACACGGATGAACGCGGATCGAATGCAGGTGGTGGCAAAGGGAACGGTCAGGCATGGCGGCGGGCCTTGCGGAGGGCTTGGCGGCGGCGGAGGGTGGTGCGGTAGAGGGACGGGGTCGGCGGGGTTGGGCGTCGGGTTCGGGGGTGGCGGCAACTGCTGGTATTTGGTTGGTGTGATTGGGGTTGAGTGGCGGTCAGGTTCGATGCGGCGATTTTTTCTGCCGGGTTCTGAGGGGGGGCGGCGGCTGGTTTGAGGGGCTGTTGTTCGGTGGCTTCGTGGGACGCGGGGGGCGGTTCGGGAGCGGTGGGGCGGGCGAAGTTATAGGTGTCGTCGGGGACGCGGCCTTCGAGGTGGTCGCGCTGGAGGGCGCGGAGCTGGTCGAGGTCGCGATGGTAGTGGCGGTGGGCGAGGGCCTGGTGGCGGTTGATGTAGTCGAGGGTGGCGTTGCCGGCTTCGGCGGCGATGGCGAGGGCGGCGCGGACGTGGGGGCTGAGTTCTTTGCCGGTGCTGGTGCGGAGGCCGTGCTGGCGCTTCATTTCGAGGGTGATGAGGAGACTGCGGTAGTTCTGGTATTGCTCGTAGAGCCACTCGTTGATGGTGATGCGGCGGACGAGGTTGAGCTGCTGGGTATTCATGGGGCAGAGGCAGCGGACGTTGGTTTCAAAGAGCTGGACGAAGCCGTCGGGGTCGTCGCATTCGAGGAGGAAGGGGATCTGCTCGAGCGAGGAGATGGGGGAGCGGAGGTGTTCGGCGTTAGCGGCGGAGCGGGCTTTGCCGGCGGCGGTGCGGGGGCGCTTTTCGGTAGTATTCATCGGAGTTTTCCTGTATCGATGGGATTTCTTCAGGCGCCCCGAGAGTAGCAACAGGAGTTTGTCCGTTTTTGGGACGGCAGCTGCAAGTGATTGGGAGATGGGCAAAAATTCTCTTCGGATTTCTGTGACCGGCGACGCGGAGAGGAAATGGCCACAGATGAACACGGATGAACACAGATAGAATGCAGGCAATGGCAACCATGGACATGGAAGGTGATCTCGCGGGTCTAACCGAGCGCGTACTGGGCGCGGTATTTGAAGTTTCCAACACATTGGGCGCGGGATTCCTGGAGAAGGTCTACGAGCGCGCCCTGTTGAGGGAATTCGATCTTCTGGGCATCCGCGCTGTCGCCCAAGCTTCGTTTGCGGTCAGCTACAAGGGCCAATCCGTCGGGGAGTACTTTGCGGACATCCTCGTGGAAGATGTTCTTGTGGTCGAACTAAAATGCGTTGAGCGCCTGGCGAACGAGCACACCGCCCAATGCCTCAACTACCTGCGAGCTTCCGGCCGCAGGTTGTGTTTGTTGGTGAATTTCCAGAAACCGAAAGTGGAATGGAAGCGAATTGTGTTTGGGTAGGGAGTCATGACGTTTCGGACGCTGGTGATGGCGGCGTCAAGGGCGCGGAAGGTGAGAGCGCCGCGGGTGGCGGGGCACTGCTCCAGGGAAGTCGAGCGCTTCAGCAACCAGCATCTCGCCGGCTGCTTTCGGCAAATAGAAAGCGACGTGGTACCGAAGCATCCGTTGATGATCATACAAGGCATTCGCCCTGAACAGCGGATCACGACCGATAGACGCAGTGGCGTGTGCTGACGGCACATGGCGATGCTTTCTGGGTTGCGCTTAGTGAAGACGGGTTTTTCTTTGCTGGGAGGCTATCGCGTCGCGCGGCACGCTTGAGAACGCCCCCGGGCGGAGCGAGCTATACTCCTTCGAATGGCGCGGTACCTGATTTCGTTCGACGACGGCTGGATGGACCATATTCCGCAGTCGGACTTGCCGGCGGTTGGGGAGGCTGCGCACGCCGTGGTGCGGGAGGCCAAGGCTGCGGGAGTTTGGATTTTCGGCGGGGGAGTGTTGCGGCAGCAAGCGAGGATCGTGGCGCCAGATGGAACTGTCTCGCTGGGACCGGCGCCGGAGACGAAAGCGGTGGTGGGAGGGTTCTCGATTATCGAGGCGGCGACGGTGGATGAGGCGTTACGATGGGCGGCTCGTTTTGCCGAGAGCTGCCGGTGTGCGCAGGAAGTCCGCGAGATTCTGTTTGACCCGGAGTCTTGAGGGTGAGTGGCGGCGGCCATAGGGCCGCGGAAAGATGAGCACGGGTTCTACGCCTGGCGCCCGGAGTTCAAGGGGTGCCAGTCGCAAGGGAATCCGCTGGAAGAGGCCGTCGCTAACATCAAGGAAGCGATCGAGTTGTACCCGGAGACGTTGCCGGCTGATGAACGCGATGAGCTGCTGAGCCGTGAGATCCGGACGACCGCTGTCGAGGTAAATGCCTAAGCCTCGGAGGTGGACGGCGATTCCTCGTCGTTCCTACATGAACGATCTCCGGACCGCGATTGAAGCCCCGGCGAACTGGTGCCGGCGTGCTCCTGGCAGCGACAACATTCGCCGCCGGGGCGGCCGGAGGACCCGTTACACTCGCTTCATGGAAGTTCGACTGACGCCTGAAGTCGAGACGGAGCTTGGCCGCATCGCGGCGCGTTCCGGGAGATGGCCCCAGCAAATAGCCGCCGACGTACTGACGAGGGGCATCGAGTATGAGAGCCGGTTCATCGCATCCGTTGAACAGGGCATTGCCTCAGCCGATGCGGGCCGCGTTATGAGGGACGAAGACGTGCTTGCGTGGCTCGAAGCGGAGGAAGCGCGCGAGTCCTCTTGATGCGAATTGAGTGGACATCTGACGCGGTTGCTGATTTCGAGCACATTTCCTGGCGCATCCAGAAAGACCGCAAGCTGGCGCTAGCAAACCGGGTCCCTCGCAGGATCGATGTGGCGGTTCAAGCGCTCCGCCGACAGACTTCCCTTGGAAGAGCAGGCGGTGTTACCGGCACGCGTGAGTTGGCGATCAGCGGCATGCCGTGGATTGCTGTGTCATGGCGCAGACGCACACGATACAAGTGTTGCGGATACTCCACGGCGCTCAGGACTGGCCGCCTTCGGCGTGACGCGCCTGGCCGTGTTTGTCTTCAGTCCATTCGCAACAGGGGGGCGAAGCTGGCGTGCCAAACGACCGTGGTTGAGGGTCGTTAGATCATTTCGGACGGCGGATCGTGACGAGGGTGCGCACTTCTCCGTGGCTGGTGACGCTGCGGATGCGAGGGACCCATTCCCGGCGATCGTCTCCACTGGTGTGGGTGTATTCCAGAACGTAGACCTCGCTTCCGACGAGCGCAACGCCGGTGGGTGACCAGGGCGGCTGAGCGACGAGGACGGTTCGGACCGCTCCTTTCAGGGAGACAGAGACCACTGTGCGGCAGCCGTTGGCGGCGGCGTAGATGGCGCCGTCGGGAGCGACTGCCAGACCGCGGAAGTAGGGCAGTCCCGGTGCGCCGGGCAGCGGATTTGCACAGTCGTTGAGTTTTGCGTGGTGGAGGACGGTGGACACGGTCCCGGCCTTGTCGATCTTGCGGATGGTGTCGTTATCCGTGACGTAGAGTGCGCCGTCGGGACCGGCGGCGATCCCGTTGACCCAGCGGGCGGGCTTGGCACCTGCTGCGTCGGGGAGCGTGGCGAACACGGATCGCTTGCCGTCGGGCGTGCGGCGGATCAACTCGCGCGGCCCGGTCTGGCTCATGGGCACGTAGTAGAGAGCGCCGTCGGAACCGATGGTGACCGGATAGTCACTGGAGAGGATGAGGGCGGGCACGGCGCCGGGCGGGGTGATGCGGCTGAAGGTACCGCCGTCGTGTTCGCCGAGGGCCGTGGAGCCGGCGAAGTGACCTTTCTCGTCGATCGCCATCCAGTGAAACGCCTGGGAGCTGATGAGGCGGGGCGTCTTGTCTGCGCCGAAGCGCCAAACGCCTTGGCCGGTGTCGGTGAGGTAGACCTGGCCGCGGGCGTCAATGACGATACCGGAGCCGGGGTGAGCGAGGGCGGCGGCGGTGGCGAGGGTGAGGGTTGCGGCTAGTAAACGGGGGCGCGGCTTCGGGGGCATTTGAAAGCATTTCCTACTCTACAGAGTGTCGACGCGTGACGGCCCTGATCCATGTATGAATAGTGGGAGTGTCCTGACGGTTGTTGTTATGGCTTCGGCAGTGGCAGGATTCAGGGGATTGTGCCACCCAGAACTATAGCAAGCGACGTGGGGAGGTACGAGAGCAGATTACGGTTTGGTGCTGGCCTCTTAAAACTCATTGTGAACTACGGACTTCAGCGAACGTAACAGGCGCCGCTACACCTGGCGCTGATTCCCGCCTAACGGCCAGCGGCACGAGCGCAATCAGGTCGGCCCTCAGCACAGTTGACATCCTCTGACGAGCCTGCAGCGGCTTTGCCTGTCTGCAGAATCCACTCCGAATCAAATGGCGCCGCGCCACGAGTAGCGAGTCGGTAGGTCCGCTCACCGGGATAGCTCTCCTCTGGCAATCTCCACATACTTTCGCGCAAACCCGACTTCGATTTCGTCACGCCAGCCGTGAACCCAATGCCCGCTAGCAGGGTGCTTAAGCCAGCCGACCAGCGTCCGGTGCCCTCCGAGGTCGTAGACCCACATGCTGCGGACCTTTCCGTCAAACTCAACGTCAGTCCCCTTAGTCCCCTGGTTCGGCAGATTCAAGTACACTCGCTTGGCTAAGACAAGACTGAGGTGGGGCTTCAACTCAGCGAGTTCGTTCAAATAGACCTCTTGCGCCACTTTGATGTGCTCAGCACTGGGGGGGACAGCGGCCCTCTCCATCGGAGCATGTACGTAGTTATTGAACGCGATGGAGTCGAAGGCCTGCCGATACGCGTCTCCTTGCGGTTCGTCGGTCTGCAGGAGAGCGATCTTGGCGATTCGAGGCCACAACTGTGATCGCCAACGAGTCGCGGGGCTGCTGTAAGCCCTGATCGCCTTCCTAACTTGCTCAATAGTCGAGTTTACCAGCTCATCTCGCGAGCACTCCATCCAACTCTTCATAGAGTTTGGTCCCTCCGTCGCGTAGGGAGAGTCGGCGTGGACAAGAATTCGAGGATCGTGACAGCGGTACTGGCTGCCCTGCCAGGGCCGACTTACGAACTCTCTTGTCCTGCCTTCGAACGTAATCTTGAACATCGGCGCCTATCGCCTCGGCGTCGTGGCTCTCATCAGGGTAAGCGTGGAGCATCGCACCGGATTAGCCCGTGCGCTTCGCGCCACCCTCTTGCCGACGCCTTCTTCAACACCGCCGTGCGTTTTCCCCACGTCTTTTGGCGCGGCCTTCTTTGTAACGTAAGCTTTCTTTGCAGCGCTTCTATTTGCCGAACCTCGGGGAGGATGGGGTCGAACCCTGGCCTCAATTGCTCGCCAAGTGGGGCCGTAGTCTTTCACCTCGTCGAGTGTGGCAACTTTCACCATCCTATCGGCCTCTGCAACAACCAGTTTCTCCTTTTCGGTGACAGTTGGCTCCCTGCTCTTCAGAAGAGGTGTCATTGCCTCCTCAATTGCCTTCCTGAGGGCAGCGACGACCACCGTGCTAAGAATGGTCGTCAGGATAGGCCCCATAAGTGGTTGAGCATATCAAAACCGGCAATAGTCAGGCCGCTTCAGGGCCGACCATTACCCACTACCTGCGCATATAGTTTCCCGAACCGCGAGTTCAACATCAAGGACAGCCCCTAAGGAGGCTGCTCTGTACGTCGAGGAAGTGATCGAGCATAATCTCGAGCGACTGCCCGCGGGGAAACGCTGGAGCGGGACGGGCAGCGCACCCTACAGCACCGGACCTGACGAACGAACGGTATGGGCTACAGAATAGGGCGGATTTTCGATCACGATAAGGCGGCCGCAGAAGGGGATACGGCACGCCCAAGTCGACGCAGCTCGGGATCTTGGAGGTTCACTTGCGAACCCGCGGGCCGCTAATCGCGGATGAACAGACTTGAAATGACTCGATGCGCAAGCGCCCCTAAGCCTTTAATTCTGCACAACAGTACTTCTGTCGTTAACTGCTGCGAACTTTATCACCTCTGGCGCCGGCTCTTCCGTGGGCACTTGGCGTGGGCTGCCGACCCAGCGCTCTTCGTACACTCGCTCGCTTGATTGTGCTCCCGGGAGAATGATAAACAAAGTAGACAAGCATGAGCCAATTACTGCTTCGCACGCTCAGACTACAGAACTACAGGTGCTTTAGGGACCACCTCATCGACGTTCACGACAGCACCGTCATTGTAGGCAAGAACAATGCCGGAAAGAGCACGATCATTGAAGCGTTACAAGTGCTTGCAATGGTCACCAATCGCTACACTACTACGTTCCATAAGCCACCGGCTCACCTTCCAATCCCTTCCTCTCTCCGCTGTATCACCCTAGGACTTGGTCGCCTCGGACTGAACCTGGAAACAGCCTTCCATCGCTACGGCGATCCACCTGCAATACTCACCGCCTGCTTTAATGACGAAACCCAGATCACTGCCTACGTACATAAAGATGGCGTTCATGCGACCATATACAACAAAGGACATGGATGGGTTACAACTAATACGGCATTCATGCAACTTGGCGAACGGTATCTGCACATCCTGCCGCAGATCAGTGAATTACAGCCCAATGAGGTTCTTCTGACCGACTACTATGTTAGCGAGCACCAGTACACGCGCTTGACTAGCAGGCACTTCCGGAATGAGATTTACCGACACCCCGACACGTTCAACACCTACAGATTGCTTGCAGAAAGTACGTGGCCCGGCCTTCGACTGTATCCGATCGACAAGGAGACTTTAACCCTCCTGGTAAAAGATGGAGACTTTGCCGCAGAAGTAGGGTGGATGGGTCATGGGCTACAGATGTGGCTCCAGACTATGTGGTTCCTGGCTAAGACACCGCGAGACTCTACCGTGGTCCTTGACGAGCCCGATGTGTACATGCACCCCGACCTTCAGCGAAAGCTCTACCGCCTTGTGAAAGCAAGGTTCAAGCAAGCAATCATCGCTACCCACAGCGTCGAGATCATGGCAGAGGCCGATCCCAGCGATATCCTTGTCGTGAACAACCACAGAAAGACATCCCAGTACGCCAACACTGCCCCCGGGGTGCAAGTTCTGATTGAGCGACTTGGGGGCATTCACAACGTTCATCTGGCGAGGCTCTGGAACGCCAAGCGTGTTCTCCTGGTCGAAGGCAAAGACGTAGATTACCTAAAGCATTTTCACGCCACCCTGCATCCCACCGCGGAGACCCCGCTCGATGCAATACCCAGCCTCAGTCTCGGCGGTTGGGACGGTTGGGAAAGCGCTATCGGTAGCGATATGGCGTTCAAGAACGCTATCGGTAATAACATCAAGACGTATTGCATTTTTGATAGAGACTATCACACACCGAAGGAGATAAAGGAACGATACCAAAAAGCCACTCAGCGAGGCATCAGCTTGCATATTTGGCAGCGCAAGGAAATCGAGAATTACTTGCTGGAACCGACAGTTATCGCGCGGGTGATACAAGCTCGGAATAGAAGTACCAAGATGCCACCCTTGCCGTCGGAGGTTCGCAAGTTCCTTGAGGACGTGTGTGACAGAGAAAAGGACAAGACCCAGGACTCTATAGCGGACGCAATTCATCTTCAGAACCGTAAGGGCGGACTTCCACGCGCATCCAGACAAGCGCGGTCAATCCTAAAGCGACGATGGAATAAACAGAAGCTATACATAGTTTCGGGAAAAACGCTGTTGGGACACCTTAGCACCTGGGCCCAGAGGGAGTACGCCGTAAGCCTTGGCGCGGCGACGATCGTACGGGCCTTCACATCGCAAGAGGTGCCGACCGAAATAAGAGGCGTTATTGACGCGATTGAAGCTGCAGCATCATTTGCGAGCAATAGCTTCAGGAAGCACTCATTCTAACGGTCTCTCTGACCGCTGAGCTCTAGCGTGCGGGAGGCGATAAGATTACGGTTTCCGAACCAACTCCAGTTTCCTGACCGCTTTTCAGAACCGTTCGCCAGAGGTTACAAATGCCATTAGACTTCAACAAACTCCGAGATGCGAAAAAACAACCGCCGGTCGTTGACCCGGTGGAAATCTTCCGCCGCTTGCCAAAAAAGGCGGATATCAAGGACCTGTACGGTAGCCAGACCGAGGTACTGAACGCGTGGTTCGCTGACCGCGCGAAGCCCGATCACGTTGTCAAACTCCACACAGGCGGTGGGAAGACTCTCGTAGGCCTGTTAATCGCGCAGTCCATCCTCAACGAGACAGCGGAACCCGTCGTATTCCTCTGCCCGAACAACCATCTCGTCGCGCAGACGCTTAGGAAGGCGGCGGAGTACAACATCCCTGCCGTCCCTTACGATAAGCCCTTTCCTAATGACTTCATGAACGGAAAGAGCGTGATGGTGGCGACATACGCGGCGCTCTTTAACGGGTACAGCAAGTTCGGCGTCCAAGGGAAGGAGGTGCTCAAGCTCGGTGGGATCATCGTCGATGACGCCCATGTCGGCTCGGGTTTTTTGCGAGACCAGTTCTCGATCAAGGTGGCCCGCGAGGCAGCCGGCGAGGCGTACGCGACGCTCGCGGCAATGTTCCGACTCACGTTTAAGGAGGCAGGGCAACTTGGCACCTTCGACGACGTTATCGCAGGCACGGACTACGCCCTGCTCGAAGTCCCCTACTGGAGTTGGCTGAAGAAACTCGACGAGGCGCGGGGCGTCCTGAAGGCGAACGCGAAGCTGTACGAGTTCCAGTGGCCGTTGCTCCGCGATAGCCTCAACTATTGCCACTGCTTCATCGACCCCAGGGCGGTCGTCGTCACCCCCATCCTTCCCCTCGTAGACCTAATACCGTCTTTCGCAACATGCAAGCGCCGCGTCTTCATGTCAGCAACCATACCGGACGACAGCGAGATCATCCGGACGTTCAACGTGAGTCCTGACGCACTTCTCGCGCCGCTCTCCTCGAAGTCCCTCGCAGGCGTAAGCGAACGAATGATCATCGTCCCGGAGCTTCTCGGGTTCAAGATCACGGACGTTTACAAGACGACCCGGGCGCTCTGCGAGAAGTCCGCAAAGAAGAAGCTGAGCACCGTCATCCTCGTGCCCTCTGGCAAAGCGGCGGAGGCGTGGAGCACCATCGCGGAAGTCCCTCAAAACGCTGATGCCGTCGACGCGAAGGTCCAGGAACTCGTGGATGGGAAGTCGTACGGACCGCTCGCCCTCGCGAACCGGTACGATGGGATTGACCTCCCCAACAGCGCCTGCCGACTCCTCGTAATGAGCGGCCGCCCGAAGGCAGTAGGCGAGTATGAATTGCACCGCGCGAACGTCTTCGCTGGCGCAGCATCGCTCGATCGCGCCGTCGCCCAGAAAATCGAGCAAGGCTTGGGTCGTGCCGCGCGAGGTCCCGGCGACTACTGTGTCATCATCGTCCTTGGAACAGACCTCGTGTCGTGGCTCGGCAAGGACGCGAACTTGAAGTTCCTCACGACGAGCACGTACTCCCAGATCGAAATGGGCATCGAGATCAGCAAGAGCATCGTCGAGTCCAAAGACTTGATGGACACCATCAATCGTTGTTTTAACCGGGAGAAGGAGTGGGTGAAGTATCACGCCGAGACCCTCGCGGATCTCACAATCAACAGCGCAATTCAAAAGGAGCAGATCGGCCGTGCCGCAGCAGAACGCCAAGCACTCCAACTCTGGCGTGGCGGGAACCACGATCAGGCCATCGCGAAGCTTGCAAAGCAGTGTGATAGTCAATCCATCGAGAGCCTCGAGCGCGGTTGGCTCCTCCAGTTCGCGGCGCGCATCGCCTTCGACTGGGGTCAGGAAGACCACGCGCTCGAATTCCAACAGCGAGCCTTCGCGGAGAACAAGAACCTGTTCCGCCCGCCTGTCGATGCACCGAAGATCGAGCACGTCTTGCCGGGACCGCAAGCGCAGGGGATGGTGAGGCAGCTCAAGCCATTCCGGTACAGGCGCGGGTACCTGTCGCAATTCGAGGAGGTGGTCGCCTTGCTCGCGCCGAATTCGAGTAGTAACCAGTTCGAGCAGTCGATGGCCGATCTCGGGACCATGCTTGGGTTCGAGACGAGCCGACCCGAGAAGACCTACGGGAAGGGTCCGGATGTGCTCTGGCTCATCTCCTCTGAGGTTGGGCTGATTATAGAGGCTAAGAGCCGGAAGATGTCGGCGAACGCGATGACCAAGGTTCAGCATGGCCAACTTCTCGTGGCTGAGAACTGGTTCAAGGAGACGTTCCCAAACATGACCGGTGTGCGCGTCTCAATTCACCCGAACGTGACGGCCACGAAGAAGTCCGTGCCGACGGGGACAAAGGCCCTTGCGCTCGAGAAGCTTGACGAGTTGATCGGTGAGGCTCGGAAGATCATCACGGCGTTGAGCGACTCCGGTCACCCGGATAAGCATCTAGCAGGGTACTGCGAGGATCTTCTCAAGACGACGAACCTGACGCCGGCCCGGTTCGTCCACCACTACCTCGTCGACTTCGAGGTCGTTGAGACCGATTAGTTCATTGACTTGAACTGCTCCCGATAAGCGCCGTGGCGTTTTGCAGAGGAATCCACTTCTCGTGGTTAACCAGGAGAGCGCGGCAGGAGCCTCAAATCTCGCGGGCGATGGTTCCACTTGGCCTGGTGCAACTCCTACTCGCGGGCGAATTGTGACACTTACTCGCACCGCAAAGCCGCCATGGGGTCGAGGCGGGCGGCGCGGCGGGCCGGGAGGTAGGACGCCAGGGCGGAGCAGGCTAGGAGTAGGGCGATGACGGCGGTGGCGGAGAGCGGGTCGAAGGGGGTTACGCCGTAGAGTAGGCCGCGGATCAGGGAGGCGGCGGCGATGGCGGCGGAGAGGCCGGCGGTGATTCCTATCAGGACGGGGCGCAGGGCGGTCACTATGACCCAGCGCTGGATGCTCTCGGTGGTGGCGCCTAGGGCTAGGCGGAGGCCGATTTCTCTTGCACGGCAGGCTACGGCGTAGCTCACTACGCCGAAGACGCCTACTGCGCCTAGTAACACGGCAATGGCCGCGAATAGGGCGGTCAGGAGTAGCTGGAATCTTCGCTGGGCTACGGATTCGGACACGATCTCGCGGAGCGTTCTCATTGGGGGGATGGGGAGGGTGGGGTGCAATCTTCGGATCTCCGCCCGGATGGCGCTGGCCAGTGCCGATGGGGATTCGTCGGACCGGACTACCAGCGTCGCGGGGCCGCTGGCCCACTGCGGGTAGGGGCGGTAGATGAACGGCGGGAGGTCGCGATCCGGTGCGCCGGCGCGGACGTTTTGGACTACGCCCACCACCGTTATTAACGGGCCGGTTACGTTGCCTTGTCTTAGCGATCGGCCTACGGCGGCTTCTACGGGGTCTTGCGGCCAGAGGGCCTTCGCTAATGACTCGCTTACTAACGCTACCGGCTGTGGTTCCTGATCTTGGAACCCGCGGCCGGCTCTTAGCGCTGTCCCGCTGGCTGCGAGGTAGCCGGGGGTGATGCTGCGCACCATCGCTACGGGGCGCTGGAGGACCACCTGCTGGAAGTCCGAGTCTCCAGGGAGGAAGACGGTCCGGCTGGCGCCGGAGGAGCCGGCGGTGGCGGGGAGGTCGTTGATGACGCCGGCGGATTGGACTTGGGGGAGGGCTTGCACCTTCGCCGTTAGATTTCGATAAAAGCTTGCCGGATCGTGGGTTTGGCCGAAGAGGGAGAGGTCGACGGCTAGGACCCGGTCGACGGAGTAGCCGCGGTCGGCGCTCATGACGTTGACGAAGCTGCGGAGCAGCAGGGCGGTGGAGGCGAGCAGGAGGGTGCCGAGGGCGATCTGGACGCCGACGAGGACCTGGCGGGTGCGGATGCCTGAGCCGAGGGCGGAGCGGGCGCCTTCGCGGAGGCCAGCTACGGTGTCGCGGCGGAAGACATTCCATGCTGGAAGAGCCGCACAGACGAATGCCGTGAGGATGCCGGCGGCTAGGGCGGTGAGCAGCATGACGGGATGGAGGGCGGCGGCGGCGCCGAGAGCGCGCGCGCCGAGGAAGGCGGTGGCGGTGCCGAGGGCCGCGCCGCAGAGGGAGACGAGGAGGGCTTCGGCGAGGACGTGGCTCAGGATGCGGGCGCGGCCGGCGCCGAGGGCGACTCGGGTGGCGAATTCGGCGGAGCGGGTGGCGGCGCGGGCCAGGAAGAGGTTCGCGACATTGGCGCAGGCGGTGAGGAGCAGCAGGGCGGAGGCGGCGAGGACGAGCAGGAGGCGGAGGCGGATGTTGCCGGCATAGACCTCGCGGATGGGTTTGAGCTGGGCGCGCACATCGATTTTGATGAGGGCGGAGAGGGCGGAGCCGAACTCGGCGGCGGCGGGCTCGGGGGACTGGCCGGGGGCGAGGCGGACGAGGATGCCGTGGTCCCAGCTTTCGCCCTTGAGCTCGCGCGGGGTGGGGGCGATGGGCTTCCAGAGGTCGATGCGGGGGGCGAAGGGGAGCAAGGGGTGGAGCTGGGTTTGGACGGGGACCAGGAGATGGGGGGCGGCGATGCCGATGATGGTGTGGGGGTCGCCGTTGACGGCGACGGTGCGGCCGAGGACGGCGGGGTCGGCGCCATAGCGGCGGCGCCAGAGGGCGTCGGAGATGACGATGACGCGTTCGTTGCCGGGCTGCTCGTCGGCGGGGGTGAAGCCGCGGCCGCGGGCGATGGGGGCGCCGAGGAAGGTGAAGAAGTTGGCGGCGACGCGGGCGCCGCCGAGGCGTTCGGGCTCGCCGTCGCCGCTGAGGTTCGCTTCCCAGGGGCGGAGGGCGGTGATGGCGTCGGGGGACGCGGCGTGGCGGCGCCACTCGAGGAAGGCCTGGATGGGGGCGGGGAGGCTGGGGAATTGGGCGGCGCGCTCGGGGATGACGAGGTCGAGGGCGTAGATGCGGTCGGGCTGGTGGTAGGGGAGGGGGCGGAGGAGGGCGGTGTAGACGGCGCTGGAGACGGCGGTATTGGCGCCGATGCCGAGGGCGAGGGCGGCGACGGCGGCGAGGGCGAAGGCGGGGGTACGGAGGAGGGCGCGGGCGGCGAGGCGGAGGTCGCGCTGGAGGGTGTGGAGCCATTCGGCGGGGCGCTGGTCGCGGCACTCTTCGCGGGTGAGGTCGAGGGGGCCGAAGTCGAGGCGGGCGCGGCGTTCGGCTTCGGGGCGGGAGAGGCCTTGGGCGAGGTAGTCGTCGATCTGGCTTTCGAGGTGGAAGCGCAGTTCGGCGTCCATGCGGCGTTCCCAGCGGCGGCGGCGGAGCCAGGCTTTCGTCCAGTTCATGGGGGTTAGTCGGTGGCGGCGAGGACGAGGGAGATGGCGTCGCAGAGGCGTTTCCAGCCGGCGGTTTCGGCGGCGAGCTGGCGTTTGCCGGCGGGGGTGAGTTTGTAGAGCTTGGCCTCGCGGCCGCCCTCCTGGACGCGCCATTCGGCGTCGAGCCAGCCTTTGTTTTCGAGGCGGTAGAGCGCGGGGTAGAGGGAGCCCTGGCGGAGTTGGAGGGCGTCCTGGGAGATCTGCTGGATGCGCTGGAGGATGGCGTAGCCGTGGATGGGGCGGAGGGCGACGACCTTGAGGATGAGCATGTCGAGGGTGCCCTGGAGGAGTTCGGCTTCGCGCTTTTCGTCGTGCCTAGGCATTCTAGGCGATGGTACGCGGGTATGCCTAGGATGTCAAGGCATCCGTTCGACCGAGCGTGACCATGTGCGGAGGCCGGGGCGAAGGAGCAGCTCAGGAATGGGTGAAGACGGGTCCTGCTCCGCGGTACCGGCCCGCTGCCGAAGACGGTTCTGGAAAAGGGCATGAAGCCGTTGGTTGGGGATCCGGTCGGATGGAGCAGCAGCCGGGGGCGGTATAGTGGGAGGCCCAAGTATGGAATATGCGATCGGAGTGGGACTGGCGCTGGCGGTGTGCGTTTTCGCGATGGTGACGGGGTATGACCGGGAGCGGGTGTTTTATCCGACGGTGGTGACGGTGGTGGCGAGTTTTTATGTGCTGTTTGCGGCGATGGGGGGGTCG
The DNA here is from genome assembly GCA_033763935.1 of Bryobacteraceae bacterium. GTDB lineage: Bacteria > Acidobacteriota > Terriglobia > Bryobacterales > Bryobacteraceae > DALYJJ01. The sequence goes on from JANRJO010000077.1 coordinate 22,135, forward strand.
GGGGCGGTGGTGGCGCAGGAGTCGGTGATTGCGGCGGGGTTTGCGGGGTTGGGGGTGATTGGGTTCAAGAAGAACCTGTGGGTGGCGGCGGCGGCGCTGGCGGGGCACGGGGTGTTCGACTTTGTGCATCACCTGGTGATTCGGAACGAGGGGATGCCGGAGTGGTGGCCGGGGTTCTGCGGGTCGTTCGACGTGGTGGCGGGGGTGTTCGTGGGGGTGTTGTTGTGGAGGCGGGGGCGATTCAAAAGTTGAGGGCGGGGAGCATTTCGTAGAAGAGCTTGATGAGCGCCGGGCCGAGGGTGACGAGGAGGACGGACGGGAAGATCAGGAAGAAGACCGGGAAGACGAGTTTGACGCCGACCTTGCGGGCGGCTTCCTGGGCTTTCTGGCGGCGGCGTGTGCGGAGGTGGACGGCGTGGCTGCGGAGGGCGGGGCCGAGGCTGGTGCCGAAGCGGTCACCGTCGATGAGGAGGGCGGTGAGCTTTTTGAGTTCCGGTTCGCGGTTGCGGGCGGCGAGGCGCTGGAGCACTTCGACGCGGGACTTGCCGGCGCGGAGTTCGAGGTAGGCGAGGTTGAACTCTTCGGCAAGGCTGGGAAAGACGCCGCGGAGCTCGCGGCTGCAGTCGAGCACGGCCTGGTCGAGTGGGGCGCCGGCTTCGATGCAGAGGACCATGAGGTCGAGGGCGGCGGGCAGGCCGCGGCGGAGGTCGTCTCCGCGGCGGGAGATGAGCAAGGCGAGAACGCGGTCCGGGACGAGGTACCCCAAGCCGGCTCCCATAGCGGAGGCGAGGAGGGAGAAGGTGAGGTCCTGGCGAACGAGCACGGCGGCCCAGCCGAGCACCATGGCGAGGAGGGCGGCGGAGGCGGTTTTGATGCCGAAGAAGGTAGCGGAGGCGGAGGGGCGGCGGTAACCGGCGGCTTCGAGGCGGGCGCGGACGGGATTGCGGGGGGCTTCGACGGAAGGCACGTTCTCGCCGATGACACGCAGGGTGTGAGCCAGGAGGGACGGCTCGTCGCCAGCGAGGCCGGAGAGAAGGGCGGCGGCGGGGCGGGGCCGGCTGAGGAACCAGTAGCCGGCGCCGGCGACAGCGCTCAGGACGAAGAGGAAGAAGCCGCCGACGAGGACGAGATCGGTCACAGGCGGATCTCCACGAGTTTGCGGATGACGAAGTGGGCGGCGATGAGGAGGGCGAGGGAGACGGCGATCAGGGTGCGTCCGATCTCATGGCGGGTGAGGGTCAGGAGGTAATCGGGGTTGACGAAGAAGAGCATGCCGGCGATGAAGAGGGGGAGGGCGCTGAGGATGGCGCCGGTGAGTTTCCCGTGAGCGGCGATGGCGCGGACTTCGTCTTCGAGGGCGTTGGCCTCGCGCATGGTTTCCGAGAGCTTGGCGAGCACTTCATTGAGCTTGCCGCCGGTGCGCGATTGTAGTTTGACGGCGCCGGAGAAGAGGCTGACGGAGGGGAGGGGCACGCGTTCGGCGAGGCCGGCGAGGGCCTGTTCCCAGGAGCTGCCGAGCTTCCACTCTTCGTAGGTACGGCGCATTTCGAGGCCGAGGGGAGCGGGGTATTCCGAGCCCAGCAGGTCGAGGCCGGCGCTGAAGGGGTGGCCGGCGCGAAGGGCGCGAGCGATGGAGTCGAGCGCGTCGGGGAACTGGGATTCAAAGGCGCGGAAGCGGCGGCGGCGGCGGCCTCGCACATAGAGGTACGGCGAGGCGGCGAGGCCGAGGGTTCCGCCGATGGAAGCGAAGGAAGGCAGCCAGGAGATGCTGGAGGTGACGGCGAAGCCCACGGTTCCGGAGAGGAGCATCATGGCGGTCAGACGGCCGACGGACCAGTTGAGGCCGGCCTGCTGGATATGGGAGCGGAGGGTATCGGAGGCCTGGAACCGGTTGAGGAGGCGGGCCCAGAAGGAGATGGAGCTGACGCGTTCTTCGCGCAGGAGGGGCGAGAGCTCAGCCTCGGATTCGAGCCTGCTTCGCATCTGCACCACGACCGCGGCGGCGAGGCCGAAGGTGACGACGAAGACGCCGAGCAGGAGCGGGAGGACAGGCATGGGGCGCTAGGGTTGGGTCACGCGGGGGGTGACGAGCATGAGGGGGTCGCCGTCGCGGGCGGCGATGGCGACGGTCTGGCGGTTGGCGACGCGGATGCGGACGGGTTTGTCGGCGCGAATGACGCGGGCATTCAGGGGTTTGCCGGGCGCTGGGGCGGCGAAGCGGACATCGAAGGTGACGATGGGGCGGACGGGGGCGGCGGCGCGGGGGTTGGACTTCTCGCGGGGATTGCGGAGGACGAGGCGGAGCAGGCCGGTGGCGTCGGCGAGGCTGAGGCGTTCGGCGTCGGCGGCGCGGACGAGCAGGGTGACGATGCGCTGCCGGTTCTCGGGGTTGGGGTCCTTGGAGAAGACTTCGACGTTTTCGAGCAGGGTGGAGAGGGAGGCGGCGGCATCGCGGTGGCGGAGGACTTGCACGTCGACGCGGTGACCGGCCTCGATGATGCCGACGACTCCGTTCGAATCGGTGGCGCGGATGCTGACGGCGCGCATGCCTTCGGGGACGGCCAGGGAGGCGCCTCCGTTCTGCTGGGCGGAAGACAGGCGTTCGGCGCGGACGGGCTGACCCTCGGCGATGGGCTCGAGGACGGTGAGGCCGGCGGCCTGTTCGGGGGCTTGCAGGTCACCGGGGCGGGCGACGGAGGGGACGGTCTTCACGTCGGCGGGCTTGATGACGGCGCCGCGAGTGAGGTCGCGGGCGGCGACGAGGACCTCGCTGGGGCGGCCGGCGGGGGCGGCGGTGCCCTTCAGGCGGCCGACGACGAGCCCGTAGAAGAGTCCGGTGGAGATGAGAGCGACGACGAAGGCAATGCCGAGTAAGGGCGCGAGATTCCGCTTCATAGTGGTCCGGCGGTCACAGTCATGCTTAGTACACCATGAGGCGAAGTTCCAGCGAATCCGCACTTCTGCCTAGGACGGGAACTAAGGGGCCTTAGGGCAGGCGGGAGATTGTCTCCTGCCAGGAGCCGAGGCCGGCGACGGCGCCGAGGCGGGTGACATTCATGGCGCCGACGGCGTTGGCGACGCGGGCGGCTTCTTCGAGGGAAAGGCCGCGGTGCAGGGCGGCGAGGAAGCCGCCGGCGAAGGTGTCGCCGGCGCCGGTGGTATCGATGGCGGTGACTTTGAGGGCGGGGGAGTCGAAGGAGGAGTCCGGGGTGAAGACGGAGCAGCCGAGGGGGCCGCGTTTGATGACGACGATTTTGGGGCCGGCGGCGCGGAGGGCGGCGGCGGCGGCGAGGTGGTCGGCGGCGCCGGTGAGTTGGCGGGCTTCGTCCTCATTGGTGAAGAGGATGTCGAGGTGGGGGAGGCAGGGGCCGAGCACGGCCATCCATTCGCCGCGGGCATCCCAGCCGGTATCGCTGGAGGTGCGGAGACCGGCGGCGCGGGCGCGGCGGACGCACTCGGGGCCGGAGCGGCGGAGCAGGGGCATGGCGAAGATGTTGGCCAGGTGGAAGGTGGCGCAGCCGGCGGTGAGGTCGGGGGTGAACTCGATGGGGTTCGCGAACGACTCGCGGCTGCAGCCGGGGCGATGGAGGAAGGCGCGCTTGCCGTCGGTGGCGACGAGGCCGACGGTGGTGGCGGTGGAGGCGGGAATGCGGGAGACGCGGCGGGTATCGACGCCGGCTTCGTGGAGGATGGCGAGGACGGCGTCGCCGAAGGGATCCTGGCCGACGACGCCGATGAGGCGGGCGGTGACGCCGAGTTTGGCGATGGCGTAGGAGGTATTGGAGCCGTTGCCGCCGAGGAAGGTGGAGATGTCCTCGACCCAGGTGGAGGTTTCATAGCGGATTTCGTCGACGGGGCGGACGAGGATGTCGTAGACGATATTGCCGCAGACGAGGACGCCGGGGATCACAGGGCGCCCTTCGTGAGGTTGTCCAGGAAGCCCGGGGCGATGGGCCAGCCGCCGAGCACGGTTGGGCCCTCATGGCGGAAGCTGCCGGCGGTAAGGACTCCGCTCAGGTCATTCGGGTTGGGCGTCTGCTGGTCACGGGCGATCCACTTGCGGAGAGTGTCGGTGGTGGAGGTCAGTTGGTTGGCGAGGGCGCGGGCCTCCTGTTCGGACTGGCACTCGACGCGGAGGGCGAGCTGATAGCCGGCGGGGGCGCGGTCGAGGGCGAGCCAGAGGCGAAGGGCGCCTTCGAGGGCGGAGGCGAAGGTGCGGGTGCCGGTGGGCAGGGAGTCGCGGCGGAGGTCTTTGGGGGGGATGGTGAACCAGATGGGTGAGTTGGGGAAGTGGAGCGGGGGCGTGGAGGGGTGGCGGGTGATGAGGGCGGCGGCGTAGGCGTCCTGGGAGACGGCGAGGGCCATGAGGTCGGGGCGGATCTCGTAGAAGGAGATGCGGCGGCCGGGCTGGCTGCCCTGGATGCGGCAGGGGCCGTTATCGCAGGAGCCCTGGTTGGCCTGGACGTAGCGGCGGAGGGCGTTCCAGTCGAAGCGGCCGCGGAGGACCATGAAGTTGCCGGTGTCCTGGAAGGAGAGGAGGGCGGCGTCGAGGTCGCGGGTGTAGTCGAACTTGGTTGCGTCGACGAAGGAGCGGTAGTCGGGGTCTTGCGCGGCGGGGGCGGCGTTGAGGCGCTGGAGGATGCCGGCTTGGCGGAGGGCGGCGACGTCGAGGTAGACGAGGGCGGCGTCGGCGGGAGGGATATAGGGGAGGAGGGCGGCGGGGGCGGTGGAGTGGGGGCGCCTGATCCAGAACCAGGCGCCGGCGGCGACGGCGGCGAGCAGGACAGCGAGGGCGATCTGCGTGCGCCGTGTGAAGAGAGGCACCTTTCGACGTTACACCGTTGCGGTGAGCTCCGTCACGCGGGACTGGCGCCAGAGCTGCGTGTAGGGCTTGAGGTCGCGCATCATGGCTTCGAACTGAGGGATGGTGAGGGACTGGGCGCCGTCGCTGACGGCCTTTTCGGGGCAAGGGTGGACTTCGACGATGATGCCGTCGGCTCCGACGGCGACGGCGGCGCGGGAGAGGGCGGGGACGAGGCTGCGCTTGCCGGTGGCGTGGCTGGGGTCGAGGATGACGGGCAGGTGGGTGAGTTCACGGAGGACGGGGACGGCGGCGATGTCGCAGGTGTTGCGGGTGGCGGTTTCGAAGGTCCGGATGCCGCGCTCGCAGAGGATAACGTTGGGGTTGCCGTGGGCGACGATGTACTCGGCTGACATCAACAATTCCTTGAGAGTTGAGCTCATACCTCGTTTGAGGAGAATGGGTTTCTTCGTTGGGCCGAGGGCTTTGAGGAGGGCGAAGTTCTGCATGTTGCGGGCGCCGATCTGGAGGATGTCGGCGTACTCGGCGACGAGGGGGACGTCGCCGTCGCTCATGACTTCGGTGACGATGCAGAGGCCGGTGGCGCGTTTTGCCTTCAAGAGGAGCTTCAACCCTTCCTCTTCAAGTCCTTGAAAGTCGTAGGGAGAAGTGCGCGGTTTGAAGGCCCCGCCGCGGAGGATTTTGGCACCGGCGGCGCGGACGGCTTCGGCGGTCTCCATGATTTGTCTTTCGGACTCGACGGAGCAGGGTCCGGCCATGACGCAGAACTCGTCGCCACCGATTTCGCAGCCGTTGACGCGGACCTGGGTGCGGCCGGCGTGGAACTCCTTGCTGACGAACTTATAAGGGGCGGAGATGCGGACGGCTTTCTCCACCTGGGGCATGGCTTCGAGGGACTCGAGGCAGGCGGTGACGTCGCCCACGCCGACGGCGCCGATGACGACGCGTTCTTCTCCCTGGATGGAGTGGACTTTGTAGCCGAAGTCGCGAATGCGGTCAGCGACCTGCTGGACTTCCTCTCTGGTAGCGAAACGCTTAATGGAGATGATCATGAGAATACCGGCTTCCTAAAAACGAATCGGCCCACTCTGTCGAGTGGGCCGGTTGACTTAACATCCGCGACACCACCCAGGGGGATCAGCCGAAGGGGCTGAATCGAAACCCGAAGGGTGGGGCGAAGGCGCGCATGGAAGTTTTAGTATACACACGGTTTAGGAGGGAGGCAAGAAGTTTTCACTGGCACCACGTGTAAAAGGTGGCATGGTTGAATCATCGGCCCAACTCCTTGAGTGCCCGCCGCGCTTCTTCCTCGGTGAGTTGTTTGTCGTACAAGGCCTGTCCAGGCTCGAACAGGCGGCCGTCCGCCAACGGTCCGACCGGGACGGGCACGAACGCCGCGTCCAGCACGAGCTGTGCGGCCACTTGCATCGCTTCAGCTGAATCTGAGGCAAGGAAGATTGCAAGAGAGCGCGATTCTGAACCCGCAGCAAGCCCGGACATGACAGATGCCTGCATCATGTTGAACGCCTTGACAACCTTCGTACCCGGCAGCGCTCGCGCGACAGCTTCTGAGTGAGTCAGCCCGCTGGGCAGCGGGATTGAAGGCGCCCCGTAGGGATTGGTTGCGTCAATCACAACCTTGCCCCGGACCGCGGCCAGGAACGGGTCGCTCAGCGTCCCCCCGAGTTGCGTCCACGGCACCGCGATGAGGACGACCTCGGCGAACTCTGCCGCCTGGACGGGCGTTCCGTAAAGGGCACCGTCACCGGCGGCCTGGGCTGCGGCGCGTGCGGAGTTCTGATTACTGGCACTGTACAGTACCTGGTGTCCCGCGCGGGACCACAGGCGGCCTAAGGAGCCGCCTACCCGCCCTGACCCGATAAGCCCTATCTTCATGAGCGGCCTGCTTCCGCTTTCACGTCATCACGGAAAAGAGCGAGTATGGGCACCCACGGTCCCAGGACGATTGTCTCGACTTGGAACAATCCCGCCCTTATCATCGGGAACGTGTTCATGAGGTCGGGAACTTGTGACAGGTCAGCAGTCTCCCAAACGAGCACCACCCTGATCGGGTCCGCCTGAAAGTACAATTCCCGTAGGCGACCTTGCGTGTAGTGCTGCCAGACCACCCTCTCTTCAGCTACGCTCAGCTTCTCAAAGTCCTCTCTCCGCGCCTGGCTCGTGGGCGAGAGAATCGTCTGGACCTTCATCAAGCACCTCCCTTCGCGATTTCTGCAGCTACTGCGACGGCGTTGCCCTCGATCAGGTTTGGTATTTCCGCTACTGGTTGGTATCCGCAGAACCTTGACTCGGCCCATTGGCGAACATTGGCTTTCTGATCTTCCGTCAGATCGGGCCCGGTCATCACGGAGGCCACTCGTGCGCGAAACTCTTGAAGGTAGTCAAGCTGGGAAGTAAGCAGTTCGACGCCAGCGGGTCGCCCGTGGCCGCAGTACAGCTGCGCCACCTCGGGAAAGCGTCGGGGGAATGCCTTTATCTGCTCGATCCACAACCTGGTCCGGCCCTCAAAGAGAAAGGGAGTCATTCTGTTGGCGACTAAGTCGCCACAGAACATCTCGCCATGACCCGCAATTTCGTAGGCCATCATTGCAGAGGACTCGCCGGCGCCGATGTCGTGCGCCTTAAGCGTGATGCCGCCTATGTCGAGACATTCTCCATCCTGCAACATGTGAGTTGGACTTACTATTCGGTTGGCGAAATCGTCGCCCAGGATGTTCCTGGCCAGGGCAATAAATCCACGCTCATCCTGATTGACGGCCTGCCCAACCGCCTCGCTCGAATAGATGGGAAGGTGGGCTCCAGCGTAGCGGAGAAACTCTGGGATGCCTCCGATATGGTCAGGATGTTCGTGGGTGATGAACAGTGCAATCAGGGGTTTGCCGTTGCCTAGAAAATTGGCCAGGGAGCGACGAGCATGGCTCAGTTGACGCTGTGCATCGATCGCAACCAGGGCGTAGTCCGTTTCAACCACGAAGCTATTCACCGATCCGGCGCCGTCCGAGGCGTAGCGATGAACCTTGTATGACTTCATGGCGCGTGTCCTCCGTTGGTGTCCAAACTGCTTAGCGCGTCGAGTCCAGCAAGGGCTCGAAGCGCATACGTATACTCCGAGAGCGGAAATAGCAGCTTGCGATAGTAATGGTTGAGAGCAGACCGCGCGGTCTTCAGAACGAGGTCAGTCTGATGACGCACAAGAGCTCCAGCGATAGCATGTGCCCTGCCCAACAGGCGAGGTGGTTCCAGCACTTCATTCACGAGACCCACGGCTTGGGCTTCCGTCGCCGAGAACTCCCTGCCGAGCAGGAATGCGGAAGAAGCCCGGGGCGATCCGAGGCATGCTTGAAGGAACAGCAACTCCAGGCCCGCGGGAACTGTAGCCGGCCGCACGGCTCCAATTGTAAGAACGGCATTTTCGGAAGCCAGGACGATGTCCGCAGCAAATACCGTCCCACAGAAGTGTGTGCGGCCGTCAACGGCCGCAATCACCGGAACAGCAACAGATGCCAGAGCTCGATCATACTCGGCGGACGCCTCTGCCATCCTCCACGCACCGCGTGCTGCGCCGGTTGATTCGCCCGACGGATCCGCGTCTGGCGAGATGCCGCCAAAGCCGTAAATAATTACGACCCGTGCGCTGGAATCGCTCGCTATCTCTCGCCAAAGTCGAGCCAGCTCCAGCATGGCACTTGGAGAAGGCTGCAGCGGACCACCTTCCTCGTTGTGGAGGCGAACTTGAAGTACTCCTTCTGCCGACCGATCGAGTGTGGCGAATCTCCTCTGGTCTGGGTCAGCAAAACGAAGATCCTGACTCCGGCACGGAGACGCGATGTCCAGCGCCCACCGCTTCTGATCGAAGTTCTGAGTGGAGGTGGCGAAAGGTCCGCCTTTGTCAAGGTTGGATAGGCTGAACAAGGCGCCATTCGTTCGCACTTCTTCGAAAGTTCTCTGTCGAAGGTGAGCGTTGAGATTCACCCGGGACCCAAGGAGTGCGTTTCGGGGCAACTGCGCGAGGCGTTCCGCATGGAAACGCGCTCTGGACAGGAGGTCGGCATTTCTGGTGATCTCCGAAACCAGACCCAGTGCAAGCGCCTGTTTCGACGAAAGCGTTTCTCCCGTCATCAGGAAGTACCGACCACGGACAGGGCCCAGGAGCTCCGTCCAGAACGTAGGAGTGCCCGCAACCGAGAAGCCAGACGGTATGTGATTGCCATCCTGAAAGCTCGCATCCTCTGACGCGAGGATCACATCGGCGCTCAGGAAGAACTCCTCGTGGACGGTTGCCGGGCCGTTGACGGCAAGAACCACGGGTACCGCAAGGTCGAACTGCGCATCGAGGGAGCGCGGGCCGTTGCGGAAGAAATAGTCCATGGCTTGCGGGGTGATCTGCGCGAAGAAGGGCAGGATGTCCTTCAGCAATGGCCGATCGCAAAAGGCCTTGCCTGAGCCGGTGATGATCACCGCGCGCACTGCGGCATCATTGACAATGTCCCGGAACAGGTCATGCGCCGCAAACGAGTCCGCCCCCCAGGACAACGAATCGCCTTCGGTCTGGAGGGTGACCGTGAGAATGCCGAGCGCATCGCGTTCCATGCGTGTCCAGGAAGCGTGCGCGGCGGCGTAAGAAGGCGAGCCTGCGACCGGCGAGGCTGCCGGAGCAGGATAAGGCAGTCCAGGCGAATCTGATTTCTGGGCCGACCGTAACTCTCTTCTGAGTTCGTGAGCCAAGGCATCACGAGTGTTGCGTAGCCCGATGGCAGGCAGCCGGGAGAGCCTGGAGGCGTAGTGCCGGGCACGTTCGACCGCTTGATTGTAAGGCAGCACTTCAGCAGCCAGGCCCAACGTCAGCGCTTCATCGGCCGAGATCGCGCGCCCTGTCAGGAGAAATCCTTTTGCTCGCTGGTGCCCGAGCGCTTTGCGCCAGACGAGAGCTACTGGCGCTGTGGGCGGAATCCCGCGTTCCACGTGCTCGCGGTCGCGAATCTCGGCCCCGGAAGACATAAGAACAATGTCGGACGCGGCGATGAGCTCGGTGCAGGCGTAGGCACGGCCAGACACGACGCAGATGGACGGAACTCCAATATCCAGGAAGCTGGTCAGCAGGGAATTCTTGCTGCCGCGGCGGTCCGCTTCCGGGGCAGGCTCAGGATCAGCGAGCGCAAAGGCTTCTTCCGTTCCTGTCAAGACCAGCACCCGCAAAACAGGATTGGCCGAAAGATCATCGAAGGCGGCCTTGAGCTGTCCGGCGGCGGACTCTGTGTGGACATACGGTGCGCCGTTCCCGCTCAAGGTGATGGTGGCAATCGATCCGTCGAGTCCTACGCGCACTTGATCCGCACCCACATAGGGAGAGGTTATGGCGAAAGCCGCCCGGCCGGCTACCATGTTCTTGCTCATTTTCTGCGAGATCGTGCTCTATCTGGATGCATGAAGCTCGCCTGGTTCACAAATCTCGAACCGAAGCTGAGGAAGCGTTCTCTACTCGAAGATCTTCTTCCGATAAGCTCCGGGCGGACAACCGAACCGGCGGACGAAATGAAGGGACAGGTGAGACGGATTTGAGAAACCGCTGGCGTACGCGACTTCGATTAGAGACAGTGAGGGATTTTTCAGAAGAGCTCGCGCTCTTTCGAGTCGCTTCTCCAAGACAAATTGATGGACGCTCACGCCGGTTGCCTGGCGGAACCGCCGGGAGAAGTGGAAGGGACTGACGTTGGCGACCTGCGCCAACTGATGAAGGCTTAGCTTATCGGCGAGATGAGCGTCGATGTACTGCAAGACGCGGTGCATGCGGCTGCCGGCAAGGCCGCCAACATCTGTGAACCGTCCACCGCGAACGTTCCCGTACCGCTTCACGAGCGCGAGGACCAAGGCCATGGTCAGTGCTTCCGGGTACAGTTCGCCGAGCGGATAACCGCGCTCCCCCTCCTTCGCCAGGAGCACAGCCAGCGTGGATATCTCTTCGTCTTTCGCCCCGCATACGAACTCCAGGCCCAGCTGGTCTGCGGTCGCCATGCCTGGAGTCGCCATCCGCAGCACAGATTGAGGCAAAGCCAAACCTACCATCGTCGTTTGCTGCTTCCAGCGAACGTTGATCGTTGAGCCGGCGGGCCTGATGGTGATGGAATTTGGGTCGACGGTTTTGGCAATCCAGCGCCCATTCTGCGGGTACTCGAACTCCATCTGGTTCTGCTGTTGCACATGCACCGTGGTAAGGGCCAGTTCGACTCCTACAATCTCCTGCGGAGCGAAGATTGCTCGCTCCGCGGCAAGCTTGTGTGGTGATGACGCAGAGCCGGGCCGGCGGGGCAAATGTGCCGTTTCCGTCAGTGTCACGATCTGGATACTCCGAACACGGTTTTGGCTCGCACGTTGGAGTAGAGGAGTATAGCAATTCCGCGCCATGCCCCCTCGGCGGCAGGCAAGTTCAGGCGCTTTGTTCGATGTCTCGGCCAAGCTCCGCCCCACTCCCTGCCGCAAGCACTTGCGTGATTCAGAGCCCTGACTTCGGAGAACGGCATTCGAGTTCGGTCAGCTACCGGCCGGAATCGATGTGCTTGGTTGCGCGCACTGTGCCTCAATGGTTCAACCAGTCGGGTTGCCTAACGTCATTCCAGCGTCGCTTATTGGCAGCCCCATACTTGGGTTGCGAGTGGGGGGCCTGACAGAACTCGAATCTGTGACCTCTACCGTGTCAAGGTTTAGCTCGGGAAAGTAGAGGTCTAGTGTTTTCAGTCAGACACGGGCCATGCGGCTCTTTCGGAGTCCAAATGGAGTCCACTTGAAGCCCAAGTCCCTTGTTTTCGTGGGCATGATGGACGCCGGATCGCGCCCATGATTAGGCAAGCCGTTCAGCGACATGGAAGGGTGGGCAGCATGTTCTGTCGAGAAGATTTTCGATGCCTCTACATGAGCGATGATCCTGCCCATCATGCCCAAGTCCTCCCGCGGCGGCCTTGTGGGCCTCAACACGAAAACCTGATAATGTTTGAGGAGTAATGGCCGCGAAACTGACCTCGGCATTCAATCGAGCAGATGATCCGCGTGTCCAGCCAGCGTACACCGTGGCGGAGGCGGCACACTACGTGCGCATGCCCGAAGTCACGCTTCGGAGTTGGGTGTCAGGTCGACTCTATCCAGTGTCGGGCCAGCAGCGCAGATCCTCGCCGGTGATCCATCTGGACGACCCGAAGGGACAGTACCTCTCCTTCATCAACCTCGTTGAAGCGCACGTCTTGGCAGCGATCCGGCGCCGGCACGGGGTCAAGCTTCCCAAGGTGCGGCGAGCACTGGAGTACGTCCGGCGCGAATTCCATGTGGAGCGCCCGCTCATCGACCAGGCGTTTCAAACCGACGGACTGGATCTTTTTGTGGAGCGGTATGGTCAGATGATCAATGCGTCGCGCGCGGGTCAGCAGGCGATGAAAGAGATCATCAGCGTCTACCTCCAAAGGATCGAACGCGACACCCGCGGACTGCCCATCAAGCTGTATCCCTTTACGAGGGAAACCGAGTCCGACGCCGCGCCGAAATCCGATCCACGCCTGGTCGTCATGAGCCCAACGGTATCCTTCGGCCGGCCTGTCATTGTCGGCACTGGGATTCCCGTCTCCGCAATCTACGAGCGGTACAAGGCCGGCGACTCGGTCGCTGATCTTGCTCGGGATTTCCGATTGGAGACAAGTGCCGTCGAAGAAGCGATCCGCTGCGAAGCCGCCTGACGGTACTGTCTTCTTCATCGACAGATCCTTGGGCGTGGAACCACTCCGTGGTGTCCTTGCTGCAGAGGGATTGGCTGTTGAGATCCACGACGACCACTTCAGGCGCGATGAAGAAGATAGCGTCTGGCTGACAAAGGTTGGGCAGCACGGGTGGGTCGTTTTCACCAAGGACCAGCGCCTCCGGTACAGGCCCTTGGAAATCGCGGCGCTCAGGTCCAGCGGGGCGCGCGTCTTCATCCTCGTGGCTGGAAACCTACGGGGCGCGGAGATCGCGTCCGTCTTCGTCATAGCCCTTCCAGCCATCTACCGAATCCTCGAATGGCACGAAGGGCCGTTCCTTGCGCGGATCGCCAAAACCGGGAAGGTAACGCTCTGATCTTAGACCGAATTCGTCGTTTTCCGGAAAGCCACGTGATTATTAATGTCTGTCAGATTCCTGCGGAGAGCCGATACTTCTTTGCGGGAGTGGTGGGCCTGACAGAACTCGAATCTGTGACCTCTACCGTGTCAAGGTAGCGCTCTAACCAACTGAGCTACAGGCCCGCTGCGGGGGGGGGCGAACATTCATAGGGTAGCACAGCGGGCCTGAACTGCTATCGCTTTCGGAGGCGGAAGAGACCGGCGGCGGCGAGGGCGGCGCCGACCAGGACGAGGGAGCCGGGTTCGGGGACGGCCTGGGGTTCGCTGTAGAGGAAGTCGTCCATGAAGACGACGTCGATCTCGATGTTCTCGCCGGGGCCGGGGGCGGTGTTGCCACTGGTGATGCGGACGCTGCCGATGCGTTCACCGGCGTCGAAGATGACGCCGAGGAACGAAAGGCCGGCCTCACCGGAGACGGGAGCGAAGCTTCCGCCGAGGGAGTTGCCGGCGAGGTCGAAGAACTCGATGCTAGTGGTGTTCTCGATGCTGACTCCGGAGAAGACGGCGCCGAAGCCGGTGACGTAGGCCGGGATCAGGGTACCGGGAACGTTAAAGGTGGTGTCCGTGACGTTGCTGCCGATGGCGCTGAAGAGACGGAGGGGACTGAAGACGGAGAAGTCGGCGTAGGCGGCGTTGCCGAACAAGGTGGCGAGGCCGCTGGGAGGCGCCTGAACGAAACCCGTCCCGGGGGTGGTGAAGGTAGCGCCGCGGATGTTCCGGAAGCCGGTGAACGGTGTGCCGGCGGTTGCGGTGGCGCTGCTGCCGCCGCCATCCCAGTTGATTTCGCGACGGCCATCGATCAAGGGGCCGGCGGCGTTTCCGTTGTTGGGGTCGCCGAGGGCGGCACGGAAGGAATCGACGACGCCGCCGACGTCGGTTGAGGTACTGAACACGATGGCGGCCGCCGCAGCGGGGCCAGGTAAGGCCGCAAGAAGTACGGCCATCAGGATAACTGCTTTTTTGGACACAGATCGCTCCTCCAGTTGCTGATTTGTAACGGTTGCTTTACGGAAGGGCGCGCGACAACACGCAGATCGCCGGCGCTTGCCAGCAGAGTAGTTAACCCTGTAAATGATGAATCGAGTACAGGCCGCTCGTCAACAGCGGCCTGCCGTTAAACGGTAAGTAACCTTACTACGGCGCGGCGGCGGCGAGGCCCTTGAGGCGCGCTGCGATGTCATTCAGTTCGTCACCGCAGTTGCGAACCAGCTGCTCGCCCAGCAATTTGAGGGACCGGAGGTTTTCCGGAGCGGTGTTGTCCATATCCTCGTTTTGCGGCTGCAGATCGATTTGAAAACGGTAGTAGCGCTTAACGCCGGCTTCGGTCGGGAACAACTCGCGCATCTGGTGATCGACGGTCGCGCTGACGCCGTCGAACATGATGTCGAGGATGGGGCGGGCCCATTTGACGAGTCCCCAGCGCTGGGCGTCCTCTACGGGGAGGCGCTTGATGAGGGACCCGGTGCCGACGCTGACGATCAGGTAGTCGGTGGCATCGGGGAACATGCGGCGCGCGTCGACGTAGGCGCACATGGCGGGGTTATTGGCAAAGACGCCGCCGTCGATGAGGCCGTAGTAGTCGTCGCCGGCGGGTGTCTCCAGCTTGAGGGGCTCGAAGTACGTGGGGGCGGCGGAGGTGGCGCGAGCGACGCGCTTCATGGGGAAGTTGTAGGCGGCATCGGCCTTCGCCCTGATGCTGCGGAAGAAGAAGGGCATACGCCGTTCGATCTCATAGGAGGTCACGAGGACGTTGGTGAGGGCTTCGCTCAACATGGCGCCGCCGAAGTAACTGTCGAGTACGCCCTCGATGCCGGAGGACGGGTACTTCTCCTCGAACAGGTCGCTGAGCTTGTGGAAGAACAGATCGGGAAAGATCTTGGAGCCCTCTTTGAAGTAGAGGTCGATGATCTGTTCGGCGGTGTACTCCGGTTTGCCGGCGGCGCCGGGCTTGGCGAGGGCGAGCGCGAGGATGCCGCCGGTGGAGGTACCGGCGATGAGGTCGAACGACTCGGCGATCGGTTTTCCGGACCGTTTTTCGAGAGCGGCGAGGAGAGTGGCGGGGATGATGCCGCGAATGCCGCCGCCGTCGATAGACAGGATGCGCACTGTCTTTGCCATGGGGTCACATTCCTCCGGGTGGCTATTATGTCACGAAGCGGGCTTTTTAGGGTCTTTTCCCGGCAATCCGGCGGGGTTCTCGTGAACGCGTTCGCGGAAGCCGCCCTGCAGGCCGGCGGCGAGGGAGACGCTGCGCTCTCCGAAGCGGTCGCGCAGTTTGTCGACGGCTTCGAGGGCGTGGCGCCAGCGTTCCGAGCGGGGGCCGTCGAGCAGGTGCAGTTGGCCTTGGGTGCGCTCGAGGTTACCGGCATGGACGCCGAGCAGGCGGACGGTGGCGCCGGGCTTCCAGTTGGCATGGAACAGGGCGCGTGATTCGGAGATGAGGTCGGCGTCGAGCTGGGTGGGGTGATCGAGCGAGTGGGCGCGGGTGATGGTGGTGAAGTCCGAGTAGCGAAGCTTGATCTGTACGGTGCGGGCATGAAGATGGTGATCGCGGAGGCGGCGGGCCACCATTTCGGAGAGGCGGGCGAGGGTGGCTTCGAGGACGGAGAGGTCGGCGGTGTCCTCATTGAAGGTATGTTCGTGGCTGATGGACTTCGGGTCGCCGGCTTCGCCGATGGGCGTATCGAACCAGCCGCCGGCATCGAAGCCGCGCGACTTACCGGAGAGGGCGAGTCCCCATTTGCCGAAGCGCTGTTCGAGGAAGGGGGTGTCGAGGCGGGCGAGGTCGCCGACCTTGCGGATGCCGAGTTCGTTGAGGTTTTTCTCGGTCACCTTGCCGACACCGGGGATTCTGCGGACGTCGAGGGGGGCGAGGAAGGCGGCTTCACAACCGGGCAGGATCCAGAGCACGCCGTTCGGTTTGGCCTGGTCTGAGGCGACTTTGGCGACCATGCGGGACGCGGAGATGCCGATGGAGCAATTGAGGCGGGTCTCGCGCTTCATGGTTTCGTGGAGGCGGTGAGCGGCGGAGAGGGGTGGGCCGTGGAGGCGCTCGGTGCCGGTGAGGTCGAGGTAGGCCTCATCGATGGAAGCCATGTCGACGATGGGGGAGAAGCGGTTGAGGACGTCGAAGACGCGGTGCGAGTAGTCGCGGTAGCGGTCGGGGTGGCCGTCGACGAAGATCGCCTGGGGACAGAGCTTGGCGGCGGTGCGCAGCGGCATGGCGGAGTGGACGCCGAACTTGCGGGCTTCGTAGGAGGCGGCGGAGACGACGCCGCGCTGGTCGCGCTGGCCTCCGACGACGACGGCTTTGCCCTTCAGCGAGGGGTCGAAGAGTTCTTCGACGGAGACAAAAAACGCGTCCATGTCCACGTGAAAGAGGGTACGGACGGCGCTCATGGAGACAGCGTAGCGCTTACGACGCGCGGGAGTCCGGCGAGGTCGGCCGTAATTTCGAGGTTGCGCCAGCGCGCATCGAAGAGGGCCTGGACGGCATCGGAGAGGCGGTAGCCGATCTCCATTACGAGCAGGCCGCCGGGGGACAGTACGCGGGGAGCGTCGGCAATGAGGCGGGTGTAGATTTCGAGGCCGGTGGGGCCGGGGTAGAGGGCGACGGGGGGTTCAAAATCGCGGACTTCGGGCTGGACGGTGTCGCGTTCGAGTTCGGGGATGTAGGGGGGATTGGCGGCGATGACGTCGACGGTGGAGGGGCCAAAGGCGGCGGTGACGTCGCCGCGGGCGAAGTGGACGGAGGCGCCGAGGCGGCGGGCGTTGTCGCGGGCGACGGCGAGCGCGGCAGCGGAGATGTCGGAAGCGAAGACGGCGGCGCGGGTTTCGAGGGCGAGGGTGATGGCAATGGCGCCCGAGCCGCAGCCGATGTCGGCGAGGCGTCGGGCGGCGGGGGCACGGGCGAGCACCTGCTCGATAACGTGTTCGGTTTCCGGGCGCGGGATGAGGACGTCGGGGGTGACGCGGAAGGTGCGGCCGTAGAACTCCTGCTTGCGGGTGATGTACTGCGTCGGCTTGCCCTTCAGCCGTTCATGCAGGTAGCGGCCGAAGTGGAGCCACGGATAGTGACCGAGGTCTTCTTCGGGATGAGTGTAGAGGTAGGAGCGTTCCTTGCCGAGCGCGTGGGACAGCAGGACTTCAGCGGTTAGCCGGGGCGCGGGAATCCCCGCCTTCTGCAGGAGGGATGATCCCTGACGGAGTGCGGTTTCGACTGTCATTGGCGGGCGCTCCGCTGTCGATCTGCTGTTTGAGCTTCTCGGTCTGGTAATGAGTGGTCAGGGCATCGACCAGGGCGTTGAGGTTTCCCTCCATGATCTGGTCGAGCTGGTGAATGGTGAGACCGATGCGGTGGTCGGTGACGCGGTTCTCTTTGTAGTTGTAGGTGCGGATCTTCTCGCTGCGGTCGCCGGTGCCGACCATGCTGCGGCGCTCGGCGCCGAGGGCGGCGCGCTGCTTCTCGAGTTCCATTTCGTAAAGGCGGGAACGCAGGACGCGGAGCGCTTTGGCGCGGTTCTTGATCTGCGATTTTTCGTCCTGGCAGGAGACGACGAGTCCGGTGGGGATGTGGGTCATGCGGACGGCGGAGTAGGTGGTGTTGACGGACTGGCCACCGGGGCCGGAGGAGCAGAAGGTATCGATGCGGAGGTCGGCGGGATTGATTTCGACTTCGACTTCGTCGGCTTCCGGCAGCACGGCGACGGTGACGGTGGAGGTATGAATGCGGCCCTGCTGCTCAGTGACGGGCACGCGCTGGACGCGGTGAACGCCGCTCTCGTACTTGAGCTTGGAGAAGACCTTGTTACCGGAGATGAGGGCGAGGACTTCTTTGAAGCCGCCGGCTTCCGATTCGCTGGTGGAGGTAATTTCGACGCGCCAGTGCTGCCCTTCGGCGTAGCGCCCGTACATGCGGAACATATCCGCGGCGAAGAGGCTGGCTTCGTCGCCGCCGGCGCCGGCGCGGATTTCGAGCACGACGTCTTTCTCGTCGTTGGGGTCCTTGGGGAGCAGGAGGATGCGGAGTTCGTCTTCGATGGCGGCGAGCTGGGGCTCGAGCTGCTCGACCTCTTCCTCGGCCATGGCGCGCAGGTCGGGGTCGGATTCCTCGAGCATGGCGCGGCTCTGCTCGAGGTTGCCGTTGACGCGCTTCCACTCGCGGTACTTGTCGACGATCTCCTGGAGCTCGGACTGGGTCTTGGTGATTTTGCGGTACTGAGTGGGATCGTTGATGACCTCGGGGTCGGCCATCTGGCGGGTCAATTCCTCGAAGCGCGCCTCGATCTCATCCAGCTTTTGAGCGTATTGCATGGGGTTTCGGTTTCGTCAGGCGATGACCAGTTGGCCGCCCTGCTGCTGCTCGATGCGCATGGCGCCTTCGAGGGCGTGGATGGCGACGGCGGTCTGATCGTCGGCGGGCGGCTGGGTGGTGATGCGCTGGAGCCAGAGGCCGGGGGCGGTGAGCATGGCCATGAGGCCGCCACGGCGTTTGGCGGCGAAGCGGATCATCTCATAACTGAGGCCGGCAACCACGGGCAGGAGCGCGATGCGGGAGATGAACTTGCCCGCGAAGGACTCAATGGGAAGCAACGCGTAGACCACCATGGAGACGACCATGACGACGAGCAGGAAGCTGGTGCCGCACCGGGGATGGAAGGTGACGAAGCGCTGTGCGTTTTCGACGGTGACGGGCTGGCCGGATTCGAAGTTGAACACGACTTTGTGTTCCGCGCCGTGGTACTCGAAGACGCGGCGGATGTCTTTCCAACGGGAGATGCCGTAGAGGAAGGCGAGGAAGATGGCGATGCGGATGAGGCCGTCGACGAGGTTAAAGACGATCTGGCCCTTGAGCGCGGGGAAGCGTTCGCCGAGGGCGGTGGTGAGCCAGAGCGGGACGAGTTTGTAGAGGAACACGAAGAAGGCGAAGGAGAAGAGGAGATTGAGGCCCATGGCCCAACCGGAGATGTCCTGCTTCTTTTCGCTTTTGGCCGTCTCCTCCTCGAGGGCGGCGTTGGCGGAGAAGCGAAGGGCTTTGACGCCGAGCCACATGGCGTGGCCGAGGGTGCCGACACCGCGCAGGACGGGGTACTTGAAGAGGGGATACTTTTCCGACAGCTTGGGGAGCGGGCTCTCTTCGGTGACGATTTCGCCGTTGGGCTTGCGGACGGCGACGCAGTAGCTGTGGGGAGCCCGCATCATGACGCCCTCCATCACGGCCTGACCGCCGACGAGGGTCTCCTCGCCACTTTCGAGGACAGGCAGCATTTGAATGTGCGCTGACAGGCGCAGGAATCGCCGGATGGACAAAGGGAATAACTCTCCGACTATCAGTATACCCTGACGTTAGGCGGAAACCTTACGGGCGCAGGGATGCGCAAGCGGAGCCGCGCCGGCTGAGGCGGGAACGGAGCCAGGCCCGGGCGTAAGCCCAGTCGCGCTTCACGGAGGCGACGGAACGGCCGGTACGGGCAGCAATCTGCTCGACCGTCAGGCCTTCGAAGCATCGCAGTTCGACGACCTGCAGCAGGGTCGGGTCGCCGGCGGCGAGCTGGCGCAGTGCTTCGTTGACGACCGCGAGATCGGCGTTGGGCGAGGGGGCATGCAGGATGGATTCGCGCAACGGAACCCGTTCTGCTTCCCCGCCCCGCTTCCGCGCTTTTCGCGCCCGTGCGTGCTGGATGAGGATCTGCCTCATGGTGTTCACTGCAGCGCCGAAGAAGTGCTCGCGATTCTGCCAGACGGGCTCCTGGGAGTTGAGACGCAAGTACGCTTCGTGCACCAGGGCGGTGGGCTGTAGGGTGTGGCCGCCGCGCTCGCGTCGGAGAAATGCGCGGGCTAACCGGCGAAGGTCGGGGTAGACACAGTCGACGGAAAGGGATGACGTGAACATCTGCTCCTGTTTTGTAACGCGAGAAAGGCGGTCATTCCGGACGGCCGGATTTTTTTGAGCCGTTTCGCGGTCCGTCTGCACATGAGCGGGCAAGGAGCGATCACGAGATGAAGCGCATTTTGATTTTCGGTTACGGCGTCGCGGCGTACCTGTTGTTCTTCGCGACCTTCCTGTGGGCAATGGCTTTCGTGGGTAATGTCGCAGCGCCCAAAACAATCGATAGCGGAGCGCCGGGCGATAAGCTGACGGCGATCCTGGTGAACGCGTCGCTGCTGGGCCTGTTTGCCATCCAGCACACGGTGATGGCCCGGCGCGGATTCAAGACGTGGATCAAGTCGGTCCTTCCGGCGGCGATCGAGCGAAGCACGTTTGTATTTGTGGCGAGCGCGATTCTCTTCGGCACGTTCTGGTTCTGGGAGCCGATGCCGGACGCCGTCTGGGCGATCGAATCGCCGGTGGCTGCGGCAGCGGTGAGTGGACTGTACTGGCTGGGATGGGCGGTTGTCCTTCTGGCGTCGTTCCTGATCAATCACTTCGACCTGTTCGGGCTCCGGCAAGTCACGCTGGCGCTCAAGAACCAATCGTACAAGCCGCTGCCGTTTCGCATGACCTTCCTCTACCGCTTTGTGCGCCACCCGCTGTTGCTGGGTTTTGTGATTGCGTTCTGGTCGGCGCCGGTGATGAGTGAAGGCAGGTTGCTGTTCGCGATTCTGAGCACCGCGTACATCCTGGTGGGGATCCAGTTCGAGGAGCGCGATCTGGCTCGCGAACACGGCGAGACCTACCGGCGGTATCAGCGGCAGGTCCCGATGCTGCTGCCCTACAAGGCCGGGGTGAAGCCGGGCTCGGAAGCTACCGTGGAAGGGGCCCGTGCTCAGGCAGTGTTGGCCAAGTAGGGCGCGCCGACTACTGCAGTTCGGATATCCAGACTTTCACCTGGTCGACATTTGCGGGATTGGAGGTGGCCAGGTAATCTTCCAACTGCTGCTTTGCCTTCGACCGCTGACCGGTGCGGACGAGGACTTCGGCCGCCGCGAGATGGGCCTTCGGGAACTTCGGTGCGGCGGCCATGAGGTTGTGAAGGGTCTCTTCGGAGTAGACGCTCTGTTTCGCGAGAGCGAGCCCGAGGATGTAGCGGCTCTTGGAGCAGGAAGGATCGAGGTCGGAGGCGCGGCGAGCGGCGGCTTCGGCCTCGGCGAACCGTTCCATCGAGAACAGCGCGGCGGCCATGTTGGAGGCGGCGAGCACAGAACCCTCGTCGAGGCGAATGGCGGCCTGGAACTGCTCGAGGGCCTCGGGGTAGCGTTCCTGTTGAAGGTACTGGACGCCAAGGTTGTTGCGCGCTTCCATGTAGTCCGGGGCTATTTCGAGCGCCTTCTGGAGCCGGGCGACGGACTCATCGAGCTTGCCCTTTTTGCGGGCTTCGATGGATCGTTCAAACTCCTTCACGGCTTTCTCGGGGATGCGGCGGGCGAGGCGCGCCAGGGAAACGGTGGCGGACGCCGGGGTGGGGGTCTTCTCAGGGCCGAGTTTGATGCGCAGAACGCCGGTGGGCAGGGTGACGAACTGACGGTAGAGCACATCACCGCTTCCACTGAGAACGCGGAGTTCCGAAGTTCCATAGCCGACGTCCGGCAACTCAAAGCTGCCGGTGACACCCACGTAAGCGCGCCCGGAACGGCGCCCGTTGCCGGAGACGATTTCTACCGTGATGGAGCGGAAGTCACAGGTGGCGCAAGTGATCTCACCGGAGACTCTGCCACCGCCGAGGTCGTGATTGTCAAACGTGCGGCGCGATAGCTGGGGGAACGCTGCCGGCGCGGCCATGAGTACCGCGAAGGAAATCCCGAGCAGCGAAGGAAACGCAGAGATATGACAGGTCACAGACTACCTCTTTGTTCTTTTGTTTTTGTTCTTGTTTTCAAGGCGTCGCCGGAGGCCTCAGCGCGCCCTTTTTCTTTTCGCCGGTTCCCTTGATAGCAATCCTGGAGCCAAAGGGCGGCAGGCGCGGCGAGTCACGCACTTAACAGGACGGAGCGGCTTGCGGGAGCGGGAGCGACGGGAAAAATTACTTAACGGGTGCGATGAGCGAAAGGCGGAACCAGGGGCGGTGGCGGCGGACGCGCGGGTGGAGACCGGCGGCGCGGGCGAGGCGCTCGAGTTCGAGAGGCCGGAAGCCGGCCTGCACGGAGACGGCTCCGTCGCGGACAGTCAGTTCGTTCCAGCGTAAGATACTTCGGGTTGCCGGGAGGAAGTAGTAAGCGAGGGGGTGACGTTCGAGGTCACTTACCAGCACGGCGCGACGAGCGGTGGCGGCGAAGGCGGCGAGCAGAGAGACGATGGTGTCGTCGTCGAAGTGATGCAGGAACAGGGAACAGAGGACGAAGTCGAAGGTACGGGGCTGGAAGGGCAAGGCGAAGGCGTCGGCGGCGAGTTTTGGGTGCGGGGCGGATTCGAGGTGAAGGGGCCGGATGTCGGCGGAGACGACGGAGGCGCGGGGGTAGCGGCGCTTGACGACGGCGGCGGTGTCGCCGGAGGCGGCTCCGACATCGAGGAGCGAGAATGTTTGGGCGCCCGCGGCGGCTTCGCCGACGAGCGAGCGGACGACACGGTGTCCACCGAACCAGCGGTTAATTTTTCGGAGATCGTCGAGGTTGCGTCTTGCCTCGGCGGGTTCGGCGGATTCGAGCAGTTCCGGCAAAACGACCCTTCCGTGGAGGCGGCGCACTAGTGATACTGTAGACCGTTCGGGGAGGAAGAATGAATCGAAGAATCTTCCTGGCGGGCTTGAGCGCGGCGCCGTTGTTACGGCCGCAGGGAAGGACGTACCGCACGGCGCTGATCGGCAGCGGATGGTGGGGCATGAACATCTTCCGCACGGCCTTGGAGGCGGGCCGCTCGAAACCGGTGGCGTTGTGCGACGTCGACGAGAGCCAGTTAAAGAAGGCGTCCGATGAGGTTTCGAAGCTCTCCGGCGAGCAGCCGAAAGGGTACAAAGACTACACCGAGATGCTGGCGAAGGAGAAGCCGGAGATCGTCATCGTGGCGACGCCGGACCACTGGCATCCGCTGGCGATGATCGCAGCGGTGCGTGCGGGGGCACACGTGTACGTGGAGAAGCCGATCGGGCATACGATACTCGAGGGCCGGGCGATGGTGAAGGCGGCGCGGGAGGCGGATCGGGTGGTGCAGGTGGGGACGCACCGGCGGGTATCGCCGCATAACGTCTCGGGCATACAGTTTCTGAAATCGCGCAAGGTGGGGCGGATCGGGATGGTGCGGGCGTTCGTTCACTCGGCGGGTGGGCGCGGGCAGCGGGTACCGGACTCCGACCCGCCGGCGGGGCTCGACTGGAACCTGTGGGTAGGGCCGGCGCCGATGCGGCCTTACAACAAGACCATCCATCCGCGCGGGTTCCGGCAGTACCTGGAGTTCGCGAATGGGACGATCGGCGATTGGGGCATTCACTGGTTTGACCAGATCCTGATGTGGACGGAGGAACAGGCGCCGAAGTCGGTGTATTCGCACGGGGCGCGCCGCATCAAGGAAGACAACACGAACGCGCCGGATACGCAGGTGGCGACGTTCGAGTTCGACCGCTTCACGTGCGTGTGGGAGCACCGGACGTACGGGGGCAACGAGGCGGAGAAGGCGCCGTTGGGAGCGTACTTCTACGGTACGGAGGGCACGTTCCACATGGGGTGGCGCGACGGGTGGACGTTCTATCCCTCGAAGAAGGGGGAGCCGCCGGTGCATGAAGCGCCGAAGCTGAATCAGCCGGACGACCAGAACATCCGGGAGCTGTGGGCAAACTTCATCGAGAGCATAGAGGCGAAGAAGAGGCCGGTTTCGGATATCGAGATCGGGCACCGGTCGACCAACATGAGCCTGCTAGCGATGATTTCGATGCGGTTGGGGCGGAGCGTCCAGTGGGACGGGGTGAAGGAGACGTTTCCGAGCGATCCGGAGGCGGTGAAGCTACTGTCGCGCAAGTACCGGGCGCCGTGGGAGTATCCGAAGATTTAGATGAATCAAGATCGGCTGCGGCGGTTGGCGAACCGGCTGGAGAAGGAAGCGGCCGCGGATGAAGCCTTGCTGCGCAAGGCTCGCGAGGTGGAGGGCGAGCGCCGGCGTGCGGCGGCGGATCTGCACTCACTGTGCAGGGCCTTCGTCACGGCGGTGAATGAGCACCTGAGGAGCCTGCGGCTGGAACTGGACCCGGACGAGTATCCACTGGAAGTCTTTCGCGACACGGGCGTGAACGTGATCCAGATCAACGCTCGCGGGCGGCTGGTGCAGATCGTGTTCGAATCGACGGCGCAGTTGTCGTCGACGGAGCTGTTCAAGACGCCGTACGTGCTGCAGGGATCGGTGCGGTGGTACAACCAGGACCTGATCGAGACGACGGGGATCGAGGAAGAACAGGTCTTCTACTGCATCGGGCAAGGGTGGAAGTACCAGAACCAACGGAACCGGCGGCAGGGAGCGTTCGACATGGATCACCTGATGCAGTTGATGGAGCAGTTGTGACGTCGCGGCGGAGCTTTCTCGGCGGCGGCGCGGCCACGCTTGCCGCACCGCTGGTTCGTGCGCAACAGAAGCGGCCGAACATCCTGTTCGTTATCGCCGACGACTGGGGGCGGGGACACGCGGGGGCATACGGCTGTGAATGGGTACGCACGCCGTCGTTCGACCGGGTGGCGCGGGAGGGCGTGCTGTTCACCAACTGCTTCACGTCGAACCCGAAGTGCAGCCCGTCGCGGGCGAGTATTCTCACGGGGCGAAACGCCTGGCAGGTGAAGGAGGCGATGGTGCACTACAGCATCCTGCCGCGCGACTACGCGGCCTTCCCTGCCCTGCTGGAGGCGGCGGGCTACGCGACGGGGCACACGGGCAAGGGGTGGGGCCCGGGGGACTTCACGACGACCGGATGGCCGCACAACCCGGCGGGGCGGCCGTTCCAGGAGCGCAGGACGGCGGCTCCGCACAGCGGCATCAACACGTGCGACTACGCGAGCAACTTTGAGGATTTTCTGAACGCGCGGCCGGCAGGGCGGCCCTTTTGCTTCTGGATGGGCGGCTACGAGCCGCACCGGGTGTATGAGGCGGGCGCGGGGATCCGGGCGAAGCGGGACCCGCGGGCGGTGCGCGTGCCGGCGTATTATCCGGACCAGCCGTTGATTCGCAGCGACCTGCTGGACTACGCGATGGAGTTGGAGCATTTCGACAGTCACCTGGGGCGCGCGTTGACGGCGTTGGAGCAACGGGGTGAGTTGGAAAACACGCTGGTGGCAGTCACGTCGGACAACGGCATGCCGTTTCCGCGGGCGAAGGCGCACATCTACGAAGACGGCTTTCACTTGCCCCTGGCGGTGCGGTTCGGGGGGCAGGCGGCGGGCGGGAGGACGGTGACGGACTTTATCCAGATGCGGGACTTCGCGCCGACGTTTCTGGAGGCCGCGGGCGTGGACCGGCCGGCGTCGATGACGGGGCGGAGTTTCCTCGACGTGTTGCGCGCCTCCCGGTCAGGGACGGTGGATGCGACGCGGAATGTCGCCCTGGCGGGCAAGGAGCGGCACGACCTGGGGCGGCCGGGAGACGCCGGGTATCCGGTGCGGGCGATCCGAACGCCGGACTGGCTGTATGTGCGCAACTACGAGCCGGACCGGTGGCCGAGCGGAAATCCGGAGACGGGGTATCGCGAGTGCGACGACAGCCCGACGAAGGAGTACCTGCTGGCGCGCTTTGACGAGTATTACCGGCTGTCGTTCGGAAAGCGGCCGGCCGAGGAACTCTACGATGTGCGGACGGACCCTGAGTGCGTGCGCAATGTGGCGGGGGCTTCGGTTCACGGGAGCCTGATGGCGGGGCTGCGGGCGCGGATGGAAGGGATGCTGCGCGAGGAGGGCGATCCGCGCTTCAACGGGAATGCCGCCTTCTACGACAACATTCGGTACACCGGGTCGCGGAGCCACGCGTGGGATACCTGGGAACGATTCCGGGGGGCGGAAGGGAAGCGATGATCATCCAGCAGATGGCGGGGCGAGCGGTGTTTCAGGCGGGGAAGATGGGTAAGGCGTCGCTCGCGGCGGGGGAGTACCTGTATGCCGGATTGAACGGGTTCGAACCGGGACAGGCGCACGAGGCGCATGTCCACGAGAACCAGGACAAGATGTACGTGGTGCTGGAAGGCAGCGGCGTGGCGCGGGTGGGCGAGGAGGAACAGGTGGTGGCGGCGGGCGACTTGATTCTGGCGCCGGCGGGGGTGGTGCACGGTATGCGGAACCCGGGTCCGGGGCGGTTGGTGGTGCTGGTGGTATTCGGGCCGCCGCCCGTGAAGTCTTAGAGTGGGCGGCCTTCGACGCGGGCGATCACCTGTCGCATCTCATCGCTGACGGGGTGGGGCTTGGCGGACTGGTAGTCGTACCAGACGACGACCGAGTCTCCGTCGGCGACGAGTTCGCCGGCGCGATTTTCGGCGCGATGCGCGACGGTCATGCTGGTACGGCCGATGCGGGTGACGCAGGTGCCGACGCGAATTTCGTCCGGATAATTGACGGGGCGGCGGAAGTGGCACGTGATCGACGCGAGAATGGGCCCGTAGTCCTTTTGGGCCTGGGTCCAGAGGCGTGCGCGCTCGAGGTAGGCGATGCGGCCGCTCTCAAACCAGCGCAGGTAGATGAGGTTGTTCACGTGTCCGAAGGAATCCTGTTCGCCCCACTGCACGGGCAGGGTCAGCACTACGGGGAAGCCGTCCATTGCCGTTAGTATCGCGCGACTCGCTATGATCACAGGCATGAGAGTTGTCACCCTGTCAGTGCTTATCGCGCTGGCCGTCAGCGCAGCGGACTTCCCGCAATGGCGCGGACCGGCGCGGGACGGCGTGGTTCCGGCGCGCGCGTCGTGGCCGGAGAAGCTGAGCCGGAAGTGGTCGCAGAAGGTAGGGATCGGGCACGCTTCGCCGGTGCTGGCCGGGGGCAAGCTGTACGTGTTCGCGCGGGAGAAGAACGAAGAAGTGTTGTGGGCGCTGGATCCGTCGTCGGGGAAGGTATTGTGGCGGCAGGCGTACGCCGCGCCGTACAAGATGAACCCGGCGGCGGTATCGCATGGGGAGGGGCCGAAGTCGACGCCGCTGGTGGCAGGCGGGAAGGTGTTCACGCTGGGCATTCACGGCATTGTGACGGCGTGGGACGCAGCGAGCGGGAAGCGGTTGTGGCAGAAGGACTATGCGAAGTCGCCTTTGTACGGTTCGTCGGCTTCGCCGATGTTGGACGCGGGGCTGATGGTGTTGCACACCGGCGGCCACGACAGCGGGGCGTTGACGGCGTTCGACCCGGCGACGGGCGCGGAGAAGTGGAAGTGGGCGGGGGACGGGCCGGGGTATGCGTCGCCGGTGGTGGGGACGTTCGGGGGAGTGAAGCAGGTGGTGACGCAGTCACAGGACCAGGTGATTGGCGTGGACGCGGCGAGCGGAGCGCTGTTGTGGCAGATTCCGTACAAGACGGACTACACGCAGAACATTGTGACGCCGGTGATCATGGGCGACACGGTGATTTATTCGGGATTGAACAACGGCGTCACGGCGGTGAAGCCGGTGAAGTCCGGCGGCAAGTGGGCGGCGGAGCGGGTGTGGCACAATTCCGAGGTTGCGTTCTATATGAGCAGCCCGGTGCGAAAGGGCGATGTGCTGTACGGGATGTCGCACAAGAACAAGGGCCAGTATGTGGCGGTGGATGTGAAGAGCGGCAAGACGTTGTGGCGGAGCGGGCCGCGGCAGGGCGAGAACGCGGCGATTCTGCTGGCGGGGGATTCGCTGCTGCTGCTGAACAATGAAGGCACGCTGATTGTGGCGAAGGCTGCGCCGGACGCGTTTGCGGAGGTGCGGCGGTACGCGGTGGCGGAATCGCCGACGTGGGCGCACCCGGCTCCGACGGAGCGCGGGCTGATTATCAAAGATCTGGATTCGGTGGCGCTGTGGGAGTAGCGGGGCGGGTCAGCCTTCGGCCTTGAGGCGCTCCGGGTCGGCGACTTCGACGACGCGGCCGCGGACGCGGACGAGTCCCTGCGATTCGAGGGCGGCGATGTCGCGGGAGAGGACTTCGCAGACGGTGTTGAGGCGGGTGGCGATCTCATGATGGGTGAGCGCCTGCGGCAGCGCCTCGAGCAGAGTGCGGGCGATGCGGGTGCGGAGGCCTTCGAAGTGGACGCTGGAGATGCCGGCGACGAGATCGCGAACGCGGGCGCTGACGACCTTGAGTAACTGGAGAGGGATTTCCGGGTACTGGCGGCAGAGCGAGACGAACGCGGCTTTGTCCAGAAAGACGGTTTCGAGGGGCGTGAGCGAGCGAACGGAAGCGGGGTAGGGGCCGCCATCGAAGAGCGGGAGCTCGGCGAGGGCGGCGGGGGCGCTTTCCACGGAGACGGTCAATTCGCCGCCGGGGGAGCGTTTGAAGATCTGGACCTCGCCGGTGAGCAGCAGGTACATTCCGGCGCAGCCATCGCCCTCGGAGAAGACGAGTTCACCGGCGGCGAAGGAACGCAGTTCAGCGGCTTCGGCGAGGGCGGATCGTTCGGCCTGGCCCAGGCCTGACAGCAGGGGCACGCGGGCAACGAGATCGGCGACGCGGGTCAATTGCGGGCCGGCGACATGGCATTAATATGCGCCAGCAAGTCGGCCATTTCGGAGCGGTCGAAGCGGGGCCAGGGGAGGTTCTTCTGCTTCATGGAAGCGGACATGGCGGCGCCGTGACGCCAGGTCATGGACGCCATATCGAAGGCGGAGACGCGGCCGGCGAGGGGAGGCGCGCCGGAGCCGGCGGACTGGTGGCAGGAGGCGCACTTGGCGTTGAAGATGGACTTGCCGCGGCCGGGATCGCCGGCGTCGTCGAAGAACTGGAGGGACCAGACGTAGCCGACGAGGCGGGTCATTTCTTCGGGGCGGAGGGCGGGCGGGGACTGGAGCATTTTGGGAGCGTGGTTCCACATGGCGGCGGCGAAGTCGGTCATGGTGCGCGGGGCGGTGCGGCGGGCGAGCGAGTTGGCGCCTCGGTGGCACTCGGCGCAGCCTTTGAGGCGGAAGAGTTCCGCGCCGGTTTCGGCGGAGGCGGCGGAGAAGGCCGGTTTCAGGGACCGCGTCTGGGGCAGGTTCTGGAAGTAGACGACCATGTCGGTCAATTCCTGCGAGGTGATGGCGGGCCATGCTCGCTTGGCCTTGCTCATGGCCTCGCTCATCTTGGGTGCGTGATTCCACATGCCGCGGGCGAGTTCGATGGGGTTGCCGATGGAGGACCACTGCATGACGGGGCGGCCGCCGTTCGGGGTGGCGGAGGTGATGTTGTGGCAGTTGGCGCAGGACTTATCCACGAAGAGCTTACGGCCGCGAGCGGCATCGCCGGGGCGTTCGAAGTAGCGGGAGGCGTAGAAGAAGCCGAAGAGGTCGGCGGCCTGCTGGGAGGAGATGTTCGGCCTGGCGATGCGGGCCTTGTCCATGGCGGCCCACATGGTGGGTCCATGGTTCCAGAGCAGAGCGGCCATCTGGGTGGGAGTGAGGTCGCGCGCGGTACGCTTGCCCAGGTCGGGGGCGGCGGAGCCTCCGGTTCCGTTCACGCTATGGCAGGCGATGCAATTCTGGGTGCGGAAAAGCTCCGCACCATTACCGGCGTCGCCGGGGATGTCGACGGCCGCGGTGGCAGGCAGCAGCATCGTCATGAACAGCGCAAGTTGGCGCAAAAGGCCACCTCCTAGGGGAACGAGAGGATTTTACATTAGCGACAGGAGGCGCGTCGAGGGCCGGAGGTCCGGCTGCTCTACATGAACAGCCGGAGACCCGTAACGATGTGGTGCGTGCGGAAGCCGCTGTAGCCGTAGAACTGGTCGTCATAACCGAACCAGCGCCACTCGGTGTAGTAGTGGAGGCGGCGGTGGAGCGGGATGAGGAACCGGCCGAGCGGCTGGTAGAAGCTGGTGGGGCGGCTGCCGTTCGAGAGGAAGAAGGAGCCGCCGAAACTCAGGCGCGGGCTGAACTTGCGGGGAATGGCGAGTTCGGCGACGGCGGTGGCGGTATGGGCGTTGTCGCGATAGAAGGAGCGGGCGCGCGACAGCTCTTGCGGGACGATGTAGCTGATGTCCGAGCGCAGGGTGGAGCGGGCGTACTCGGTGAGCAGCGTGAAGACCTTGCCGCCCTTAGGGGTCCAATAGACGCCGAACGTCTGGTAGCGGCTACGGAAGTCGTAGTCGACGCCCGGGGCCGGGTTCTGATTGTCGAGGAAGCGCAGGTTGCCGGTGAGGAGGAGAGAGCCGGTCAACTGGTAGCGGCCGATGAGGCGGAGCCGGGTGTAGTCCTGCAGGCTGGTACGGAAGAAGGTGCGGACGCCGTTGGAGGCTTCGAGCTCGGCGTTAAGGGTGAACTTCGCGTTGGGGCGATAGGTAGCTCCGGCGAGGCCGACATGGCGTTCGAGCTTGGATTGCTCGAGGTTCCGGACGACGTCGCCCGTGGAGCCGAGGTCGCCGGGACGGGAGCGGGCCCTACCCGAGATATAGCGATAGCCGCCGCGGAGGGTAAACGACTTGGTGACATCGAACAGGGCATCGTTCTGACTGCGGTAGTAGTTCCATTCGACGCGGTCGGCTTGGAACGAGTTGGTCACCTGTTCGGTGGAGGAAGCGAAGAAGAGGCGCTCGGTGACGGCGATGTCGGAGGCGTTGTGGAGGCGGTCCCACACCATCGCCTGGATGACGCGGAACCGGCGGCCGATGTGGGCTTCGTAGCCGATGGTTCCGCTGGTGCGCGGTCTGGCCGCTTCGCCGTTGACCCCTAGGGACAGGCGATTGTAGAAGCGGGCGGCGTTCAGGAGGATGAAGTTGCCGTTGGCGGACTCGCTATAGTGCACGTCGGTCTCGGGTTGGCTGAACAGGAACTGGCCGTGGACATTGAGACCGGAGTACGGCGAGGCGGTGAAGTTGATGCGGGAGAAGATGCTCTCTCCGCGCATGGCGTAGGACTGGAGGGCGTCGGCTAGGCGGAGCGTCTGGCCGAGGATGGGAACGGTCCGGTTGCCCGGGTTCGCTTCGGTAGAAAACACGCGCTGGTCGTCGCGGAACTTCGTGGCGCCCTGTTCGAGGGTGAGGTGCCAGCGGTCGAACTGGAGGCGCACGCCACCGCGGTAGAGATCGGTGGAGTCCTGGAGGTCATTCCGGATCGGGTACTCGGTGCTTTGGGCGACGAAGGGGGTGACGCCGCTGCCGAACCAGGAGTTTCGCTGGTAGGAGAAGAACGGCACGATGCGGCGGGTGGGGAACAGTTCCAGGTAGATGTCCGACATCCGGAAGTGGGTGTCGTAGGAGCGCTGGTTGAGGAGCGTGCCCTCGGGAGTGAGGCGGGAGACGGCATTCGCGCCGGCGCCGCCGAACGAGTCGGGCCGGTTCGGGTTGGCGAAGGAAGGCAGAAAGTCGAAGTAGGTGAGGTTGCGGTAATCGGCGGTGAAGCGGTAGACGCGCTGCTTGTTGGCGATGACGCGAAGGGTATTGTAGGGGTCGCCGCCCCAGTTGCCGCCGAAGACATTGAGGTCGTCGAAGAGGCGGCCGGTGGGGTCCTGGAGGCCGAAGTCGAAGTTGAAGACGCGCGGGCCTTCGCCGAGGTTGACGATGCTGCGGTAGGTGTTGCGGTGGCCGCTGGGCCCGGTGACGAAACGATTGCCGAAGTCGACGACGCCGGAGAGGGGACGCTCGAGGTCGGGCGCGGGGGCGTCGGCGGCGGGCTTGGCCTCTTCGGTGGGCTTGGTCTCTGGGGCGGGTTTGGCCTCCTGGGTTTGCTTCGCTTCTTCGACGGGCTTGGGCGGATCCTGAGCTGGCAGCGCGACGGGGGCCAGGAGAAGGAACAGGGTCAGGATGCTCTTCATGGCGCCCCTCATCGCAGGAAGTCCTTACTCACGTGCGAGCCGTGGATCTTGACGTGGCAGATGGTGCACTGCCGGTAGCGCGGCGAGCGCAGGTCATGGAAGGCGGGGGGGATGCCGCCGACGGTACCGCGCTGGGTTTGCGCTCCGATATTCGAGTGGCATTCCAGGCAGGTGAACATGACCTCGTGGCGGTTCAGCATTTTCGGATTAGCAGAACCGTGGGGCTCGTGGCAGGTGGAGCAGCTCTCGAAGCGAACCGGAGCATGTTCGAAGGTGAAGGGCCCGCGGAAGTTCGAGTGGCACTTGAAGCAGCCGGGTTCGTTGGCGGCGAAGGTTTTCTGGTCGCCGGGAAGGAACGAGCCATGGGGATTATGGCAGTCGGTACAGGAGACGCCGGCCTCGTTGAGGGGGTGCTTATGGGGGCGTTGGAACTCGGCGTAGGTGGAGGTGTGGCAACTCGAGCACTGGTTGTTGATGGCGGCCATGCGGCGGGGCGCGCGGCCTTGCACGGAAGCGCGGGTGCGGACGGTTTCAGTGAACGGGATGGGCTGAGCGAGGGGTCCGCGCGGTTCGAATGTTTTATCACTATGAATGCCGTGGCAGGAGGTGCAAGGGATCTGGTTGCGCGCGTGGCTGCCGAAGACGCGGCCGACCATGGTGGGCTGGTTGCGGTGGCAGTTGAGGCAGATGCGGTCGGCCTCGGCGGGGTTGAGGGATTTGAAGCTGACGATATCCTTGGCGTCGGCGGACTCGGCGTGGGTGGAGCCCGGGCCGTGACAGGATTCGCAGGCCTTGCCCTGGAATCCTCGTTTTCCTTTGGTCTCGACGACGTGGTGGGGATTTTTGGAGAAAGATTTAAAGATGTCCTCGTGACACGGTTGGCAGGTGTCCGAGCCGGCGAGTTCGGCGGGGGCCGCCGGAGCAGAAGGCTTGGCTTCGGGAGCGTCCTTCTTCTCCTGCGGTCCCGCGAAGGCCGCCAGTCCCAGCAAAACGGCGAGGGCCGAGGACCCCGCTAGGAAGCGGAGTCCCCGGCTCACCGGCTGAGAGACAGAGTTGCGGCTAGGTACAAATTGGTCCATGTAGTCTCCGTCTCGCGATCACGTTTATTCCAGTAATTTTACTGGGCGTGGACGCGATTGACTGAGAATTCCGAGTTTTGGCCGTGGCAGGCGGCGCAGGCTTCACCGAGCGAGCTGGTGTTGGTGAGAGCGTGCGAAGCGGCCGCGGTGCTGGCGTGGCAACCGGTGCAGGCAGCGGTCGTCGGGCCCATCGGGTTGATGGGACCGCGAGGATCGTTGATGCGCGAATTGGTTGAGGGGAGCGGCAGCTGCTGCGAGTTGTTCACGTGGCAGCCGTTGCAGTTCTGGAGGCGACCGGGGTAGCCGACGTCGTTGTAGTTGTGCGGCGTGCCGCCGAACCCATAGATGGTGTAGGTACGGGACTGGGCGTTGCCGGAATGGACGCGGTGGACCATGGTCATGAAGTTGATGCTCTCCGGCGGATTCTGGGCGGCCGGGCGGCGAGACGCATCGGTCTCCAAGGGGTTATGGCAGAGGACGCACTGTTCGATGCGATCGCGGTTGCCGCCGTGGATTGAGAACTGCGGGTGGCAGTTCAGACATTTCTCGAGTGCAACCACCTGGCGGCGTTTCGCGACCTCGGTGCCATCGACGGAGAAGTCCTTGGTGGCGTTGTCGCCGGCGTCGCGAACGGTCATCTGCTTGTTCGTGCCGGCGAGCAGAGTCATGTTGCGATAGCCTTCGATACCGACGGTGAAGGTACCCTTGGCATCGGCGGGGATGGCGTTGGTGAAGGTGTACTGGAGGCGGCCGCCGCCGAGATCGGTGGTGGTCCGGAGGATGTCCTCCGACACGTAGCCACGGCTGGTGGGCGACACGTAGTCGGTGGTGGGGCCGGACAGAACGAGCGCGAGGCGCGTCATGTCGCTCATCTTGATGTCCTCGCCGCGCTTGGTCTTCTGAGTGAAGACCACGACCGGCTTCTCGCCCGGCGCCGTATTGGTGACGCTCTCGATGTTCCAGACAACACCGGGAAGGTCGCGGGAGCGTGTGGGAACGGTGTGCGCGCCTTTGATGGAGATGTCGAACTCGAGTTCGCCTTCCGGAGTGTGGCAGGTGGTGCAGCGGTTATCGGAGACCTGCGGCAGATTGGCGTGGCCTTCGCCGGTGGCGAAGTTCACGTCATCGTGGCAGGAGCCGCAGACGGCGCGGGATCCGCTGGTGATGTAGTTGTCCTTCTGCTTGGCGTCGCCGGTGTGGCAGGTGGTGCAGTCACGGAGGCCGCCATCCTCGCCGGCGAGCAGGAAGCTGGCCGGGAAGCGGATGTGGGAGTAGTCGTGCACGGATTGTGCGTTGCCGATGATCTTGTAGGGCGTACCGGCCTTAACGCTGGGCAGGTTCGCGCCCATGTGGATCTTATGGGTCATGACCGGCATGTCGACGGTGTTCCCGGTGTCAGGGTCCACCGTCTGGGGCGTGTGGCAGAGGACGCACAATTCCATCGTCCGGCGGGAGCCGCCGTGGAAGGCCAGTTGATCGTGGCACTTGTTGCAGGTGGCGGTGCGGACGACGTCACGCGGCAACTCCGAGACGACGGCGGCGGTTGCAGGAATGAACGAGAAGACGTCGTCGTCGTAGTTGGTGCCGAGATCGAACTCGGACAGGTTGCGCGACCCGTAGGCGCCGATGGTGTGCACAGCGTTCCGGTCGATGTTCGATGGTGCCTTGGTCCGGAACGTGTAGGTGTACTCGCCGTCGGCGACCTTAGTGAAGGTCCCGTTGTTCTCGCCAGCAGCCTGAATCGCCGATTGATTGGTGATGGGGCTGGTCTGGGTTCGAACGGTATAAGAAGTGTATTGAGTCTGGCCCGCGGGGATTGTGGCCGCGATGAAGCTGGTGGCGATGGTACCGGGCGTAGTCACGCCGGCGCGATCCAACGGCAGGTCCCTGGGATCTGACACCCTATATCGCACCTGGATGGTTCCATCGGCAGCGATCGAGGCTGAGAGGATCTTGATGGTCAGACCTGGACGGACGAAATTCACGAGATTTTCGTCGGCGTAGTAGGCCTTATCCCGCTCGGTGAACGGCGACTTGGTTTCGCTGATGAGGGCAGCCGCCCCCGCCAGCAGAACGAACGCCAGAAGACATCGTATGACCGCAACTGGGCTAATGCGAAACCGCATTCGTACCCTCCTAACAATGACTGTCAGCAATGACTGTCGCTAAAAACAACAATCGTACACTGCTAAGCAGGCGGTGGCCCAAAAGTCGACACCTTTGTCCGTCTCATATTTTCAGCGGGTTACAGAATCGCCAGGGGTGCCGAACGGGGTGGCGCTTGCCGAGAGTGGGTGAAATGCCAGTGGCGGATGGGTGAAACCCCACATGGCGCGGGTGGCCGACAGAGTGCTCAGGGATGAGGGTCCCTCCGGTACCAAGTTTGACCGATCCCTTTAGAACGTTCAGGTTGCGAGAAGAGGAAGGAAGCGACGATGGCATCGACCGTGAAAAATCTGCCCCTTCGAACAACACCAGCGGAACAAATTTCTCTGCTGGTGGTAAGCCCGGAAGAACAGGATCTGACGGCTGTGCGTTCTGTGTTTCACCACCACACGTGGAAGGTGCAACGGGGTTCCAGCCTGGGCGAAGCACGCGCCAGCCTGACGGCGAGTTCGGTCGTTCTTTGTGAGAGAGAGCTGCCGGACGGCAGCTGGAAGGACGTCTTGGGGGAGCTGGAGCGGATAGGGAGTCCGGCGGCGTTGGTGGTGATTTCGGGGCAGGCAGACGAACTGCTCTGGGCCGAGGTCCTGAATATGGGCGGCTATGACGTGCTGCCGAAGCCCCTGGACAAGACCGAAGTGACAAGAGTGGTAGGGATGGCCTGGCGTCATGCCGAGGGCCTGCGGCGGAAGACGGCCGCGACGTACAGACCGGCGCTGGAGCAGGTTGTCGCTCCGGCGGTGTGAAGCGGACGAAGTCCTTCAATTATCCTGATGCTCCGTTGCGCCCGGCTTAATCTATAAGCTAACTGTGGCGATTACCGTCCCTCTTCCTAAGATCACGGGCATTCCGGCCGACCGCGAACGGATTGAAGCGAAGCTAAGCGAGTTGTTGAGCGGGCGGACTATGCCCGAGGGCGGTCCGGTGCATGAGGCGATGCGCTATGCGGTGCTGGGTGGGGGCCAGCGGATCCGGCCACTGCTCGCCCTGCGCGTGGCGCAGCTAGCGGGAGCCGATCCGAAGCCGGCGCTGGAGGCGGCGGCAGCGGTGGAGCTGATTCACTGTGCCTCGCTGATCGTAGATGACCTGCCGTGCATGGACGACGAGCAGTGGAGGCGTGAATCGCCGACGGTGCACGTGGCGTTCGGGGAGGCGACGGCGGTGCTGGCGGCGTTCGGGTTGGTGGCGCTGGCAGGGCGGTCGATTGTGGAGGACGCGCTCGATTGCAGGCACCTGCGGGAGCGCATTGCGTTTCAGACGCTGCTGCTGCGCTGCCTGGACTGCAGCGGGCTGATTGCCGGGCAGGCAATGGACCTCCAGCTTCAGGGCCAGCGTCGGGAGCAGGAGCGGACACAGCTGACTGAGCTGAAGACCGTGCCGCTGTTTCTGCTGGCCGCACGGGCGGGACTGGCGTTCGCGGGGGCGGGCGAGCAGCAGGAGCGCGAGGTGATGCGGTTCGCGCGGGAGTACGGGATTGCCTTCCAGATGGCGGACGATTACCTGGACGGCGAACTGTCGGACCTGGATTACCTGAACGCGCAGTATGAGCGCACGCGTGCCGTGATGCGGTCTTTTGGCCGGCGCGGCCGGCCGCTGATGGAGCTTGTCGACTACCTACATGCCAGAACCTCGCAGAAAGATTGTTGTCGTCGGTAGCGGGTTCGGCGGTCTTGCCACCGCCATTCGACTACAGACGCGCGGATACCAAGTAGAACTCATCGAAGCGCGCGACCGGCTGGGGGGACGAGCGTACGTCTACCGGCAGGACGGCTTCACTTTCGATGCCGGCCCGACGGTGATCACGGCGCCTTTTCTGCTGGAAGAGCTGTTCAGCGGGGCGGGGCGGCGGATGGAAGACTACGTGCGCATCGTGCCGGTGGACCCGTTCTACCGGATTGAGTTTCACGACGGGCGGTCGTTCGAGTACAACCAGGACGAGGCGGAGACGGAGCGCCGGGTGGCGGCGTTCGCGCCGAACGACCTGGAAGGCTACCGGGAGATGATCCGGCAGGCGAAGGCGATTTTCCAGAAGGGCTTCGTGGAGTTGTCGGACCGGCCGTTTCTGAAGGTCGGGGACATGCTGCGGATCGCGCCGGACCTGATCCGGCTGCAGTCGTACAAGACGGTCTACGGGTTTGTGTCGCAGTACGTGAAGGACCCGCTGCTGCGGAGGGTGTTCAGCTTTCATCCGCTGCTGGTGGGCGGGAATCCTTTTCAGACCACCTCCATTTATGCGCTGATCCACTACCTGGAGCGGCAGTGGGGCGTGCATTATGCGATGGGCGGGACCGGGGCCGTGGTGGACGCGTTGGGGCGGCTGTTCTGCGAGCTGGGCGGGCGGGTGCGGTTGTCGTCGCCGGTGCGGCAGGTGGTGGTGCGGGACGGTGCGGCCAAGGGCGTCGTGCTGGCGGACGGCACGGTGGTGGAGGCGGACGGTGTGGTGAGCAACGCGGACGTCGCCAATACGTACCGCAAGCTGGTGCCGGCGGAGTTTCGGCGGAAGAACACGGACCAGCGGCTGGAGCGGCTGCGGTACAGCATGTCGCTCTTCGTGATTTACTTCGGGACGCGGAAGCAGTATCCGGACATCAAGCACCACACGATCATCTTGAGCCCGACCTATAAGGAACTGCTGGAAGACATTTTTGTCAGCAAGAAGCTGGGCGACGAGTTTTCGCTGTACCTGCATCGTCCGTCGGCGACCGATCCGGCGATGGCGCCGGAGGGATGCGATTGCTTCTACGCGTTGATCCCGGTGCCGAACCAGTTGAGCGGGATTGACTGGACGAAGGAAGCGCGGCCGTTTCGCGATCGGGTGATGCAGTTCCTGGACGCGAAGTACATGCCGGGGCTGCTGGATAACCTGGCGACGGAGCTCCTGTTCACGCCGCTCGATTTCGAGAACACGCTGGATAGCTTTCGAGGCGCGGCATTCAGCTTTGAGCCGATTTTCTCGCAGTCGGCGTGGTTCCGCCCGCATAACGCGAGCGAGGACGTGCGGAACCTGTATTTCACGGGCGCGGGGACGCATCCCGGCGCCGGGGTACCGGGTGTTCTGTCCTCGGCCAAGATCGCTGAGAGGTTGGTTTGCGAACAGCTGCCGAACTAGGGGACTTGTACCGGGAGGCGGCAGAGCAGACCGCGCGAGGGTCGAAGAGTTTCTACTTCGCGACGAGGTTCTTTCCGGCCGATTTGGCGCGCTCGGCGCACGCGGTGTACTGGTTCTGCCGTCATACGGACGACCTGGTGGACGAGGCTCCGTCCGTGGAGCAAGGACGAGCGGAGATTGAGGCGTGGAGCGAACTCGTCGAGGTGATGCTGGGCGGGGGCGATGTCGAGCATCCGGTGCTGCGGCTGTTCCGGGAGGCGATGGACCGCCACGGCATTCCTGCCGAGTATCCGCGGGAGCTGATTGAAGGGATGCGGATGGACCTGGAGCGGGTCCGGTACGCGACGTTCGCCGACCTTCGGGTGTTTTGCTATCGGGTGGCGAGCGTGGTGGGGCTGATGATGTCGCACGTGATCGGATTCCGGGGGCCGGCGCTTCCCTACGCGATCGACCTGGGCATCGCCATGCAGCTGACGAACATTCTTCGCGACGTGGGCGAGGACCTGGCGATGGACCGCATTTACCTGCCGCAGGACGAGATGACGCGGTTCGGCTATTCGGAAGAAGACCTGCGGGCGAAGCGGCGGAACGCTGCCTTTGACGAGCTGATGGGATACCAGGTGAAGCGGGCGCGGGACTACTACAGGCGTGCGGAGCCGGGGATCGCGCTGCTGCGCCCGGAGGGGCGGTTTGCGGTGAAGGTGGCGGCGGATGTCTACCGCGAGATCCTGGGGCGGATCGAGGGCTCGGGGTTCGACGTGTTCGACCGGCGAGCGGTGGTGCCGGGATACCGGAAGTACTGGCTGACGGCGCGGTCGATGGCGGGGCCGATGGCGCGGCAGTCGTTTGAACGGCTGGCGTGGTGGAAGGCGCAGGCGTGATGGAACGGGCGATACGATGTTCCTCGCTGGCGGCGCTGGTGGGGCTGGCGGTGCACTACGCTGTGTTTGTGGCGGCGGGCGTGCCGTTGTGGACGGACGTGATCGCCGAGTGGATCATGGCCCGGACGCCTTCGGGGATGGCGCTCTGGATTCTGGACACGTTCGGGGCTTGGGCGAAGCCGCTGGCGGCGACGGGTGGGTTGGCGACGGTCGGGTTCGCTTTGTTTGTGCCCGCGGCGGCTTTTTTGTGGAGAAAGCCGGTGGGCGTAGCGCTGCTGGCGGGGATGCCGTTCGGGCTGGCGTGGGTGTTCGAGTACGGGTCGGCGTTGGGGCAGTGGAGTTTCTGGTTGCCCGCGGCGGGGGCGTTGATGGTGCTGCTGACGCCTAAGACTGCGGCGCCCTCGCCGGCGCGGCGGGCGTTCCTGGGTTCGCTGATGGCGGCGGGAACGGCGGCGGTGGCGGTGGAGAGCTGGGGCCGCGACCGGGCGCTGGCGCGGAGGGCGGTTGAGCCGGTAGAGCTGTTTCCGTTCGCGCCGCCGGCAGAGCGGGCATCGTTCGGCCAGGGCCTGGTACGGAAGCCGGTGACGATGGTGGGCCAGCACTACGTGATGAGCAAGAACACGGTGGACCCGGTGCTTGACCCGAACACGTGGCGGCTGAAGTTCGTGGTGGACGGGCGGGTGGTGCGGCAGGTGAGCTACCAGGAGTTGCTGGCGATGCCGCGCGTGGACCGGTGGGTAACGCTGCGTTGCGTGAGCAACACGCTGAAGACGGACCTGATGGGGACGGCGCTGTGGTCGGGGGTAAAGCTGGGGCAGTTGATTGAGCGGGCGCGGCTGCCGAAGGACGTACTGGAGGTGGCGTTCATCGGCGTGGACGGGCATGGGGACAGCGTGCCGGTGGACTACGCTTTCTCTGATGAAGTGATGCTGGCGGTGGGGATGAACGGCAAGACGCTCAACCGGCAGCACGGATTTCCGGTGCGGCTACTGGTCCCGCGGTATTACGGGTTCAAGAACGTGAAGTGGATTGGGGAGATTGCGTTCGTGCGGGAGCCGTACTTCGGGACGTGGCCAAAGATGGGCTACACGAAAGAGCCGGTGATCCACACGATGTCCTACATTGACCGGTACAGAGTGGAGCCGGAGCGGATTCGCGTGGGCGGCGTGTCGTTCGCGGGGACGCGCGGCATACGGCAGGTGGAGGTGCGGACCGAGGGCGGGTTGTGGGTTCCGGCGACGTTGGAGGCTCCGCTTTCGCCGTATACGTGGACGCGGTGGGTGGCGGAAGTTCCCGGGGCGCAGGGCGGGGCCCGGGTGCTGGAGGCGCGCGCGATGGACGGTGCGGGCCGTTGGCAGGCGACCGAGGAAGGCCAACTGTTTCCCGATGGCGTGAAGGGGCCGACGTTTCGGAAGATCGTTTCGTGAGCCTGCTGGCAGCGGTGGTAGTGGCGCTAGGAAGCTGGCTGATGGTGGGGAAGGCGCGGCGCGCGTATGCGGCGCTGCCCCAACTGCCGGACGATCCGCCGTTGGGAGCGAGTGTCAGTGTGATCATTCCGGCGCGGAACGAAGAGCGGGTGATCGAGCGCGCGGTATCGAGCTTCCGAGGACTGGACGTGGTGGTGGTGAACGACTCGTCTTCGGACAAGACAGCGGAGAGGGCGGAGGCGGCGGGAGCGCGCGTGGTGAAGGCTCCGCCGCTCCCCGAGGGGTGGCGAGGGAAGCCGCATGCGTGTTGGGTGGGGTCGCGGCAGAGTACCGCGGAGTGGCTGTTGTTCGTCGATGCGGACACCTGGTATGAGAGAGGCTTCGCCGAGCGGCTGGCGAGTTACGGGGAGCGTGAGGGGCTGGATGCGGTGACGGCGTTTCTGCGGCAGGAGTGTGTGACGGCGGCGGAGCGGATGCTGGTGCCGTACGCCATGACGTTGTACTTCGCCGGCGTGAGCGCGCGGAACGTGAACGACCCGCGGCATCCGGAAGCGCTGGCGAACGGGCAGTGTTTTTTGATCCGGCGAGCGGCTTACGGGGCGGTGGGGGGGCATCGGGCGGTGGCGTCGTCGGTGATTGAGGACGTGGAACTGGCGCGGGTGTTGAAGCGGGGCGGCAAGAAGCTGCGGGTGGTGCGTGCGGAGGAGTGGGGCGCGGTGCGGATGTACGATTCGCTGGGGGCGATCTGGCGCGGGTTCGAGAAGAACTCGTTCCGGTTCCTGCAGGTGAACCCGTGGACGGGCGTGCAGGTGATGGCGACGTCGATCCTGCTGACGTCGTGGCTGCCGGTGCTGGCGTGGCTGGCGGCGGACGGCGAATGGGCTCGGGCGGCGGCGTTTGCGGTGCTGCCCTGGCTGGTGTTGCGGTCTCCTTGGGGACCGCTGCCGATCTATGTGTTCCAGCTCATTGCGCTATCGGGGATGATGAAGACGATTTTCGGAATTTCGACGATGTGGAAGGGCAGGCGCGTTTGATTCAGTACCCGGTGCCGTGGGACCTGGTGTTCGGCTTAACGCCGTACATTGCCCGCGGGGAGCAGCGGAATGTCGACGACTTCAGCGCGGAGATCGTGCGGCGGATGGAGCCTGGGCCGGTGTATGAAGGGCTGGAGCGGTTGCCGGAGAATCCGCGGTTTTTGCTGGTGGCGAATCACTATCAGCGAAAGGGGCTGTGGATTCTGCATACGGGCGCGGCGCTGACGCAGGCGGTGCGGGAGCGGTACGGGCCGGGGGATCCGCCGGTACGGTGGGTGGTGACGGCGAACTGGCCGCCGGTGCGGGTGGGGCCGTGGCGCTTCCCTTCCCCGGGCGACTGGCTGCTGCCGAAGGTGGCGGGGGCGTTGGGGTGTTATCCGGTGTCGTTTGCCAAGCACAATCCGGGGTTCACGGCGCGGTCCTTGCGAAGGATTCTAAGGGAGGCGCCGAAATCGGGGCGGCCGATTGGACTGTTTCCGGAGGGGGTGGCGGGGGCGGCGGGGGTGTTGACGGAGCCACTGCCGGGGGTGGAGCGGTTGATCGCGCACCTGGCGAAGGCGGGGATGCCGGCGGTGCCGGTAGGGATCAGCGAGGCGGGGCGGTTCGTGATCCGGTTTGGAGAGGCGGTGGCGGCGGAGGAGCTGGTGCGGGCGGAGGACTCGGCGCGGTATTTGATGAAGAGAATATCGACTCTCCTCTGATCAAGGACGATGCGCGAATGCGCAATCAGGGCGGGAGTGACTATGCGAAACATTCTGCTCATCGGCGCGCTCTTCGCCGCCGGCGCCCTTGCGAACCCGTTAAACCACCCGGTCAGCCCGATCATCGCGGTGACGGAACCGACGGGTAACCAGATCAAGATTTCCGGCGCGAACTTCGGCGACACGCCAGGCACGGTATACCTCGGCCTCGCTTCGCTGCAGATTCTGAACTGGAGCGACACCTATGTGACGGCGGCTCTGCC
Source organism: Bryobacteraceae bacterium (assembly GCA_033763935.1). Classification (GTDB taxonomy): domain Bacteria; phylum Acidobacteriota; class Terriglobia; order Bryobacterales; family Bryobacteraceae; genus DALYJJ01. The sequence goes on from JANRJO010000077.1 coordinate 64,562, forward strand.
TGCCGGCCAGATTCCCGGCACCTACCTGCTGACAATGGTCCGGCCCCAAGGTAAGGGGAACGGGACTTCTCAATTCGGCGTGACGACGGTGGCGATCGGGGCGGCTGGAGCGCCGGGTCCGATGGGGCCGCAAGGTCCGGCGGGTCCGATGGGGCCTGCAGGACCGGTTGGCCAAGTGGGTCCCGCTGGTCCGGCCGGGGCGGACGGTGCTCCTGGCCCGCAAGGCCCGGCAGGCACGCAAGGCCCCGCGGGTCCGCAGGGGCCCGTTGGTCCGGCAGGCCCGGCTGGTCCACAAGGCCCTGCTGGTCCGGCTGGTCCGATCGGTCCCGCCGGCGCCGACGGTGCTCCTGGCGCGGCAGGCCCGGCAGGCACGCAAGGCCCCGCGGGCCCGCAGGGGCCCGTTGGTCCGGCAGGCCCGGCTGGTCCACAAGGCCCTGCTGGTCCGGCTGGTCCGATGGGACCGGTGGGCCCGCAAGGCGTACCGGGTATCTCCAACCTTTATGTGGTCACGAGCGAATTCACGGGTGCTCCGCTGACGCTGCAGCCGGGAAGCTCGGCGCTCCGAACCGCGCATTGCGGAGTGGGCAAAGCTCTCGCGGGCGGCTACTCCGGTCTCAACGCGGGCTTCGAAGTCTACTTGAGCCGCCCGTTCGTGACCGCCAACGGGCCGCAGGGATGGGAGCTTGGCGTACGCAACGCAAACTCGTATGCGGCAAACTACAGCGCGACGATCTACGTGGTGTGCGCGAACGTGCAATAGCGAGGGGTCCGTCCTGCCGGTTAGCGCGATTCGCCGGTGAGGCGGCAGACGTGGGCTTCGAGGATCTGGCGTTCCTGGGCGGCGTAGGCGCGGTTGCGGCGGGCCAGTTCCTCGAAGTCGACCTGGTGGGCGTCGAACTCGGGGCCGTCGACGCAGGCGAACTTCACGTGGGCGCCGACGGTGACGCGGCAGCCGCCGCACATGCCGGTGCCGTCGATCATGACGGGGTTGAGGCTGGCGTAGGTTCTGACGCCCCACTCCTTCGTCAGCGCGGCGGAGAACCTCATCATCGGGATGGGGCCGATGACGTGTGCGGCGTCGGGCGGGGCGGGCTGGGTGGGAAGCCACGCTTTCATCAGCTGAACGACGTTGCCGTGGAAGCCGGCGCTGCCGTCGTCGGTAGCCCACTGAACTTCGTCGGCCGCCTGGCGGAGTTCATCGTCGAGGATGATGTGGGCGTGAGTGCGAGCTCCGCACAAAGCGGTGACATGATTGCCGGCGTTGCGAAAGGCTTTCGCGACGGGCAGCAGTTCCGCGACGCCGACGCCGCCGCCGATGCAGAGGACGCGGCCGAGTTTGTGGACGCTGGCCGGTTCGCCTAACGGGCCGACGACGCCGGCGAGGGCGTCACCGGCTTCGAGCGCGGCGGTGATCTTCGTGGTCTTGCCGATGGCCTGGACGACGATGGTGATGGTGCCAGCGGCGGCATCACCGTCGACGAGCGTGAGCGGGATGCGCTCGCTGTCCTCAGTGGGGCGGAGGATGAGGAACTGGCCGGCCTTCCAGCGCTTCGCGATGCGAGGGGCTTCGAGGACGAGCATGGCGATCTCGGGCGTCAGCATGCGCTTGGCGACGATGCGGTTCATGCCGGCACCTCCACGCTCTGGCGGCTGCCGAGGGCTTTGTCGATGGCCTCCGCGGCGGCGCGGCCGTCCTTCATTGCGAGGATGACGGTGGAGCCCCCGCGCACGACGTCGCCGCCCGCGAAGACCATGGGCAGGCTGGTCTGCCCGGAGGGGTCGATGACGATCTTGCCGCGGTTGGTGATGAGTTGAGGCGTCGATCTTTGCAGGGTCGGATTGGGACTCTGGCCGATGGCGGCGACGACGGTATCTACGTCCATCCGATACTCGGAGCCTTCGAGGGGAACGGGCGAGGGGCGGCCGCTGGAGTCCGGTTCACCGAGGCGCATGCGGATGCATTCCATCTGGCGGACGTTGCCCTGGTCGTCACCGTAGAGAGCGACGGGGGCGGCGAGGAACTCGAAGCGGATGCCTTCCTCTTCGGCGTGTTCGATCTCTTCGAGGCGCGCGCGGAGTTCCGCGCGGCCGCGGCGGAAGAGGATGGTGGTTTCGCTGCCCATGCGCTTGGCCCAGCGGGCGGCGTCCATCGCAGAATTGCCGCCGCCGATGACGACGGTCCGCCGGCCGCAGCGAACGGGCGTATCGGCGGAGGGGAACTGGTAGGCCTGCATGAGGTTGATGCGGGTGAGGAACTCGTTGGCGGTGTAGACGCCGGTGAGGTTTTCGCCGGGGATGTTCATCATGTGCGGCAGGCCGGCGCCGGTGCCGACGAAGATGGCCTCGTAGCCTTCTTCGAAGAGCTCTTCGACGGTGGCGGTGCGGCCGACGATGAAGTCGGTTTCGAAGGTCACGCCCATGCGCTGGAGGCGGGCGATCTCTTCGAACAGGATGTCGCGGGGGAGGCGGAAGGCGGGGATGCCGTAGGCGAGTACTCCGCCCAGGCGATGCAGGGCCTCGAAGACGGTGACACGGTAGTTCTTGCGGACGAGGTCGAAGGCGGCAATGAGGGAGGCGGGGCCGCTGCCAACGAGGGCGACCTTGGGGCCGGTGGGTTGGGGCCAGGTGTGCTCCATGCCGTTGCGGCGGGCGCGGTTGTGGTCGGCGGCGAAGCGTTCGAGGGAGCCGATGGCCACGGGCTCCAGCTTCTTGCCGAGGAGGCAGGCGTCCTCGCAGAAGAGCTCATGCTGGCAGACGCGGCCGCAGACGCCGGGGAACGGACTTTGTTCGCTGATCTTGTCGTAGGCGCCGGCGTAGTCGCCGAGAGCCATGCGATAGACGAACTCCTTGATGTCGATGTGCAGGGGGCAGGCGTTGACGCACTTGGCGTCCTTGCAGTAGAGGCAGCGGAGGGCCTCGGCGCGGGCCTGGGGCTCAGTGAAGCCGAGGGCGACTTCCTGGGCGGTGGTGGCGCGCAGGCCGGGCGCGAGGACGGGAAGGACCTGACGCGGGGCTTTGGGCGTCCGCTTGATGACGGGCTGGTCGCTCATGGGTGCGCGAAATCCCCCTGCTGACGTGGCTGTCAGAGGGCGAGGAGCACTTCAGTGGCCAGAACTTCGGCTACGCAAGAGTAAACTAAAGATATGGCCGCGAAGGTGCTGTCGCCGGGCGATCGGGCCCCGGAGATCCGTCTGCCGGACCTGGATGGGCAGACGCGGGCGTTGAAGGAACTGGACGGGGGGAAGCCGTCGCTGGTGGTGTTGTTCAAGATTTCGTGTCCGACGTGCCAGTTCACGTTGCCGTACCTGGAGCGGATGAAGGGCGGCGGGGTTTCGGTGGTGGGGATTTCGCAGGACGACGCGGAGTCGACGCGTGAGTTCAACCAGGAGTTTGGGGTAACGTTTCCGACGCTGGTGGACGAGCCGCAGTACCGGGTGAGCGAGGGGTTCCGGATCACGCACGTGCCGTCGATGTTCCTGGTGGAGGGGGACGGGCGGATCAGCTGGTCCAGCGTGGGATGGTCTCGGCAAGCCATTGAGGAATTAGGGAAGAAGGCGGGAGTGGAAGTGGTCCGGCCGGGCGAGTTCGTGCCAGAATGGAAGTCTGGCTGAGGGGCGAAGAACTGAGCTCCCGGGGGGAGCTTCGATCATCTGAACGAGAGAACTATGGCGTCGAAAATCAACGAAATCCTGGGGTCTGCGGCGGCGATCGCGAAGGGCATGAGCATCACCTTCAAGGAGATGCTGAATCCGGCACTGACCGAGGACTACCCGGACGCGCCACCGAAGTTCCAGGAGCGGTATCGGGGGGTGCATGTCCTGCAGCGGGACGAGAACGGCATGGAGAAGTGCGTGGCGTGCTTCCTGTGTGCGGCGGCGTGCCCGACGGACTGCATTTACATTGAGGCCGCGGAGAACACGGAGCAGGTGCGGATCAGCGGGGGGGAGCGGTACGCGGAAGTCTATAACATCGACTATTCGCGCTGCATCTTCTGCGGGTACTGCGTGGAAGCGTGCCCGACGGACGCGATTACGCACGGGCACGGGTTCGAGATAGCGAGCTACAACACGACGACGCTGATCTACCGCAAGGAGCAGATGCTGGCGCCGGTGCCGGCGGGGGCGAAGCCGCCGCTGATTCAGTTGGAGCCGGCCGGGGCGGGGCACTAGTTTCGTGATTGGGCGCGCGGCCGGCAGCGGGTGCTGAAGCCCTAGAGGCTGCCGGCCGCGCGGCGTTTCAGAAGCCGCCAAAGCGGCCAGCGAAGCGGGATTTCAGCTGGTCGTGCAGCTTGTCGGCCTTCGCCTTCTGATCCGGGGTCAGCAGGGCGTACGCCTGGCTCATGCCCTGCGCGTGCACGGCAATGAGCTTACCGACGATGGCGCCTTGCGCCTCGGCGATGCGCTGCAGCTCGGCATCGGGCTTGCCTGCCTTCACGGCGGCGGACATCTCGTCGTGGCCCTTGCGCAGCTGTTCCACAAAGGGCTTGGCTTCGCCGCGCGAAGCCTGCATGATCTTCTCCATCTGTTCCTTCTGCACGGGGGTGAGATCGAGAAAGGTCGCCAGCATTTCCAGCCGTTGCCCACGGCCTTCCATGAAGGAACCGGGGCCCTTACCTCGCAGTCCCTGCGCCATGAGCGCGCCCGCGGCGAGCGTCACCACGACTGCCGCCGTTGTTATCGTTTTCTTGAAATTCATCTGGGTTACCTCCCTGATCCGAGCATGAAGGGCGTGCGTAAGGCTGGTTTGTCTGTTTCGTAAAACCGTGTAAATGCCGGGCGTCGGGCCGGAGGCACTGTGCACAATGAAGACGTGAGGCTCCTGCTGATCGACGACGACACGGAACTGTGCAGCCTGCTGGCGGAGTTTCTGAGCCGGGAAGGCTTCCACATCTCGTGCGTACACGACGGCGCCCGGGGACTGGCGGAAGCGGTGCGCGAGACGCCGGACCTGGTGGTGCTGGACGTGATGCTGCCATCGCTGGACGGTTTCGAGATCCTGCGCCGGCTGCGGGCGCAAAGCCGGGTGCCGGTGCTGATGTTGTCCGCGCGCGACGAGGACGTGGACCGCATTGTGGGCCTGGAGCTGGGGGCCGACGATTACCTGGCGAAGCCGTTCAACCCACGGGAGCTGGCGGCGCGGATCCGTGCGATTTTGAGGCGCGCGGCTCCGCGGGAGGACGGCGACGGTCGCGGCCGGGTGGAAGTGAACGGGCTGGTGCTGGATCCGGCGACGCGGGAAGTGAGCGTGGAAGGGCGGCGGGTGGAGTTGACGACGTTCGAGTTCGACATTCTGGAGTTGCTGATGCGCTCGGCGGGACGGGTGCTATCGCGGGACGCGCTGATGGAGAGCCTGTACAACCGTAAGGCGACGCCGTTCGACCGGGCGGTGGACATGCACATCAGCCACCTGCGGAAAAAGCTGGAAGCGGCGCGGCCGGCGATCAAGACGATTCGCGGGGTGGGCTATCAGTTCTGCCGGACGCGGGAAGAGGCCGGCGCGGAATGAACTCGCTCTTCGCTAAGATCCTGCTCTGGTTTTTGGCGGCGACACTGATTACGGCGGCGGCGGTGATCATGACCGCGGCGGTGACGTTTTCGGGGATGCAGCCGCGGCAGGCGCCGTTCGCGCTGTTGGTGACGCTGCAGATGCAGGAGGCGCGGGAGGCGTGGGAGTCGGGGGGGAGGCCGGCGTTGGAGCACCGGCTCCAGATGTTCAACCAGGTGCTGAACGCGCAGAGCGTGTTGACGGACGCCGAGGGCCGGGACCTGGTGACGGCGGAAGACCGGAGCGAGGACATTCGCGCGGCGCTCGACCGGCCACGGCTGCCCTACTTCCGGCGGGACAACCTGGTGCTGGCGCGGCAGTCGGACGACGGCCGCTACTGGTTTCTGAGCGAGATGCCGCGGCGGCGCTTTCTGGGCTGGATTCTGCACCCGCAGTTCCTGTGGATTCCGGCGGTGATGCTGCTGCTGTGCTATCTGCTGGCGCGCCACCTTACGGGGCCGGTGCTGGCGCTGCAGACGGCGGTGGATCGGTTCGGGCAGGGCGACCTGAGCGCGCGGGTGAGTTCCAAGCGGAAAGACGAGATCGGCCACCTGGCGCGCACGTTCGACCGCATGGCGGACCGCATTCAGACGCTGCTCTCGGCCGAACGGCGGCTGCTGGCGGACATATCGCACGAACTGCGGAGCCCGCTGGCGCGACTGGGCGTGGCGGTGGAACTGGCGCGGACGGCGGAAGACCGGGAGGCGTCGCTGGACCGGATCGAGAAGGAGTCGGCCCGGCTGAACGCGCTGGTGGGGGAGTTGCTGCAGGTGACGCGGGCGGAGGGAGATCCGGCGGCGCGCCGCTTCTCGGAGGTGCGGCTGCACGACCTGGTGGCGGAGATTGTGCTGGACGGCAGTCTGGAGGCACGGGCGCGAGGCGTGCAGGTGTTGCTGCGCGAGCAGCGGCAGGTGACGCTGCGGGGAGATTCGGAGCTGTTGCGGCGGGCGATCGAGAACGTGGTGCGCAATGGGATTCGATACGCGCCGGGGGGCACGGTGGTGGAGGTATTCGTGGAAGGGCCGGCGCGGGTCCGGGTGCGGGATCACGGCCCGGGCGTTCCGGAGGAAGAACTGACGCGTATCTTCGATCCGTTCTACCGGGTGGAGGCGGACCGCAACCGGCAGGCGGGCGGCGGCGCGGGGCTGGGTCTGTCGATTGCGAAGCGGGCGGTGGAACTGCACCACGGGACGATCGCTGCGCGCAACGCCGGACCGGGACTGGAAGTGACCATCGAGCTACCGTTGCCGTAGGCCGGCTACTTTTCCGCGAGCCAGGCAAGGAACAGGCCGTCCGGGGGGACATCTTCCCAGTAGGAGATCTCGCGGCTCTCCACGCGGCGGCAGTGACGGCGCAGCATGCGCTCCATCTCTTCGCGGGTGAACCATCGTTCCCATTCGGGAGTCTCGAGGCGGCCCCACTGCCCGGCGTTCTTGTCGATGACGGCGATGCGGCCGCCGGGCTTGACGACGCGGCACAGTTCGGCGACGGCCTTCTCAATCTCGACGGCATGCTCGAGCGACTCGGTAGCGTAGGCTCCGTCGAAGGCGGCGTCAGCGAAGGGGAGTTCCGTGAGCGAACCGCATAGCGGTTGTACGCCGGGCGGAACAAAGCGCAGCATGGACTCGGCGAGGTCCATGCCGACGACGGTGACGCCTGGCCGTTCGTCCAAGAGCACGCGTGCGAATCGCGCCTTGCCGCAACCGGCATCGAGCACGCGCCGTCCGTGCAGGTCAGCGCCGAGGTGCTCGAGAACGACGCGGACATGCAGGATGCGAGGATCGATGGTGGAGGGGAAATGCTCCTCGTCGGCGGCGGAGGCCTCGAAGGAAGCGCGGATGCGGCGTCGCAGATCCGCGCTTAACTCCGGGCTCGCCGGTTTCAGACCGAGCAGGCGTGAGAACCAACGCACGGCAAGCGGTTAGGCGTGGGTGAGGAAGATCGGCAGCCCGAGCTTCTTCGCGTAGTTCGGCCGGTAGCGCTCGGTGTTATACATGGTGTCGACTTCCACCTTGCGGGGCCCGAGCTTGGGATCGGGGATGGGAACCATGGCGAAGCAGCCGTTGGAGATGGAGGCCATGACGCCGCTCTTGCCTTCCTGGACGGCGTCGAAGGCCATGTTTCCGAAAGTGGAGGCGACGAGTTTGTCGACGAAGTCGGGGTCGCCGGAGCGGAGGTCGTAGGTGAGGTCGCTGACGACGGTCTCTTCCTTTGTCCGCTTCTTGATCTCCTCGCTGAGGTCCTCGCCCACGTTGGCCTTTTTGCGATGGCCGAAGGCGTCGGCTTCGCCGTAGTGTTTCACCTGGTAGCCTTCCCACTCGGCGCCCTCGGAGAGGATGACGAGCGAGTAGTTGCTGGGGTTGTTCGCTTTGTCCTTGACGAGCAGGTCGATCATCTTGGGGAGATCGAAGCGGTACTCGGGGATGGCGCAGCGGATGGAGGTGACGTAGGCGGTGTAGAGGGCGGTGTAGCCGGCGTCGCGGCCGAAGACGCGGAAGATGCCGATGCGTTCATGGGAGCCGACGGTGGTCCGCTGGCGGTTGATGGCGTCCATGGCACGGGTGATGGCGGTGGAGAAGCCGATGCAGTACTCGGTGTTGCGGACGTCGTTGTCCATGGTTTTGGGGACGGCGACGACCTTGACGCCGAGCTTGTCGAGGGTAGCGGCGTAGCTGAGCGTATCGTCACCGCCGATGGCGATGAGGTAGTCGATGCCGAGACCCTCGAGGTTCTTCATGACGTGCGAACTGACGTCGAAGACCTTGGAGGTGACGCCGTCCTTGGTCGTCTCGCGGGTGGGAAACGTTTGTGCCTGGAGGAACTCCGGCAGCTTTTTCATCTTGGAGGGATTGGTGCGGCTGGAGTGGAGGAAGGTACCGCCCGTACGGTCGATGGTGCGGGTGTTTTCGCGATTCAAGGGCAGCACATAACGGGCCCGGGACGCCGGGTCGTCGAGGTTGAGATGCGTGAGCGCTTCCCAACCGCGGCGGAGGCCAATGACCTCCATGTTGCATTCACTGCCGCGATACACAACACCTTTGATTACAGAATTGAGGCCGGGGACATCGCCGCCGCCGGTGAGAATACCAATACGCTTAGCCATGAAAGAAAGGGCTCCTGAACTAGGATTACGAGTTCCCCACCAGTATATCTGGCGGCCCCGTGCCCCCGGACGCTATGCTGAAGGTTCGGAAAGCAATGGAAAGTACCCACCGCGCGCCCTTGCACGAAGTTGTAGAAGCCGAGGGCCACCTGATCGATTCGCAGGTAATGGAGCGGATCTTCGATACGGTGGTCGAGTTCGGCGGCAAGTTCGAGGTCGAGAAGTTCTCGATCGGCCGCACGAACAGCGATCCCTCGCACCTGCGGCTGCGGGTGGAGGCGGCCGACGAGCAGCAGATGGAACTGCTGCTTGCGCAGTTGCTGACGCTCGGTTGTTCGCCGGTGGATTCGGGGGACGCGCAGTTGGAAGCGGTGGTGCGCGACCGCTGCGCTCCGGAAGATTTCTACTCGACTACGAATCACCGAACGATGGTGCGGGTGGGCGGGCAGTGGGTGACGGTAGCGAATCAGCGAATGGACGCGACGGTGGTGGTGAAGGGCAACACAGCGGTGTGCCGGCGCCTGCGAGATCTGAAGGCGGGCGACCAGGTGGTGACCGGCATGCGGGGCATTCGCGTGGTTCCCGAGTCCAAGGAGCGCGACCGGCTGGCCTTCGCCTTCATGTCGAACGGCATCTCTTCCGAGCGCCAGGTGGAGACGGCGGTCCGTCAGACGGTGCAACTGATGCAGCATGCGCGGGAGAACGGACAGCGCATCGTGGTGGTGGCCGGCCCGGTGGTGGTGCATACGGGCGGGGTGGCGCCGCTGGCGCACCTGATCCGGAACGGCTGGGTGAGCGCGCTGCTGGCGGGCAACGCGCTTGGCGTGCACGACATTGAATCGGCGCTTCTGGGTACGTCGCTCGGCATCCGGCAGACGGACGGCCGGCAGGAAGAGCATGGGCACCGCAATCACATGCGGGCGATCAATGCGATCTACCACGCGGGAGGAATCCGGCAGGCGGTGGAATCGGGCCGGCTGACGCGCGGCGTGATGTATGAGTGCGTGAAGGCGGAAGTTCCGTTCGTCCTGGCCGGCAGCCTGCGGGACGACGGCCCGCTGCCCGATACGATGACCGACATGAACGCCGCGCAGGACGCCTACGCGGAACATCTGCGCGGGGCCGGGCTGGTGCTGTGCCTCGGTTCGATGCTGCACTCGATTGCGGTGGGCAACATGCTTCCCAGCTGGGTGAAGATCGTATGCGTGGACATCAACCCGGCAGTGGCGACGAAAGTGAGCGACCGCGGGACGGGACAGGCGGTGGGTGTGGTGACCGACGTGGGCCTTTTCCTGGACCTTCTGTGCCGCAGCGTCGAAACGAAATAACTATATGCCCAAGAAGGAATACACCGACGAGCACGCCAGTGCCGGTGTGAATGCACCACTGCCCGAGATCGAGACCTGGCCGAACCAGTACCGGGAGCCGTACGAGATCGAGATCGAGATTCCCGAGTTCACCTCCGTGTGCCCGCGCACAGGCCTGCCCGACCACGGAACGATCACGATCCGGTATGTTCCGGACCGCCTGTGCCTGGAGCTGAAGTCCCTCAAGATGTACATGCTGGAATACCGGAACCTGGGCATCTTTCAGGAGAACGCCGTCAACCGGTTTCTGCGGGACATCGTGAAGGCGACGAAGCCGGTATCGGCGGTGGTGACCGGAGAATTCACCCCGCGCGGAGGCGTGTATTCCAAAGTGACGGCCTCCTGGAGCCGCAAGCGTGGCCGCTGAGGACAACGACCTCAAGACGGTCGAACTGACGGCGATCATTCGAGAGATCCAGGACCGCGTGCGGGCGCGCTTTCCGTTGGGGGAGGCGGCGGGGATTCCGCTGCCGGACCTGATGCCGGTGGTACACGCGCGCGATGCGGCGCTGGGGAAGGTAGCGGCGATCGGGAGCGTGAATCCGCGGCGGGGCGGTGCGGTGAACGCATCGATTCAGGCGGTGAAGCGGCTGGTGTCGCGCTCGCTGCGCTGGTTCGTACGCGAGCAGGTGGAGTTCAACCGGGCGTCCGTGCTCTGTGTGGAGGCGCTACTGGAGGCGCTGAACGAGACCAAGCGGGCGCTGGCTGCCGCCGCCGCGGAGAATGGCCGCCTGCGCGAGGAGATGCAGGCGGCGCTCGACCAGCAATCGCGGCACGTGGACCAGGCGATCGCGGCAGTGCGGGAAGAGACGTCGGCGGTGAAGGAAGAAGCGGTCCACCTGCAGGACATTCGCAAGCACTGGGCGGAGTGGCGGCCGGAGTGGGAGCGCAAACTCTCCGTAAACGAGATGCAGTTCCTGCGGAGCGTGGCTGATTTGCAGACGGGCTTCTCCCACCGGGCGGGCTTGATGGAAGCGAACCTACGCGAGCAGATGCGCGCGCAGCACAGCGACTTCCACGGCGCGCTGGACCGGTACGGCCTGGAGATCCAGAAGCGTTTGTGGGAGGACCTGGCCAAGGTACGAACGGAATTCGACCGGCTGATCCACGACGAGTTGCGGCTGCTTCGCCTGCGCGCAGCGGCGGGCGTGCCGCCGCCCGCGGCTCCGTCGTACTCCGCGCCAGCCTCGGCCGGAGTCCCGGATATCGACTGGCTTCACTTCGCGCGGCGCTTCCGCGGCACGGAGGAACACGTGCGCAGCGGCCAGCAGCGCTACGTGCCGGTATTCCAATCGCGCCGGCATGTACTCGATATCGGCTGCGGCCGCGGCGAGTTCCTGGAAGTGATGCGCGAGACCGGCGTGCCCGCGCGGGGCATCGACCTCAGCGAAGAGTCCGTGGTGTTGTGCCGCGGCAAGGGCCTGGCCGCCGAGGTGGCGGATCTATTCGACTACCTCAGCCAGCTTCCCGACGCAGGTCTCGACGGGATCTTCTGCTCGCAGGTCGTCGAGCACCTGCCGCCCGAGGCGCTGCCGCGGTTTCTGGTGCTGGCGGGGCGGAAGCTGGAGCGAAACGGCGTGATCGCTCTAGAGACGCCCAACCCCGAGTGCCTCGCCATCTTCGCGACGCACTTCTACATCGACCCCACGCATCAGCGACCGGTTCCCGCCGCGCTGCTGAGCTTCTACCTGGAGGAGGCCGGCTTCGGGGGCATCCGGGTGGAGCGTCTATCGCCGGCCATCGATTCCATGCCTGCTTTGGCTGAGCTTCCGGCGTCGGTTCGCGAGACGTTCTTCGGCGGGCTTGATTACTCAATCATGGCGACACGCCTGTAGGAAACAAGGCCGCGGCGCGACGAATCCCACGGGGCAAGGGAGGGTTGCATGGTACGCAAATCTCTATTCGCCTTCACGGCGCTGGCAGTAGCGGCTATCGCGCAGACACCGCAGACGCCGCAGACAACGCAGCAGCCGAGGCAACAACAACAGACACAACCGCAGCAGCGGGAGACGGGCTCGCAGCAGCGGCCGGCCACGGGGGTGGAGGGCAGCCAGGCGGGTCGCACGGACGCGACGACCGGGACGCAGAGCGGCAGCCGCTCGGGGATGACGGGGAGCCAGGCGGGCAGCGCCGATTGCCAGCAGATGATGACGCGCTGGAACACGGTGATGGCCGATCTTCGTGCGGCGGACCAGCGGCTGGAGCAGCGGGTTGCGGCGATGAACGCGGCGACGGGCACCGACCGCACGGACGCGATGGCGGCGCTGCTGACGGAACTGGCTACGCAGCATCGCACAGCCATTCGGCAGATGAACGAGATCCATACGGCGGCGTTCAACCACATGCGAACGACCTCGTCCGGGAGCGCCGGCGGCACAATGACGGCGGGAGCCGGGGGGTGTCCGGCGTTTACGACGTTGGACCAGGGCGGGCAGGTGGGGCAGTAGCGCGGAGCTGCTGATACATCTTCTGCTGCGCGACGCCGATCGCCTTCCAGTCGTAGCGCTCCTCGGCGATGCGCCGCGCAGTGCGCTCGAGTTCCCTGCGCCGGCCGGCGTCGCGCAGGAGGTCCAGCACTGCCTCGGCGAAGCCCTCCGGGGAGTCTTCGATCAAAACGCCTTCGCCCGATTCGAGGTCCAGTCCGTTCACGCCGCGGGGGGTGCTGACAATCGCCTTTCCCATGGCCATCGCTTCCATGATCTTGATGTTGGTTCCCACCGAGGCCCGCAGGGGGGCGATCACCACCTGCGCCTTACGATAGGCGGGCCGCACATCGGAGACGAAGCCTTCGAGGATGACGCTGTCGCGTATGAGTTGCGGCTGCACGCGGTCGCGGTAGAGCTCGAGGTAATGCTCGTGGCGGGCGCCGGCGATGATGTGAAGGACGGCTCCGGCGGCCCACAGGCGGGGCCACGCCTCGCGCAGGAACCAGTCGATAGCGATGAGGTTGGGGAGGTGCGCGAAGGAACCGAGGAAGAGGATCCGCGCGGGCTCCGTTTCCGAATCGCCAGCGGGTTGGAAGCGTTCGAGATCCACGCCGTTCGGCAGCACCTGGCGGTAGTCCGCATGAATGGTCGCCGCGTCCATGGAGGACATGGTGACCACGCAATCGACCGCCGACCATGCCCTGTGTTCGAAGGAGACCCAGCGCTCGAACTGCTGGCGCAGATCGTGCGAAGGTTTGGATTCGTAGAGCTGGCGGTATAGGTCCAGGGTGACGTCGTGCTCGACGAGGATGGTTTGGGCCGGGGCGCAGTCGGGAGCATACTGGGCCATCTGGGTGAACTCCAGTTGGGCGATGCCCGGCTTCCATTTGCGCATGGTCTGGCGAAGGGCGGCGCGGAACGGGAGTGAGTCGAACTCCTCAACGACATCCGGCCGGTGAGTGAGGGGACGGGTGTGGGAACCGACGCGGCGGACGACGACAATCTCGAGGAAGAGTTCGAGGAGCTCCTTCGGTGGCGGGATCCACTCCTCGGTGAAGTACATGAGCACCTGGTCGTTGTACTGCGCTCCCTCCCGCAGCAGGTTGAACATGCGGACGGCGCCGCCGTGGGAAAGGGGAAACGGGACGTAGGGACTGGCTACGAGGACCACGGGCTTTCCGGACGGCCGGCGCGCGCCGGGGAAGACGGCGACGGCCCCCGAACCCAGGGCGAGAATCAGCTCCTCATCCGCGGCGGGGGCGGGCTCCACCCAATCGGGGGCGTCGAGCGCCGCGCGGAGAGGGGCGATCCGTGACGGCGGGGCTTCGGTGTCGGCCGCCAGGAGGTTCAACCGCCGGATTGCTTCGCTCCACAGGCGACGGAACACCTTGGGGTCGGCGACCGAGCGCGCAAGGAACCGCAGGTAGTTTCGCTCGAGGGCGAGTTCCAACTCGTCCTTGCCGAGGAAGCGGGAGGTTGTGGCGCGGTGGCGATGTTCGAGGCGTGCGCCGCTGACGAACACGGAAGGCCAGCCGCGCTGCCAGGCGCGAAAGCCGAGATCGAGGTCCTCGACGTAGGCGGGGGCGAAGACTTCGCCAAAGCCGCCGAGCGCTTTCAGCTTGCGCGTCTCATACAGGGAGCACCCGCCGCTGCCGTACAACACATAGCTGCCGTCCTCGCCCTCGAGCGGAAGATCACAGCGAACGGGGAAGTCGACTGGCTTTGCCAGCGGCGGCATCACCGCCTTGCCTGTCTCTTCGCGCCGTGCCCCGGAGGGAAAGAAGATTTGTGCGGTGGCGCAGAACAGGCCGGGCACTTGTTGGAAGGCGAGGAGGAGTGGGGGGAAGAACCCCTCCTCGAGGACCATGTCGTTATTGAGAAGCAGGGTGTGTGAAAAGCGCGCGAGCGCGATACCGCGGTTGGCGGCCTTGGCGAAGGACAAGGGCAGGGTGTGCGTCTCCACCTTGACGCCCGGATAGTGCGCGGCAAGCCATGGCGCTGTGCCGTCGTCACTGCCGTTATCGACGACAATGACTTCGCTGCGCTCCGGGAGTTGCGCCATCAAACCGGGGAGCAGGCGCTCGAGGAGTTCACGGCCGCTGCGGCTGGGAATGACCACCGAAACCCCTTCGATGGGGCGGCCGGGGCCCAGTTCGCCGCTCACGGGGCGCAGTGCGCGCCTCTTCAGCAGGGCCAGTTCTCCGGCGGCGAGCGCGGCGCGGTACAAGAAGGGACGCCGGAAGGCAGCGGGATGGGCCATGCGCCACAACAGAGTGAAGGCGGCGCCGCCGGGGCGCAGCTGCCAGCGGACGAAATTCTTTGCGCGCCAGGAGAGGTGACGGGCCACCGCCTTCGCGGCGCGGGGGCGAAGGAGGAAATGATCGAGGTTCTCGTTGAAGTAGACGACACGCGTGGGAGCGATGCGGTGAGCCAGCCAGCGGAGGCGCCAGTAGGGCATTCGCGGCTGGAGCAGGACGCCGGCGAAGCGCACTTGGCTGCCGCGCAGGGCCTCACGGCAGCGCAGGAGATTGTCGGCGAACGATCGTTTCGGGTTGTACGGGATCCACTCGCCGCGTCCGGGAGCGAACTCGCTGACCACCAGCAGGGGCAAGTCCGGCGCGAGGGCTTGCAGGCGTTCGAGGAAGAGGTCCCAGAGGTCTTCCGAACCGGAACAGCAGGCGAGGAGAACCGGCGAAGCTAGATGAGATCCTGCCACCGCGCCTCGAGCCGCCCCGCTTCCTTCTGCTCCCATAGCGCGAGCGCCTGCGAGCAGAAAGCCGTCGAAACGGGGTTTGCAAACGGCATGCGCCGGCCTGCCTTCACGCCAAAGCAGAAGGCGCCGTCGATGCGAGGATCGGCATGATCGTACTGGAACATGGCGGCTTCGCGTGCTTCTTCAGCAGCGGCAGCGTGATCGAGCGGCACGGCTCCGAGGGCGTCGGCGTACAGGCGGGCGCGGAGCAGTTGGGCGTACACGTCGCTGCGCGCGAACTGGGGAGCGATCTCGCGCAGCAGATCGGCGGCGCGACGGATACCGGCGGCGAGCGCTTCACGCACCTCCGGCCTGGCGCAACGCGGTAGAGCGCCCTCGAGAAAGTAGGAGAAGGCGTGAAGACGGTCCATCACCTGTTCCCGCTCCGGGGCGCCGGGCAGAAACGAGGGGGCGTTGGCGAGGGCGGCTTCGAGCATCCGCTCGTACTGCACCTCGAAGGCGGCGTCGCCGGAAGCCTCATACAACTCGAGCCACGCGAGAGCGGCCTTGAGCTGAAAGCAACCGGGCTCGCGCGACCAGCGCTTTTCAAATGCGAGAGGAGTGAGCTGGGGCAGCGCCAGAATCGGCGGAATCGGCGTATGGCGTGCGAAGTGGCGGAGCATGGAGTGCCCGGCCAGCAGGGCTCCGTCGAGATACTCGCTGTTTCCGGTGGCGCGCCAGAGCGCGAGAAGCCCGCGGGCGATGATTCCGGAATCGAAGAAATAGGCGTGCTTTTCGGGGGCGTCGGAACAGCCCGCGGCCCACTCAAACGGGAAGACCTCCAGGCCAGGATCCCACGCCTGCCGGCAGAGAAACCGTCCGGCGCGCTCGGCGGCTTCGAGGAACTCGGCCTCGCCGGTGACGCGATGCAGGAAGACGAGCGAGGCGGCGGCATAACCGGTGATCTCGGTGGAGACGCGCGCGTTGCGATCCTGATCGCAGAGGTAATAGCGCGCCACGCCGCCTTCGGGAGTCTGGATTCCGGAGCGCGTAAACCAGACGCCTGCCCGCGCCGCGATGAAGGATGTGGTCAGCAAATGCGAGAGTCTCCGAGGAAAGGCAAGTGACTGACATTGTAGCGTATGCTGGTAGCGGTGGGGGTGATTTGGTGGCTTTGATCCTGGCCCTCCTGGCCGTACTAGCGGCCTCGGCGCAGACGCCGGCTCCGGGGATTGTACGAGGCGAGCTACTGGACCGCGAGGGCGAGGCGGCGGAGGGGATCCTGGTGATCCGGGCCGACGACAACAAAGTCTACCGGTGCGCTTTCGACAAGCGCACGCTTTTCGAGCGGAACCGTCTGCTGGTGGGAGCGGCGAGCATCAAGTTCGGCGAACGGCTGGAGGTGGTGGCCGACACGGCGGACGCGGCGTGCTACCTGCGCACGGTGCACGTGGCGGAAGCGCCGCCGGCGGCTCGCCGGCTGCCTCCGCGGCGTCCGCTGACTACCAGCGGCTCGAACGTGCTCGACAACCTGTTTCCGCGCGGGAACCTAACCTTCGCGGGCGTGATCCTGCGGCTTAATTCCGAGCGCATCGTGCTGCGTACGCGCGACGCGCAGGAGCACACCATCTACCTGCGCCCGGACACCCGCTTCCTGCAGCAGGGGGCGCCGTCGGAGGCGTCGGCGCTGCGGGTGAACTCGCGGGTCTTCGTACGGGCGGGCAAGAACTTCGAAAACATTGTCGAGGCGTTTCAGGTGGTCTGGGGCACGATCCTTCCCCGGCAGTAGCGGCAGAGTTGCGCCGCCGCTTTGGCCGCTTTATGCTCGTTATTCCGCAGTCGGAATACAGAGAGGGTCATGCATCTTACTGCCGCGGCAAAAGCGCTGAAACGGTCCATGCGCGAGCTACTCGCGACGCTCGAGAAGAAGCGCGGCCTGCTGATCGCCTTTGAGGGGCCCGACGGCGCGGGCAAGACCACGCAGCGGAAGCTGTTCAAGACGTGGCTGAAGGGTGAAGGTCACAAAGTGGTGACCAGCAAGTGGAACTCTTCGGAGCTGCTCAAGTCGCTGATCAAGACGCGCAAGACGATTCACGCGCTGAACCCGCGAGAGTTTTGCCTGCTGCACGCGGCTGACTACCGGCACCGTCTGGAGACGGAGATCCTGCCGGCGCTCTGTTCGGGGCAGAACGTCATCTGCGACCGCTATTTCTTCACGGCCCTGGCGCGCGACGCGGCGCGCGGGTTGGACGTCGACTGGGTGCTCAAGCTTTACACGCCGCTTCTTTGGCCGGACGTCGTGTTTTACTTCTCGGTGTCGGCAGAGACCTCGAGCAAGCGCGTGATGGCGGAGCGGACTCCGCACTTCTACGAGGCTGGGCAGGACACCACCAACATCGAGGACCCGCAGGCGAGCTACCGGCAGTTCATGGGACGCATCATTCAGCAGTACGGCGCGCTGGCGCTGGTGTTCCAGTTCGTCACCATCGATGCGGAGATGTCGATTTACGAGCAGCACAAGATGATTCGCAAGCTGTTCCTGGAAGGGCGACGGCGATCGTGGACGGAGTTCAACGCGGAGTCCGTGATGGATTGGCTTGCGACGCGGCCGGAGGTGCAGCTTGCCCAAGAGTAAGGCGCCCGGAAGACTGATCGCCGTGGAGGGCACGCGGCAGAGCGATCTGATGGAGGCCGGCGCGGAGGTGCTGCGCGCGGCAGACGGAGCCAGGACGCGCGGGGGCGTGAGCGTATGGGACGCCTCCGGCATCTTCTTCGAGCTATCGAGATCCACGGACACCGCGGCCGTTCCCTCGGCCAAGACGCTCCTGCTGCTCTACGCGTCGGATCTTGTGTTCCGGCTCCGCTGGGAGATCCAGCCGGCGCTGAATCAGGGCCTGACGGTGGTGGCGGCGCCCTACCTTCAGACGGCCTTTGCGGCCGGGGTGGCGGCGGGGGTCCCGAAACAATGGATCGCGAACCTGTTCGACTTTGCCCCCCGGCCCGACGCGACGTTCCGAACCCGGGAGAAAGACGGCTACGCCGGTTGGACGGGAAAACGCAAAGGCGGCTTTTGCGAGTTTGTGTGCGCGTCGTTGGGTTCGTTGTCGGACAAAGTCGACCAGGCGGAGTTGCGCGCTCGAATGGTCGCGTACCTGGACAAGCTCGAGAGGGGATCGCAGTACCGGACGGTGACCCCGAAGGTGCTCAAGAAGGTGGCGGCGCGGTAACTAGGCAATCGGCAGAGGCACGGGGCTGCTGGTTTGCGCACCGGCGCGGATGCGCAAGGGGAAGGTATCTCCGGATAGTTCGTAGGGAGCGCGGAAATTCACCTGGTAGAGGCCGACCGAACCTGGCGAGAGACCGCTGAAGGACGGCAGCACCTGTTGGGCTTCCACCAGGACCTGTACGCGGGCCATGGCCTCGGCAACGGGCGAAAGGGGCGCTACGTGCCCAAGTTGCACCAGTTGATGAAGCCGGCCGAGGCCGGTGAGAAAGACCGACAACGTTTCTCCGGGGAAGGCGGGATTCGTGGGCGTCACCTGAGAGCCATCGGCGTGGGTGACGGCGGGATAGCCCTGGTACCAGAAGACGGCGGGCGCGGTTTCGAGGATGGTGATGGCGATTTCCGCGGCGCCATTTGCCGTGACCACGCGGAGGGTTGTGTTGCCCGTGCGGTCAAGCGGCAGAAGAGCATTGATCTGGCCCGGTGACACGAAGAGCAGCGGCAGCGTCCGATCTCCGACGAACACGCGGACGCCGGCGAGTTCCACCGGCAGCGGCACGGATGAGAACTGCGCGGTGGTAAACGCGAGGTTCCGGCCGAAGATGGTGACCACGCCGCCCGAAGCAATGCCCTCCTCGAAGGTGGCGCCGTTCACCACGGCGTCTTGGCGGAACTGGGGCAGCGGTATGATTTCCGCCGTATCGATCTCCTGTCCGTTGTGGCGCACGGCGCGGAGGCGCAGCCGGCTGCCGGCGACATCGACGGAGACGTGGTGGTGGTCGGAGACGCCGGCGGCGTTGAAGTCGGCGGGCGGTATGGGATACAGGCCGGCGCCGCCGCCGCCGGAGGTGACATACACGGTTCCCCGCCCTGCTTCGACGCGTTTGCCGGCGACGAGCGGGTGGGAGCGCTGGTAGCAATGGTGATGCCCGACAAGCACCAGGTGCACGCCGTGCTTATCCATGAGGGGCGTCAGGCGTTGGCGGACGGCGGTCTGCTCGCGGTGCTCGCCGCGCAGGGAGTCATACGGGGCGTGGTGCCAGAAGACAACCTTCCAGGCTTTCTGTGTTGCCGACAAGTCTCTGTCGGCCCACTCGATCATCGGCGCAAGCTTTGCTTCCGTGAGCACGATGTTCGAATCCAGCGCGAGGAAATGGACGTCGCCCCAGTCGAACGAGTAGTAGAAGCCGCGCATGCCGGCGGGGACACCCGGGGCGGGCGGCGATGGATGCAGGGCCAGGAACGCAGTTCCGCCGTCCTCGACGTCGTGATTACCAGCGCAGGCGTAAAACGGCAGGCGCGACATGAGATCGGCATACATGCCGAAGTGAACTTCGAGGTAGCGTCGGATGGAAGGAAACGGGTACACGATGTCGCCGACGTGAACGACGAGCGAGACGTCGGTCTCGGCGCGCAGCTGGTTGGCGACGTTTCGCTGGTCATTGAGCCCGGTGCCGCTGTCTCCGAAGACGAGGAACCGGAACGGCCCGGCGAGGGGGGCGGTGCGCAGCCGGTGAACGGGCGAAAGGTCGGAGCCATCCACGGAGACGCGGTAGAAGTACTCGGTGGCCGGCTGGAGTCCGGTCACGCGCGCCTGGTGCTGATAGAGGGACGTGGAGAGGCCGGTTTCGAACGGGAACAGCTGCCGGGTAGAGGCGGTAGCGGTGAGCGGCTGGGCGAAGTCGGGGGTGCGCGACACGGTGACGCGGGGCACACCGGGTTCCTCGGTGGCCCAGACGAAGGTTGCTCCGCCGGTGGTCACGTCATGCAGAGTAGGCGCGCGGAGCAACCGCTGCGCCGCAGAGAGGATCCTGCCGCCGAGCGGAAGCCAGGCAAGCCTGGCCGCGGCAGCGATCAGAGTTCGCCGCGAAACCGTCACCGTACTTTGTCTAATCCCCCAATCTCGTCTCTATCGAATTGCGATGGCATGTGCCGGCGAGGCTACGCCGCCCGCCTGAATGACTACAGGCGTTTCCGCACCGGGAGCGACGCCCCCTGGTACGCGCACTGCCACGCGATACCGCCCGACCGCGCCTGGCTCCAGCGCGGCAGACAGCACATCTGCGGGGACGCCGCCGATGAGAACCGCCGGCGTGTCCAACAGTGTTGCCGCAGGCTCGGCGGGCGCGGGAGCACCCGTTTCCGGCCGGTTGGCAACCTCACCTAATCCCGTTGCGATGACCGTAACCACGTCCCCGGGCGCGGCCGGCTTCTCTCCCTTGACGCGCTCGCCTGCTTCATTCAGGACGAAGAAAATGGCGGGCGCTGTCGTTTCCACTTTGATGTTGATCTGTTCGCTGCGGATTCCATTCCGTATCACCACCAGGGGCGCGACGCCTGTCCGTGTCTCCCAAGGCACCTGCACCACGAGTTTCCCGGCGGTGACGGACTGGACCGGTGCGGCCACTCCGCCCACGAGCACGGTGAGCTCCGACGGCTCCGTACCGAATCCGGAACCCTTGACGGCGGCGAGCGAACCCGGCGCTACGGATTCCGCGGCTTCCATCGCCGCATTGCTGACTGCCCCCTGCTCCAGGCCCGGCACCTCACTGGGCAGCGGATATCCGGCTTCCTTCAGTTCCTTGACGACAAAGGAGCGGCGGTTCTTCGGAAACTCCTTTATGAAGTCAATGAACCGCTGGAACACGTCATTCGACTCGCTGACCGAGCACGGGCCTTCGGGGCACTCCTTCTTCGCATCCTTCCGCGCGTCCTCCTGGATGAGGGCGTAGATCCGGTCGATCTCCTGGTCCAACCAGCCGCCCGGTCCGCCGCACAGGGAAGCCACCCGGAGCAACTCCTCGGTGAGGTGCTTCTTCAATTCGGGCACGGCGAGGGCGCGCTTGGCGAGCACGTTATCGCCGACGTACTTCAGTACCGGGAAATCGGCGCCGTTGAAGGTATTGTCACGATCCTTCGGAATAAACAACCCGAGGTTCTTCTTGTCGTACCGGTAGAAGTACAGGTTGTTGACGCCGAACTCGGAGAGGAACCCATCGTACTCGGACAGGTACAACTCGACGGCCAGGTAGGAGAGGAACTGCTTGAGGTCGAGGTACTCGCTGACGGCTGTGACGAAGTCGGCGTCGGAGGCTTCGTTGATGGTGCGAATCATCGCTTCGAGCGGTTTCGCGTCCTGGTTTTTCTCGTTCGTTTCCGGCTTAAAGGGGATGGGCGAGTAGAGCGAGGGATTGTCGCCCAGGTACTGAAAGCGATACTGGTTGAGATACTCCCACTCGTAGAGATACCCTTCGTCGTCGTCCAGCCACTGGCGCAGGAACTTCTTGTCGGTCGCTTCGATGAGGGTATAGACGCCGAAGTACTCATTGTTGATGTACAGGCGACAGTGGGTTTCGCGGGGCGCGGGGAGACCCATCCGGCGGTACACCTCCATGGCGATCCGCTCCTTCATCATGGTGAAGTCGGGGATGTTGTTATCCAGGAGGAAGGACTTTCGGCCGAAGAACTCCTGGTCCTCAAAGCGGTTGAGATCGACGCGAAGGCCTGGCTTGCCGGCGCGGCGACTGGTGCGGCCCTTCGAGCGAATGCCGACGTTCTCGACAGTAATTCCGCGCCAGGAGAAGTTGGCGGGATAGTAGGTGTTATCCCGGAAGTTATCCTGGAGGGCTTTGAGGTCCTTGGCGTTGATGGTGATCCGGATCTCGTGGGTCACCTTGTCGTCGAGGAAGTCGGCCAGGGTGAGGCCCGAGCCTTCGGCCGGGTCATAGGCGGGCTGGGCCTGGGCGGGCAGGGACCAGGCGAGCAATGCCAGCATCCACAGCGTCGCGCGCATCACGGCATTCTCCCCGGTTCCTACAATGCCAACTGCAGCCGGAACTTATAGCTCCAAAACGTCTGCAGCCCCTGGATGGGCGACCGGAACGGATCCTCCAGCTTCTCGCGGACGAAATTGCCTTGCATCTTGGTCCACTGGTTCAGATACCAGTTCACGCCAAACGTCCAAAGCCGGTTACTGTTGCCGAGGACATTTGCGGCACGGGTGGAGCGCGACGGCCGGCCGGGACCGCCATCGCTCCCGAATCGAATGTACTCGTATCTGGTTGCCAATTCAATGGCCCCCCATCCTTTACGCGAGATAAATGGTACTCTTCGGCCCTTACTTAGGCTTTTTGCCTTCGGCTGCCCGGTGGGAACCCAGGTACCCGAGACATAGAACCCGCGGGCGATCAGGTCAGAGAGATCCTGGCCGCTGAGACCCTGGCCTTTGCGCTCCTCGCGGGCGGCGATGTACTCGCTTTTCAGGGAGAAGGGACCGGGCAGCCATTCAAACTCGGTTCCGAAACGGCTGCGGCGGCCGTTCACGAAGAAGTAGGGAAAGAAAGTCTCGTCGGAGACGGTGCGGCCTCGGAGGCTCCAAAGACCTTCCGGTACGTGGCTGGTGTTATAGGCGACTCCCAGGGTGAGGTCTTTGAACAGCCCCGGATCCTGGCGGAGGAACTCTACTGGGTTGCCGGTGACGCGCCCCGCCCAGGTATTTTCGCCGGTGCGCTGATTGAAGCGATCGGCCGCGTTGTCGCCGTCGTTGAAGAAATAGCCGAACTGGTACTTGACGCCGCCGCGCTCCCCGAGGGGTCCATGCAGCAAGATACCGGTATCGCGATTGGGGGCGAGACGGTCAGCTATGCGCGAACGCTCGACGAAGTCGAGATTGGTCGGCCCGGTCAGTTGGTCCATGCTGAAGGGGATGCGGAAGCGGCCCCCGCGCACCTGAAACGACCGAAAGTACCGGAAGTTACCGTAGACGTCTTTCCACGGGAAATCGGTTTGGGCGAGTTCGCGCGAGATCTCATACTCGAAGTGCTTGAGGAAGGTTCCTTCGACGGC
Organism: Bryobacteraceae bacterium; assembly: GCA_033763935.1. Lineage (GTDB taxonomy): Bacteria > Acidobacteriota > Terriglobia > Bryobacterales > Bryobacteraceae > DALYJJ01. Next base: position 87,762 of record JANRJO010000077.1, read on the forward strand.
GAGGCGGCGGCGCTCCAGGTTGAACAACTCCGGGGTCCCTTTCACCTCGGGGTCATAGACGCTCCAGTCCAGCTGAAACCGGGCGCGAAAGTCGACGCGCAGCCAGTCGCCGAAGCGAAGCGAGGGGTGTTTCTTCCAGACGAAGCGGACGTTTTTATTGTCGTCGGGCTCCTTTTCGGCCTTCTCATGCTGAGTGTCCTGGGCGGGCAAGGCGAAGGCAGCGAGGAGGGCGAAGACAGCGGCTCGCCCGGTCACAGGTGGTCTTCCTCGTCGTCTTCGTCGTCTTGGATGGTTTCGGGGGCCTCGGGTGCGGCTGGCTCGGGTGCGGCGGGCTTTCGGCAGCGATCGAGGAACTCGGAAAGCTGGGCAACGAGAGCCGCATCCGTAAGGAGGATGGCCAGTTCGCGGCGGCTGTTGAGGCCGCGAGTGGACAAAGAGATGCTCCCGATGACCGCCCGCTCGCCGTCGATCAGCATGGTTTTGCCGTGGGACCTGAGGCCATCGAGATCGCCTTTGCCGAAGTGTTCGATGGCAATGCCCTCCACGCGGCGTGTGGCCAGCAGAGCTTGCATCTCGGGATCCTTCAGGCGGTGGTCGACGATGCGGATGCACCGGCGCGCTCCGCCGATCAATTCGATGAAGCGCTGGCGCGCGAACTCCGGCCCCACGAGGAGCCGCTGGGAGAGGTCGCCCGGGAGGGGCCGGCCGGGCTTGGAGACGTCGTGATCGAACAGGCGCTCGAGGCTGGCGCACACTTCGGGATCGCTGGTCAGCAGGAGGAAATCGGCGGTTTCCTCGAAGCACTTGCGGGTGAGGTTGAGGGAGGCGACGATGGCCCGCTCGCCATCGGCGATCACGTACTTGGCGTGGTACTTGACCTCGGGTACGCCGTAGCGGTGCACGCGGGCTCCCATGCTTTCCAGGTACAGGCCGAGTTCGCGGATCTTCTTCTCCCAACCCTTGGCGCGCTGGGTGAGCAGCAGTTCCACCCGGACACCTCGTTCCAGCGCCTCGGCGAGCTTATCCAAGACCTTAATGTCGGTGCAGCGGAACATCGACAGGGCGATGTGATTGCGAGCGGAGTGGATCAAGTCCAGAATGGCCGCGCGCCGGCCGGCAGGCTCGAGGATCAAGCGCTCCTGTACGGTGGTGGCGGGTGCGACCGTCGATGAACTCATGATTCTAGGTCTCAAAGCGCTTGGGCTGCTCCCAGCTGATCGACTTCAAACCGGCGTTCCCCCTCGCCATCAATTGTTCGGAGAGCCAGGCCAGCGAGGCGCCCTGGTCCACCTTGACGCTGAAGCGCATGGCGGCCTCACCGCCCTGCACCACCTTCAGGGGCTCATAGGACCGGGTGTGGGCGCCGAGGACGGTACGCACGTGCTCCAAGGGGAAATCCTTGGTGGTGGCGACGAGATCCAGCATGAGCACGCGGGGCCGGAACTCCCCGAAGCGGTCGAGGACGGCGAGGAAGACGCAAAGGAACAGGGTGGCGAGGCCGCAGACGGCGAAGCCGCCGAGTCCGAGCGACATCCCGAGGCCGAGAACCAGAAACAGCATGATGGCGTCCTTGGGGTCGTCCACGGGTGTCCGGAAGCGGATGATGGAGGCGCCGCCGGCGATGCCGAGGGCCCGGGCGGTGGAGTTGCCGATAATCATCATCATCAACGCACCAGACAGGCAGAGCAGCACCGCGGCCTGCATCAGGGAGCGGTTGGGGGCCCGGTCGCCATGGTACTGCCGGTACACCGAGGTGACGAGCATGCCGACGCCGGCGGCGGCAATCAGCTTCGCCAGTTCAACCCACGCCGCTTCGAACAGGGGATACTGGGGCGCGTTGGCGGGGGGCTTGCCGCCGGCGAGCAGCGACAGGTCAAAGGGGGCGGCGTTGGGGGAGAAGTACTGGGGCCAGGTCTGGCCCATGAACACCAGCACCGCGCATACGGCGAGCGCCGCGGCGGCGAGAACTCCCGGATGGTACCCGTCTTCCTCGGAAGACATGCCCGTTTGCCTCCGTTGTTTTCAGAAGTGTAACACGGAGATACACTTAACGATCACGCCAAAACAGTTCGGCGTCGCTGCGGCGAACGTAGTTGGCGTCGAGCGCCGCCGGATCTTCGCCCTCTTCGTCCGAGGCCAGCAAAGCAATGGCGGCGGCGAGGGCGCGAGGCGTCTGGCATGCGCGGGCGCCCGCGGGGAGGGCGCCGGCGAAGGGAGTGAAGTCGGAAGCGAGGAACTCGATTTCACCGTCGGGGAGGGACCGGAGGAAATCCGGAAGCCGCTGAACGGTTTCAGGGGTGCGCTCACGGAGGGCGGCATCGAAGACGGCGGCATAGACCTCGCCTCTTCGGGCATCGATGATCGCGGCCCGCAGGGGGGCGCGGCCGAGGGAGGCGATGGCTTTGAGGTTGGAAACGGCGGCTGCCTTACGGCCGGTGGCCGCGGCGAGGCCTTTCGCGGCCGCCAGGCCGACGCGGACTCCGGTAAACGAGCCGGGGCCCGCGGCGGCGGCGAAACAGTGGATGTCGGCGACGCGCCAGCCAAGACGCTCCAGCAGGCGGCCGAGGTGGGCGAAGAGCACGTGGCCGAAGCCATCGGGGCCGTGAAGCAGTATCTCTTCGACTACGCGTCCGTCCTCGGCGGCGGCGATGCTTCCGAACTCGGCCGTGGTATCCACGGCCAGGACGCGTTTCACCGTTTGACCGTGAAGACACGGTCGATGGCGTACACCTTGCCGACGGCGTTCATGCCGGTGAGGCGGACGCTGAGGACGCCGTCGGGCTTGTCGCCGAGCCAGTCGATCGGCACGCGGAACTCGCCCTGCGCACCGGTGGCGAGCACGCGGAAACCGCGCGGGTCACCCGGGATCTCGGCGGTCCAGAGGTACATCATGCGCCGCGAGGCGCGCGTTTCCCGCTTCAGCTTCACCTCGAACGGAACGGGAACTCCGGCGGGAATGGCTTCTTCGCCGGGCCTGGCGATTTCGTACGGCGCACGCCCGACGTCCACTTCCTGCATCAGGATGGGCCGGGATTCGAACTTGTAGGAGCGAAGCATTCCCTCCTTGCGGCCTTCGCGGGAGAGATGCAGTACCCAGTCGCGGTCCTTACTGGGCGGCTCGCCGGTCCACCGCTCGCCCTTCCACTCCTTCTGCGGGACGCGCTCGCCGGTTTCCGGATTGACCCAGGCGACGTCGTAGCTGTGCTTCTCGGTCAGCACCTCGAGCGTGCCGGGCTTCTCGACGTAGACGATGTACTCGATACCCGGAAGGGCGAGGGCGCGCCCTCCGTCAACATCGAAGTAGGGCTCCAGTTCCCAGTGCCGGGTCTTCGAAAAGAAGTCGAACCAGACGGTCATGGCGCGGGCGCCGGGTGCGTCGAGATACTTGGCGTCGACGCCGAACTTCCGGCCGCCATAGGTTCCCGTGTTCCCGTACGTCGGGTACTGCCCGTTCATGGTGGCATTCCAGAGGCGCCGGCGGAAGGTTGCCGCATCGACGTGATGAGCGTGGCTCTTGCCCGCGCCGCTGTCTTCGTAGGCGAATTCGGCATTGACGAACGGCACCGCGTAGAGTTGGTGTTCGATGGCGCCCACGTCGTCACTTGAAGATTGGTAGGTGATGTAGTTCTGCCAGTCATCGCCCATGAGCGGAGAAGAGGTGACGACGGCGTGCGTGGATCGCGGATGCTGGTAGGGATCGAACTTCTTGAGCAACCCGCCGATCTCTCTGAGGAGCCCGCGCGGATCCTTGTACTCCTCGAACTCCTGCACGCCCTGCCAGACGATGTTGAAACCGGAGTACCGGGCGCAGACGTAGCGAATGAAGCGTTCGCGCGCCTGCCAGGTAGGGAACAGGTCGGCGAGCCGGTTCTGGTCGCCGGCGAGCACGAGATCGAAGGTGATTCCCTTCCCGTTCATGTAGCGGACGCGGGAGTCCACCTCGCGGAAGAACTCGTAGTTCAGCGTGTCGGGCGAGGGCACGGCCTTCCTGTCGTCGGGGTCAAAGCCGATCAGCACGCCACGCAGGTGGTTGAACTTCTGCTCGGCACGTTTGTTGACGATCGCTTCAAATAGCGGACGGTCAATGAAGGCGAAGCGGTAGTTGGTGTCGCCCATCCACAGATGAGGCACGTTGTTGCGCATGTGTGCCCAGTGGTGGACATTTCGCGCGACTACGAATCCCGGCGCGTCCGAGGCCGTAGCGTCGAAGTTGCCCTGCTTGCCGTTCCAGCGGTCGATGTTGCTGGTGAGGCGAAACACCCACTGGCCGGGCTCAACGGGAGTGAACCGGATGACGACCTTGTTGCCGCCGTCGTAGAAGGCGGGCATGAGGTAGGTGCGGTAGTCGGGCGAGCGAAACTCTCCCTGCAAGTTGACCGTGAGATACGGGTTGGCATGCGACTGCAACTCTTCCGGCGACAGTTCAAAGACGAGCTCGCAGGGCTCGAAGATGGCGACCGGCCCGCAGGTTTGCGCCGCCGCCTGCGCAGCCAAGAGAACCACGAGAAACGCCAACGCCCGCATATGGCCAGTGTAGCGTTGCTGTTTGCGCCGATTGGGATCCGGCGGTGCGGGACCTTCGGCTCGTGCGAAAATACCGGGATTCCACTCATGCGAACAGTCACCCTCGTTGTTCTTGCGGCCCTTGCCGCCTCCGCTGCAACCGTCTCGGAAAAGACGGCGGGCCTCGAAGCGATGCCCGGCTTCTTCCCGATGTACTGGGACGCGAAGACGGGCAAGCTGTGGCTGGTGGTGGACAAGCTGAACACGGAGTTCCTCTACGTGGATTCGCTGCCCGCCGGCCTGGGCTCGAACGACATCGGGCTGGATCGCGGCCGTTTGAGCGGGCGGCGCATCGTGCGGTTCGAGCGTACGGGCAATAAGCTCCTCCTGGTGCAGCCGAACTACGACTACCGCGCGACGGGGGAGGACGCGGCCGAGCGGCGCGCCGTCGAAGAGTCCTTTGCGCAATTGGCCCTTGCCGGCTTCGCGATTGAAGCGGAGGAGCCGGGGCGCGTGTTGATTGACCTGACTCCCTTCGTCCTCCGCGACGCGGCCGGCGTGGCGCGTACGATTCAGCAGGCGCGGCAGGGCGCGTTCCGTCTGGACCCGGCGCGCAGTGTCGTCTATCTCCCGCGGACCAGGAACTTCCCGAAGAACACGGAGATTGAAGCCACGCTGACCTTCGCCGGGGAGGACCCGGGGCGATTTGTGCGCGACGTGACGCCCACGCCGGAGGCGATAACGGTACGCCAACATCTTTCCTTCGTTGAACTGCCAGGGCCAGGGTATCGAGCGCGGGTGTTCGACCCTCGCGCGGGGTACGGTGCGCGCAGCTATTTTGACTACTCCACACCGATCTCGGAGCCGGTACAGAAGCGCTTCATCCCGCGGCACCGTTTGCAGAAGAAAGACCCAAACGCAGCGGTAAGCGAAGCGGTGAAGCCGATTGTGTACTACCTGGACCGCGGCACGCCGGAGCCCATCCGCTCAGCGCTGCTGGAAGGCGCGCGATGGTGGGCGCAGGCGTTTGAGGCGGCGGGTTTCAGAGACGCCTACCGAGTGGAACTGATGCCGGAGGGGGCGGACCCGATGGACGTCCGCTATAACGTGATCCAGTGGGTGCACCGGTCGACGCGGGGGTGGTCCTACGGCGCGAGCGTGAGCGACCCGCGCACGGGGGAGATCATCAAGGGTCACGTCACCTTGGGTTCGCTTCGTGTGCGCCAGGATTACCTGATTGCCGAAGCGTACCTGGCGCCGCACGACGAGGGGAAACCGCAGGACCCGGCGATGGAGCGGATGGCTCTCGCCCGGCTTCGCCAACTGTCGGCTCACGAGGTGGGGCACACACTCGGGCTGTCGCACAATTACGCCGCGAGCACGCGCAACCGCTCGAGCGTGATGGACTACCCGCATCCGTATATCAAGCTTTCGAACGGCACGCCTGATTTCTCCGACGCCTATGCGATTGGCATCGGCGAGTGGGACAAGGTGGCGATCAACTGGGGCTACCGTGAGTTCCCGGCCGGCGCGGACGAGCGCGGGGGTCTCAATGCGATCCTGGACGCGGCGCACGCGCGCGGCCTTTACTTCATCAGCGACGACGATTCACGGCCGGCAGGAAGCGCGCATCCGGAATCGCACTTGTGGGACAGCGGCGCCAACGCAGTGGACGAATTGAATCGCATGATGGAGGTACGCCGGGCGGCCCTGGCGCGCTTCGGCGAGCGCAACATCCGAACCGGTGCGCCGCTTTCGAGCCTTGAAGACACCCTGGTTCCGCTCTACCTGGGCCACCGCTACCAGTTGGAGGCGGCGGCGAAGGTGATTGGCGGCCTCCATTACCGTTACGCGCTGCGGGGCGACGGGCAGAGCGCGCCGGCTATTGTTCCGGCTGCCGAGCAGCGGCGCGCGCTGAAGGCTGTGCTTGCGGCGCTGGAGCCGGAGGCTCTCGCTCTGCCGGAGCCTTTGCTCAACCTGCTGCCCCCGCGCGCGGAAGGATACGAACGAACCCGGGAGAGCTTTCGCCACCGTACGGGGCTGACCTTCGACGCGCTGGCCCCGGCAGAGGCTGCGGCGAGCCTTACGCTTTCCCTGGTGTTGAACCCGGAACGCGCCGCGCGCCTGGTGCAGTACCACGCGAGAGATGCAGCCTATCCAGCGTTGGATGAAGTTTTGAAGACGGTTTTGAGCGCCACGGTACTTGCGCCGCGACGAGCCGGCTATGCCGGCGAGATCCAGCGCGCCGTCTCGGTGGCGGCAATCCGGCAGATCATGGCTCTTGCCGCGGACGATGACGCAGCCCCGCAGGCGCGAGCCCTGGCGCTGGCCTCGCTCGAGTCGGTGCGTGCCGCGTTCAAAGGCGTGGCGGGCGCGGCCGGGGCGACCGAGTCGGCACACCGAATGTTCGCTCTCGACCTGCTACGCCGGTTCCAGGAGAACCCGAAGGACTTCGCGGCGCCGCGGGCCGCGCCGGTCCCGCCCGGGCAGCCCATCGGCTGTGAGGATCCGGAATTTCTCAGACCGCCGGCAGACGGGCGGTGGTTACCCAGAACTGGCGAAGGCGGTTGATGACCTGCAGGTACTCGTCCAGGTCTGACGGTTTTCGGATGTAGCAGTTGGCATGCAAATCGTAGGCGTTTTGTATGTCGCTGGCATCGCCGGAAGTAGTCAAAACAATCACCGGGATCTTACGCAGCGCCGGATCCTGCTTGATGACGGCCAACACTTCGCGGCCGTCGCGTTTCGGCAGATTCAGGTCTAAAATAACGAGATGCGGCCTGGGCACCCGTCCGAAGCGGCCGCCGCCGCGGAGGAATTCGATAGCGTCATCGCCGTCCTCCACCACGTCCAAGCGCACGTCGTCGCCGCTTATGCGCATCCCTTCGCGGATTAAGCGAGCATCTCCCCGGTTGTCCTCAACCAAAAGCACATTGAGCATTCGACTCCACCGTTAGACTCACACCTCGCGCATCCTTTGTCGTGCTTTCCGCTCGGGGCGGCAACGGGTATAGTACATCCATGCGTTTCCTTCCGGTGCTGCTCCTCGCCAGCGCCTTGTCAGCGGGAGAGCTACGCACCGATATCGAATTTGCTCGTCCCGGCGGGGAAAGCCTGACCCTGGATGCGTGGGTGCCGGAAGGGCCCGGCCCGTACCCGACCGTGATCATTGTCCACGGCGGGGGCTTCGTGGCGGGCACCAAGACCTCCTACGTGAAACCGCTGTTTGGCCCGCTCACGGACGCCGGGTTCGCCTGGTTCTCGATCAACTACCGGCTCGCTCCGCGGCATCCGTTCCCCGCGGCGATTGAAGACACGGAGGCAGCCGTTCGCTGGGTTCGCGAGAACGCGCGCACGTTCAAAGTGAATCCAAACCGCGTGGCGCTGCTGGGAGAGTCGGCCGGCGGCCATATCGTCTCCTACATTGCGGCTACGACGGCCCGGAAGCTGGGCTTGAGGGCCGTGGTCTCCTTTTACGGGCCCCACGATCTTCTTGCGCGGGCGCGCTCGCAGGGCAAGGTCACTGATAACGTCGCCCAGTTTCTCGCGCTGCCCGGCGGAGACCTGACGCCGGAAGCGGAGAAGCGCCTGGCGGCGGCGTCACCCATCACGCATGCCCGCCGCGGCATGCCGCCGATGCTCTTGATTCACGGCACGGAGGACCGCGCCGTGGCGCACAGCCAGTCGGTGGCCTTCCAGGCGCGGCTTCGGGAACTTGGCGTGGAGTGCGAGTTATTGACTCTGGAGGGCGCCGGGCACGGCGTTGAAGGCTGGGAGAAGCGGCCCGCGGACGCCGCCGCGTATAAGGCGAAGATGACGGCCTGGCTGCGCGCCCGGCTGGCGAAGTGAGTACACTGGACTTTCCCGATGACAACGCGAATCGCCCTTACTCTCTTCGTGTGCGCACTTCTGCCGGTAGCGGCGCAAACCGGCCGGAAGCGCGGCACGGCCCGTGCGAAGAACGTGATCCTCCTGCTAGCCGATGCGGGCGGCATTTCCACGGTGAACGCGGCGAGCATCCACGGGCATGGCGCGCCGCAGAAACTCTTCGTCCAGAGCTGGCCGCATATCGCACTTTCCGATACGTCGCCGGTTCGGAATTGGGTAAGCGACTCGGCCGCGGGAATGACGGCTATCGTGACCGGGCAGAAGACGTTGAACGGCGTCATCAGTCAGGGAGCCGACGCGGAGCGCGGCAAGAGGGATGGGACAACGCTCAAGACGCTGCTGGAGTACGCGGAAGAACGCGGGCTCTCCACCGGCGTCATGTCCAATGTGACGATCACGGACGCCACGCCCGCTGCCTGCTATGGGCATGCGAACGACCGCCGCAAGTGGGGAGAGATCTTCCTGCAGCTGTTTGCGCCGCGCTTCGGCGATGGGGTGGACTTCCTCTACGGTCCCGGCCGTAAGCGCATCTGGGAGGATGTGAAGGCACTCGGCAAGGACGCCGACGCCGTGGCAGCGGCGGCCGGCCGGCCGGTGTACACCAGCCTGGGCGGTGTGCCTGCGACGGAACGCCGGCCGTTAGTGGTCGTCGACGGCGGGCCGGAGCTCGCGGACGCTGCCCGAAAGGCGATCCAGACTCTTTCGCGCAACCCGAAGGGCTACTTTCTGATGATCGAGTCCGACGCGCACACCGACGATCCGAGGGCGGGCCTCGATCGACTGGTGGCATTCGACGCGCTCATCCGCGAGATTGCTGCACTGACCAAGCCCTCGGAGACGCTTCTGCTGTTTACCGCCGACCACTCTTTTGACCTGCGCATCGTCTCCGGTCCGCAGGACAAGCCGGTGCTCGAGGGATACGACGAGTGGAAGAAGGGCAACGAGGGCAAAGCGAAGAAAGATCCGCCGCACCTGCGTTATCTGAAGGTCGACGGCTCTCACACGGCGGAGGAGGTTCTGGTGGCCGCGATGGGGCCGGGCGCCGAGGCGGTGCGAGGCTATCTTCCCAACACCGCGATCTTCGGCATCATCATGAAGGCTTGGGGCTGGCAGCCGAAGAGTTAGCCCAGCGCACCTCTTCGACGCGGCCGACGGCGACGCCCCACAGAAGCGCTCCGGCTAAGGCAATGGCGGCCGCGGTCAGGAAGGCCAGATAGAATGCACCGGTGCGCTCCACGACGAGGCCGGTGAGCCACGGGGCGACGATGCCGGAGAAGTTTCCGACGCCATTCTGAATGCTGGTCCAGCGACCGGCGGCGCGGGCGCCGGCGAGAGTCTGGGTAATCGCCCAATGGTTCGAGGTGTAGGTGCCGAAGGCGGCGCAGGCGAGCAGCAGCAGCACGAGCGCGACATTGCGGTCATCCACGACGGCTACGGGCAGGATCACGGTGGAACCGGCGAGGCCGGTGACGACGATGGTCTTCCGTACGCGCGTGGGCGTCGCTCCGCTTGCGATCCAGCGATCCGAGATCCAGCCCGCGGCCACTGTCGCCGATGCGATGACGGCGTAGGCGATGCCGCCGACGGTGGCCATCCCCTCAAGCGTGAAGCCGCGGGCTTTGACAAGGTAGAGCGGCAGCCAGGTGAGCAGGAAGAACCAGTAGTAGTTGCCGCAGAAGTGGCCGAAGAAGGTTCCCCAGGCCTGGCGCTTGGAGAGGATCTCAGTGACCGGAGGGAGGCCCGCGGCGCCGGCGCGCGTTCCGCCACGATGGCGCCTGGGCATCCAGATGAGCCAGGGAACCAGCCATGCCAGGCTCCCGACGCCGAGCGCGATGAAGAACCACCGCCAGCCCAACCGGGCTACCAGAAAACCGCCGAGGAGGGTGCCGAGCGCGGGGCCGAGCTTCGAGCCGGCGTCGAGCAGAGCGTTCGCCAGTCCGCGATGCTCCTGCGGGAAATCCGACGCGAGGATCTTCGAGTAACACGGATAGGCGACCGATTCCCCCGCGCCTACAAGCAGCCTCATCGCGTACAGCGCGACGAAGCCGGACACCAATCCCGAGACCGCCGTCGCGGCCGACCAGACAATGAAGCCCCACGCCAGGACCCAGCCCACGGGATAGCGGTCCGCCAGCCATCCTGCGATGCCGAGGAGTTGGAAGAGAGCGTAGGTCCAGAAGAACGCGCCAAGAAGCGAGCCCAACTCCGTAGGCGTGAGGGAAAGCTCCTTCTCGAGCAGCGGGGCGGCGATGGAGAGGTTGCCGCGGTCGACGTAGTTGATGAAGATGGAGACGACCAGCAGCGCCAACAGCAGCCACTGGCTCCGGGTCATACTCACGCCCGCGCGTGCCACGCCGTTGCTGTGCGCAGGCACTCGTTCACCTGTTGAATGGTGCGCACGCCGTCGTTCTCAAGCCAGCGTTCAAAAGCTTCCACGCCTTGCCGGGCGTAGACAGGGACGCCCTCCTGCCACGTGGCCCGCCCGCACAGCACCCCGGAGAAGCGCGCGCCGGCTTCCGTGGCGAGCCCGAGCGACTCGCGAAACTGGAGAGCGCTGACGCCGGCGCTCAGGTAGATGTAGGGCACGCGCCCGGCCAAACGGTCTGCCTCGCGGAATACCGCGACGGCTTCCTCTCGCGTCCAAACCCGCCGCCCGGTGTACACGGCGGTCCCCTCGACAAAGGCAGCGTTCACGGGAAACTCCACCTTCAGCACGTCCACGCCGTACTCGGGCTTCGAAAACTCCTCCATTGATCGCAGCACGATCCCGGCCTTGCCCTGCGCGTACTCGAAGCTCTTGGGATCGAGGCCCCCGGGATCGTACCCGACGGGCTCCAGAAAGAACGGCAGCCCCTGCGCCGCGCATTCGTTCCCGATGCGCTCCACCAACGCCTGCTTCTCGTCGTTGGCGGAAGGGTCGTCGTGCGGGGTGTAGGTGAGGAGGATCTTGATGCCGTCGGCGCCGCGGTCCTTCAGCCTGCGCACACTTTCTCGCGGCATAAGGGCGAGCATCTTGTGAGGACGGGGGTTTTCGTAGCCGTCCGACTCATAGGCCAACAGAAGCCCGCACCCCGGAGCGCGCCGCCGCGCGGCGTCGAGGCCGTACTCGGGATCTAGCAGCACGGCGCTGGCATGCTTTGTCAACACGCGGGTGACGCCGCCCTTGAACTCCGCCACCTGGCCGTCGGAGACCTCCTCGGTCTTGACTCCAGCCGCGTCGGCGATCATTCGGCGCAGGCTCTTCCGCTGATCGATAGCCAGGGCCGCGATGATGCCGCCGGGCGTGCTGAGCTTCTCCAACCGTTCGCGTTTTGACATCGCCACCTAACTTACCGCGAGCGCCGCCTCGCCGTCCGCTGGTAGAGGGGGTTGCGGATCTGCACCCACGCCGGGGGCGCGGCGCCGGCGAGGTAGGGCCCGTGCATCCACTTGGCCACAATGCCTTCCAGGTTGTGACTGCAGGCCGCCTCATAGAAAGCCACCCCGCGCTCGCGCACGTGGCGGGCGTAGGAGAGCAGGGGCCCGCCGCCGGCGATGTCTTCGAGCAGGCGTTTTCGCTCCCAGAGCGGGAGCATGCGCAAGTCCTCGCCGTTGAGATACAGCAGGTCGAAGGCGTAGAAATGCGCGCGGTCGCGGCGCCGCGACAGTGCCTGGTAATCGGGGCGCCCATCACGATCGAGGCACACGATCTCGCCGTCGAGAACGGCAGCGATCCCGGCCAGTGCATGAGCAATGGACTTCTCGAGCAGAGGAAATGGCGCGCGCCGCCTGCCTTCGGGAACCAGCACGGTGCGGAGGCCGTCGCAGCAGGCGAGCGCGCGGATGCCGTCGTACTTGACCTCGAAGAACCAGTCCGGGCTGTCAAACGGGCGGTCCACGGGGGCGGCCTTGACGAACTCGAAACCCGGCAGCAGCGAGGTCACGTTTCAGGATATCCGCAACCCGCGACCCGCTTGACCCGTATAATGAAGGCAGGATTTTCTCTCGCCATGGGTCGCTTGCTCTCGGTTCTTGCTTTGTTGCCGGTGTCGGCGGCGCTGTCGCAGACTACCCCCGCCGCTTCGCCACAGAGCGGGCCGCCACAGCCGGCGCCCATCAAAGTGTCGGTGAACGAGGTGATTGTCCCGGTGACGGTCACGGACGACAAGGGCCGGTTCGTGTCCGACCTGGAACTGAAGGATTTCAAGGTCTACGACGAGGGCAAGGAGCAGAAGGTCTCCTACTTCACGCGGGAACAGAAGCAGCCGGTGGTGGTGGGTTTTCTGCTGGACCTGAGCAACGCCCAGCGCCTTCACTGGCAGAAGTTCCTGGAAGCGGCGCAGGAGCTGGTGATTACGCTGATGCCGGGTGGGGACAAGCGCTACAGCGGGTACCTCATTACCTATTCGACCGACGCGGAAGTGGCGGTGAACACGACCGACGATCCGGAGAAGCTGTTGGAGAAGATTCGCAAGCTGAAGCCCGGCGGCGGCGCGGCTCTGTTCGACGCCATCTACATGGCCTGCACCAGCCGCAACCTCGTGAAGGGTGAGCCGATTGAACCTCGCCGTATTTTGATTGTCATCGGCGACGGCCATGACAACGCGAGCAAGAAGGGGCTCAACGAAGTCGTGGAACTGGCGCAGCGGAATCTGGTGACGGTGTACGCGGTGAGCACGAAGGCGTTCGGCTTCAACTCGGAGGGTGAATCGACTCTGATCCGGCTGGCGGACGAGACGGGTGGGCGCGTTGTCTATCCCCTGGAAAACGTCTACAAGGACGTTTCGGGCTACCTTTCGAAACCTCAGGACGCGGGCAACTACGCTTTGACCGTCGGTACCGGTGGATACGCGGCGGCCATCGCCCAGGGCCTCTTTAAGGCGGTCGCCGACGTAGCGGGAGAGGTGACGACACAGTACATTCTCCGCTACATTCCCGACGCAAATGACACAGATTCGTCGAAAATTTTCCGAAGAGTGAAAGTAGAGGTCAATCTCCCGAACGTGAAAGTGAGGGCCCGCAACGGCTATTACGCGGCCCTGCCCTGACCATGCTCCTTGTCGGCGCACCATTCTACTCGCTGCTGGAACTCCATTGGCCGGGTCGTGAGCCGAGTACGGTTGGCGTCCTCGTGGTGGATCCCAAGACCGGCGAATCAGCGGTGCGCTTGATCGAAGACTGGTCCGGGCTGGTGGAGGACGAAGACCTCGAAGTGGTGGAAGCGTTGGAATCCGACTTGCGCCGCGAGCTGCGCGACAAGGGCGGCGAGGCGGTGATCGAAGAGTGGGAAGGCACGCTTTCGAACGTGCTTCGGATTGGCGGGCGGGCCAGCGCGAAATCCGGTCCGGTGGAAAGCACCGTCGAGCGGCTGTTTTACCGTTACGCGCAACCCAGCCTGCCGCTGTGGTCGCTGCGGGCGGCCGCGGGCGGTTTCGGCCGCGACGAGGAAGTGGAAGCGGAGGGCTGGGTGGCCGCGCCACCGCACCTTGCCGCGCGTGACGACCTCTTCGTCGCCCACGTCGAGGGCGATTCGATGGAACCCGACATTCCCGCCGGCAGCCTCTGCGTCTTCCGCCGCCCCACGGGCGGCACGCGCCAGGGGAAGATTCTGCTGATCGAGATGGAAGGCACTTCGCGCGGCGGCGGCGCCGTCACTATCAAGCGCTACCGCAGCGAGAAGAAGGGCAGCGAAGAGGGCTGGTCCCACCAGCAGATCATCATGGAGCCGCTGAACCCCAAGTACGACCCCTGGCTCCTCGATCCCGACGAATCGTTTCGCGTCATCGGCGAGTTCCTCCAGGTACTGACCCGCTAGGCCGCTGCCCGGACCAACATCTCGAAGTTCGACCCCGTCACCAGCGAAACACGCACCGCCAGCCGTGTGTGCCGCCGGATCTCCCGCAAGGCGGCCTCGCTGGGCGCCGCACTCGCGGCCAACAGCAGAACGCCGCCCTCCACCTCATAGGGAACTACGCCGTGTTTGCGCATCACCGCGGCCGGCAGCGCGCGCACAACCCCACGGTGCATGCGCCCCGCCGGGACGTGCACGGCTGCGAGTCCGGCCCGCATGCCCTCCGCGCGGCACAGGTCCTCTTCCGCCAGCGTCCCCGCCTCCAACAACTCTTCGAGCGAAGCCCCCTGGGCCTCCTCCGCCGTCAGGCAGCCCTCACCGACCAGCCATTCCGTAAGAGGACGCTTATGATCGGCCAGCGCGACGCGCGACGGATACACGTGCTCCGTCTTCACCCATCGCAGCGGTTCGTGCCGGATCTTGGCGGAGACGAAGCGCCACACCGCTCCCGCGGCGGCAAGGAAGTTGATGGCGTTGGCCCAGACCGCCCGGACGGGTACCCCGAGCGCAAACCGCCAGCCGTAGACGAACGCCGAACACCAGCCGCGCGCGATCAACGCCACCACCTGCAGCCACAGCGTCACCCACGGGGCCCACCCGACCTGCGCCCCCGCCAAGCTCCAGCGCCCGCCGGCGGCCTCGGCCCAGACCCACGTCGCCGCGCCGTAGACCAGCAGCAGGTTCGAGAGAACGCTCACGGGATTGCCGAGCAGACCTTTGCGGTCCCGCCAGAGCCAGTACACCTGCCGCAGCCCGCCGAACCAGCCGTGGCGCTCCCACGCCTGCAGAGCGTTTCCGGTCACCCAACGCGTCCGCTGACGGCGGGCGGAATCGAAGGTCCGCGGGAAGTATTCGCGCGTTGCGACGGGCGCGTCGCCCTCCATGCGCACGGGGAAGAACAGTTGCCGGCAGCCGAGGCGGTGCAGCCGGATGCCGTTCTCGTAGTCCTCGGTGAGACTGCGCGGGTCAAAGATGCAGTTCGCTTCCGCCCCGGCCAGTTTCTCGAGCGCCTCCCGCCGGTATCCGGTGCCTACGCCGTTCGAGGGCATGAAGCCGCCGAGTCGCTGCCGGGCCTGGGCATCCTGAATCTGGTATTGTGCGAACTCATCGCAGTAGACGCCGTGCGTCAGCTCGTACCACGGCGTGGGCAGCGCCAGCACGGGGATCTGCACCATGTCGTAGTCGCGGCAGAGCTGGTTGAGCCATCGTAGGCTGCGGGGGTGAATGAGGTCTTCGGCGTCGTGGGTGACGATGGTCCCAAAGCGCACGCCGTGCTCTTCTTCGTAGAGCAGCAGCCGCTGGTAGATCCAGTTCAGGCAGTCGGCCTTCGAGGTGGGACCGTCGTGAGGGCAAAGCGCGACGGAGACTCGCGCGTAGCGCTGCTCCAGGCGCCGGAGGGAGGCAAGGGTCTCCGTGTCGTTGGGGTAGGCGCCGGCGAAGATGACGAAGGTTTGATAGTCGATGGCGGCGAGGTTGTGCTCCACCATCTGCTCCACGACGGCGGCTTCATGCCACAGCGGCAGCAGGATGGCGACAGGCCGCTGTTCTACGGCCGGGTCGAGCGAGGCGGCAACAGGGCGCCTCCTGCCCCACAGGGCCACGCAGGTGACGAACAGGTCATCCAGCCCGCTGACGAGCAGGTACGCTGCCAGCGGCGGCAGGATCGCTACCACCACTCCGTCCAACACCCCGAGCGCGGTCACTCGTAAATAAGTGTGCCGGGTCCGGTATAGTTCTCATGGCTATTCCGTGAATCGCGGAGGGGCAAACAGTGTGAGGGGCGCCAGCTGCGCGATCTTCAAACGCTTCCCGGCGGTGCGGAATGTCGCCGTCACTAATGCCCGCCGCCGCTCCAACCGCTGGATCGCCGCGCGGCTTCGCAGGTTCATGGCCCAATCGGCGAGCGACGTGACACGGCCGGCTGCCTCGGCCGGTTCCTCCGGGAAGGTGATGGACGAGGCGACCTCCGCCTGGTCCATCATGGCCTCCACGTTGGTCCGCAAGGCGTCCAGCCCGGCGAAGTCTTCGTCGAACTGTGCGAAGAAGCCCGGCGCGTCCCGCTCCGTCAGGGCAGCCGCGAGAGAGGCGAAGACCTCACGTACTTCGGCCGCCGCGTCCGCTCGGGCGAGGGCAGCCGATGCCAGCAGGCTGAGAGCGAACCTGCGCGTCATCGCTTCTCGTAGGCCAGAGCATTGAAGAACAGCTTGAACGTCTGATAGCTCTGTGCCCGGTACTGGGGCCGCATGCCGAACAGGATGATGCGCCCTTCGCCAAACGGTACGTCGAGGAGCGCCGTACGATTGGCCAGGTATTTTTCGCCCAGCAACCAGCCGGACGCCAACACGTTCGTGTCGACGTAGAGCGCCGGCCCTGGCTGCGCCCAGGCGGGCGACTGTTCGCTCCAGATGGGGATCTCCGGCGGAAGACCGCGAGAGAGGGGGCTGCCGGCATCCAACTTCACGCGCAGCAGCGAGCCTGGCGAGTAGTATTCTCGATTTCCCAACCCCGCCGTCTCATCGCGAGCTTCCACGCCCAATGCCTTGACGGCGTACTCCGAAGAGCGGTTGAGGAACACCAGCCGACCGCCGCGCCGAGCGAAGTCGGCAAGCGCCTTCGCTCCCGTTTCGCCCAGCCCGCCCACGTACTCGGGCGGCATCGTGCCAGGGCGGTACCCGTTCGTAATCGTTTCCGCGCTCTGGTCCGGGAAGACGATCACGTCGAAGCGTTCGTGCAACCCGCCTTTCTGCACGTCGGCGTTGCGGAGCGAGGTGTAGTCAAAACCGAACTCCTCCAGCAGCCAGCGCGTCCACCCTTCATCCATCGAGGGATTCCAGGAACGATACAAGCCCACGCGCGGATTCGCGGGCCGGTTACCCTTTCTCCAGTAGCCGGTATCGGAAGGGCGCATCATCCGCGGACGAAGGAACGGAAACGTCTGTGCAATGACGAGCGGCGCCTCGAACGGCTTCTCGATGGTAGCGACCTCCACGCCCATCAGGAGCGGCAGCGTGTGCGCGGTTACGTCGTAGGGCCGCTTCGGTGGACCTCCGGGGTATTGACGCAAGTCCGGATATCGCTGGCGCTCGAGCAGTGTCTTCGCATACCCTGAGTACGGCTGCCGCATGCGGATGACGTAGGAGCCTCCGTCGAACTTCCGACCGTCGGCTTCAAACGGCTGTGCCGAGCGCTCTACTTCCACCATGCCGAAAGAGAGCAGCTCGAGCATCTTCGCGGCAGCATCGGCGTCGGCCTGCCGGGCGGGAACAACGAAGGCATAAGGGCTCGTCCGAGCCACCGCCCGCTGCCCCATCGTGTAGAAGTTCTTAAGCAGATCCGCGCGGCGGGTGGCCGCGGTGTACAGGCAGGACTCCATAGCAAGGAGCTGGTCGTCGACGATATCGCGCAGCCGCCATTCGCCGCCCATCCACGGTTCGAGGTAATTCCAGGAGGACTCGCGGGGGCTGTAACCCAATGCCTGCGAGGTCACCTGGTCCGGCTTCACCACGATGGGAGTCGACAGTCGAGCGCTCGCCGATTCGCTGAGAATCCGAGCGCCCGCGTGGTAGGCCTGGTAGTGACGCGCGGGCGTCCAGGAATCGTACATCGCGTTCACCGCCACGCCGCGGCGTCCGGCCGCGGTGACATCGTGAGCAATGGTCATGCCCACCATGTTCGACAACTGCGTGACCATCGGGTCGATGTTCGGGTCGATCGGATCGAGCCACGGGGGCACGAAGAGGCGCGATGCGTTCGGGCCCTGCTGGTGCACATCGTAGACAATCTGGGGCCGCCAAACGTTATGCAACTGCGACACGACGTTCCGCGTTTCCACCTGCGAAAAGATGTACCAATCACGGTTGTTGTCGTGGCCGACGTACTTCTGGTACAACTCCGGCGGCGAGGCGCCCTCGAAGGGGGTCCCCAGCGTCTTGCGATACCAACTGGTGACCAGGTCCGTCCCGTCGGGGTTAAGGGAGGGCACCAGGATGAAGATGACGTTCTCGAGGATGGCCCGCGTCTTGGCGTCGGCGGCGGTGACCATGCGGTGTGCGAATTCGACTGCGGTGTGCGTGGAGGCCACTTCCGTCGAGTGAATGGCGCAGGTGATCATGACGACGGCTTTGCCGCCTGCAACCAGCTTCTCCGCCTCCCCGGGCGGAGTGCGCCGCGGGTCCGCCAGCCGGCGCTGCATGGCGGAGTAGCGGTCGAGCGTCTTCACCGCGGCAGGGGACGAGAAGAACGCGGCGATCATGGGCCGGCCCTCGGTGGACTTTCCGATCTCCCGCACGGCGACCTTCGGACTCGCCTTCTCGAGCGCACGGAAGTAGTCGACCACCTTCGCCCACTCCAGGCTTGAACGGTCCGCGCCCATCCGGTGCCCGAAGAATGCTTCCGGCGTAGGCTGCGCTGCCGCAAGCAGGGGCAGGATAAGAGCGGCAAACACCGCCCTCATGCCCGGTTCATCTCCTTCCAGAGCGCGGCGTACCAGCGTAGAAAGCGTTCCGGTTCCCGGGACGCCCGTGCCTCGCAGAGTGTGTAGCGTTCATAGCGCGACTGGCGCAGCAGCCCGAACAGTTCGCGCCACGGATACGCCGGGTTCGCCAGCTCATTGATGTGCACGTTCTTGATCCACGGCTTCAGCAGGTCGAACGACCACTTGACGCTGCCGTTGCGAACGTCAGTGGGATTTGAATTCCAGCACAGCCCCACCTGCTCATGCCGCGTGGCGCGCATGATCGCGGCACACGCCTCCGGCTCCTGCGTCTGCGCCCCGTGGACCTCCACCCAAATCTCGACGCCGCGCCCGCCGCCGTAATCTCCGAGTTCCCGAAGGCAGGCGGCGATGTTGTTGAACGTCGCCTCGCGCGTCATCTCTTTGGCGATGCCGTTCGGCCGCACTTTGATCCCCCAGGCGCCGGTGTCGTGAGCCAGCTCGATAAAGCGTTTTCCGTCTTCGACGTTCTTGCGCCGGACCTCGGCGTCGGGGCTGTGAAACTCGCACACCGTGCCGTAGCTGAGCAGCCGCACCTTCGATTTCTCAAAACGCGCCCGAATCCGGGCGCGCTCCTCCGCCGTCAGCGTAGGCTCGACGCCGTGCTTGTGCTGCGTCCGCAGTTCGACGGCCTGGAACCCGGCTTCCTCGAGGTTCTTCAGGATCGTCTCAATATCCCAGTCTTTCAGTATTTCGTAGGTGACCGCTCCGAGCATCATAGGCTGAAGCGTTCATTCTACGTCTTTCTTCGAGGGACGCCGCGACCCGGCGTCGCAGGAGGGCGACATTCACGTAGGTACGCCGAGCTTTGGCAGCACCCACCGCGATAAACCAAACCAGCCTGCGAAAAGCAGGACAATAGCCAGCCATTCCGGCACAGTGGACCCTCCTACCTGTTCTGATGCCGCCGCGCGCTGGGTGGTGACAAGCTTGCTTGCAGCAGCCAATCCCTCGCCGTGTAATGCAGCTCCCGGCAGGCGTCCCACGCCGAGCGCGCCCACTCCTCCACCGATCGCCCGTACTCCTCCGGTGTAGAGACGCCTCTGAGGCGCTCAATCGTCACCTTTCCCCGATGTGCAGGGAGGGCCGGCTTGACGATGGCAGGGTTGGTGCTGAGCCAGCGTTGCAGTTGCCGCAAAGCCCCCTGATCGTTCCCCCGCTCGAGCGCAATGCACAGGCCGCAGAGGTGAGCTGCAAGCGACTTCGCCGACTCCACATACGCGGCGTGCTGTACGCAGTAGGCGTCGACAGCGAGCCGGTGATACTGCCAGTAGAGCGCTGGCTGTTCGAAGTCCCTCGCCAGCAGGTCGTCCCGCAGCCGTGCGCAATCGGTCGCGCCACACTCCAGGCAGTTCACCCCCGGCCCTTCTTCCTTGCCTCGTTCTCCGCCACGCGCGCCTTCACGAGCTTCGTGACGAGCGTCTTCGGCAACGGCTTGTCTACGGGAAATCGAATGCTGCCTTTCGATGTGTCGTACCCTTCGAGTTCCTTGCGGAACCCATCGAACGTAGTCCCGCTCATCACCGTGAACGCGCAGTGATTGGCGAACGCGGCAAATCCCACCAGCATGCCCCTGTACTTGTAGGCGGGCATCCGATAGGTCACCGTTTCCTCCGTTTCCTGAGGCACAGCCGCGCGGATCATCGCGCGCAATTTCGAAAGAGTCGTGCGCGCCGGTTCCGGCACACCCTCGAGATACTCATCCACAGTCATGGCTTCCTGAGAGCATAGCCCGTCCGCAGAGCGAACGCCCAGTCCTCGCGCCCGCCTGCCTCGGCGCGCCGTGTCGCCTCGTCCCAGTCATACTCGAGCGTCCGAAACGTCGCCTGCCATCCACGTTTCGTCTGGTCGAGCACCAGGTACCGCGCGTGTGGGCTGCCGCACTCCATCACGTGGGGAAACCGATGTTCGTAGTCCGTGTACGCCTGCAGTCCGACGCTGCCCGGGTTCGCTGCGAGCGAAGTGTCCGACAAGCGAACGAATCGCGGCACATGCGAGTGGCCGCACAGGATGAGGCCGCCGGCCGGAACGGCCAGATCGCGCGCCAGTCGGGTCTCGCCCCTGCTTACGTCTTCCAGGAGGTACTCGACATCGCTCGCCGGCGTGCCGTGGCACAGCAACACGTCTCCGTCGACCACGGCCGACGGCTGGAGCGACCGCAGCCACGCCCACTCGGCATCGCCCAAGTGCAATGCCGCCGCGCGGTCCGACAGCCCCATCTCCTCGAGACTCTGCTCCGTCAACTGTCGATCGTGATTGCCGCGGATTTGCACCCACTCGCGCGCCGCCATTAGCACGTCCGCGGTCTCCCGCGCCCACAACGGCCCGGAGAGGTGATCACCCAGGTTGACTACCAGGTCCGGCGACTGCGCCCGCAGGTCGTCCAGCACCGCCTCGAGCGCCAATAGATTCCCGTGAATATCGGCGACGACGGCAAGCCGCATGCCGCTCAAGACGACGTCTTCGCCCGCCACTCGTCCAGTTGCTTTCGCAGCCGGTCGCGCACGCTCACATAGGCAGGGTTATCGTACTGGTTCACACGCTCCCGCGGATCGGCTTTCAGGTCGAAGATCTCGTTGGGGCCCTCGCCGTCGTTGCGCAGCACCAGCTTGTACCGCGTGTCGCGCGCCATCTCCGTGTTGCGGAAGTGTGCAAATACCGTCGTCGGCCACACCTGCTTCTTCGGCAGCGGGAGCCCGCGCACCGGCGTGAGGAAGCTCTTGCCGCAGAGATTGCGGGCCGGCGGCGTCACGCCGGTTGCTTCGCAGAGCGTGGGCATTACGTCGTAGAACGAGATCATCTCCGGGCGCACGCCCTCGACAGGAATGCGACCCGGCCAGCTCCAGATCATCGGCACCTGCACGGACTCGTCGTACATATTGATGGGGTTCGACGCGTGCCCCTTGCTCCACAGGCCATGCCGCCCGAGCAGGTAACCGTTGTCTCCGGTGAAGATCACAAGCGTGTTCTCCCAGAGCTTGCGGTCCTGCAGCTTCTTCATGAGCAGCGGGATCTGGTCGTCGAGCGCCGTCACCGAAGCCGCGGCCCTTCGCAGGTTACCCACGATATCGGCGAGCATCCCCTTCTCGCGAAGCGCGTTCGGCGCCGGCTTCTCCCAGCCTGCTTTGTCGAACGTCGCCTTCGCATACAAGTCGTAGTACTTCTGGGGATGCCCTTCGTAGGGAGTGTGCGGATTCAGATAGCCGACGGTCAGGAAGAACGGTTTCGCGGCGCTCTGCTGGTCCAGGAACTCCATCGCCCGCCGCGTCATGTGGTCGGTCAGGTAGCCCGACTCCTTCACGCGTTCGCCGTTGAGGTACATCTCGGGGTCGGTGTAGCTGCGTGAGCCGCCGTGCATCGTGTACGTGTACGAGTATCCATGCCCCGGCTTCGTATCGTTCCCCATGTGCCACTTGCCGACGTAGCCGCAGTTATAGCCGGCCTGCGCCAGCAGGTCGCTGATCATCACCTCGTTGGCGAACGAAGGCGGCGCCGCCTTCTGCCCTTGCGGCGGATTCTCCTCCGGCCTGTCGGTCAGGAAATCGTGGATCCCGTGCTGGCGCGGCACACGCCCGGTGAAGAACGTAGCGCGACTCGCCGAACAGATCGGCGTCGACACGAAGCTGTTGAAGAACCGCACGCCGCTGCGGGCAAACTGGTCGATATTCGGCGTGCGAATCTCCTGGTTGCCATAGCAGCCCAGCATCCAGGCGGCTAGGTCGTCGGCCAGAATGACGAGTACGTTCGGGCGCTGCGGCGCGCCTCCGCGTTGCGCTATGAGGGGCGCGGCGGCGGCCGCGCCAAGAAAGTTACGGCGGGTGACTGACATGCGGTTCACCCACCAGAATAGCGCCTGCTATGGAAGCGGCGGGTAGTTGAGGTCTTCGGTGAGGAAGGCCGGCGATTCGAACAGATCGCGCCCGAAGACCGGCCGCACCAGCGGGTTCGCATCCGTGAATTGCCGCCCGCCGCTCTGGAAGAACCCGAGCGCCTCCTGCTGCGAAGCGAGTGCGATGACTGCTGCCGCCAGGTCGAGTACGTTCACCGTGTAGGCGTGCGCGTTCCGCGGAAGCCGCGGCAGCAAGGTGCGCGCGACGTCATGGCGGTAGACGCGCGTCGTGTCCCGCATGTTCGCCGCCCGGACCACCGCGGTGTGCGCCACGTTCGGAACCGTCTCATCGCCGATCCCATACATCCACAAGACGCTCTTGATCGGCACGCCCGGGAGTGTCGAAGACTTCAAGTGGGGTGCGTAAGAAACCGGGTCGCCCGAGGCCTGGATCCACTCCATGCGCTCGAACACTTCCTGCAGCAGCGCCGCGCGCCGGTCCTGCAGTACCCGCACTTCGCGATACCGCAGCGGCCACTCGTCGTCGAAGTTCCCGCTCGTGTCGAGCACCGGCGGATTCCGCTGCCGTAGAATGCCCAGTGCGATGTCCCGGTAGGACCGGCTAAGGCGCGCCAGTTCCACCACCGTTCCGCCGCCTTCCATCAATACCGAGATGGGGACGTCCGCCTCCACAGCGGAGAAGACCGTACCGTAGAGCGAACCCAGCGATTGCCCCATGTAGTAGATGCGGCTGGGGTCGAAGTCCACCGTCCCGTCGCCGTCGATATCGAGGCCCTGGCGGAGCAGCCGTGTGAACTGCATGAGGTCGAGCGCGGTCTGCCGCAGGCAGTCGCGCAACACCACGGCCACCGGCCCCGGCACGATGCAACCCTCGTAAGGACCGTACTGCCCGTCCCCGTCGAAATCCACGCCGCGGCCCGCCACGCCGACGTTCACCGTCGTTCCGTCGCGGAGTTCGAACGTCACACGGCTCTCCGGTCCCGACCCGTGCCCGAAGGCGTTGATACCCGCCACCGCGAACCCGGCGGGAACCATGGTCAGCGCCGCCGCGCTCGGCCCGCCGAAACGGCTGTCGCCTAATCCATGGCCGAAGATGATAGTCGGATACCCGTTGGCCGGCTTCGCCGACGACGGCAGCCAGGCGTGGAAGCCGATGGTCTCCGCGGCTGCCGGCAGTGCCACGCGCTCGCGTGTCGGCGCGTGCGGAATTGTCAGGTCCCGCCCTAACCACCGAGGCGACCGGAACGCTCCGAACGCCAGCGCTCGCACGCCCTGCACCAGGCCGATGGGGAGCGAAAAGTCTTCCGTAGGCGCGGCCGACCGCAGCGACACCTGCCGCCGGTAGGTGAGCCGGGCGATCTCCGCGAGAGGAAACACACTCCGCCCCGCCGGCCGTTCGAACCCCAGGGGCGCATTGCCCAACGCCGCCCTCGCCGATTCGAGCCACGCCGACGTAGACATCGTCGTAAATAGGGCCGCCGCGGCAATCGAAGGCGGCTGCGGCCCCGAGGCCTCAATCAGCGCACGCGTCTCGCGCTCGAGCGCACGGCAGTACAACGAGGGATTCCCTTCCAGGCAGGCCGTGTATTCCGGAGCGGGCCGCACGGAAGCGCCCGTGAGGTCGCGCACGTCGCCGGTTACCACCAACAGGTACCGCCGGTGCTGATCCAGGTGCGAGTCCGGCTTGAACGAGGCCGTATTCGTGAACGGGTCCCACACGGGTTGATTGATCGGGATCACCTGGTAGTAGCGGTTGATCCCGTACTCTTCTTCGGTCAGGTTCTCAAGCGCGATGAGAACAATTCCATGCCGCAATGTGTCAACGTTCACGGGGCTGGAGAACGAAACCCGCATGCGCGGAAACCGGTTAAACCCGTCGAGTTCGTTCACCGCCTGCAACTCCGCGCAATCGGTGGGCGCCTCGCGGCAGTTCGGCACGGGCAGGTTCACGCGGAGCCCCGTCTTCTGGCGCTCGTCCGGGACGGTGAAGGCATCGGAGGGAAACGGCCCCGCCTCGGGCGTCGCCGTGCTGAAGCGAACCGTCACCTGTGCGCCAGCGGCAGCGGCCATCGCGGCCATCAACAGTATGGATCTCATAGAACGTCGGCAAACCCACTCTTCAAGTGCTTGAACACCAGCCCGCCCACCGCAAATATACCGACTGCGTAGAGGGTCAGAATCGCCAGTTCTTCCAGATTTGGCAGCTTGTGCGAGAGCAGCCGCTCGCGGTAGGCGTTCACCACGTACGCCATCGGATTCAGTTTCACCAGGAAGCGGAACCCTTCGGGCATCTGCTGGGCGTCGATGAAAATCGGTGTGAACCAGAACCAGCCGGTGAGGATCACAATCACCATCTGCGCCGTGTCCCGTAGATAGACCTGGAGCGCGGCGAAGATCCAGCCAAAGCCAATGGCGAGCAGCCCGGTCAGGACCATATACATCGGCAGCAGCACCACCATTGCGCTCGCATAGTGAAGCCACATGGCCACCATCGCGATCACCAGCAACACCGCCAGGATGTGGCTGATCAGCGCCGAGAGAAAAATCGACACCGGAATCAGCTCCGACGGAAACACTGTCTTCGTGATCAGGTTCTGGTTCTCGAGCAGCGAGTTGGCGGACCGCTGCACCGTCTCCTGGAACAGCAGCCACGGCAGGTAACCGCAGAAGAGGAACACGGTGTAGTTCTGCGTCAGGGCGTCCGGCGGCGGCGGAACCTTCAGGCACCACTGGAACACGAAGGTCCAGCTCAACAGCAGCACCAGCGGATGGATCAAACCCCAGAGCCAGCCCGCGGCCGAGCCCACGAATCGCGTCTCAAAATCGCGCCGCACCATCTGGTACAGCAGCGTCCGGCGCGTGTGCAGGGTCCGCAGGAAGCCCACCCCGGGTACGGCAAGTGTGGAGGAGGCCATCGCTTTTCAACGTATCACGCGGTACTCGATCTTCCGAATGACTCCCATCGTGTTGTAGGAAGCGAACCCGAGGGGCGCCATCAGCTTCGTCTCGCCGTGCCGCAGACCGATGGTGCGACCTTCGATGCCCACATCCACTACCCGCTGCTCGTCGATCCACGCGCTGATACGGTCCGGCGTCACCCGCACACGGATGGCGTACCACCGCCCCGTCTCGAAGGTGAAGTACTGCCGCGTCTCGTTCTCGGACGCGTCCCATCCGTCGATGCTCGATAGGCCGACGATATCGCCGCCCCACCCTCCCGTCACCAGCGTGCAATGCGAGTCAGCCACCGGAAACGTTACCGTCGCGAAGAAGTCGCCTCCGCCCTTGCGGGCAGCCTCGTAGCGAAGCTCGTAGTTCGTCTTCGGCAGTGCCTCGCCGGCGCGCGTCACGCCGGTCATCGGGCTTCCATAGCCGAGCACGAGCGACCCGCCCTCCACCTTCACCGGGCCCTTGCCGGTGAACGGAGTCTCCCGCCACCCGGCGAGACTCTTGCCGTCGAACAGCGGCTGCCAATCGACCTGCTGCGTCGTCGCCAACCCCGCCGCGCACACCAGCACTGCCAGCACTCGAAGCATTTCGCCTGGACTATAACACGGCCGCCCCCGGCAAACGAAAGCGCGGCCGATAGGCCCCATCGGCCAGTTCGACGGTCTCCCACCACAGACGCCGGAAGGCCGCTACGGCAGACTGCATCTCCTCGACCGTGCGCCCCGGCCGCGAGAGTATATCCGAGAGGCGCGCCACGCAGTCGTTCGGGCGCCTCGTCAACTCCGCCAGAATCCGGTTCGTATGTTTGTCGTTGAGGAAATACTCGCCGTTCAAAGCGAAGATCCCCTGAATGAGGTAGTGCGAAGCCCGGACCAGGCATGCGGTAACATTGCAGACGTCTCCCGCCGCGACGAAACCATCGCACGACCACAGACTGAACTCCGCGCCCCACAAGCAGTCTTCCAGGATGCGCGCTCGCAGCCCTTCGGGATAGCCGGCCACAGCCTTCTTCAGCTCGCTGACCTCCCCTGCTGGATCGTGAAGGGCCACGCAATACTGCGTCTCGGCGAAATAGACCACGCTCCGGAACCCGTAGGGCGGTTGCTGATCGTAGTGGTGCTGCCAGACGCCGCGCCGTCCCTCCTCGATCACTCTCCACACCTGGTCGAGGTTCCGGTAGATGAAGTCCACCCGCGTGGCCGGAGTCTCGATCCACGCTCCCCCGTTCACCCAAGGTCCCCACCCATAGAGTTCCGTTACCACCGGCGCAGAGCCCGGCGTACAGATCCCCTGGGCCACCGCTCGCACATCCTCCACCGCCGGCGGGGCGGCCTCGCGATAGTAGATCCCTATATCCAGGTCCGATGAAGGGCGGGCGAACCCGCGGGCGCACGAGCCGCCGAGGACCAGTGCCGCGACATTGCGGACGGCCTTGAGGCCTTCCACCGTCGCCTCCAGGGTGCGGCGTTTCTCGATGGGGAGTTGCAGCAAGACGTCCGGCATGGCTCTGTCAGGTAAACAAATGTCTCCAGGGGATCACGAACGGAAGCAAGGCCACCCACGCGGCGAAGAACGCGGTCATGGCCGCCGGTTGCTCCGGCGGGCGGGCGACCAGGACGTACGCCAGCCAAAGCGATTTGTAGATGAGTTGGATCACCAGGACCGGCGCGAACTCCGTGGGCCGTGCAAGCCCGAAGGCCGAGCATACCGCAATGGCCATCCACAACGCCCCGACCAACGTCATCGTGTGCGAGGGCTCGGCAGCCCCGGAGAAAACATACACCGCCGCATAACGCGGCGCCAGAAGCGCGGACAACCCTACCCAACCGGCAACGAGAATGTTCAGTGCATACACGATCCGCACGGGAGTTCAGATGCCGCACCGCAGCCGTCGGCATCCATAACTGCATGCGGGGCGTGAAGAAGCAGCATCTACCCAGCAAGCTGTGTCCGGTATGCGGGCGCAGCTTTGCCTGGCGGAAGAAATGGGAGCGCGACTGGGACAATGTTCGCTACTGCAGTGACCGCTGCCGCTCTAGACGAAACGAGACACATCCACCAGGTACATCTGCCGACCGTTTGCCCCGTGCGGCGAATCGATGACCACCTTCTTCCCGTCCGGACTGGAGCGCGGGTGCAGATCGCACCGCCACTCGCCCGTGTACTCCTTCGCCGAATAGAACTTCCCTAAGTCGACGCGGCGCCCGGTCGCCACCTCGTACAGATAGAGGTGCTGCATCCGCTCCCCATCCGGGTACGTGTCGTTCAAGATCCAGCGGTTCCCGGGCAGGTACGTGCAATGGCCGTTGCGCAGCATCACGTCCTTGCCGATCACCTCCACGCGGTCCGTCTTGTCCGTATACAGGTAGAACTTCTCCCCGTGCGACGGGTGCTTCGCCCACGCCAGAATGGTCTTCGGATCGCGCCACACGAAGTGCGAGGTGCCGCCGTAGGGGTCGGTCACATACAGGTCCTTGCCTTCCGCGTCCGCGGTGAAGAGCCGCGTACCGAAGCCCGCGCCCTCTTTCGGCCCCCGCCAGCGGTGCAGAAAAATGAACCGCTTACCGTCGGGCGAATGCAGCAGATGATTGAACCAGTGCTTCGCCGACGGCTCCCACGGTGAATGCTGGTTGGGCACGCGCGTCGCGTCCGCGAAAGAGATCAGCAGCCGCGACTTCCCCGTTTTCAGATCCAGGCGCCACAACCCCGCCTTTTGGGGCGCCAATTCGCCGTCGAATGGATCCGCCACTCCCGCGTATCCATAGCCGGGCCGCGTCTGGTTCAATCGCCGGAAGTCGGGATACACGGCCCACGTTCCGTCCGGGCTCACGCTGTAGATTGGCGCCGGAACCGTCCGCCGCTTTCCCGTCTTCACATTCACGATGTGCGCGACGAACTCGCCGCTCACGCGATCGTTCCAAATGACCTCTTCGCGCGAACCCGGCAGCCACTGCAGCATGCACCCCTGCTGCCAGTTCCAGGCCTTCGTCGTGCCGAGTTCCGTCCAGCGGTCGCCATCGCCGAGGTCCACCATGCCTACGCGGATCTCATCTTCGGCGCGGGGCGACCGGTGCTCGAAGTCCACCTCGTTGGCGAGCACGTAACGACCGCTCGCGTCGAACTGCAGCTTGTCGTAGTAGCCGAACCAGTGGAACTTGGGACCCTTGGTGATTGCGCGCACCGGCGCATCCGCTCCACGCAACGACAGCGCTGCCGCCGCCCCTACACAAAACGTGCGCCGCGAGATCATTACGCCAGCCCGCTCTCCCTCGCCACCTTTAGCGCTTCGATGGCCGCGCCGCGCGCCCCCGCGGTATCGCCATTGGGAATGATATGCACGGGAATGTCCCGCTGTTCCTCGCGTTGCGGCGGCATCGCCTTGCGGATCTCCGCCAGGAACCACTGCTGGAACTCTTTGCCCGTCTCGATTGCCCCGCCGCCCACGATGAGCGCGTCGGGATCGAACGTATTGATCATCTCGTCGAAGAACAGCCCGAGAGCGTGCGCTTGTACGCGAAACACCTCGCGCGATACGGGTTCGCCCTTCTCCGCCATTCCGCGCACCAGCTTGGCGGCCTTGTGGAGGTCACCCATCTTCGCCAGTTCGTGGTCCGGCTTGCCCTTGAGGAAATGCGGCAGCAGCGTCTTCTCGATCGCCGTCAGCGAACACATCGACTCCAGGTCGCCCACTCGTCCGCAGTTGCACTGCGGCACGATGCCGTCCACGCCGGCGATCGCGTGATAGGGAATCAGCACGTGCCCCAACTCGCCGCCGAAGCCCACTCGCCCTTTCACCACGTTGCCGTCCGTGATCACCCCGCCGCCCAGCCCGGTGCCAATAATCGCCGAAACCGATGTTTTGTCCCGCGCTCCGCCAAAGATCGAGAAGTGTCCCCAGAGCGCCGCGGCGTTGCCGTCGTTCAAGTACGTCACCGGCTTGCCGAGCTTCTTCGCGAGGCCCCCACGCATGTCGAATCCCGCCCACTCGGGGTGAACGAAGTTGGTCGACCCCTTGGCGCTCAACACGCCGGCCGCGCTCGCGGGCCCAGGCGTGTCGAGCCCGACCACCACTACTCCGTCCATCGCCACGCCCGCCTGTTTCGCTGCGATCTCCAGACCGTCCGCGATCTGCTGCAGGCAGACCACCGGCCCCTCCTTCGATCGCGCGGGGTGCTCGCAGAGCCCCTCAATGAGAAACTTCTCTTCCGCGGTAATCAGCGTGTAGTTGATGGCGGTTCCGCCGAGATCCACTCCGGCTACGACTGGCACGTAATGTCTTCCTCGCTTGCGATTTGGTACGCTTCGCTCTTACGATATCGCATCGAAGCAAATCAGCGGCCGGCTACGGATAGCGCACGATGTGGCCCGCCTCGCTGTCGCGGTAGGTGGCGAAGGTCCGGCCGCTGCCGGCAGTCCACAATCGCAGGGTCCCCTCCTGCAAGCCACGAGCGACCAGCCGCTGCCAGGCCGCCCCACCGGTGGTCCAGCCTGCGGTTTCGCCGATGACTACCGCCACGACGGGCGCCGCGCCGCGCTGCGGTGGAAGAATCCATTGCGGTCCGATGGCGAGCGTCGCGGCGGGCAGCGCCGGCAGGACTGTCTCCTCGACCCGCCCTTCGGCGTGCAGCGCGAGCAACCTGGTACCGGACGGTCGCGACGTCACCAACTGCGCCGCGACGGGGGCGTCCGCGTTCGGTGCAGCGCGCCAGGCGAGCAGATCGCCCTCCACCTCGTGAAGAAGTACCGGCGGCTGCGTTTCCTCGCCGGTGAGTGGGTTCACCGCGTTCGAGACCAGGCGCCTTCCTCCTTCCACCCAGTACAGGCGGAGTTCCATGCCCGCTTCCGTCCAACGCATGCCCACCTGCAGCGATTCCTCCGCGCGCGGAGGCAGCGTTGCCCCCACCCACCGCACTTCCTCGTCCGGAGTCAGCACCGCCAGGCGCAGCGCGGGACGCCCCTCGCGCGTACCCAGCACGGCAAAGATGCCGCGGGTTTCCTCATCCTGAAACCCGGGGGCCAGGAGGCGCGGGGACTCCAGTCCGACGGCCGCCGGAACCAGCGGGAATCGAAAGTCGGCGACCCGCAGCAGTCCGCCGTGCAATGTTTCTCCGTTCGCCCAGACGAGCCACCGCTCGCCCGCAGGCGGCCCGTCGGGTGGCTCGATCGCCATCGCCGCGTCACCGATCGGTGTGTCCTCGGGAAACGATCCCAGGCGCGCGAAGGAGCAGTCCTCCGCGGGTTCGCGGAACTGCCATTTCTGCAGATCGAGGCCCGCCTCTCCCGCCACGGTCCGCGCCGTCCACAGGTCATGCCCGGGTCCGTTCATCTCCTGCACGAAGGCGCCTCGGCGCGGCGGCAACACCTCAATCGGAACTACCCTGCTCCGCAGGCTGACGCCCTCATGCACGTAGAACAGGCCGAGTTTGTAACGACCCGCGCCTAACGGCTGGAGCAGCACGTTGTTGAGGTCGTCCCGGTACATCGCCGCTGCCCCCGGCTCGCAGGCCTCGAGAAACGGCAGCATCCTGGGGCCTGGTCGCGTCGTGCGGGCGGTCGCCTTCTTTCGCCGGCTTCCTACCTGCAGGACGTTGTCTTGCTCGTCGTAGACGATGTAGTCAAACGGAGGCGGTTCACTCGAAAGGGGAACCTGCACCCGCTCGGTTCCGGCATTCTTCATAAAGCTGAAGACCACCATCGGTTCCTGTGCGATAAACGGCTTCGCGGGAGCGTGCAGACCTAGTTCGAGTTTCATCGCCTTCCTTGCCTTGCCGGACGTGCTCTGTCCGAATGCGCAAACGGCGGCCGCGGCCAGCAGGGCGATCGCCCGCCGTCCGAGCCGGGCCGTCTCCGCCTGTGCCGACCATTGCATTCCTACTGATCCATGACGGTAGACGGGGGCAGATTCACCGGATGCGCTCCGTCCTGCAGTTTCCATCCTCTGGCCTTGAGCACGCACCGCGCACAGAAACACACCATGTCCTTGGCGTCATCGTAGCTTGCCAGGTCCGTAGCGTAGGTCATCAGGCACGAACGATCCCAGCACTGATTGATCGGATCAGGCTCCGGCGTGACCAAAGCGCCCCAGTTTACCGTGGTGTTGTTGCGCGCGTCATGCTGAGCGATGGCGGGTGAGGGCGCGTTGCCGGTGTGCTGGTGATACCGCGTGTGCGCCAGCTCGTGTCCCCATAGATCACTGTCGCCCAGGAAATTGATCGCCACCCCGAGCGGATTGCCCATGGACGACGTCGGCAAACCCGGCGTCGGAACGCCGCCGGAGGAGTATTGCAGTTGGTAGGGAGGGTCCGCCGGAACCACGGCCGGCACGCCCTGCAGCGCCAGCGCCGCGCCGCAATCCGGACATGCCTGCCCGTTGTAGTCTCCGCCCGCCGGGCCGCTTTCCCAGCCTTGATGGTTGTGCGACGGAACACCGGCGCACGCATAGCTTCCACGGTACTTGGTTTCAGCCCGTAGCTTTCCCGGGCTGATCCATTTGTTCCCGCAGCCGTTGGTGGGACACCTCTCTCCTACCATCGATTTGCCGTTCGCCTGCATGTAGACGAACTTGTCCCCGCAGCGGGCGCACACGTATCGCTGGATGTACACCGGGTCTGTTGCCTGGAACTCCACCAGGATGTGCCCGCGGAACAACCCCTCGTGCTTCTCCACGCCGCGCACCAGTTCGGCGCAGATGCGGACGTAGTAAGAGTTTTCGATGGTGTCGATGAACCGGTTCTTGAGGTCGTCAAACCCGTCGCCGAGCGCGAGATTCGCCGCCGACGCCTCCGTCACGCCGAACTGATCGTGCTGCGCCCACGGCCACATGCGGTTGCCCAGCCTGATC
This sequence comes from Bryobacteraceae bacterium, assembly GCA_033763935.1. Lineage (GTDB taxonomy): Bacteria > Acidobacteriota > Terriglobia > Bryobacterales > Bryobacteraceae > DALYJJ01. The sequence continues at coordinate 120,115 of JANRJO010000077.1, forward strand.
CAAGACATGTTCTTCCGCCGTTTGTCTCCGCCGGGCAGAATCTCCTTCACCACCGAGCGGAACTCCGATTCCGTCATCAGGTCCTGAGGAGTGAAGTCGATATCGCCATCCGTCTTGTTGATCTCGTTCTCCACGTGCAGATGGCAGGCGGTATAGTAGCGCCGGAAGCCTGCCGGTCCCTTGTCGGGCAGGTTCGGCCGGGGCGGTGCGGGCACCGCGGCCCACGTGTTCGTCGGGCCCCAGCACACGTACCCGCGAAGCGAGGTCTTTCTCCAAAGGCGAAACTGGGCGGTATGCGCCTGCGGTAGTTTCGGATAGCGGTCTTTCAGGGCGTCGACGTTTGGAAACGCGTAGTCGGCCGCCCCCTGAAACCGAACCTGCGCGCGCACCTGATAGCCGTCGCCGGCGATCCGCGACGGGTTGAAATAGACGCCGGCGCGCCCTTGGCGCTTGACGAAGAACGAGTCCTCGGGCTGGCCCAGCTTATCGTGAACGACAGTGTAGATGGCTTCCCGTCCGCCATCCGCCTTCGCGGTCCATGGCTGCAGCGATTTCGCTTCCTTGCCGAACGCCTGCTGATAGTAGGTCGCGATTGCGTCAGGACGAATCCCACCGCAGCTTTCCGGACAGTTGAAGTACTTCGACCGCTTCGTCACATCCTGGCGGTCGTGCTCCTCCTTAAGGTCGTTCATGATCCATCGCAGCGCGATTTTCGTCCTGGTGCGCTCGCGATGATACAGCCCGGTGAGTGTGTTCCGCACTTCAGCATCCAACTCCGGCAGGTCGACGTTGGTTGCCGCGCCGCCAGGAGTCGTGTTCACCGTCGCTACCGTTTCGATCTCGTCGAACGTCCAATCGACGCGCAGGGGTCCGATCAACTGCCGCCAGAGGTCGACCACGTCCTTATCGTTCGGAAAGGCCACCACATCCGTCAGCGAGTTGGCCTTGCCCAGCAGCGCGAAGTCGACCTGTAGCGGAATCCAGGGCCGGGCGACGTCGCGCGCGTCGTGCGCCACGCGGTTATCCGCCTCACTCAGCGTGCCCCGGTTGTTGCCCACTGCCGAAAGATGCTGATAGATCTCGTCGTTCAGCGTCGCGTCACCGAGGTTCTCGTAGCTGTACCAGTTCCGGTCGTCGACCCAGACGATCATGCGGTGTGTCCGGTCGTTGAGATTGGTCTGGAAGGTCGCGTCGTCTTGGAAACGCGCCGTCACTTTCCCCGTGCCGTCGAAGGTGTCGGTGTAGCTGGTGCGGTCCGCCGTTTTGCCGAACAGAGGCCGGCGCCGCGCCGCGGCGATCGTCTCGAGGGCATCGTTGGTCTGGTCGCCCGCGATTCCATCGAGGGCCAGTCGTTCGTACGGCGCATTCTGCTTCGTCCGCTTCTTGGGAACAGACCGCTGGAACTCCCATACCGCGCCCTGATACTCGTTCGTCACCGTGGCGTCTCTCACCGGGCCGGGATGGAAGCCCGCCTGGGCAAGAGCGAACTTGGTCCACAGCACGCCGTCCTGCTGCCGCTTCGGGTCCTTCGCCTTGTGCCAGTAGTCCGCGATCGTGAATCGCAGCGACGGCTCGTCGCTGGAGGTCACATACGGGTTGAGCGTCAGCGCGTTGGTGTTCGGATGCACGAACAGGCGCACCTCGGTATGCATGGCGGCTACGGCGACGCCTTCCGCCTCGTCGATGTCCGTGTGTCCCTGGATCTGCACGCGGTAGGGCATGTTGGCGGCGGACGCCTGCGTCACGCCGTCCGAGTAGAGGCCGCTCCACTGGAACTCCTGTGGTGCGTCTTTGGTCAGCTTCGCCTCCTCCAGTCCCTGCGCGAAGACGATTGTTCCCGTCTTGTCGGAAATGGTAAGGAGGCCCGCCTTCAGCCGTGAGGACTCCTTCACCTCCCACTTCACCTTGCGCGAGTCCGCGGTCGCCTGCCCCGTGCCGGGGTCGAACAACAGCCAGAAGGGCTTCAGATCGATTCTGGCTTTCTTGTCGTCCGCGACCGCCGCCGTACCTTTACAGAAGCGGTAATTGACGGTGTAGGGAGAGAAGGCAACGTTGAGGCGCCGCTGGCCCGCCGGGTTTCCCGGCGCCAGCAAGCCCTGCGTGCAGTTGGCATCCCCCTTCCAGTCGGTGATGCTGCCCTCGGTGCGCGCCTTCGACAGGTTCGCCGCCAGCGATTTGCTGAACACCGGCGTCCCGGCAAGGGCGGTGAACGTCGGCAATCCGTCGTTCCACGCATTGAGGGAGCAGTAGTTGCTGCCGTAAACCTCAAAGTCCACCTTGTCCGCCGCGGATTCCAACCCCTCCGTCCGGTACTCCGATTCGCACGTCTCGCGATCGGGTATGAACCACTTGTCCAGCTTCTTGATGGCGATCGCCGTCGCCGGCTTTCGCTGCTGCATCTTCACCGTGTGCGTCTTCTTCAACTCCACCGAAGGTACGGTCCACTTCTTCGGGATGAGGATCTCTTTGGTGCCCGCAGGTCCGAAGGCCGGGTCCATGGCAAGCGCGGCATAGTTGCTCGCGTCGGTCAGCGCGATTACCACCGAGGAGCCGATGCGTTCGAAGATGGCGCGCTTGACTTCCGCGCTCTCGGCTGTGCCCCAGTTGTAGCGGGCGAGGTCTTCCGGCGTCAGGTCGTCCGGTATGCCCCCGCCTTGGGTCTTGTAGTGGTTCGCAAGACTCGTCAGTGTGTCGTCTTTGACGACGGCGTGCTTGGTCGCATTCTCGCGCTTGTCAAATACGGGACGCATGCCCGGCCGGCCTCCCCTTACGCCGAAGTCAACTCAACGAACTCCCACACCTCGTCGTGCTGCGCCTTCACCACTTCCGGATCGCCGACCGTCAGCTTCTTCACTTCCAGCAGACCGTCGTCCTGGTTCTGCTCTTCCGGCCGGTCCTCGCCGTCCTTCTTCAGGACTACCTTGACGCCCTTCACGCCGGCGCCGCCGGCGTCCTTGAAATGCAGCTTCACCCATCCGTTGGGCGTGATGGGGACCTCGACTTCATTGACCTTTGAGGGGTCCACACCGTATTTCTCTCCCGCCTTGCCGTCGACGTCGAAGTTCGGCTGATCCCCGCCCTTCAGAGCGGCGGTTACGTCGTAGGTTCCCTTTTTGACCTTTTGAAAGACGAACGTGCCGTCCGCGCCCGTCTTGCCGGGAGCGGGCACGGGCGCCTGCGCGGGCAGCGCCGCGGCCAGGGAAACATCAGCGTCCTGGTATCCGTTGTTGTTCTGCTTGTCGGTGCGCTTTATTATCACTTTCAGCGTCGAATAGCGCGCCAGTTCGAAGGTCACCATCTGGATCTTGCCGGCGCTCACCGTTACGTCCCGGCTGTCCGCACTGTGTACGTAGTGGCTGTCGGACTTCCCGCCCAGCGACTTCACCTTTGTCGTGTAGGTGTTCTCATCCAAGGGATCGAACGGCGCGAAGCCCGTGGGGTCCGTGGGCTTCGTGATGCCCGCGGCCTCCACTTCGACGGCCGCCACGCCAGTTCCAGTATCGTCCTTCACGTAGATCCAGATCGCGCCCTTGCGGATGGGACAATCCTGCTGCACCGATCCCACCTGCGGCGGATTTCCGGGGTGAGGGTTGGTGCAGACGAGCTCGCGCCCGCAGACGGCGCAATCAGGCAAGCGGCTGTTCCTCGACGATCTCGCGCCCCTGTTGGCGACCCCAGAAGCGGTCGCGCACCACGCTCACGCGGATGTGATCGGGAAGCTGGGGGTGGGCGAGGATGGTCTCCGCCCAGGCGGCATCCGGAGCTCGCTCGAAACGGAGGCCATATTCCGCGCAGAGTTCGAAGAGGACGGTGGTAGCGCCCTCGCCGTTGATCCTCCATTCCGAAGCTCTCGCCATCACGGCAGTGTAGAAGCCAGCCATCTCTTCCGATGTGGAATCGCCGAAGCGTTTCGGATACTCCCGGCGCAGTTTTGTCGCAATTCTGGCCTCAAACTGCCGCAATTTCTCCGCCGCGAAGACGGATTTTTGCTCGTTTCTGATCACCAGTTCCGGCAAGAGTACTTATCCCGTCGCCCCTAGAGCGAGAAGGGCCACCAGCGCATTGTACCGTGAAAGGTGACGAAACGTATCCGTCTTCGCGCACAAATCGATGTTCCCCTAGCGCGGCCGGCGCACACAGCGGAAGCCGGCGTCCTCCCGGCGGAAGTCGGGCTGGAAGTTCTGACGCTCGAAGATCGGGAAGGGCACCGTCAGGCCGATCTGCCGCTGCCGAAGTCCGTTCTTGTTCGGGGGATACGGCTCGGGACAGGTGATCCAGCCGCCGCCGCGCACCGAACCCCAGCCTTTCTCGGTGATGCTGGAATGCGAGCCGCCGTCCTCCACCCACTCCCACACGTTGCCCTCGACGTCGTATAGGCCCCAAGCGTTCGGCTTCTTCGTGGCTACGGGCTCCGGACGGCCATCGGTGTTCTGACGGTACCAGAGATAGCGCGCGTCGATCTCCTCGCCCCAATAGTGATAGGTCGTCGCGCCCGCCCGCGCCGCGTATTCCCACTCGGCCTCGTTCGGCACTGCTCCGCCGGCCCATTCGCAGTACGCTCTTGCATCGGGCAGCGATACCCAGACGACAGGCTGTGCGTGCGAAGCTTTGAACCCCGGATTGCGCCAAGTCTTCTTCTCGCCGGCCTTCTCGGCCTCTGTCCGATAGCCGGTAGCGTTGACGAATTCGAGAAACTGCCCGACAGTGACCTCCGTACGGGTCATCCAGAATGGCTGGTCGAACTTCACCTCCTTACGCGGGAAGTTCTTCACGCACGGTTCCTTCTCGTCGCAGCCCAACACTGCCGACCCCGCTGGGATCTTCACGAACCGCGGCTTGTCGGCGGCCCAACCGGCAACGGCGGCCACAAGCACCAGCAGGCCCACCCTCACGACACCACCCCCTCGATTTCCAGCTGCTTGCCTACCACTTTCGTCGCGTACACAAGCAGAGGGCGTTTTGCCGGACCGCCCAGCACCGTCCCCTTCATGTCGAACTCCGAGTGCCCCCAGCACGTGCACATCACCGTCTGCCGTTTGTGGTTGTAGGCCACCGGGCCCCCACCGTGCGTACACTTGCGCTGCAGGGCAACATACTGCCCCTTTACCGGGTGCGCGAGTACCAGGTTAAGCTTCCGTGCTGCGTCAATGATCTTGCCTGCGGCGCCTGTTTTCGTCAGCCACCGGACTTTGTCGAGGTCCACGGCAACACGCGAACCCTCGACGGTGACACTCGACAACGGAATCTCATCCACGTCGCAACAAAGAAGTGGCGCACCGGCCACAAGCAGAAACTGACGGCGTTCCATGCCTGAACCATATCAAAAGACCGTAAAGACTGAAAACGCTCCGAACCGTTGGCGTAACGGTTCGTAACGGTCCTCAGCCGTCAATTCCGGCCAGTCGCCGATAGGCCCGCGTCGCCGCGTTCTGAAACTCCCAAGCCTCCTGGCCGCCAGGCGCCGCTCCGTCCCACTCCACCTGCCAGGCGTACCCCTTGAACAGCGGCCGCGCCACCACCCGTACCGCCCGCCCCGCAAACTGCGGATACTCCCGCGCCGCTTCCTCCAGCGCCTTCCGGCTCAACTCGTCGTTAATTTCCAAACTGCGCCCTCCGGTTCTCCGCCGCCAGCTCCGCCGTCTTCACCACCCGCTTCGCCCGCGTCTCCTCGCGCCGCGCACTGCGGATCCAATCCAAAATTCCGCGTTTCACCGACCGCGGAAACGCCTCGAAGTTCTTCGCCGCCCCATTCCGCGCTGCCAGCGCCGCCCGCAGGTCCTCCGGCACAATCAGTTGATCCACCTCGTTCAGCGCATCCCAGGACCCGTCCGCCTTCGCCACTTCAATCTTCTTCCGCCCCGCCGCATGCATGAGCCCCGCCGCTTCCATCCTCGCCACCCGCTCTTTGTTCAACGCTGACCACGCGCTCCGCCGTTTGCGGGGCGAAAGCAGTAGCATCGATCGCTCGTCATCCAACTTCGCCGGACGGCTGTCGATCCACCCGAAACACAAGGCCTCCTCGACAATGTCGCCGTACGGAACATGCGGCCCGCCGCTCGACTTTTTGTACGTCACCAGCCAGATGCTCCCCGGCTGCTGGTGATTTTTCTCGAGCCACGCCCGCCAGTCCGCCCGGCTGCGAACGGTCACGCGAAGGTAATCGCTTAGACCCACTCCCCTACTGTAGCCGCCCGAAGTGCGCCTCGAAGAACCGGACCATCCACGCCCTGTGCGCCGCCAGGTATTCGTCGAACCGCTCCGGATGGCGTGGGTCGAACTCCGGCACGTTACAATCCGCTGCCGTCGCCGGCACCTCCTCGCTCACCGTGGCGGACCCGTCCTCCGGCCGGTCCACGTGCCGCCCGAAAAAGCCGTTCCCTTCGAACGTCACGTTTTTGGCCTGCCCTTGGCCCGCCGCCATCTCGTACGTCCCGTCCTTCTCCCGCTTCACCTCGTATCCGTAGCGCGCCTTACCTTCAACATAAAACCGATTCCCGCGGAACACGAGCCCATCCGCCCACCCGTCCCAATCGCTTAACAACACCAGCTGCACATCGAGGCCCGCGCCCACGTAGACCACGTTGTCGTGCACCAGCGTGTTCTCCGCCGCGCTCACGTGGAAGATCCGCGCCCGGTCGTTCCGGCTGATGTTGTACCGCGCGATAGTCCCGATGTTCCCCACGTTCTCCTCGGCCTTTCGCTTGCCCGGCGTACAGATCAGCAGGAAGCCGCCCTCGTTGTCGTGGCTGTAGTTGTACTCGAACACCGTGCCCCGCGAGTTGTAGTCCGAATCGAACCCCTGCCCGTCCATGGTCGTCCGCGTGAACGCTGCCTCGTTGAACCGAAAGAGCGAGTTGTCCGTGCTCCACGGCCAGATCCCTGCGTTGTACGTGTTCGCCCGACGGTTGCAGTCCCGAGCGATGTTGTGTTCGATGAGCGCCCCGTCCGTCGCCCACGGCACGATGCCATCGCCGCCGATGTCCGCCACGTAATTGTCCCGAATGACCACGTTCAAGCTCGGGAACCACTTGGTCCGGGGCCAGTGGTAACTCTGAGCAGCGATCGCCGACCGATCCACCTTCCACACGATGTTGCGCTCAATTGTCAGCCCGTCGAACCGGCTCGGCTTCACATTCCCATTCGTCCGGAAGATGATCCCCCCGTTGTCCTTCTTCCGGTTGGTCCCATTGAAGTCGTGGATGTACAGGCCGGAAATGACGATGTGACGCCCGGCGCCAAAGTTATCGAGAAACACGTGGACGCCGCGCCGCGGCTGTTCTCCCTCTCCCGTGTTCGTCAGTTCGAGATTCCGCAGCTCGATCCACTCCACGTTGTACAGGCGGACCGCATCTTCGGCTATGCCGCCCGCCTCGATTCGCGGACGCGCGCCCTCGCCGTAGCGGTCGATCACCAGCGGCCGCCCCTCCGCCCCGGAGCTCGCCACCGCCAACTGGCCCTGCCACGCCTGCCCCGCGCGGAAGAGGATTCGGTCGCCCGGCTCATACCGGGAAGCGTTCACCTTGTCGAGGCTCCGCCAGGGCGCCTCCAGGCTCGTACCCGCGTTCCCATCGTCTCCGCGCTCCACATCCACGTAGTAGTCCCCCGCGAAGACCCTCGCCGCCAGTAACAAAAGACCAATTCGTCTCATTTCGCTCACCAGCATATCGCCCCGGGGAGCTACGATGGGCGTAACGATGCGCTTCCTCGCACTCTTCGTCACCCTGGCCGCTTTCCTGTTCGCCGAAGATCACCAGGCCGCGAACCTCGAGGCAGTCGTCACTACGGACCTCGGCGTCTTCCGTTTCGAGTTCGCCCCCGACAAAGCTCCCCGCCACGTCCAGCAATTTCTCAAGCTCGCCCGCGAAGGCTATTACGACGGCGGCGCCTTTCACCGCGTCGTAGCCAACGGCATCGTTCAGGGCGGCGACCCGCTGCTGAAAGATCCGAAGACCCCGCGCGAACGCTGGGGCTCGGGCGGCCTGAACCTCATCGCGGCCGAGTTCAGCGACCTCAAGCACGAGCGCGGCACTGTCTCCACCATCCGCATCGGTGACAAGCTCGACAGCGGCGGCGCACAGTTCTTCATCTGCCTCTTCCCGCAGCCCGCCCTCGACGGCAAGTATTCTGCCTTCGGGCGCGTCACCGAAGGCATTGATGTGGTGCGGAAGATCTCGCAGGCGCCGGTGGATTCGAACGGCCTCACTGAGACGCCCGTCCGCATCGCCAGGGTCACTATCGAGCCCAAGAAGACAGAGCCTTTCGTTGACGCCAGCATCGACGAGTTACGGCGCACGGTCACCCTCAAGACCACGCTCGGGGCGATCAAGATCAAGCTCGAGCCCGAGTGGGCGCCTAACCACGTTCGCGTTTTCCTCAAACTCGTCTCGACCGGCTGGTACGACACCACCGCTTTCCACCGGATCTCAAAGGGCTTCGTGGTACAGGGAGGCATGGCGGAGGGCCGGGGTAGCGGCGCGGCGCACCCGGCGGACCGCTGGGTCCGGCCGCTCAAGGGCGAGTTCCGCGAGGACGTCAAGCACGAGCGCGGCGTCGTCTCCATGGCGCGCACGGACGACCCGGATTCCGCGACTACGTCGTTCTTCCTGATGCTTGCCCCCTCGCCGCATCTCGATGGCAAATACTCCGCCTTCGGCCGCATCGTCGAGGGGATGGAGGTTCTCGAAGCGTTCGAGAAAGAGGAGGTCGACGGCGAGACGCCGAAACGACGTCTCGAGATTCTGGAAGCGAGAATCGACGGCCGGTAGATCTCAACCGTGGCCGTTACGCCCGGGCGGCGAGAGCGCTTTCGGCCGCGGCGCGGCCGCTGGCCTTCGGCTGAAAGCCTTCGGCGCGCAGTGCTCGTTCGAGTGATTCGAGCAGGAGCAAAATATTGTCCGAGGTGGAACCGGCGCCCATGGTGCCGATGCGAAACACCTTCCCCGCGAGCGGGCCGAAGCCACCGAGGATCTCGATGCCCTCTTCCTCCATCAAACGTTTCCGCACCTTGGTGTCGTCGATCCCTTCGGGTACGCGGGGCGTGTTCAGGGTCCACAGGCGCTGGCCGGAGGGGACGTGCATGGAGAGGCCCATCGCTTCGAGCCCGGCGACAAACGCCTCGTGATTCTGGCGATGGCGAGCCCAGCGATTCTCCACGCCTTCTTCGTGGATGAGCCGCAGCGATTCGCGCAAGGCGTAGAACATGGTGATGGGCGCGGTGTGGTGATAGCGGTGCGCGCCGTCGTAGTAGTCGTCGAGGAGCTTGAGGTCGAAGTACCAGACGGGGGGCGGCGTGGTGCGCGCGCGCAGGCGCTGCATGGCGCGCTCGCTCACACTGATGGGCGACAGGCCGGGCGGGCAGCTCAGGCCCTTTTGCGAGCAGCTATAGGCGATATCGATGCCGGTTTCATCCAGGCGCACGGGCATGCCGCCGAGCGACGTGACGCAATCGGCGATGACGAGAGCGCCGATCTCGTGAGCAGCGTCGCAAATGGCCTTGCCGTCCTGGAAAGCGCCCGTGGAGGTCTCTGCCTGGACGAACGCTACGGTCTGCGGCTTTTCGCGGAGGATGAAGTCGCGCGCTTCCTGGGCGCCGAACGTCTCGCCCCAGGGCTTCTCAAAGCGAACCACCTCGGCGCGATTGCGGCGGCCCATCTCGGTGATGCGGTCACAGAAGAAGCCGTTTGCGAAGACCACGAACTTCGAACCCGGCTCCACGAAGTTGGTGACGGCGGTTTCCATGCCGGCGCTACCGGTGCCGGAGATGGCCATGGTGAACTTGTTGTTCGTGCCGTAGACGGCGCCCAGCAGAACGCGGATGTCTTCGACGACTTGGAAGAAGTACGGGTCAAGGTGGCCGACGATGGGCTTGGACATGGCCTCGTAAATCCGCGGGTCGACCGGAGACGGGCCAGGACCGAAGAGAAGGCGGCGGGGCGGATTCAGGGGGCTGTAGGATTGCGACATACCTACGAAAGTGTATCAGCCGGAGTGCTTGCGGTAAGAATGGATTGTGTCCGCGCTGCCCGTAGACGGGCTGATCCCGAACATATTATCTGCGCTTCAACGCGGCCCGAACCTCGTCCTGGAAGCACCGCCGGGCGCGGGTAAGACGACGCGCGTGCCGCCGGCACTGCTCTCGCTGGGCCTTGGCGAAGTGTGGGTTCTGGAGCCGCGCCGGCTGGCGGCACGTTTGGCGGCGCGGAGGGTGGCGTCGGAGTTCGGCGAGACCGTGGGCGAGACCGTTGGGTACCAGGTGCGGTTCGAGGAAGTGGCGGGGCCTCGCACCCGTCTGCGGTTCGTCACGGAGCCACCCAACGGCAGGCCGCTCAACGCGGACAGCCGATGAATGTCGACGAAGGTGGGAACTTGAAGGCCCACGTCTGTATGGACGGCGCATAGCTCGGCAGCATTGATATCGCCATCAATAAAGCCTTCACACCGCGAGCCTGCGATATCTCTACTAGTGTCCTGAGCGAGAAAGACGTTGAAGAAGTGGAACTGCAGGCGCATACTGGCGTATGGCAATCGGCCGTCCTACCAAACCGCTCGAGCTGACTGCGGAAGAGATCGAGAAGTTGACCCTGTTGGCGCGGCGTCGGAAGTCCTCACAAGCAATGGCCAT
>JANRJO010000086.1:0-2601 GCA_033763935.1 Bryobacteraceae bacterium
CTTGTATCCGCCAACGCGCTCGGCGTGGCGCTGCATGAATCGGCTGTAGGGCGCTCCCATGACGACCAGCTCGCGGCCGATGCGCACCAGGGCGCCAGCGTTGAGGAGCTCGGTACGATGGGAGCGCACGAGCCAGGCGCCGCGCTTGGCTTCGTGCGGGTAAACGCTTTCCGGCCAGCGCTTGACCGCCCAGGAATGCGGAACCGGCGCGACCGCTTCAGCGGTTCGGTTGTGGGACTTGCTCATCGTGCCGCCTCGTGGTCTGAGGGCGGCTCTAAGTGCCGCCAGTGAGTACTGGCGGCAACTTCATCATTTTCTCAGCGAGCTACACCTTCAACAATTCCCCGAGTCGCGACCGCCGGTAGCACTGTCGAAAGAACTCCAGGTTGGCGGGGTCGTCAGGATTCTCGGCCATCATTCGCTCGAGGCGCTTCCGGTCGCTGGGATTTAGCTTGAAGGCCATGTAGCGGAAATCCGGCCACTTTCTTCGGGCGCGCTCGAGAGCGCTCCGCGATACCCCGCACTTCGCGGCGGCCTCATCGAGTGCCAGCTTATAGCGGTCCTGACCTGGCCTCGCGGCGAGCTCGGCGCGGATGGTTTCGAAGACGATGACCGGGCGAATTTCAGATTTGGAGAACTCGTCGTAAAGCTGGGCGAGAGATTTCCCCGCGGCGTCCTTCCCCGTCCACTTCCTCGGGCGCCCGCGCTTTCTCGGTAGCGTTGTCACTTGCGCGCGCCTCGGCCTTTCGCCTTCTTGACGCCGAAGAGCTCGTCGACGGCGTCATGGGCGGCGCTGCGGTGCGCCGGCTGGAGGTGGCTATAGCGCTTCACCATCTCGAGGCTCGAGTGGTTCAACTGCGCGGCGAGTTGGACCGTCGAAGCGCCAGCGGCGGCCAGCAGCGAGGCGCAGATATGCCTCAGGTCGTGCATACGGATGCCGGCCAGGTGGCCGGGGAAGTTCTTCCGCGCTCGGTCCCACGCCTTGCGGGGGTGCTCGGTGTCCCTCCACTGCCAGAGCACGCGGCCCGATAGGTGTTTGACCTTGGCGGCGCGTTTACAGGCTTCGACTGCCGGCGGCAACATTGCCACTCGATAGGGCTTCCCCGTCTTCGCGCCGCCGAGGGTTACTTCCTGGCCCTCGATGTTGACGTCGCGCCAAGTGACGTTCATCGCATCGCCGAGGCGGGCGCCCGTGCCGGCGAGAAATCGAGCGAGCGTGCCCAACTCGGGCGCGTCCGCATCACACGCGGCAAAGAGAAGTTGCAGCTCGGCCGGGGTGGCCGTCACCAGCTTCGCGTCCGGCTCGTCGAGCATGATCTTTGCGGGCCAGGGCTCGCGGACGTACTGCTCTTCGATCGCCCAATGCCAGCACGCGCGCAACGCGGAGAGGTAGCGGTTGACGCGCGCGGGAGAGAGCGTGCCCGCGCCTAGCTTCCCCCGGTTTCTCGGGCGCTCCTTCATCAGCTCGTCGCGGAACTGGGTGATCTGAAGTCGTCCAAACGTTCTCGCGCGTGCATCGCCCAAGCGGTCGACGCACGTCGCCAGGAGTGCCTCGAGGTCGTCGTATGAGCGGAGCTGCCGCACCTTCGGATCAGCGAGGTAGCGCTCGATCAGTTGGCGCACGGTAACGGTCGTCATCTCCGGACGCGCGCCTCCGCGCTCTCTGCGCTCCTTGAGGTCTCGCTCGGTCGTAGATGCCCAGGTCTCGGCGTCCTCTCGCTTGGTGAAGGCCTGTCGCGCCGGGTCGAACCCGGTGACGCGAACAATGGCCGTCCAGCCGGTCGTGCCGTCCTTGCGCTTGTACTTCTGGAAGGTCGCCATAGACGCTCCTTAGTGACACGTAGATTCCTCCTACAGCGTTGATTGTAGGCAGGATCTCGCGGAATGTGTCACTCAGGGCGTCACTAGAGACCGTTTTCGGACTATCGGCAGCGACGGCACGCTGGGAAATATAGTCGCAACTTATTGTTTTTATTGGCGGAGAGGGTGGGATTCGAACCCACGGACGGTTGCCCGTCGGCGGTTTTCAAGACCGCTGCCTTAAACCACTCGGCCACCTCTCCGCGCGTGCGCAGTTTACGCGGGACACCGCCTGAATTCACGGCGCGTCGCGGCACCGCGCAGCGCGCCGACCGTGCGCACCTGCGCTGCATCGGCCGGGGTGTCGAGATCTGGAACGGCAGCGGGCATCGGCACCGCGATCACCCGGCCCGCCGGCAGCGAGCGCAACCAGCCGCCCAGGCCGGCGTCGCCCTGCAGCGCACGCGCTGCCGCGGCATGTGGCCGTGGCAACACCACGGGCGCCTGCAGGCGCCCGGACACCGGGTCCTGCGCTGCGGCCAGGCACCAGCGGCCGCCGCGCTGCGCAGCCCGCAGGAGCCGGGCCAGGTCCGCGCGAGACACCGCCACCTGGTCGACCAGCAAGATCAAGGTGGCCTTCCAATCGCGGGGCAGGGCGCGCAGGCCATCGCGCAGCGAGCCGGCGAGGCCTTCCCGCCAGTGCGGGGCAGGGCAGGCCGGGAACCCGGTCGGCGCGCCCGCCAGGTGCCGCGTGAGGCGTAAGGCTGCGGCGCCCACGACGACGCGCCCGCTGGTCAGCCC
>JANRJO010000093.1:0-2075 GCA_033763935.1 Bryobacteraceae bacterium
GTCGCGAACTTATAGGAAGTCGTCGTCGCCGCCATCTCCTCGCCGTAAGGATACACCCGCGCGTGCGACCCGAGGCGGTCGGGTTGCATCCACTCTTGGGTCGTGCCCGGACCCTTACTCCCCACCATCCGCCCACCGAACTAGAAGTACTTCCGGTTGGGCGAGAACTGCGTTCACCAGCTACAGGCGACCGGCGATCAGCACCGGCCCTTCGCGGATAGCCAATCCGCGATGACAAGGTCCACCCAGAACCGGGGTGTCCGCCGGGAGATGAAGCCGACGTGTCCGCCGTGGGACGGCGCGAGGAGCTGGATGGCGGGATTTTGCCTGATCTCAGCACGCTCATAGACGGCGAAGGGGATGAGCGGATCGTCCTGCGCTTGGACGAGGAGCGTGGGTACCCGGATGTCGCCGAGGAAGTTCTGCGACGACTGGGTGGCGTAGTAGCGAGCCGCGGACCCGAACCCGAAGTGGGGCGCGGTGAAGCGGTCGTCGAACTCATAGACGGATCGGACGCGGTCGATGCCGTCGCAGTGGTAGCGCTGCGGATGGTCGGCGCAACGGCGGCGGTAGCGGTCCCGCAGGCGGCTCACGAAACGCCACTCGTAGAGGCGGTTTTCGGCGCGCATCATGTGCCGGCAGCAGGCGTCGAGGTCGATGGGGGTCGAGATGGCGGCGACGCCATCGACGCCGAGCTTGGGGCCGCGCTCCCCGGCAAGTTTCAGGACGACATTTCCACCGAGGGAAAAGCCGACAAGAAACACCGGTCCCGGTTCCGTCGCGGCGTAGTAGTCGACGACGTGCGCGAGGTCGGAGGTCAGCCCGGCGTGGTAGAGGGTCGGGCAGCGCGACTCCGTTCCGCCACAGGTGCGCATGTTGAGGCGGGTGACGGCCCAACCGCCTTCAAGCGCGGTCTGGGCCAGGGAACGCATATAGCCAGACTCATGCGACCCTTCGAGGCCGTGGAGCAGAATCAGGCGTCCGCGAGCGGGACCGGCCGGTTGTTGCTCGATGCCGAGCACGGCTACATCTGGTTCGGTCTGAAACCAGCGGGGAGATTCGGGAAACGCCCGATCCCGATAGTCACGGGGCCAGAAGTTTCCCGCGAGCGTCGAAAGGTGGCGGTTGCGGAAGAAGGGCTCAAAGGGGCGCAAACTCTCAGTTTAGAGCCGGGATCGATGGATCCGACAACCGATCCCCGGGTGCGCAAAGCCCGACTCTGCAAGAGGCCGCGAGACTGACTCGGCCGGGGCGGCTATTCCTCGGGGCTCTTGCGGCTCAGGTCGTCGGCCAGGATGATCGCCTCGGCCAGATCCTTCATCGGACGGCGCAAGCGGCGGCTCTCGTTGCGGAGCCGGAGGTAGGCCTCCTCCTCGGTCAACTGATAGCGTGCCTGCAGAATGCCCTTGGCCCGCTCGACCAGCTTGCGGGTCTCCAGCTGGCGCTTCATCTCTTCCTTTTCTTCAAAGAGACGCGCGTTCTGTTCGGCCAGTACCGCCTTGGCAATGGCGTTGCCCATTTGTTCGCCGATGAAGGTCACCAGCGCGATCTCCTCCGGGCTGTGTTCATGGGTGCGGCGGTGGTGAACGTTCACGACGCCAATCACTTCACCCGAGGTGATGAGCGGCACAGAGAGAAACGACTCGTAGGTGTCTTCGATCAGGGCGGGAAAGCGTTTGAACCGCGTGTCGGCAGCGGCGCTCGACGTGAGCGCAACGACGGACTTATGTTCGGCCACCCAGCCCGTCACGCCTTCGCCCATCTTCATGCGGAGCTCGCCGAGGTCCTCCTTGTGGGGGACCTGGGAGGCGCGGAGCACGATCTCGTTCGACTCCTTTTCCAGCAGATAGACCAGGCAAGCGTCGCACTGGGTGACCTGGACCGTCAAGCCCACGATCTCACCCAGCATTTCGTCAATCGACAGCTCCGAGCTGACGATGCTCGAAATCCGGTGCAGGAGAGCAACCTGGGAGGCTGACGGTTCCGGGGGACTCATAGTGGTTGCCATGTATCACAGTAGGCGCCAGAACCTTCCCGGGTCCAATTGAAAGTTTTTATATTGGCTATCCACATAA
>JANRJO010000007.1:0-142582 GCA_033763935.1 Bryobacteraceae bacterium
TGCTTCCGCCTGGCTGCTCACCGAGAAACACTTCCAAAAAGTCACCGGGCACCAAGAGCTGTGGGCTCTTGCCGTGCACTTAGGGCGAGAGAAGGCCAGCCCTTCACAGCAAAAGGTGGCGTAAGATGAAGTCACCCGCCGTTTTGACCTTCAACTACGGCGGGGACACTGTCCGGCCGGGGACATGGTTGACACTCTAGACCGGGGACATGGTTGACACGTGTTGCGGCGGCGGGCCGGGAGGTGAGGGCGATTTGCTGGCGGAACGCTACGGCTCGCCGTGGACCGTCTTCGCCTTCCGCACGTCCTTCTGAGCCGACTTGGCCGGATGGACGGTCGCGACCGGCAACGCGTGCGCGGCCGCGCGTTTTGCCAACATGCAAGCGAGGGCGAGGCCGGCTTGCTTGGCGGCCTGAGGGAATTCCTTGGGAGGCTGCGGGCATCGTGTGAAGGCGGGACTCGGACCGGCCTCGCGGAGGGCGGCGAGCACGCGCGCTCGGGGAGGAGCGCGTTGGCGCTTGCATGATACAGTGAGGATTCGGTTCCCCCTTTCCACCTACCATGACGAAAACGCAGAATGTCCAGGAGCTTGAGCAGATCGCCCGGAAGATTCGCCGCGACATCATTGAGATGACCGGGGCGGCGAAGTCGGGGCACCCGGGCGGGTCGCTGTCGGCAGTGGAGATCATCGTCACGCTGTACTGGGACGTGCTACAGCACGACCCGTCGAATCCGAAGTGGGCGCAGCGCGATCGCGTCCTTCTCTCGAAGGGCCACGCGGCGCCGGTCCTTTATTCCGCCATGGCCGAGTGCGGCTATACGCCGGTGGACCAATTGAACACGCTGCGGCGGCTGGGCTCGATCTACCAGGGGCACCCGGACGTGCGATTTATCCCGGCGCTCGAAGCCTCGACGGGTTCGCTGGGGCAGGGGTTGTCGCTGGCGATCGGCATGGGGCTCGCCGCGAAGCTCGACCAGAGCCCGTCGCGCGCCTACGTGATCCTGGGTGACGGCGAGATTCAGGAAGGGCAGATTTGGGAAGCGGCGATGTTCGCCTCGTATCACAAGGTGGACAACGTGGTGGCGATCGTCGACTGCAACAAGATCCAGCTCGACGGCTTCGTCAAAGACATCATGGAGGTCGAGCCGCTGGCTGACAAGTGGCGCGCGTTCGGCTGGCACGTGATCGAAGCCGACGGCCACAGTATTCCCGCGCTGCAGAAGGCCTTCGCGGAGGCGGCTGCCACGAAGGGCCAGCCCACGGCGCTGATTGCGCACACGATCAAGGGCAAGGGTGTCTCGTTCATGGAGAACAACCCCAAGTACCACGGTGTGGCGCCGACTACTTCGGAAGTAGAAGCGGCAATGAAGGAACTGGCATAGGAGGGAACGCATGGCGACGAAAACGAAGTACGACCTGAAGACGGGCGGTGCGACGCGCGAGGCGTTCGGCAAAACGCTCGTGGAACTGGGGCGCGAGAATCCGAACGTGGTGGTGTGCGACGCGGACCTCTCCAAATCGACGTTTACGCACCTGTTCGCCAAGGAGTTTCCGAACCGCTTCTTCTCCTGCGGCATTGCCGAGGCCAACATGGTGGGGATCGGCGCGGGCCTCTCCTCGAGCGGCAAGATCGCGTTCGTGTCGAGCTTCTCGGCCTTTGTGTTGAACAAAGGCTTCGAGCAGCTGCGCGTCACGGCGGCGTTTCCGAACGTGAACCTGAAGGTGGTGGGGACGCATTCGGGCATCTCTATCGGCGAGGACGGGCCTTCGCAGATGGCGATTGAGGACCTGTCGCTCGCCGGGTCGCTGGCCGGTTTCACGGTGATCTCGCCGGCGGACGAGGTGGCGATGGCGGCACTGGTGCGCGCGGCGGCGGAGATGGTGGGTCCGGTGTTTATCCGCGCGGGTCGCGCGAAGGTCCCGGTGATTTACACGGCGGGGCAGAAGTTCGAGATCGGGAAGGCGATTGAGCTGGTGGAGGGCAGTGATCTGACGATCATCGCCACGGGTCTGCTGGTGGCGGAGGCGATTCGCGCGGCGGAGACGCTGGAGGCGGAGGGCGTTTCGGCGCGCGTGATCGACATCCACACGATCAAGCCGATCGATCGCGAGGCGATTGCGAAGGCGGCGCGGGAGACGGGGGCGATCCTGGTGGCGGAAGAGCACCTGAAGGACTGCGGCCTGGGGGTGCGCGTGGCGCAGGTGGTAGCGGAAGAGCACCCGTGCGTGATGGCGTTTGTGGGGGTGGATAACACATACGCGGAATCCGGCAGCCCCGAGGCGTTGCTCGAGAAGTACGGATTCACGGCTCCGGCGGTGGCGGACGCGGCGCGGCGGCTGCTGGCAAAGAAGCGCAAGTAACACGGCTACAGCCGGGTAGACACCCCGTTGCAATCCGTACGCATCTGGCATAAGCTCTTGTGTGGGAGGGCGAATCAGATGCGTTTGTCTCTTATTCTGGCACTGGCGGCAGCGCTCCTTTTACTGACGCCGAGCGTGATGAGCGCGCAGGCGGGAACCCCGAAGCTGACGGCGGTTGAGCCGGGCACGGGCAAAGGCGGGGACACGTTCGCGGTGACGGGCGAGAACCTGGACAAGAGCTTCATTGCGGAGCTGTACCTGACCGACGGCAAGAACGACATCAAGGTTCCGATGGTGGAGCAGACGGCTACCTCGATCAAGTTCACGGCGCCGAAGGACTGCAAGGCCGGGCGTTACAGCCTGATGGTGCTGACGGCGGGCAAGGACCCGAAGCTGATTGAAGAGCCGGTGCGGCTGACGATCGAATAGCCTTTTCGTGCGGAAGGAGGGGCGGCGCGGTCCGCCCCTCGCCCTGCCCTCCCCCTCGCTTACAATTGGAATGCAACGGCTTCCGGCGGCGGCGGGTGAGGTGCGCGCCGGGAGCGCAGAAAGGGATTGGATGCCACAGTTCGACTACGACATGGTGGTGATCGGCTCGGGCCCGGCGGGGCAGCGGGCGGCCATCCAGGCGGCGAAGCTCGACAAACGGGTTGCGCTCATCGAGAAGAAGACGGTTCTCGGGGGCGTGAGCGTGAATACGGGCACCATTCCCAGCAAGACGTTGCGCGAGGCGGTTCTGGATCTGTCCGGCTATCGGGAGCGCGAGTTTTACGGGGCTTCCTACACGGTGAAGCAGAACATCACGATGCAGGATCTTTTGCTGCGCACCGACAAAGTGATCCGGCACGAGATTGATGTGACGCGGCATCAGTTGCTGCGCAACGGAGTGGAGCTGGTAGCGGCGGTGGCGTCGTTCACGGGGCCGAACACGCTGATGCTGGATTTCGTGGATGGGCGCGGGCAGCGCTCGATTACATCGCAGGCGATTGTGATTGCGACCGGGACGGAGGCTACGCGGGACCCGCACATTCCGTTCGACGGGCAGCACATCATGATCAGCGACGACATTCTGAGCCTGGACCGGCTGCCGAAGACGATGACGGTGGTGGGAGCGGGCGTGATCGGCTGCGAGTATGCGAGCATGTTTGCCGCGCTGGGGGTGCGGGTGACGCTGATCGACAAGCGGCCGCGGCTACTGCCCTTCGTGGACTGCGAGATTGTCGACACGCTGGCCTATCATCTTCGGGAGAACCGCGTGACGCTACGCCTGGGGGAGGAGGTGAGCGGCATCGAACTCCTCGAGGACGAGCACGGCAAGCGGGTGCGGATCGTGCTTGAGAGCGGCAAGCAGGTGATCACGGAGATGGCGCTCTACAGCATTGGGCGCACGGGGGCGACGAGCAAGCTGAACCTGGGCGGGGCGGGCCTTTCGCCGGACGATCGCGGGCGCCTGAAGGTGAACGAGCATTATCAGACGGCGGTGCCGACCATCTATGCGGTAGGCGATGTGATCGGGTTCCCGAGCCTGGCGTCGACTTCGATGGAACAAGGGCGGATTGCCGCGTGCCACGCGTTTCACGTAGCGGCGAAGTCGGTTCCGGAGCTGTTTCCCTACGGCATTTACACCATTCCGGAGATCTCCATGGTGGGGCGCAACGAGGAAGAGTTGACGCACGACGGGGTGCCTTACGAGGTAGGGAAGGCGCGGTACCGGGAGATTGCGCGGGGGCAGATCATCGGGGATACGACGGGTTTGTTGAAGCTGATCTTCCACGCGGAATCGCGACGGCTG
Source organism: Bryobacteraceae bacterium (assembly GCA_033763935.1). GTDB lineage: Bacteria > Acidobacteriota > Terriglobia > Bryobacterales > Bryobacteraceae > DALYJJ01. Next base: position 4,155 of record JANRJO010000007.1, read on the forward strand.
CTGGGGGTGCACATCATCGGGGAAGGCGCGAGCGAACTGGTGCACATCGGCCAGGCGGTGTTGAGCTACGAAGGCAAGATCGATTACTTCGTGCAGACGGTGTTCAACTACCCGACGCTTGCGGAGTGCTACAAGACGGCGGCTTTCGACGGCATCAACCGGATGGGGCTGACGACGAGCGCGAACGCCTAGTCGGCGGCGGCGGCTTCGGCGGCGCGGGGTTCGCGGTTGGGCTGCTCGCCCTCGGGCGCGGCTTCACGGGCGGGCGTGAGGGCATCGACCACCAGGACCTCCTGCGGCGCGGCGGGCTCCGTCACGGCGACTTCGGGGCGGATGCGGAAGGGCTGCCGCTTCCAGTAGGTGAGGGAGCGCCAGCACCACTCGAGGGGTCCGAAGTGGAAGTGGCGCAGCCAGACGGGGCTCATGAGGAGTTGGAACGTCCAGATGGCGGCGACGACACCGTAGACCTGGTAGCGCTCCATGCGCTGGTAGAGACCGAAGCCGTAGCCGTAGAAGAGGGTGGAACAGATCAGCGAATGGCTGATGTAGTTGCTGAAGGCCATCTGGCCGACGGCGGCGAGGCGCGCGGTGAGCCAGGCGAGGGCGCCGGCCTTGAGGATCAATTGCAGGACGGCGACGTATGCCAGGGCCATGGCGACGCGGCCCAACTGATAGGAGGCCATGGTCCAGTTCGTCTGCACGGGATCGAAGGCGACCTTCCAGGTGAGCCAGGTGGAAACGGCGTTGAGGGGGACGCCGAGCAGGAAGCCGATGGCGGCCATCCAACCGTAGAAGCGCCAGGATCGCTGCGTCGCGAGGACGCCGGTTTTATAGAGCGCCATGCCGATGAACATCATGGCCATCATGTCCCACATGGCGGGAGAATAGTAGGGCATGCCGTGCCACTGACTGACTTCCTTGACGCGCCATTTGAAGAGTTCGACGTAGCCAGCCTTGTGGGCGTCGATCTCCTTCTTTAGCTGTTCCGGCGTGGGAGCGATGTAGCGAAGCTGCGATTCCCAGCTTTCGAGGGCTGCTTTCTGGTCGTCGGTGAGGGTCTTGCCCTGTTTCTTGAGGGCGGCGGCCTCTTCGTACTTCTGCTTTTTCTCCTTGGCTTCGAAGCCGCCGGCGATGGAGGCGCCGGTGAGCAGGGCAATCTGGATTCCGGCGATGATGAGCAGCGCTTTCGGGGAGAGCTTGCGGAACGGATACAGCGCGAGCCCGATGAGGGCGTACGGGTAGAGGATATCGCCTTCCCAGACGAGGAACGCGTGGATGATGCCGAACAGGAGCAGCCAGAGGATGCGGCGCAGGTAGACGTCGGCGATGCCGGCATCGGCCCCCCGCTTGGACGCGCGCTCGGTCAGCAGCAGCAGGCCGACGCCGAACATGAGGGAGAAGATGGCGCGCATCTTGCCGTCCCAGAAGACGTACTGCACGAACCAGATGGCCCAATTGGGGCCGCTGTTTCCGCCGGCGACGTTGGGATTGAAGTAGGTCGCCATGGGAAACGCGAACGTCAGGATGTTCATCAGCAGGATGCCGAGGAGGGCGACGCCCCGGAGCGTGTCGAGGGCGTAGAGACGTTCGGTGGAGGCAACGGGCGCGAAGGAAGTCGAAGAGGCGGAAGAATCGCTCATGGAGGAATCCTGGCCTTTCCCCAGATTTTCTTAGGGTAGCACCGGGCTACTGTTGCTGCTGCTGCTGCTGCTGATGGTGATCCGCTCCGCCGCTGTCGGGCTCGGCGGCGGGAGAGGACCAGTGCTCACCGGCGGGCATGGGCAGTTCTTCGGAGGGCGGCGCGGCGTCGGAGGGGGAGACGCGGACGACGACGGCGAGGGCGCTTTCGGCGACTCCTTTATAGACGCCTTTGGTGGGCGGCACGTCGGCGTAATCCCGACCGATGGCGGTGCGGATATGGCGCGAGCCGGCCATGAGGTTATTGGTGGGATCGAAGCCGACCCAGCCGAGGCTGGGCAGCAGGGCTTCGACCCAGGCGTGCGTGGCGCCCTCGGCGGAGCGGTCGTGGTCCTGGCGGCGGTGGTAGAGATAGCCGCTGACGTAGCGGGCGGGAACGCGGAGGTGGCGCAGCAGCGAGATGGAGATGTGAGCGAAATCCTGGCACACGCCGTGGCGCGAGCGAAGGGCTTCGTCGATGGGGCTGTCGACTTTGGTTGCCTGGGGGACGTAGTCGAAGGTTTCGAACATCCGCGCGTTCAGTTCTTTGAGCAGGGTGAGCGGATCGTCGCGGCGCACGGCGTCGAACTCGGCGGCGAGGGAGAGCAGCGCGGGGGTGGGCTGGGCGAAAGTGCTGGGGGCAAGGGCTTCCCAGTAGTCGCCCTCGCGAGCGAGGCGGTCGAGTTCATCCCAGTCGCCGGGGGAGAGGGCGGAGGGCCATTCGTTCTCGCCGCGGACCTCCACCAATGCTTCGGCGATGACGGAGAGGTCGCGGTGGGCTCCGGGCACGCCGAAGTGGTGAACGTGGTTGCCGAGGAAATCGCGGTAGACCATGACGCGCGCTTTGGGCTTCACGGCCAAGTGAAACTGCAGGCACCGCTGCGGACCCTCAGTGCGGGGCTGCATGCGGACCTCCATCATGCTCTCGCTGATGGGCTGGCTGTAGCGGAAGCGCGTGACGTGGCGGATGGAGTAGTACACGGGGGGTCAGGCCTCCAGAGCGGACTCGATGGCGTAGGTGATGTAGACCTCGAAGAGCGCGGTGTGGATTTGCGCGCATTGGCGGCGGATGTTTTCGAGGTAGGAGTGGAGTCCTCCGAACATGATTTCCTCGATGGGGGAGTAGCTGAGGGCGGCGCGAAGGCGTCCGGCGAGGCGTTCCAGGTGAGCGCTTTTGCGCGGGGGTGCGTGTTCGGAGATGGCGTGGAGCGAATTCTGCAGCGCGTCAATCGCGAAGCGGATGGAGTGGGGGAACTCGGCGTTGAGCAGGAGGAACTCGGCGATGCGTTCGGGCTTGAGGTCGGCGGTGTGGACCTTGCAGTAGGCTTCGAAGGCGCTGGCGCTCTTGAGGAGGCCGAGCCACTCGATGTGGGCGTCGGCGGCGCCGGGGGCGATGGCGGCGAAGTGGACGTCGAGCAGGGTGGTGAGGTTGAGGGCGCGTTCGATGTAGCGTCCGAGGCGGATGAAGTGCCAGCCCTCGCCGTGGTTCATCATGGCGTTGGTGATGCCCTGGAAGAGCCAGGAGCCTTCCTGCACGGCGGCGAGGAAGGCCATGGGTTCGGACTCCCAGGATTCCTCGAGGCCGGCGCGGCGGACCTCATGAAACAGCCGGTTCAGCTGCTCCCACATTTCGGAGCTGATTTGTTCGCGCACCTGGCGGGCGTTTTCGCGCGCGGAGGTGATGCAGGAGACGATGGAGGAGCGATTGGCGGGGTCGGCGCACCAGGTTTGGACGACGCGGTGGGTATCGAGGGGGACGTCGGCCGACGGGGAGTGGCCCATGCATTCGAGGACGTGCCGCCAGCGGCGTTCGGCCGGGGTGGCGGAATGATCGAGCATGAGGTTGAGGTTGACCTCGATGAGGCGGGCGAGGTGTTCGGACCGCTCCAGGTAGCGGCTCATCCAGTAGAGGCTGTCGGCGACGCGGGAGAGCATGCGATCAGTGGTTGAGGACCCAGGTGTCTTTGCTGCCGCCGCCCTGCGAGGAGTTTACGACGAGGGAGCCGCGCTTGAGGGCGACGCGGGTGAGTCCGCCGGGGACGATGGTGACCTTATCACCGTAGAGGATGTAGGGGCGGAGATCGACGTGGCGCGATTCTACGCCGCCCTCGACGAAGCAGGGAGCGCGGGAGAGCAGCAGGGTGGGCTGGGCGATGTAGTTGCGGGGGTCGGCGAGAATGCGGTCGCGGAACTCGGCGCGCTGTTCGGCGGTGCTGTGGGGGCCGATGAGCATGCCGTAGCCGCCGGACTCACCGACGGCCTTGACGACGAGCTGGTCGAGGCGATCGAGGACGTGGCTGCGGTGGGAGGGTTCGGTGAGGAGGAAGGTCTCGACGTTATTGAGGATGGGGTCCTGGTCGAGGTAATAGCGGATGATGCGCGGGACGTAGGCGTACATGGCCTTGTCGTCGGCGACGCCGGTTCCGATGGCGTTGCAGAGGTTGACGTTGCCGGCGCGATAGGCGTTGAAAAGGCCGGGGACGCCGAGGGCGGAGTCGGCGCGGAAGGCGAGGGGGTCGATGAAGTCGTCGTCGATGCGGCGGTAGATGACGTCGACGCGGCGGAGGCCGGCGGTGGTGCGCATGTAGAGGACGTTTTCGTGCACCACGAGGTCGCGGCCTTCGACGAGCTCGATACCCATCTGGCGGGCGAGGAAGGCGTGTTCGAAGTAGGCGGAGTTGTAGACGCCGGGCGTGAGCAGGACGACGGTGGCGTCGGAGCGCCCCTGCGGGGCGAGCGAGCGCAGCGTGGACGAGAGAGCCTGCCCGTAGTGGTCGATGGGGCGGACGCCGCCGCGGCTGAGAATGGCGGGGAAGACGCGCTTCATCACCTCGCGGGAGGTGAGCATATAGCTGACGCCGCTGGGAACGCGGAGGTTGTCTTCGAGGATGGCGAAGGAGCCGTCGGGGAGCCGGACGAGGTCGGTTCCGGCGACGGTGACGTAGACGTCGCGGGGCACGGGGATGCCGCGCATTTCACGGCGGAAATGTTTGCAGCTATAAACGAGGTCGCGCGGGAGGGTGCCGTCGTTGAGGATGTGGGCGTTCGAGTAGAGGTCTTTGAGAAACAGGTTCAGCGCGGTGATGCGCTGGGCGAGGCCGCGCTCGATGGTCTCCCACTCCGAGCCGGTGATGATGCGGGGGATGAGGTCGTGGGGGAAGATGCGCTCAGTACCTTCTTCGCGTCCGTAGACGGTGAAGGTGATTCCCTGGTGGAGGAAGTAGAGGTCGGAGGCCTGTTTGCGGCGGCGGAGCTCTTCGCCGGGCAGGTCGAGCAGGACGTCGTAGAGGGGCTGATAGTGCGGGCGCGGCTGGGCGTCCGGCGCGAACATCTCGTCGTAAGCGTCATCCAGTTGGTAGCGGTGGAACGGCGCGGGCTGAACCCGCTCGCGCGCGGTTTCCGTGGTTGCCATACTGCCAGCCTTGTCTGTATGCGGGACTTCGACGGAGAAGTAACTTTAGGGTAACTTAGCACAGAACAAGCGAAGACGCGAGGAATGGAGGGCCGGGGCCGCTATAATCGAGGAAAATGCTGGTTTTTGCGATGGCGGCGGCGCTGGTGAGCGGGGTGGTATCGAGGCCGGTGTCGAATTTGTACTCAGGGCCGAGCCGGGATGCGGACGTCGTGACGCAGGCGGTGTACTCGACGCCGGTGAAGATTGTCGAGGAGCGTGGGGGCTGGCTGCGAGTGCAAACACCGGACGAGTACACGGGGTGGATGGAAGAGGCCGGGCTGCGGCGGGTGCGGGAGGGCGAGGCGGCGTACGCGTCGCGGGGCCGGGTGGTGGAGGTTTCGAGTCTGTTTGCGCATCTCTACCGGGAGCCGAGCGTGACGCGTCACGAGCCGCTGCTGACGCTGCCGTTCGAGGCGCGCCTGGAGGTGGTGGCGGAGCCGGAGAACGAGAAGCGGCGATGGATCCAGGTGCGGCTGATCGACGACCGGCCGGCGTGGGTGCAGCGGGGGGATGTGGAGTTGGAGGCGCGGCGGCTGTCGATCGACGAGACGATGGCGCTGGCGCGGCGCTTTCTCGGGTTGCCGCACACGTGGGGCGGCACGTCGAGTTTCGGGTATGACTGTTCGGGCTTCACGCAGATGCTGTGCCGGCGGCGGGGGATTGCGATTCCGCGGGACGCCAAGCCGCAGGCGCACTGGAGCAAGGCGCAAGCGGTGGAGCGCGGGGCGCTGCGCCCGGGCGACCTGATTTATTTCGGACCTTCGATGGACAAGATCAACCACACGGGCTACTACATGGGGAACGGGGAGTTCATCCACGCGACGACCAACGACAAGCCGATGGTGCAGATCAGCCGGCTGGACGACGATCCGTGGACGCGGCTGTTTGTGGCCGCGCGGCGGGTAAGCGTGGAGGCCGAACGGTGACGCGGCGGGGGGCGTTGCAGAGTGCTTTGGGTGCGGCGGCGGGCGCGGCGGCGGCAGCCGGGGCGGCGGACGTAAATCGGGGCCGGATCGAGACCGAGGTGGTGCGGCTGAAGCTGCGGCACACGTGGACGACGGTGATGTCGTCGAGCGAGTATCGCGACAATCTTTATGTGCGGTACAGCGCCGGGGGGCTGACGGGGCGCGGCGAGGGAGCGCCGATTGTTCGCTACAAGGAATCGGCACTCAGCGGGCAGAAGGCGCTGGAGGGGATCCGGGCGTGGCTGGAGGCGGCCGAACCATGGCAGTTTTCGAAGGTCCTCGATCGGGTGTTTCGGGAAGTTCCGGGGGAGTTCGCGGCGAAGGCGGCGCTCGATATCGCACTGCACGACTGGGTAGGACAGCGGCTGGGGATACCGGTCTACCGGCACTTCGGCCTGGATCCGAAGGACGCGCCGGTGACCACGTTCTCCATCGGCATCGATAAGCCGGAGGTCGTGAAGCAGAAGGTGAAGGAGGCCGAGGCGTTTCCGGTTCTCAAGATCAAAGTCGGGCTGCAGACGGACGAGGAGATGATCGATGCGGTGCGCAGCGTGACGAAGAAGCCGCTGCGGGTGGATGCGAACGAAGGCTGGAAGACGAAAGAAGAGGCGGTGGCGAAGATCAACTGGCTGGAGAAGCAGGGGGTGGAGTTGATTGAGCAGCCGCTGCCGTCGCATATGATCGAGGAAGCGCGGTGGGTGCGCGGCAAGGTGCACATTCCGGTGATCGCCGATGAAGCGTGTCTGCATCCGCCGGACATTCCGAAGCTGGCGGATGCGTTCGATGGAGTGAACATCAAGATCGACAAGTGCGGGGGGCTGCTCGAGGGTTTTCGGATGATCTCGATCGCGCGCTCGCTGGGGCTCAAGACGATGCTGGGATGCATGATTTCGAGTTCGGTGGCGATCACGGCGGTGGCCCATCTGTCGCCGCTGGTGGATTATGCAGACCTCGACGGGCACCTGCTGATTGCGAACGATCCGTTCAGCGGGGTGCGCGTGGAGGGGGGAAAGCTGGTGCTGCCAACGGCGGCGGGACTGGGGCTGGCGCGCAGGCCATGAGGGGCTGGCTCATATTGCTGGCGGCGTCCGCGGGATTCGCGCAGGAACTGGTGGAGGTGAGGTCGATCCCGCTGGACATTCGTTATGCCACGGCGAACAACTTCACGGGCAAGCGAGTGTATGATGAAGCGCGTTGCTTCCTGCGCCCCGAAGTGGCCGCCAAGTTGGCCCTGGTGCAGGAAGACCTGCAGCGGGAGGGGCTGAGTTTGAAGCTGTACGACTGCTACCGGCCGCTGTCGATCCAGCGGAAGTTCTGGGAGCTGATGCCTGATGAGCGGTACGTTGCGAATCCGGCGAAGGGGTCGCGCCACAATCGCGGAGCGGCGCTCGACCTGACGCTGACGGATGCCGAGGGGCGGGAACTGGCCATGCCGAGCGGGTACGACGATTTCAGCGAGAAGGCGCACCGCGACTACCGGGACGCGCCGGCGGAGGCGCTGCGGAATCGGGAACGGCTGGAACGCGCGATGACGCGGCACGGATTTGTGGGGCTGCCGACCGAGTGGTGGCATTTTGACTTTGCCGGGTGGGAGAAGTACCCGCTGCTTGATGTGAGCTTCGGCGCGCTCAAACGGCAATGACGCGCCGGGAGTTTGCGGCCACGTTAGCAGCAGCGACCGGGACCGAAGCGAACACGCATTCTTTTCCCCTGCGAGTTGCGAAGAACCGGCGGCACCTGGTGGACCAGTCGGGGGCGCCGTTCCTTTATCACGCGGATGCGCCGTGGCACCTGCTCTACCGGCCGGCGCTGGAGGAGATCCGCGAGTATCTGGAGAACCGCCGGCGCAAGCACTTCAACACGCTGCAGGTGCAATTGCTGGTGGACGGCGATCCGTACCCGTCGAAGGAAGGGGGTGAGCCGTTTGCGACACGGCGAGACCTTTCGACACCGAACCCGCCGTTTTTCGATCATGTGGACCGGGTGTTGAAGCTGTGCGGCAGCTACGGCATGCAGGTGGCGCTGGCTCCGGCCTGGCTGGGCTGCTGCCGCGGCGGGTGGCGGGATGTGCTGCTGGAGAATGGCCCGGTGAAGGTGCGGGTCTTCGGGCAGTGGCTGGGCCGCCGGTACCGGCGGGTGCCGCACCTGATGTGGCTGCTGGGAGGCGACCGGGACCCGGGAAAATACTTGGAGGTGGTGCGGGCGCTGGCGCTGGGGATCCGCGAGGGGGGGGCGGGGCACCTGATGATGGCGCACGCGGGGTCGCCCGTGTCGGCGGCAGAGGTGTATGGCGGCGAGCGCTGGCTGGACGTGAATACGACGTACACGTACGAGCCGGACACGCGGGGGGTGGGGCGGCCGCAGTATCACGTGTATCGGGCGGCGTTGGTGGATTACCTGCGGCGTCCGGTGCGGCCGTTCATTCTGCTGGAGAGCGCGTACGAGAACGAGCGCAACGCTACGCCGCAACGGCTGCGGCAGCAGGCGTACTGGGCGCTGTTGAGCGGCGCGTGCGGGCATGCGATGGGGAACGCTCCGATGTACCAATTCGAACGCGGCTGGCGGCAGGCGCTGGACAGCCGGCTCTCCTGGGACATGAGTCATCTCTATGGCCTGTTCAGTTCGAGGCCGTGGCATCGACTGGTGCCGGATCCCGAGCACTTCTGGATCACGGGCGGGACAGGAACGTACAGCGACACCACCGAGCCGGAGCGCGGCAACGACTATGCGACCGTGGCAGCGTCTCAAGACGGCCGGCTGTTGATGGCCTACCTGCCCACGCCGCGGCCGGTGACGCTCAACCTGAAGCGTCTGGATCCGAGGGCGGAAGCGAGGTGGTTTGACCCCTCGAGCGGCGCATATCTGCAGGAGGACGTGCAGGCGGTGCTGCGGCCCCCGGGGCGGAACGCCGCCGGGGACCGCGACTGGGTGCTGGTGGTGGAGAGAAGCTAACCGGTTACCAGAGTTTGCAGCGTTGGGCCTCGGGACGGACCATGGGCTGGCCGGCCTGGCAACCGAACGCCTGGTGAAACTCCGGCATGTTCTTGAGCGTTTCGTTGACGCGCGATTTGATGACGGGGTGCGGGTCTACCTGCAACTGGAGGCGCTCGGCTTCGGGGCGGGAATGGCCGGCCCAGATACGGGCGAAGCCGATGAAGAAGCGCTGGTCGCCGGTGAGGCCGTCGATCACGGGAGCTTCCTTGCCGTTGAGGGATCGCTTGTACGCCTTGTAGGCGAGCGTCAGACCGCCGAGGTCGCCGAGGGCTTCGCCGGTCACCAGTTTGCCGATGTGGCGGGCGTTGGGCTGGACGTCGAAGCTGTTGAACTGCTCGACGATGCAGGCGGCGCGGGCTTCGAACTTCTTGCGGTCCTCGTCGGTCCACCAGTTGCGCAGATTGCCTTCGGCGTCGAACTTCGAGCCTTGATCGTCGAAGCCGTGGCCGATCTCGTGGCCGATGACGGCGCCGATGCCGCCGTAGTTGAAGGCGTCGTCGGCAGAGGCGTCGAAGAAGGGGGGCTGCAGGATGCCGGCGGGGAAGACGATCTCGTTCCACACGCTGTTGTAGTAGGCGTTGACGGTGGGCGGCGTCATCATCCACTCGGTCTTGTCGACGGGCTTACCGATCTTGTCCACCTGCCGCGCGAGGTTGAATTTCCGCAGGGCCCGCAGGTTGTCGATGTAGGTATTGCGGCCGATGTTCACGGAGGCGTAGTCACGCCATTTCTCCGGGTAGCCGACCTTCGGCTGGATCTTGTCGAGCTTGGCGACGGCCTGCTTGCGGGTTTCGTCGGAGAGCCAGTCGGCGTTCGAGAGCTCGTCGCGGAGGGTGAGCCGCAGGTTCCTCACCAGCTCATCCATGCGTTTGCGCGCCACGGGCGGGAAGTAGCGGGCAACGAAGCTCTGCCCGAGGGCCTCGCCCATGAGTCCGTCGGCGGCCTGGGTGCAGCGCTGCCAGCGCGGGAGCTGTTCCTTGAGTCCTTGGAGGACCTTGCCGTCGAACTCGAAGGCTTCCTTTTCGAAGGCTTCGGGAAGCGAGGGCGCGGCGGCTTTGATGAGCCTCCAGCGCAGGTAGGACTTCCAGACGGGAAGGGCAGTGCCGGCGAGCTCCTTTTCGAAGGCCTCCCAAAACTTCGGCTCACCGACGTTGACGGGGACGGTCTTCGGTACGCGGGCGGAATCGAACAGGTAGGCGAGGTCGAAGGAAGGCGCGAGCTTCGCGGCCGAAGCGAAGTCCATCTTGTTGTAGCGTTTGTAGGGGTCGCGCCGTTCGACGTTGGTCAGGCGGGGGGCGGCAAGGCGGGTCTCGAAGGCGAGAATCGTCTTCGCCGTTTCCTGGGCTTGTGCTTCGCTGTCGCCGAGCAGGACGTGCATGCGGACGATGTGCTTCTGATACTCGTCGCGGATCTTCTTGGAGCGATCGTCTTCGCGGAAGTAGAAGTCGCGGTCGGGCAGGGTGAGGCCGCCGCCGTCGAGACCGGCGATGATCTGGCTGGCGTTCTTGAGGTCGGGAGTCGCGCCGACGCCGACGGGGGCCTGCACGCCGAGGATGAACATGTCGGTGAGGAGCTTACCGAGCGCGGCTTTGTCGGCGACCGCGGCGATGCGTTCGAAGTAGGGCTTGACCGGGGCGAGGCCGAGCTTCTCGATGGCGGCGGTGTCCATGCAACTGGCATAGAGGTTGCCCACCTTCTCCTGGTCGGACCCCTTGCGGCCCGGCCGGGCCGAGACGTCGTCGAGGATCGTTTTCAGGCGTTCCCGGTTATCCTCGGCGAGTTTGTTGAAGCGGCTCCAGCGGCCGAAGGCGCCGGGGATGGGGTTTGCTTCGATCCACTTCTGGTTGGCGTACTTGAAGAAGTCCTCGCAGGGTTTACAGGTGGAGTCGAGGTCAGAATCGGCCGCGAATAGAGCGGCGCAGAGAAAAACAAAAGCAATGAGTTTCATGTGGAATAGCCTTTATACTGAGCCGCCGCATGAGCTGGTCCTCGAAATCGTGAGAACAAGTAAACCCATGTCATCGCGGTGGTGAAGTAGTAGCGGCCCTTTTCTTCGCCGGCACGGAGAACGTTCAACTTCTTCATCCGCTGAAGGAAGCTTGGGAGCTTCTTGGATTCCGACTCCGTTAGCAAGGGCCTGAGGTCAGCATCGAGAAACCCGTCAAGACCGTTATCGACATCCACCAGCTTGTTGAGAATTGCCTTATACTCCGGGCTACGCAATGCCTTAATGACTTGCTGGTCGACGTAGCGCTTTCCCACTTCTTCGGCGGCCCGGAGGATTGCCTGATTGACGTCGGCGAGGTCGATAATGCCGTCTTGGTCGCATTCGTAGGCCGCCTCTCCGAGCAACTGCATCATCCTCGGGAAACCTTGGCCCGCTACCGAGAGTTCCCATAGAGCATTGTGGTCCGCGCTGATGTTGACGGAGTTGAAGGCCTTCATGAAGAAGGCGTGGCTGTCTTCGAGGGTCAACGGCCGCAACCCAATGATTCGGAACAAGCGGTCCATCGGCTGGTGCTGACGAATCATCTCCATGCGCCGCCCGGCGGTACCGCACAGGATGAGCAGCAAGGGCATAGGCCGATCGGACAATACATTGATCTCGACGAAGCTCTTGAGGAACTGCGAAAATCTCGGCTCATTCGCAATGCCGTTAATCTCGTCCATCACCAAGCTGATGCCCCTCGAGCCGGCCGTGCGATTCCACTCGTTCAGGAAACCGAGCAGGCCGAACGGACTAGCGAGCTCCGGTGCACTTTTCTTGAGGGCTTCCAGGCTGATCTCCAAGCCAGGCATCTTTAACTTGGCACCATATCTGCCGAGAAACTCTCCGAGCTTTTCCAGAGTGCCTGAGGTTTCGGCGCCTCCTGCGACGACGGCCGCCCGCAGGACCGCCTCCGCGACTTCGTCAAGGGTTTTGACGCCGCCTAGAGATGCGTAGATGGGATACAGTTCGTAGAGCTGCTTGATCTGGAGTTGCGCGACCTTGGCGGTGGAGGTCTTGCCGATCCCGTACTCGCCCTCGATGAAGAACTGGTCCGCCCGTCCCGCTACGACCGTCTTCGCTCGCTGGGCGAGTTCCTGCAGCACCTCGTTCCGGCCGACAAAGTACTCCCGCGGCACGGGATGAGACGGATAGAACGGACTACTCCCCTTTTCTCGCACGAGTGCGATTTTATCAACCTTCCTTGCGCCGGTAGGGGCTGTCGAGGTACTTGCGGGACTCGCGGGCGGCTTCGGACTGGGGGGCGTAGTTGATGCAGGAGCGGTAGGCGGCCTGGGCCTCGGAGCGGCGGCCTTTGAGGTCGTAGCTCTGGCCGAGGCGGAGCCAGGCGTACACGCCGGTGTTGAGGTCGAGGTCGTTGGCTTTGGCGGTCACTTTTTGCAGGTTGTCGATGGCCGCGTCGAGGTCTTTGTACCAGAACTGCAGGTTGCCGCGGGAGAACAGGATCTTTTCGAGGGGAACGCGCTGGTAGCCGGGGGTGTTGGCGCGCTTCAGCTCTTCGATCTTCGCAAGCGCGTTGAGCGCGGCTTCCTTGTTGCCGACGTCGCCGTACATCTGCGCGAGCTCGAAGCGCAGGAGGTAGTTGCGGGGGAACCGGGACACCAGGCGCTCGACCAACGGAATGGCCTCTTTGGCGCGGCGCTCACGGCGATACACCGCGGCCAGCAGCACGGCGGCGTCGAAGTTGTTACGCGTGCCCTTATCGGCCACGAGTTGCAGCGTGCGAATGCCGGTCTCCTTATCGCCGCGGTAGCCGACGAGGAAGCCGAGGATCTTGTAGGTGAACGGCAGGCTGCCGACGACGTAGTCGTGAACGCCCTGCACCAGGCGGGCGTCGACGAAGTTCGCGTCGAGTTCGGTGACGCGGTTGTGGGCTTTGCGCGCCGTGGTTGCGTCTTTGAGGGCGTCCATCCAGGCCTTGCGCACGAGGAAGTCGTAGTTGGCTTTCAGGCCGTAGGCGACGCCGCGGGAGTACAAGGCGCCTACCTCGTTGGGGTTCTTGGCCACTCGCGCGTCGGACAGCTGGATGGCCCTGGCGACGGCCTCGTCGAAGCGCTTCTGGTCTTCGGGCGAGGGGTTCACCTTCTCGCGGCGGAGGAAGGGATTGTTACCGGTGACCAGCTCGCTTTCGAGCGCTCCGGCGCGATACATGGCCCGGTACAGGATGGCTTGGGCGAGGTGGTTATAGCGGTCCGGGTTCTCGGCGTCGGCCTTGAGGGCGCGGTCGAACTCGGCGATTGCCTCGTCGTACTCGAGGCTGTAGAAGTGTTCGAAGGCTTTCGAGGAAGGTTGGGCGGAAGCGAGAGCGGCGGCCGCCAGGAGGGCGAAAACGAACTTACCCATCTACTTCTATTGTAGATGGCAGTTGGCGGAGGGCCGAGCGGGCGTGCTCTGCGACGGTCGCGTCGCCGGAGGAGGCGAGCCGCTCCAAATGCGACCGATACCGCACGTCTCCGGCATTTCCCATGGCGATGGCGACGTTGCGCAGGAAGCCGCTGTACTTTGCTCGCCAGACGGGCGTCTCGCGGAACTTCGCGCGGAACTCCTCCGGCGTGAGGGCCGCGAGCTGTTCCAGGGGCTGGCCAGCGTTGCGGGGAGCGAAGGCAGGGTCGAGGGAGACGGCGGCGCGCCGGTTCCAGGGGCAGACGTCCTGGCAGATATCGCAACCGAAGACGAGGCCGCCGACACCTTCGCAGAGTTCCCCGGGGACGGGCCCGCGGAGTTCGATGGTGAGGTACGAGATGCAGAGGCGGGCGTCGAGTCCGCCCTCGGGCAGGAGAGCCGACGTGGGGCAGGCGTCGATGCACCGGGTGCACGTGCCGCAGCGGTCGGGCGGCGGCGCTGGGTTCGGTTCGAGAGGCAAGGAGACCAGCAGTTCGCCGAGGAAGAACCACGAGCCGGCCTGCTGGTTGATCAGGCAGGTGTTCTTGCCGATCCATCCGAGGCCGGCCAGGCGGGCGAGGGAGCGCTCGAGCAAAGGGGCGGTATCGACGCACGCCCGGTACTCGAAGTCCCCATATTCTTCGCGAAGCGAACCTGCCAGGCGCTCAAGCCCTTGGCGGAGAACGAGATGGTAGTTGTCACCCCAGGCGTAGCGGGAGATGGCGTCCGGGGGATGAGGGGTATTGTAGAGTTTTCCAACAACGATGACGGCGCGGGCGGAGGGGAGGAGGTTTCGGGGGTCGGCGCGGAGGGCCGCCCGGTGGCCGGTGAGGTACGTCATGGCGCCTGCATGACCGTCGGCAACCCATTGAGAATAGGACTCGAAGTCTTCGATTGGGCCAGCCGGAGCGACGCCGCAGAGCTCGAAGCCGGCCTGCTGGGCAAGGACGCGGATCCGAGAGGCAGTCACCCCCCTATCCTAGCCCGTTGGGAGGGTGTCCATTCACCGGGACATATCGGCCGTACAGGGAAGAAAACTCACAGTTTGATACAAATCCATGGCTCGCCTCCAAACGCATGGCTACACTCATGTTTCAGGCTGGAGGCGTGTCCCCTTCGTGTTCTGGGTCACGGGCGCCTCGCAACGCTTGAACTGGGAGATTCTCTCAAAATTCAGCCCTTTGAGGCGTTTGGAGAAATATGCACAAACCCATCAAGTACGTCGAGAAAGCAGTGACGGTGGCCGCCAACGCGGCGTGGACCGTGTTCGACAAACTGAACCAGATCAATCAGAGTCCTTCGTTCACGCCGAAGTGGTCGGACAAGCCGCTGCTGAAGTCGTACCAGAAGATGAAGCCGCCACTGGGCTGGCCGCGCGAGACCGACTCCTTGTGTCCGAAGTGCGTGCCGGAGCTCCGGAAGGAGATTCTGGACGGCAACCTCGACTACAAAGAGCTGATGAAGTCCGGCGAGAAGCTGGGCCAGATCAAGGCAACGATTATCGAGCGCGACGGCAAGATCGTTATGACGAAGACGTGCCCGCAGCACGGCTACTTCGAAGACGTGATGGCGATCGACACGAAGTTCTTCGATCACCTGGAGAAGGTGTTCCCGGGACGCGACATTCGCGCGCACAACGACGAGAAGCTGCACAAGCACGGCGCCTCGACGATCACGCACGGGCGCGGTTCGGTGCTCACGGTGGACCTCACGAACCGCTGCAACATGATGTGCGACCCGTGCTTCATGGATGCCAACCAGGTGGGCTTCGTGCATGAGCTCAGCTGGGAAGACATCAAGACGCTGCTGGACAACGCCATCACCATCAAGCCGAAGCGGCAGATGTCGGTGCAGTTTTCGGGCGGCGAGCCGACGCTTTCGCCGTACTTCCTGGATGCGGTGCGCTACTCGCGCAAGGTGGGCTACACCAGCGTGCAGGCGGCGACCAACGGCATCGAGTTCGCCAAGAGCCCGGAGTTCTGCCGCCAGGCGGCGGAGGCGGGCCTGCGGTACGCGTATCTGCAGTTTGACGGCATCGGCAACGCCGCCAACTCGCACCGCGCGGTGGGCAATCTTTTCGACGTGAAGCTGCAGGCGATCGAGAACCTGTATTCGAACGGCGTGGACATTGTGCCGGTGATCACGATCGTTAACGGCATCAACAACGAGCAGGTGGGCCGGGTGATCCAGTTTGCGCTGGACAATCCGAAGCGCATCCCGTTCCTGAGCTTCCAGCCGGTATCGTTCACGGGCCGCGATGAGGCAGTGACCGACGAGCGCCGCGCGGCGCAGCGCTACACACTTTCGCACCTGGCGCACGATGTGAAGAACCAGACGGGCCTGGGCGAGCCGGCGCGTGACTGGTTCCCGATCTCCTTCATGAGCACCTTCTCCGACTGGAGCGACCTGGTACACGGGCCGCAGGCGGACTGGGGCCAGTTGAGCTGCGGCTGCCACCCGAACTGCGGCGTGGGCATGGCGGTGATGGTCGACAAGGAGACGAAGGAAGCGAAGGCGGTCACGGAGTTCCTGAACGCCGATCAGCTGGCGAAGGACGTGGCGCGGGTGAACGACGCGGCTCGCGGCAAGTGGCTTTCGATCACCGGGATGGCGCTGGCGACGATGCGCAACTACGATCCGTTCAAGTCGCCGACACACTTCAAGCTGGCCGATTTGCTGAAGAAGTTCGACAAGACGTTCGGGGCGACGGGCAAGAGCTACGGCAAGGTGGACGCGACGCGCACGATGGCGGACATCGAGAAGCGGCGCCAGGATCGCTGGAACTTCCTGTTCATCGCCGGCATGTGGTTCCAGGATCTCTTCAACTACGACTTCCGCCGCACGGAGCAGTGCATTATTCCGTACGCCACGCAGGAAGGCGAGATCAGCTTCTGCGCGTACAACACGGGCATCGGCTGGCGCAACATCATCGAGAAGATGCACATGACGGCGACGCTCACCAAGTGGTACGAGAAGCACGGGCGTCATGAGATCTTCGCGGGCGGGAAGAAGGTGGGCCTGGAGAGCGTAAACCACTCGATGGTCCTTCGCGACGAGATCGTCACCACGGAAGTGCAGCACGACCTCGACAAGCTTGGCATCGCCAAGAACGCGCGGGAAGAGAAGCTGCGCGCGCGGGCGGAGAAGCTGAAGCAGCAGGAAGAGAACGCGCGTATGGCGAAGCTGTACCGCCAGCACGTGTTGAAGGAGCAGCCCGGCGAAGCGCTGGTGCAGCTGGGCGGCATTCAGCCCGCTCCGGCGCCGGCGGCGAAGAAGGAAGAGCGCGAGGAAGTGGGCAGCTTCGGCGACTAGTCTTACCTGCTCTGTTCGAGTTGGCAAACCGCCGGGGGCAACCCCGGCGGTTTCGTTTTAGCGCCCCCTGCATGTCAGTTCCGGCAGGACGCCTTGACATCCTACACATGGACGTGTAGGATTCCTAGGTGTCTTCCTCCAAGCCCTCGAAACAGGACCTGCTGCAGGGAACGCTCGACCTGCTTATTCTCAAGGTGGTCTCGCTCGGCCCGATGCATGGCTACGCCATCGCCCAACGGCTGCAACAGATCTCACAGGACGCGCTGCAGGTGCAGCAGGGCTCCCTCTACCCTGCCTTACACCGTCTGGAGAACAAGAAGCTTCTCACCGCGGAGTGGAAAGACACGGCCACCGGCCGCGAGGCGAAGTTCTACAGGCTGACCGCCGCCGGCCGCAAGCAACTGGCCGAGGAGACCGCAAGCTGGGCTCAGCTCACGGCGGCCATTTCCCTGGTCCTTGCCGCTACGGAGTGAACCACGATGCGACTCCGCTGGAAACGCCGCCGCGAAGACGACCTGGATCGGGAGCTTCGCTTCCATATTGAGCAGCAGGTGGCCGATTACATGGCTTCGGGCATGACGGAGACGGCAGCGCGCCGCCGCGCCCGCCTCGAGTTCGGCGGCCTGGAGCAGGTGAAGGAAGAGTGCCGCGACGAGCGGCGCGGAGCCTGGCTCGAACTGCTCTGGCAGGACGTGCGCATGGCGGTCCGAGGCCTGGGCCGCCATCGCGCGTTCACGCTGGCCGCCCTGGCCGTGCTCGCCCTCGCCATCGGCGCCACCACGCTGGTCTTCAGCGTCGTCGATGCCATCGTCTTCCGCCCGTTCCCCTACCACGCCCCCGAGCGGCTCGCCTTCGTCTGGAAGCAGCGCGGGCAGCAGCGCTTCCATCCCTTTGTGGCGGACTATATCGAATGGCGGAAACGCAACGCGGTATTCGATGACATGGGCGCCTACCAGTTCGCCTCCTTCGATCTCCGCGGCGGGGAGTGGCCGGAGACGGTGCGCGGGCTCCAGGCGACGCGCAGCCTGTTCACCACGCTGGGCATCGAGCCGCTCCTTGGACGGCTCTTCGACGAAGGCGAGGAGCGCGAAGGCAAAGGCCGGGTGCTCCTTCTGAGCGAGAGTTTCTGGCGCACCCGCTTCCAGTCGGACCCGGCCGTCATCGGCCGTACCCTGGCCGTGGCCTTCCACAATGCTCCCGCGGCGAACTATACGGTCATCGGCGTACTGCCCAGCGCGGCGCAGAGCGCGCACCCCTTACCGGTCCATCTCTGGGCGCCCTTTGCCCTCGATGCCGAAGCCCGCCGCCCGCAAGGCGGCGCCACGGTGATCGCCCGCCTTCGCGACAGCGTCTCCGTCGCGGCGGCGGCGGAGAACATGCGGGCTGTGGTCGCTGCTGTCGAAGCGGAGCGCGCCGGCGCCCGCCGCTCCGCGGAAGCGCAGGTGCTGCCCTTCCACGATTCGCTGGTGAGCCCAGCCCGCCCTCTGTTTCTGGCTCTTGCCGGCGCTGTTGCCTTCGTGCTCCTGCTCGGCTGCGCGAACCTTGGCAACCTGATGCTTGCCCGCGCGGTCGCCCGCCAGCGGGAGATGACGGTGCGCGCCGCTCTCGGCGCCTCGCGCTGGCGCCTCACGCGGCTGCTGCTTGTGGAAAGCGTTGTCCTGGCACTGGCGGGCGGCTTGGCGGGAACGGTACTGGCCTATGCGGGGCTGCAAACGGTTCGCGCCGCCATTGCCGAAAACGTGCTTCGTGCCAACACCATCGCTCTCGATGGCCGCGTGCTCGCCTTCGCGCTTGTCGTGTCTTTGATAGCGGCGCTGCTGTTCGGGCTGCTGCCCGCATGGCGCAGCTCTAAGGGCTCCACCGCCTGGGCCCGGCAGTCGCGCTGGCGCTCGAGCCTGGTGGTGGCCCAGCTTGCCCTCGGCCTCACGCTGCTGGCCGGGGCGGGCCTGATGACCAACAGCTTCGTGCGCCTGGTGCGTGTGGATCACGGCCTCAATCCTCGCGACCTCCTGGCCGTCGAAACGCACCTGCCCCGCGAGCGGTACGCAGAGGCCGCGCAGCGCCTGCTGACCATGGAGGCGGCCCTCGACCGCGTGCGCGCCCTGCCTGGAGTCCGCTTCGCCGGTATCACTGACTTCCGGCCCTACTTCGGCGCTATGGGAATCGACTTCGAGAAAGCCACCGCCCCCGGGCAGAAGATGAAGGCCGATCGCGAGACGATCGCCGGGGAATACTTCGAGGCTATGGGCACACCCCTGCTCCAGGGACGCACCTTCCGGCCTTCGGACAAGCGCGTGGTGATCGTCAACGAAACGGCCGCCCGCGAGTTCGAGCGCGATGGCCGGGCGCTTGGCGCCTATCTATGGATGGAGGGCGGCGGCGAACCGCGGACGCTGTACCAGATCGTGGGCGTGGTGGCCGACGTTCGCCGCTGGGGCCCGGCGCGAAAAGCCCGCGCCGCCATCTATGTTCCGCAACCGGAAATGACCTCCTACCTGATGCACCTCCTGCTGCGGACCGAGCCGGGCGTGGACGCGGTCACCCTTGGGCCTGCTGTACGCCGCGAGCTGGCGCGGCTGGACCCTGACCTCTCCGTCGACAAGATTGCGGCCGTCAATGTTGAACTGTGGCAGAGTCTCGCGCCGCAGCGCTTCCTGACGGCACTATTGGGTATCTTCGCCGTCCTGGCGCTGGCGCTGTGCGTGAGCGGCGTTTACGGCGTGGTGGCGTACACGGTGCGCCTGCGGCAACGGGAGTTCGGCGTGCGGATGGCCCTCGGTTCTACGGCGGGCGGGATTCAACGCCTGGTAGCAGCCGGAGCCGCGCGCGTGACACTCGCCGGACTACTGCTTGGCATGGCGGGCGCACTCGCGGCCGGCCGCGTGCTCAGCACCCTGCTATATGAGATTCAGCCGCACGATTTCGTCACACTAGCTGTGGTCACTGGCATCCTCGCCGCGGCGGTCTTCTTCGCCACCTCGGTGCCTGCCCGTGAGGCCGCCCGGCGCGACCCGGCCGAGGTGCTCCGGCACGAGTAGGTCTGTTCGCGGAACGCGGCGGGGAACGCTGTTCTGGTTCGAACTGCCGCCGATTCCTGGACGCGATACCCTGCCTCCGGGTGCCAGGAGCGGACGGCGTCTATGCTACGATGCGGGGCGTGAATCGCCGCCGGTTTCTGCTGACCCTGGCCGCAGGAGGAGGGGCTGCGAGCGTTCGCGGCGCCGAGCCACCCTTCGCGCTGGGGCTGAACACCTACTGTCTGCGGGCATTGCGCTGGCCCGACGCAAAGCTACTCGAGTACGCCGCCGGGCTGAAGCTGGACGCGGTGTTTCTGCAGGACTCGCTGGACCCGCACGCAATGGACCCGGCGCATTGGAAGCGCGTGCGGGCGATGGCGAAGGAGTTGGGGCTGCCGCTTGAAACCGGCGGGGGGTCCATTCTGCCGAAGTCGCCGGAGGCGTTGAAAGAGACGGCAGGCACGCTGCGGAAACACGTGGAGCGAGCGGCGGCGCTGGGGTCGCCGCTGGTGCGGTGTGTAGTGGCTTCGCAACGGTCGGCTCTGCCGCCGGGCGGTGTGGAGCAGACGATCGACGCCGTGGTGCGGGTGCTGCGCGAGGTGCGCTCGCAGGTGGTGGATGCGGGGCTGAAGATCGCGCTCGAAGTTCACAAGGACCTGCACGCGTGGGAGTTCAAAGAACTGGTGGAAGCGGCGGGCCGAGAGTTCGTCGGTGTGCTGCTGGACACCGGCAACCCGCTCTTCGTAATGGAGCACCCGCTGACGACTATCGACACGTTGGGGCCGTACGCGCTCACCTTCCACCTGCAGGACGCGGTGGTGTACGAGCACAAGCGCGGGATGGCCGTGCAGTGTGTTCCGTTGGGCGAGGGTGTCCTGGATTTCAAGGCAATTCTTTCGCGGGTGCGGGAGCGATGTCCGAAAGTGGCGGTGTACGTCAAGCCCATCACCGGCCGGCCTCCGACGATACTAGCGATCCACGACACGGAGTTCTGGAAGATGTATCCGAAGGGCAAGGCTTCGGAGCTTGCGCAGTTCCTGGCGCTGGCGAAGGCCGGGCATCCTTACGACGGGCATATGGTGGTGGAGGACCTGCAGGGGCGGCCGTATCCGGAGCATTTTCTCGCCGCGCTTCAGTTTCAGCAGAAGGACCACATGGAGCGGGGCATCGCATTCGCGAAGAGGGTGCTGGACCTGGGTGTCCGGTGGCGCTCGTGACGCCACTCTGGGTGGACGTTTCCCTCTGGTCGGCGGACCTCTGCGACCTGAGGAGCGACATCGCCCGTATGTCGTCCTACGCCGATTCGTTTCACCTCGACGTTGCCGACGGCCGGTTCGCACCGTCGCTGCTCTTCTTCCCGGACCTGGTGGCGGCGATCCGCCGCGAGACGCGGCTGCCGCTGCACGTGCACCTGATGGTGGAAGAACCGCGGGCGTGGGCAGGGACGTTTATCGAGGCAGGGGCAGACGCGGTGACGGTGCACGGGGAGGCGCTGGGAGCGGAGGAGGCGATCGCCGAAATTCGGGAGGCGGGCCGGCGGCCGGGTGTGGCGCTACGCGTGGAGACGCCGGTGGAACTGGTGCTGCGCTTCGCCGACGCGGTGGACAGTGTGCTGCTGCTGGGAACGGAGATCGGCGTGAAGGGTTGCGGGCTCGCGCCGGAGGCGTGCCGCCGAATCCGGGCGCTGGCTCCGCTGCTGGCGGCGCGGCGACCGGACATTCGCGTGATCGCCGACGGCGGCATCCGCACGGAGACGGTTCCGCTGTTGCGGGCGGCGGGTGCGGACTCGGTGGTGCCCGGATCGCTGGCCTTCGGGGCATCCGACGCCGCTGGTGTCTTTCGCTGGCTGAAGTCCTTATGATGGTCGTGCTCGCGGGGCTTCCGGGGACGGGAAAATCGACGCTGGCGGAAGCAGCGGCGCGGCGGGTAGAGGGGATCGTGATCAGCAAGGACGTGGTGAGGGCGGCGCTGTTTCCCGAGCCCTACGTCGAGTACTCGACGCTGCAGGACGACTTCGTGCTGTTCCAGATGCTGCAGGCGGCAGGCTATCTGTTCGAGCGGCATCCGGCGCTGCCGATCTTCTTTGACGGGCGGACGTTTTCGCAGAACTATCAGCTGGTGATTGCCCTGGAAGGCGCGAAGCAGCTTCACCAGCAGTGGCGGGTGATCGAGTGCGTCTGCGCGGAGGATACGGCGCGGCGGCGGCTGGAGCAGGATGCGGCGGCGGGAACGCATCCGGCGAAGAACCGGAGCTACGCGCTGTACCAGCAAGTGCGCGCGAGCTTCCAGCCGATTCCGGAGCCGAAGCTCGTGGTGGATACCGGACGACCGCTCGATGAGTGTGTACGGGCGGTGGTGGACTACATTCGCTCGGGGGCGGTTAGCGCGGCCGAGTCGCGGTGATTGGCGTCTCTTCGCGAATGATAGCGGCCATCGCGCCCAGGCGGGCGGGCTTCGGGACGGCGGGTGCGCTCAAGTACGTATAGAGCGCGAGCGCCTGATCGCGATTGCCATCGGCGAGGAGCCGTTCGGCACAGATGAGGGCCGCGTCGGCGAGGGGCATCTTCAGGGGAGGCGCGGCCTTTGGTAAGGCGCCCTGCAGCACCTTCATGGCGGCGGGAGTGCCGATGCTGCCGAGTGCGGCGATCGCGGCGCGCGCCAGGTCCTGATCCGGCGCCGACATCATCTTCGTGAGAGTGGGCGCGGCCTTCTCGTCGCGGCGCTTTCCGAGCGAGTTCACGACGCCGATCAGGAGATTACCCTTGAGCTTCGGCAGGGCGGCGCGGAGGGCGTCGCCGGCGGACGGGTCGGCGATCGGCTCCAAGCCGTAGCGCGCGTAGGTGCTGAGCTTCTCATCGGCGAGCAATGCGGCGAGGGCGGGCACGGTCTCCTTGGAGCCGAGCTCGCCGGCGCGCATGCAGGCTTTGGCCTTTTGAAAGTCAGAGGAACCGGCATCGCCGAGGAGGCGCGCGAGAGCGGCGGCGTCCATCGTCGCGATGTCCTTCTCCTGGAACTCGGCGGGAGGAGTGGGCCGCGGCCGGGGTTTGGGTTTGGCGGCGGGAACGGGCTGGCTAGCTTGCTGCATGGTTGTCTCCTCCTTCAGACTCTCCACGGTTCGCGCAATGCGCGCGACCGCATGTTATTGGCAACGTCGTCGTTCGCGAACTGCCGCTTCAAGGGATCCCATTCGAGCTTCTTGCCGCGCTGGTAAGCGATGAAGGCGGCGTGGCAGGCGATGTGGGAGTTGGCCGCCGCAGCGGCGCTGGCGCGCGGCGTCTGGCGGGACTTCACACACTTGACGAAGTCGACGACGTGGTTGGCGAGCGCGAGGCTGGCCGCTTCGGTGGGCCGCAGCAGGGGCTTGATGTTCTCCGAGCACTCGATCTTGGTGAGGTCGCCGGTCTCTACCCAACCCTGGTCGCCCTCAATGCGGAAGCTGCAAGAGCCGGTTTTGAGCGCGCCGTCCCAGCCGTTGTCGCGCATCACGAGCTTGACGCCGTTCGAGTACTTGCAGTGCACGAAGTAGGGGCCGACGTTGGTCCCTTCGGGCTCGTATTCCAACGGCTGCGTGTCGTCAAGGTTGGCGGCCCAGTGGCAGAGGTCCACGGTGTGCGAGCCCCATTCGAGGATTCCGCCGCCGTGAAAGTCGTAGTAATTGCGCCAGCCGCCGCGGACGTACTCGGAGTTGTAGGGGCGCCACGGCGCGGGGCCGAGCCAGCGATCCCAATCGAGGAGCTGTTTGGGCGGCAGTTCCTCGGCGGCGAGCCAGTCGCGGCTGGGAAGGGGGGGCCAGTTCACCGAGGGACCTACGTTCGCATAGAGCGCCTGCAGCTTGCCAAGGGCGCCGGACCGCAGCAGTTCCTTGCACAGTTCAAAGTTGGCGCCGTTCCGCCGCTGGCAGCCGGCCTGGTACAGCCGGTTGTAGCGCTTGAAGGCGTCGGCGAGCGCCCAGCTCTCTTCCATCGACATGGAGCAGGGCTTCTCGCAATAGACGTCCTTGCCATGCTGGGCGGCGATGATGGAGAGCGGCGTGTGCCAGCGGTCGCCGGTGGCGATGAGGACCGCGTCGACGTCCTGCCGCGCCAGCAGCTCGTACTGATCGCCGTACATCTGGCAATCGCGCGTGCCGTAGGCCTTGTCGACCATGGTCTTGATCTCTTCGCGGCGCTCGTTGCGCACGTCGCAGACGGCGATGAACCTGGCGTCGGGGAGGACCAGGAACTTGCTGAGCACGTGCTGGCCGCGGGCGCCGATGCCGATGCCGCCGAGGACGACCTTGTCGCTCGGGGCCACCGCGCCGGCTCGCTGGCCGAGCACCACGCTGGGGACGATCATGGGCGCCACGGCGCTCTTGAGAATGTCACGTCGGGTAGGCATGGCAGTTGAAATGGATTCTATACCGGATTGAGGGTCGAGTGCTGCTATGCTAGCCTCCAACCAATGGCAGACCGTCGCCTGCAGGACGTCGGGGGCACACCCGGCGGGCTGGCCGAGTTCTTTGTGGGCTTAATCATGGCCTGTATCGGCGTGTATCTGGTCACTAACCAGGTGTTCGTCGAGAGCTCCTATTGGAGCTTTTTCGGAGCGAATACCTTCGGCGTGACGCTGATTCCCTTTCTGTTCGGCGTGGGCATCCTGTTCTGGAATGGCCGCAGCGTTGCCGGCTGGTTCCTGACCCTGGCCGGTGCGCTCTTTATCCTGACTGGGGTGATCGTCAATTTGCACCTCTATTTCCGGCCCACCACGCTGTTCCAGACGCTGATCATGTTGATCCTGCTGGTGGGAGGCCTGGTGTTGATCGCGCGATCGCTCCGTACGCACAAGAGTGCGGGAGCGGATTTCCAATCGGAGTAACGGATGAGCAAACGAATTCTGGTGGTGACCGGCGACGGCGGCGAGAGCTACGAGACGCTCTATGCGGTGCATCGTTTTCAGGAGGAGGGCTGGACCCCGGTGGTGGCGGCTCCTTCGAAGCGCCGCCTGCACCTGGTGATGCACGATTTTGAGGAGGGGTGGGACACCTATATCGAGCGGCAGGGGTATGGGCTGGAGTCGGACGTGACGATTGCGGAGTGCTCGGCGAGCGGGTTCGACGCGATCCTGCTGATTGGTGGCCGTGCGCCGGAGTACCTGCGCAACGACAAGCGCCTGCTGGCGCTGGTGCGGGCCTTTCACGAGGAAGGGAAGTGGGTGTTCGCCATCTGCCACGGCATTCAGGTTCTGGTGTCAGCGGGGCTGGCGGCAGGACGCTGCCTGACGTGCTATGAGCATGTGCGGCCGGAGGTAGAGGCAGTTGGGGGCACGTGGGATACGCGCCAGGCGGTGCGCGACGGGCGCATGGTGACGGCGCAGACGTGGCAATCGCACCCGGAGTTCTATCGTGAAGTGATTGCGTGCCTGCGCGGCCAGAGCGTCGATGCCGCTCGATCCTGAACTTGCGCGCTTGCTCGAGCGGGAGGCCGCGTCGGGTTTGCCGCCGCGGAGTGCGCGCTCGGTAGAGTTGACGCGGCGGTTGTACGTCGACTCGTCGCGGGCGCTGGGCGGGACGCCCGTGGAAGTTCGCATCGAGCAGCCGCGGCCAGACGTGCGCGTGTACGGGGAGGGGCCGGCGGTGGTGGTGTACTTTCACGGCGGCCGATTCTTCAGCGGGAATCTGGAGACGCACGACGCGCTCTGCCGGTCTTTGGCCGCGCAGTCCGGTTGCCGCGTAGCGGCGGCCGATTATCGCCTGGCGCCGGAGCACCGGTGGCCGGCGGCGGTGGAGGACGCGTTGGCTGCCGTCGAGTGGGCGCTGGAGCGGTGGCCGAAGGTGGGAGTTGCGGGGGATAGCGCCGGCGCGGCGCTGGCGGGTATCGCCGCACTCGCGCACCGCGACCGCCTGGCGTGCCAGCTGTTGCTCTATCCGATGCTCGACCCGGCGTGCGCGATGGCATCGCATGCCGATTTCGCCTCGGGTTTTGGACCGGGGAGCGAGGACATGCGGCGTGGGTGGAAGGAGTATCTTCCGGAAGGGGCAGATTCGCGGGATGCGCGGGTGACGCCGCTCCATGCTCCGAACCTCGCGGGAGCGCCGTCCGCGTATGTCTTGACCGCAGAATACGACTGCCTCCGCGACGAGGGCGAGTGCTATGCGCAGCGTCTATCGGCTGCGGGCGTGCCCACCGTGCTGCGGCGGTATGAGGGAGCCATCCACGGTTTCCTGCCCATGCTGGGTGTGAGCGCGCTCGCGCGGCGGGCAACGGGTGAGGCGGCTGGTTGGCTGCGGGCGCAGTTCTAGGCGGAGGCCCGGTGCGCGCTCCCCTGGTTTCCTGCATTCTGCCGACGCGAAATCGTACGCGTTTCCTGCGGCAAGCGCTTCAGTGCTACGAAGCGCAGCGTTGGCCGCGCAAGGAACTGATCGTGGTGGACGACGGCGAGCGGTCGAACGCCGCGCTCTTCCGCGGCGGCGCCGAGGTGCGGTACATCCGCCTGACGCAGCCGGTGAACCTGGGCCAGCGGGTCAATCTGGCGATCGAAGCGGCGCGGGGCGACATTATCCAGCGGCTGGATGACGACGACTACTACGGGCCGGAGTTCCTCGCCCGGAACATGACGGCGCTGCCGCTGGACGAAGGCCGCGACCGCAGCCTGGTGACGCGCTGCTGCTTCCTGGTGCTGTTGCGGCGGGCCGGCGATCTGCGGCACAGCGGCCACGGCTGGCGTCCGGGCGGGGCGTTCTGCTTTCACAAAGACCTGTGGCGCCGGATTCCGTTTCGAGACGCGGCGCAGTCAGAGGATTCCTGGTTCATCCGCGATCAACGGCCGCGGCTCATCCGCGTGTGCCGGGTGGAAGACTACATTGTCGTCCGCCATGGCGGGAATCATTGGACGCGCGTCACGACCGGCGATACGGACGAGTACTTCGGGCAGTGCGAGTTGTTCGGGGGCGACCTTGCCTCCGTCACCTCTGCGGAGACGGCGCGCTGGTACCAGCGTTGTCTTGGTCGATGATTTCCTGAACCGCGGACAACGGCAGACTCCAGACGCCGCGGCCGTAGGTGGCGGCGAAGAGCGTTTTGCTCTTGGCGTGGTAGACGATGTCCGTGATGCGGACGTTGGGCAGGTTACCGGTGAGCGGACGGTAGTGGTGGCCGGAGGTGGTGTAGATAACTCCACCGTCATTCGCGGCAACCAGAACGCGGTTGGGCAGGAAGGCAAGGGCGTTATGCGGGAGGTTGGGCATTCCGGTAGCGATGTCGCAGCCCCACGTGTCGCCGGCGTCCTCTGACGTATAGAGGTGCCAGAACTCCTGGATGGTCCTTTTGCCGTCTGCCTCGTTTTCGTAGCCGGCACGGAGGAAGCGCAGCGGCACGTCCTGCCCGGCGTCAAAGCCGCCCGCCTCGTTCAACTCGAGCTGGCCTGCAATTGTGCCGAGGGTGTAGGAGACGAGCCGCGGGTCCTCCGGGTGGCTGAGAATGCGGGTGATCAGGCGGCCGGGGCTCAACGGTCCGGAGAGGTTTCCGGACCAGGTTTTGCCGGCATCGGTGCTTCGGAAGAAGCCGCCGTTCTCGGTGCCCACATAGACGAAGGCGGGATCCGATGAGGCCACATCAATGGCGGTGATCACGGAACCATCCAAAATGGGCGAGACGGGTTTCCAGGAGTTCGTCGCTGTGGTGGTGCGCCAGACGCGCTTCGACCCGGTGTATACGGCACGCGGGGCATCGCCCGTACGGTCGGAGCGGTCCATGGCGATGATCGCCATCCAAACCGATCGCGCCTCGCGCTGCGAGACAGCCAGCTTGCAGCGCTTCCACTGCTGGTCTTCGAGGCGGTATCGGAACAGTTCCATGCGCTGGAGGGAGGCGTAGAGGTGGAACTGGTCGGTGGGGTGGTAGCAGGTCCAGCCGCCATCACCGCGCCACTCTCGCCGCAGCACGCGATCGCGCTTTGGTGCGCGAGGTTCGAGGGGACCGCGAAGCCAGATCCCCAGGTCCTGACAGCCGAAGCTCAAGGACTCTTCGCTGACGGGCGAGACATCGAGATCGTACAGCATGGCGAGGCTTAAGCCCTCGTTGCGCGTGTCCCAGGTCTGGCCGAGATCATTGCTGATGGCGAAGCCGCCGTCGTTGGCCGAGTAGATCCGGTTGCCGACGATGGCAACGTCGTGGTGGTCATGGTGGACGTGGTTGGTGGACGAGGACTTCCGCGGGTCACCGTTGGTTGCCTGGCGCCAGGTCTCGCCGCCGTCGAGGGTCACGAACAGGTCGACGCCGCCGACGGCCACGATGCCGGGCCTGGTGGGATGCGCGGCGAGGCAGTTGTTGTAGGAGAACTGGCCGCCCGCGGCGAACTCCTCGGGGACGGCCAGGGGCGTCCATTCCTGGCCGAGGTTCTCGCTCCGGAACACGCCGAGAAGCCCGCCCGTGCGCGGGCGGCCGACAAGCGCGTAGACGACGTCAGTGGAACCGGCGATGGCGAGGGTGGTTCGGCCCCACTGGTCGCCTGGAGGCAGCCCGGCTGTGCACTGAGTCCAGGAGTCGCCGCCGTCGCGTGTGATCCAGATGCCACTCTGGGTTCCCTGGGCCTCCACGGCGGCCATGGCAACGCCTTGGTGCTTGCGGTGGAAGACGACGGAGTGGCAGAAATAGCCGAGCGAGGAGATGAACGGCGGGGCGCCGTCCGGTTTGTGAAGGGAGATGAGTGAAGCGAGCTTCTTCTGGTTCCGGTCGCGGGCGGTCTCCCAATGTCCGCCGCCATCGAACGTTTCGAACAGGCCGGCGCCCTGTTCCCCGCTATGGGTCACGCCGCCGACGAAAACGTGGTTGGAATCGAAGGGATCGACGGCGATGGTGCCGATGCGCCGCGGGAGGCCGCCGAAGGGGAACATGCCGAAATTCGGGCGGGGCTGCTTGAAGTGAATCCGGGTATCGGCGACCTGCGTCCAGCCGGCGGCTCCGGGCTCCAGCCGGAACAGTCCGACGCCGGGGTAGTTGTCGCCGGAGAGGTTGGCTTCTCCGGTGCCGGCGTAGACACGGTCGGGGTTGGAGGGATCGAAGGCGAGGGAGCCTATGTTGAGCGTCTGTTCCTGGTCGTCCCAACAGTAGGTCCACTGGCGGCCGTAGTTATGGGAGACGTACACACCGCCGGCGGCCGAACCGACGATGATGCGTTTCGGCTGCCGCGGGTCCACCAGGATCGCGGTTAAGCGTCCGCCCGAATTCAGGGGGCCGACTTCGGTCCAGTGCGGCAGTTCCTGCCGCTGGCGGCGGGCCAGGTCTTCCGGGTAGCTTTCGCGGCTGGGATAGGCGGTGCGCGCTCGAAAGGCATCGGCGCGCACCCGGTGGGTGGTAAATCGATTGCGGTCGCGGACCCCCATTACCTGTCGCCGGTACTGCCGCCGGTTCTGGGGGGAGTGGGGGTGGGAGAGATATCGAGCTGGAGCTTGGCGCGGACGCGGTCGGCGACTGCGGCTCCGAGGGCCTTCCTCACTGCGTCATGAATCTTCTTGAGGTCCGATTCGCTGAAGAGTAACTCATCGGCAGCGCCGGCGCCCGCCTTGCTTGCGGCAGCGCCCCTGCTTGCAGGCGCGGACTTCTTGGGGGCCGCCTTCTTTGACGCAGTCTTCTTGGCGGCCGCCTTCTTGGTTGCCATGTGATCCTCCGTATGGGGGTGATGGATCACCATACTATGCCAAACTTTCGGAAAAACCAATTGTCATTTCGTGTGCGAGCTCGAAAAAGTTCACGGCGACGTGCGACCGCATCGGAACGAAGCAAGAGGCGGAGGGCGTGAGGGAGCGCGGGCTCACCGGCGTGGGCTGCGATGACCTTTGCAATGCGGCTGCCACGGAGGTGGGAAAACGCCAGCCGCAGCCGGTTGTAGACGGCATCGGCTTGCGGGACGGGATAGGGGGCGGCCTTGCGGAAGAGGTGCCACACGCGCGAAGAGGGGACGATCCAGTTCTCGTAGCCCAGCAACCAGAGCCGAAGGCTGGTTTCGATATCCACGCCGCCGCGGGCACGCAGGCCGTGGTCGAACCCGCCGACGGCGTGGAAGACGGTACGCGGGATGGCGAGACAGGCACCGGGAAGGACCGGGGCGTGGAAGGGCCGGGAGGCGGCCCGGGACAGCCATTGCGGTTTCAACGTGGGGTGAGGCAGGGAGAAGCCGTAGCCGAAGTCGTGGGGCGAGGCGACGTCGGCGATGGCGGGAGCGGCGGAACCGGCCGCGCGGCGGTGCAGGACGTCGACGAGCGGCTCCCACCAGCCGGGAGCGAACTGCATATGTCCGTCAAGGAATATGAGCACATCGCCCGAGGCGCGGCGGCCTCCGTAGTTGCGGGCGCGGGCGACGCCGATGCCTCGCGTACGCAGGAGCCGGATGCCCATGCGGTGGAGGCCGGCCGCGGAGCTATCCGTGGAGCCGTCGTCGACCACGATCACCTCGGTGTCCGCCGGAACGGTGGGCTGCAGGGATTCGAAGGTGCGCCGCAACCAGGGGCCTTCGTTGCGGCTGATGATGACCACGCTGAGTTGCATCAGCGAAGCGTTTCGCGAAGCCAGATGTTGCCGCGGAGCTCGCCTAATGCGACGACCACCACGCTGCCGCCGACGGCGAGGCGGGTACGGTCGTCAAAGCTTCTGAGGTGTTGGAACGACCGGCGCACTTCATGGAAGTGGCGCACGGCTTCGGGCTCTCCTAGGGGCTTCTTGGTCGTTGGGTCGAGCCGTTGCGACCACACGCATCGCAGGCCGTCGCGCTCCGACAGGTAGTAGATGCGGTTCTCGTCGGGAGCCCACTGGGGGCCCTGGTGCACCGAGCGGCCGTCACTGACAGGCACCCACTGGTCGGGCGGGGCGGCTTTGCCGTTTTCGACGCGAGCGACGTAGAGCTGTGTGGCGTCCTGCGACTTGACGGCGTTGAAGACCACCCACGACCCGTCGCGAGAGAGATGGCCGCTGTAGAGGGCTTCTCGCGCCGGGACCAGGGTTCGCGGCTTACCGCCGGCCAGGTCGATCTCGCGAATGTCCTCGGGGGAATCGAACGGTTCGACGAGAACGCGCCGGCCGTCGAAGGAGATGTCAACGGGCGACCCGCAATTCCGGCAGATGGTGGAGGCTGCTCCGCCCTGGGTGGCGATGCGCGAGAGTTGATCGTCGTTATCGAGGAAGGCGATGGTGGCGCCGTCGCCGGAGAGGATGGGACTGAGGATGCGGCCGGCGCTGAGCAGGATGGTCTCGCGGCCGGAGGCGAGGTCGCGGATGCAGAGCGCGTTGGAACCGCTGCGGGCGGTGACGTAGGCGACTTTCGACGCGTCGCGAGACAAGGAGGGGAAGAACTCCCAGGAGAGATCGTCGGTGAGGCGTTGCAGGGGTGAGGAGGCGGGGGCGCCCGCGGGGATGGCCCAGAGGTCGAATTGAAGGGAAGTATCGGCGAAGGCGAGGCGGTTGGCGGTGGCGGCGGCGTAGGAGTCGGATCCGCTCCCGCTGGTGATCCTCGTCGGCGGTCCGGCGGGCCGGCGCCCATCCATCGGCAGCTCCCAGAGGTTCACCGCATCTCCGGTTCGCGCGGAGAAGACGATGCTGCTGCCTTCGGGGCCGGAAGTCCAATCGGAGGGAAGGATGTGGTACTGCGTGAGCGGCACGGAAAGGCGATCGGCGCGAAAGAGGGAGGGAGTGCCCAGAGGTGTTGGATCGCCTTTGGGGAAGGGCACGAGGTACCAGTCTGGAACGGGTTCCGCGGTGAGGTCGGCGCTCCGGCGGCCGAGGACAAGGGCGGCATCGCCTGCGGGAGACCACAGGGGATAGCCGGCGGCGGACAGCGCACCGCCCAGGGGTTCCGGCTGGCCACCGCCGGCGGGGATAACCCAGGCATGGGCGCGGCCGGAGGCGAGGCGGCTGCCGTCGCGCCCGGTCCAGTAGGCGACGTATTTACCGTCGGGGGAGAAGCGAGGATTGCGGCCGCCCTGGACGAGCAACATCGGCTCGCCGCCGAGGGCCGGGACGATCCAGATGCTGCCTCCGTTCTTCTGGGAGCGGAAGACGATGCGGGTGCCGTCGGGAGAGAGGTGCGGGTCGGTCTCGTCGGCCGGGTCGCTGGTGACGCGAATGGGGGCGCGTCCTCCGATCTGCTGCACCCAGATGTCGAGGCTGCCGCCGGCGCGGTCTGAAGCGTAGGCGACCAGGCGGCCGTCGGCGGACAGTGACGGCGCGATGGTGAGACCGGTGTCGGCGGTGAGCGCAATCGTCCTGGTTCGCGGGGGCCCGGCAGGGGAACGACTCTTCCAGTAGAGTGCGCCGGCGAGAGCGCCGGCGAGCAGCAGCGCGAGCAAAGCGACAGCCTGCCATGCCCGATGACGGGGTGGGGACTGCACAACGGCGGCAGGCGCGGGCTGCGCTGCGTCCTTCTCGATGAGTTCCAGCATCAGGCGCAAGTCCGCCGCGCTGCGCCAACGAGTTGCCGGATCTTTGCGGAGGCAGGTTTCGATCAGACGTTCGAGCGCGGGCGGAGTGTGAGGGGCAAGGGTGCGAAGCGGCGGGGGTTCGTTGCGAAGCACGTTGGCGAGCGCGGCCGCGGGGGAGGCAGCGCCGAAGGCGGAGGCCCCGGTGGCCATTTCGTAGAGGACGCAGCCGAAGGCGAAGATGTCCGTGCGCGCGTCGACGGGCTTTCCCTCCGCCTGCTCAGGCGCCATGTAGCCGGAGGTGCCGGAGATGTAACCCTCGAGAGTCCGGGTCTCTTCCGCCTGCTCGTCGCCCTCGCGGGGGCCGCCTTTGGCGAGGCCGAAATCGACTACCTTGGCGGCGCCCCGGGCGGAGATCATCACGTTGCCCGGCTTTAAATCCCGGTGCACGATGCCCGCCTCGTGGGCGGCTGAAAGGGCGTCGGCGATTTGGATTGCCCAGGAGAAGAGCTGGGGCCGGGGTAGGCCGCCGGGCTTCAGGCGCTGCCGGAGGGTGCCGCCTTCCAGGAACTCCATGGCGATGAAGGCGTGGGGTCCGGCGAGGCCGACTTCATGGACGGTGACGATGTTGGGGTGATTGAGGGAGGAGGCAAGTTCGGCCTCCTGGAGGAGGCGGCGGCGGCTGCCGGGATCGTCGGCGTCGCCGGCGAGGATCTTCAAAGCGACGGTGCGGCGCAGGTCGGTGTCGAGGGCGCGGTACACGAGGCCGCTCCCGCCCTTTCCGATGAGGGCTTGCATTTCGTACCGGCCGAGCCGCTCGCCGGGGTTGAGGGGAGCGAAGGCGCGTGCGGGGTCAGGGGCGTTGGAAGATCGAGAACCGGGAGCGGACTCGGACATTATCGGGAAGCGGCGACAGCCTTCGGCGGCATTGTAGCACTGGCAGGCGGCTAAGCCTCCGCCGCGGCGCCGGTTCGGGGAAGGGTGCGTGCGGTCACCTGTCGCAAGGCGGCGCGGAGTTCGGCGGTGGAGACGGGCTTGGCGAGGTGCGCGTCCATTCCCGCGGCCAGGCACTCCTCGCGGTCGGAGGCCAGGGCGCTGGCAGTGAGGGCGATCACCGGGGTGGTCTGATTTGGCCCGGGGGACGCTCGCAGCCGGCGCGTTGCCTCGAGTCCATCCATTTCCGGCATCTGAACGTCCATGAGAACGGCGTCATACGGGTGCGCCTGCAGGCGATCGAGCCCGGCAGAACCGGTGAAGGCGATATCGACGAAGCAGTTCTCGGCCTCGAGCAGCCGCTGGGCGACCAGCATATTGATGCGATTGTCCTCGACGATCAGAACGCGAAGGCCGGGCGGCAAGGGATCCTCACCGGCGGGGGGCGGTTGGGGAGGGTCGCAGAGGGGAGCGGGCAGGATTACGGTGAAGGTCGAGCCCTGGCCGGGAGCCGATTGCACCGTGATGTCGCCCCCCATGGCGGTGACGATTTCGCGGGTAATGGCGAGACCGAGGCCAGAGCCGCCAAACTGGCGCGTGTCGCTGCTGTCGATCTGATAGAAGCGCTCAAATATGCGGGCCAGGTGGTCGGGTGGGATTCCGACGCCGGTGTCGCTGACGTCCAGGCGGAGGCGTTCGCTGCCCGAGCTCGAGACATTCACGCGGACAGTGCCGGCGGGAGTGAACTTGACGGCGTTAAGGGTGAGGTTCAGCAGAACCTGGCGGAGGCGGTCGTAGTCAAGGGAGGCCCAGCCAGGAACATCTTCGGCGACGGAGGACTGGAGGGCGACCTCGGAGGGAACGCTGGGGGCGAGCGTGCGGATGGCGGCGCCGACCAACTCGCGCACCTGGACGGGCCGGGGCCGGATCTCGAGCCTGCCGCTTTCGATACGGGAGATCTCGAGGACGTCATTGAGCAGGGCGAGCAAGGAGCGGGCCGAGACGTGGGCGGCGCTCAGAGCCTCACGCTGCTGGCCGGACAAGGGAGAGGCGAGGAGCAGTTCGGTGGCGCCGAGGACACCGTTCATCGGCGTTCGCAGTTCGTGGCCCATGTTGGCGACGAAGCGCCGCTTGGCCTCGTCCGCGGCCCGGGCGGCTTCGAGGGCCGTTTCCAACTGGCGGTTGCGCTCTAACAGGGTCCCATTCGATTCCGACAGAGCGCGTTCGGCGGTTCGGCGTCTCCAGGTGTTGACGATGAGCCCGGCGATGATGGCGAACTGGGCAACGGCCGCTGC
The DNA here is from genome assembly GCA_033763935.1 of Bryobacteraceae bacterium. Classification (GTDB taxonomy): domain Bacteria; phylum Acidobacteriota; class Terriglobia; order Bryobacterales; family Bryobacteraceae; genus DALYJJ01. The sequence continues at coordinate 38,574 of JANRJO010000007.1, forward strand.
GAGGCCAAGGAAGATCCAGCGCCGGGACTCGCGGAGGCCGGCGCTGTCGTCGTTGATGAGGACGACGCCTGGGGGCAGATCACTCACGCTGAGGCGGAACCGCGGCAGCTGCCGGGCATCGAACACGACGGGACTATAGTCGTCGATCTGGACGGGGATGGAGGCGGGCGACTCGCCGGCAAGCAGGCGGCGCACAATCTCGCCGAGGAGGGCGCCGTGGTGAAGGCCGCCGTTGGGACTGCCGGCGAGAAAGCCGAGCCCCGGTTCGGTAGCCAGGCCGTACACCGGGACGGGCGCGGCGGCGGCGATGCGCTGCGCTTCATAGCCGGGGGGCCGAACGTCGCCATTGCGGTCGGGGCCAAGGCGGGAGTGGAAGAGTAGGCTGTCGGGTGGCAGGGCGCGCAACTGCTGGAGCAGGCCGTCGAAGGTATCGTCGCCGCCGCGGAAGACTCGAACGGCGAGCCCGCGCCGGGCGGCCTCCGACTGAACGCTGGTGAAGAGCGTATTGCTGAGGGGCGACTGGTCAGTGAGGAATACCGCCTGGGTCACGCCCGGGTGGAGGCGAAAGGCGATCTTGACCATCTCGCTGGTGGAGAAGCGCTCGAGCACGCCGGTGAAGCGGGCGCGTGGGGCGCGCGCGACGAGGGACTGCTGATTCACGCCGGAGAAGGCGACCGGGGTGTTGGGGAAGAGGTGGGGGTGATTGAGGAGAAGCTCGAGGGCGGCGTCGTCGGTGGCGATCACGAGATCGTAGCGGCGCTGGGAGTAGACGGCGGCGTAGTGTTCGAGGAAGCCGGAAGCGTGGCCGGGGTTGCGTTCGGCGTCGAGGAAGACGGTCCAGGTATTGGCGGTGTAGGGAGATCGTTCCAGGTGCCTGAGCATGCCTCGGATCTGGTCTTCGGTCCATTCGTTCGAGGGATGGTAGGAGTGGAGGACGAAGATCTCGAAGGGACGCGCGAGGGCCGGCGACGCGGCGGCGTAGAAGAGGAGCAACAGGGCAAGCCGACCACCGAAGATGGTCATGAACATGAGATTTGAACCGTGCCTTGACCTCTTACTCCCGCGCGACGTTGCCCGGCTTTCGTCGAGTGGCCGGGGCGGGGGGAGAATGGTGGGCCCTGTTGGATTCGAACCAACGACCAACGGATTATGAGTCCGCTGCACTAACCGCTGTGCTAAGGGCCCGTTTCTTTACTCTATCAAGCTATTTGTCGCCTTCCGCCACCAGCAGGCGGCGCGCCTCCTGCAATTGCACGCGGTGTTCGTCGGTGACTTTCGGGTAGTGGAGGTCCATTCCCTGGAGTGCCTTTACGATGACCGCCGCGGTTGCCAGGCGCATGAACGGCTTGTCGTCGGCGGGGATGACATACCAGGGGGCGAACTTGGTGCTGGTGGCGCTGAGGCAGTCTTCGTAGGCGCGCATGTACTGGCGCCAGTGCTGCCGCTCCTGGACGTCGGCGCCGCTGAACTTCCAGTTCTTTTCGGGTTTGTCGATGCGCTCGAGGAAGCGACGCTTCTGTTCCTGCTTCGAAACGTGAAGGAAGAACTTGAGAATCACGGTGCCGTTGCGATGGAGGTAGCGCTCGAAGTTCACGATCTCTTCGTAGCGGTGTTCCCAGATGCGGGGACCCATGAACCTGGGCGGCAGCTTCTGGCGCTCCAGGATTGCGGGGTGCACGCGCGCCACCAGGACTTCCTCATAGTAGGACCGATTGAAGATGCCGATGCGGCCGCGCTCGGGCAGCTCTTTCACGCAGCGCCACAGGTAGTCGTGGTCCAGCTCGTGCGAGGTGGGGGCCTTGAAGCTCGAGACCTGGCAGCCCTGGGGATTGATGCCGGACATGACGTGCTTGATGGTCCCGTCTTTGCCGGCGGCATCCATGGCTTGAAAGATAATCAGGAGCGCGTAGCGGTCCTGCGCATACAACATGTCCTGGTACTCGGCGAGGAGGCGAACGCTTTCCGACAGCAGGGCAGCGGACTCGTCCTTTTCCCTCTTGCCGTCCCGGAACGTGGGATCGTAATCCTTGCCGAGGGAGACGCGTTTCTTGGGCGGAACGCAGAAACGCGGAATGAGCTTGTCGATCGAGTGCAGAGGAGCCGACTTCATGACAGGTCCGAAGCTATCGACAAAGGCGCCTTCGTGTCAACGTAAGGCGGCGAGAATGTCGCCCCTTTGACGCAGCACGGCCAGGCGCGCCTGCTCGACGGTGCGCAGGGCGTCATGGAAGGCGATCCAGCGCTCGTTCTCGACGAAGCGCGCCTCCTCGATCTGCCGCTGGGTGGCGCGCCCCTCTTCCAGCTGCGCGAGCAGGACCGAGAGCTGTTCGCGGGAGAGATCGAGATCAAGGCGGGCGATGTCGCGCGCGCCTTCCGCCTCGCGCAGGTCACGCAGAGCCCGGCGTGAATCGAGGGTAATGCGATTCCGGGTCTGGGCGATCTGGGTCTTGAGTTTCTGCTCTTCGATGGTGGCGCGGGTGGTCTCGGCGGCGGCGGCGGCACCGGGGAGGATGGGCAGTTGGAAGCTGGCGCCGAGCTGCCAGTTGTGGCGTTCGAAGCGATTGAAGAAATCCTCGTAGTTATTGAAGCGGGAGAGCAGCGCGTACTGGGCGACGAGGTCGATGCGGGGGAGCCGGGAGGCTTTGCCGGAGCGTACCTCGAGGCCCTTGGCGAGCAGCGAGGATTCCAGGCGGCGCAGTTCGCGGCTGTTCCGGAGGGCCTCCTCGACGAGCACCTCTTCGCTAGTCGGCAGGTCCGGCAGGGGGCGTGCCTCGCCGGCAGGCACGACGCGGTCGGCGGGGCCCAAGCCGAGCACACCGGCGAGCGCGGCCGAGGAGGTTTCGCGCTCGCCGGCAAGCACGGCAGAGCGCTGGCGGGCGCGGGCGGCGTTCAGCTTGGCGCGCGTCTCCTCGAGGGGCAGCTCGCGCCCCTCGGCGACGCGCGCGCGCACTGTCTCGAGCACTTTGTCGAGGCTCTCGACCTGACGGCGGGCGAGGTCTTCATTGCGGGCGGCGCGTTCGAGATCGAGGAAGAGGTCGGCGGTTCGCTGGGCGACTTCGTCGCGGCGCGCCTGGGTGTCGAACTGGGCGCCGCGGGCGCTCTCGCGGGCGGCGGCGAGCCGGTAGCTCAAGGGCCGGTTAAAGAGGTTTTGCAGTACACGCGCCTGGAGGATGGCAGGGGCCGCTCCCTCGATACTCAGCGGGAAGCCGCTGGTCCAGGCGAGGCCGCTTCCCACCACGGCGCGTGGCACGAAGGGGTCGCGCGCGACCTTCGCGTCCTGGGCGGCGCGCTGCTCATCCAGCCGGGCGAGCAGGATGTCGGGATTCTGGCGAAGGGCCAGTTCGACCGCCTGCTTGAGGGTCAGCGTGTGCGTCTCGGCCGCAGCGGCGAGAGCGCCGCAGAAGGTGAGAAGGGCAAAGCGAGTGAGCATCACTCATAGCGTAGCGCCTCGGTCGGATTCAGCCTCGATGCGCGATTGGCGGGCAGGAGGCCGAAGACGAGGCCCACGATGAATGACACGCCAAAGGCAATGATGACCGACAGCGGCGAGATGGGAACATGAATGCCCTCCACCAGGAGGTTGACGGCCAGGGGGCCGGCAACGCCGAACAGGATGCCGATCAGGCCGCCGCCGATGGAGATCAGCACCGCTTCAAAGAGGAATTGCTGGAGCACTTCGTGGCGGGAGGCGCCGATGGCCATGCGCACGCCGATCTCGCGGGTGCGCTCGGTTACGGTGACCAGCATGATGTTCATGATGCCGATGCCGGAGATGATGAGGGCGATCGCGGACACCAGGATCAGGACGATGGTGAGGATGAGAGCGATGTTCTTCGCGGCGTCCAGGATGGCCGTTAGCGTTTCCACCTTGTAGCGGGCTCCGGGGCGGTGCCGGCCTTCGAGAATCGTCTTCACCTGGGCGGCGAGCGGTTCGACGTCTTCCGGCGAACGAGCCTGCACGTAGAGCGGGTCTACGCGTTCGACGGGATTGAAGTAGCGGATGACGGTGATGGGGATGAGGACGGTCTCACTGCTCAGCTCGCTCAGGCCGAAGGTGGACGTCCGTTCACGAAAGGTGCCGATGACGGTGAATTGAAGGCCGGAAAGCTTGAGGCTCTGTCCGATGGCGGCCTGCCTGCCGCCGTAGAGGCGGCGGGCGAGGTCGTCGGTCAGCATGGCCACCTTCTGGCGGAGGGTGACGTCGCTCGAGTCCATAAAGCGGCCGGCGGTGACGGCGAGGTTGCGGACCAACTGATACTGGTCGTCGGAGCCGATGATGCGGATGTCTTCGGGCCTGCCGTTGAAGTACAGGCGGTCGTAGTTGGTCATCACGCCCGTTACGGCGAGTGCCCGGGAGCCGACCTGCTGCCGCACGGCGTCGATGTCGGCCAGCTTGACGAAGTCGGCCTCCACCTTCATCGCGGTGTTCGAGCCGGCCTCGTAATAGGCGTAGACGAGGTTGGAGCCGATGGCGCGGATCTGGTCCAGGATGTAGTCGCGGCTGGTGAGGGAGATGGTGACGACGAGGATGACGGAAGCGTTTCCGATGACCAGGCCGAGGGCTGTCAGGAGGGTACGGATCTTGTTGGCCCGGAGCGCTTCGTAGCTGAAGCGAAACGCTTCGCCGACATTCATGGTGCGCTAACCGCCGTAGCTCTCTTTCAACAGCTTCTGTGCCTCTTCACGGCTCGGGAGGTCCGGGGTGAGCTTTGCATTGAGGTACCGCTGAAGAAGCGCACGCGCCTCCTCCAGGTTCCGCTTGCTGCGGATGTAGGTTCGGGCGCGCTCGATCAACAGCTTCGGGTTGTCGGGGGCGATCTTCTCGGCCTGGGCGAACGCGGCCTCGCTCTCCTGGATTTTGCCGCGCTTGGCGAGGAACTTGGCGAGATCGAGAACCCGGCCAATCTGGCGGGGCGCCAGCTGCGCGGCCATGCGCAACTGCTCTTCCGCCTTCTGATAATCCTTGCGGTGCTCAGCGATCTTCGCCAGCGCGTAGTGATATTCGACGGTGTCGATCTGGCGGATCTTGGCGGAAAGGGCGACGGCTTTGTCGACGCCGCCTCCCAGAAAACCGGGCGCTTCCAGGTAGTACTCAAAGAGGTCGTTGACGGCTTCGGCATTCCGGTCGTCGAGTTCGACGGCGCGTTCAAAGCTCCGGCGGGCCTTAGTGGCCAGGCCGGGGGCGGTGAAGGGGCTGGAGGTCTCGGCGCGGCGGCCGTAGGCTCGCCCGAGCCAGTGGTGGTAGACGCTGCTGGCGGGCTCCATCGCGGTTGCTTTCTCGAGCGACTCGGAGGCACGCTTGAAGTCACCGGACATGAAGTAGCTCTGCCCGAGCAAGGCGAACTCAGCGGCCGTTTTCGGTCCGGCGGCGGTCAGAATCCGGGCGGCTTCGGCGTAGTTGCTGCGCTGATAGGCGGAGCGCGCGTCGTCCAGTGCCGCGGCAGTTGCCGTCGACACGATCAGCGCGACACCGAGTATCAGTTTCAGCATAGGATTTGCCGATACTTGCATTATATTCGCCCGCCTACCCGGTTTAGATGCACGCGATGGGCCACGGGGTACAGCAGTTACGGCCTGTATACTTCCAGCCAGAATCCCTTTTGCTCCCAACGCTTGTCGAGGGCGCGACCGGAGGGACGGCGGGGCGGCTTCTGCATGAAGTAACGCGTCACCAGGGCGCGGACAGGCGCAAGGCGAATGAGGTTGGCGGGCGGGTCCCAATCGGTCGAATACACGACGTATACGGCCCCTTCAGGCGCCTCGCTCACTGTCAGCGGGCGGCTTACGTAGCCGAGTTCCGGCCGCTTTAACGCATCGCTCAAGGGCCAGGTGGTGAAGACGGGAGTAGCGGGGTACCTTGTTTCCAGATCCGCCGCGGCTATCTGCTGGAGGCGAACGAAGTCGACCATAGCCAGATTATTCTCGTGCGGGAACGGCCAGAACGGGGGGTTCAGGAAGAGCGACGCGACCAGGCCCGCGGCAAGAGCTGCCTGCAGGGCGGGGCGCCCCTCGAGTACCCGCGCGGCGGCGGCGTAGAGGATCGGCAGGGCAGGGAGGAGATAGCGTTCGAGCACCGCGCCGCCGACTACGGTGACGCCGGCTACGTGGAGGACGGCAAAGGACAACACCACCCGCCACGGCCGGGAGGGCGCCGACCAGGTTCTGCGCGCGCTTAGGAGAAGGACGAGGGTGGGGATCCAGCGAAACTCCTCAAAGAACAGGTACGACACGCGACGGAGAACGGCTGCCGCAAGCCGGACCGGGTGGAGCGGATAGACGAGGTTGTACCAACCAAACTCGGCGTTGCCGACCGAGAGGCCGGTGTGTTGGCGGAGGTAGAGAATCCAGGCGAGCAGCACCGCCGCAGGAAGCAGCGCGAAGGCGGCGGCCCAGCGGTAACGGCGGTCGAGCGCCAGCCAGCCGGCCAGGACCATCGGCGCGATGAGACCCGTCTCTTTGGCCAGCACCAAGAGCACGCAAACGACGAGAGCGGGTCCCAGGCGGCCGGCCAGGAAATACAACAGCGCGACGGTGGTGAACAGCATGGCAGGCATGTCGAGCTGGGCCATCATGGCCTGCATGAAGAACAATGGCGAGGCGAGCAGAAAGACCACGGCGGCCAAGGGCGATGCCACGCCGAGGCGCCGCGCCAGGCTCCACGAGGCCAGGGCCGTCACGATGGCGAGGACGAGCATCGCCGCACGGGTGACTGCGATGGAGTAGCCGAAGATGGTCCACACGCCGGCAAGATAGAGCGGGACGCCAGGCGGGTGGATGTTGGCGAGCGTCGTTTGCGGAACCAGGTGGCCGTCGCGCCATAGATCCAATGCGGCGGGAATGAAGTAGCCGAGTTCGTCCCAATGGAAGGGGAGCGACAGTAGGGGGACGTGGGCGGCGGCGAAGAGCACGAGAGCCGCCGCGAGTGCGACGCTACTGAATCGTTCCGGCGCCACTCTGAGGTTCGAGGCGGATCTCGCCGAAAGCGGTTTCGTACTGCTGCAGGTTCTGGTTCAGCACGTTGGCGAGCGCTTTGGCCTGCTGGGGGCTGAGGTAGATGCCTTGAAAATTGCGAATGGTGACGGCATCGGGTGCGGTTTGATCCAAGGTGCCGAACATCAGGAAGAAGTCCCACAGGTTCGCGCGTACCTGGACGCTGTTGGCGTAGCCCTCGCGATACTCGTCGCCCTGCGTAAGTGTGATTTTCGGCTGTACGGGTGAAGTCACGCTCCTACTATATATCGGCGTCTAAGGTGCTTCACCGATGGTCAGCCGGGCAAATGTCTGCCAGTGTAGGGGGCATGAGATGGTCGACGGCGACGCTTGTTCTGGCGCTGGGAGGGGCCACGGCTCTTGTCGGAGCGGGGTGGGAGCGGCTGGCTGTCGCGCTGCAACTGGCGGGCGCACCGGTGCCGGCAAGCGAAGGCAACCTTTCAGAGCACGAGTTGGAGGAGATCGAGGGTCTCCCGCCGCAAGCGCAAGCGGAACGCCTGCTCAAGCGAGCCGTCAGCGGCTACGGCGGGGCCCTTGAGCAGATTGCGAAGCGCGCCGCGGGATGGGTGGGACAGATTGAACTGAACGAGTCGCTGCATGCGGTGACATCGGTGGCCTATTGCTCGAATAACCTGCGAGTGCGTGCGGCGGCGGTGGAGGTTTCGCTGGCGGGGTACGGGCTGGCGAAGACGCCGGAGAGCGTTGACGCGCAGATGCGGCTGCTCGAAGACGGGGGCGAGAAGCGGTTCTTTCCGTTGTGGAAACTCGGGCTGCTCGGCAACCGAGGGGTAGAACCGGAGAAGGTGCTGCGGGTGTTGCTGCGCTATCGAAGCGATGCGGAACAGGTCAACCGATTGTGGGCGGTCAATGCGCTGGGAATGCTGGGTTCGGACGAAGTCATCGAGCCGCTGATCGAGGTGTTTCGGACTGACCCAAGCGCGGAGATTCGCGAACGGGCCGCGTGCAATCTCGCTGACGCGGGGATGCTGACCCGGGAGCAGAGGCGGAAAGCGATTCCGTACCTGCTGCACATGACAGATGAGGGTGGGCTGGATGAACAGACGCGCGGCTGGGTATACCAGGCGTTGCGTGAGATCAGCGGAGAGTCGATAGGGGCAGATCCGACGGCTTGGCGAAACTGGTGGGATCGAAAGAAAGACTAGAAGGGTGGCGGGGACGACGGGGCTCGAACCCGAACAGGGCGGTACTGACGAGTAGCGCTGCGTGCTAAGTGGTTGTGTTTTCAGTGCGCGCCAAGGGCCGTCGTCCAGCCAATATCGGCGTGTATTCCTCGGAGTCTTGCGCGAGTCTTGCACGGGAAAGGTCGGGCTCGCGGCGACCATCGCGAATCGTTCCGCGCCGGCCCTGGTACGTGCAGCCGGCACAAAATCGGAACGCATTTTGCTCCCCGTCGCGGACGCGTTTCGAACTCTGGCCGTAAACCCAATTCGGTCGCCACTGGAACTCGCAGTACAGTAAGCCGACCACGTCGTCCTTGGCGCACTGTTGACCGACGCCGCGTCGAGGAGTCCACGCAGGACGTTGCGGCCATAGTGCGGGGCGGGCGCACCTTTCATCGAAACCCGCCCGCTCTCACAGCAGGTCGACCTTGACGCGATCCCACCAACTCCAATAAAACGCCTCAGTCAGGGCTTCCTTCTGCCACTTGGAAGCTGGCAACGAACCCTGGACCACGGCCCTCGCGACGGCCCGCAGGAATTCTTCCCCTTCACGTGTCTCCCGACCCGAACTCAAGACCTTCCGAAAAACCTCCGAATCGTGAATGCAATCCAGAAACCGGCCTTCCGGCCAATGGCAGCTAGCGAAATGCCTTACTACCGCCTGTCGCAAGCGTTCGCACTTATCCCAATCCCGACCCCATCGAGTGGACGGAGCACGCTCCTTCAGGAACTGCCAAGACTCGTAGCTCAGCCGATCATGGGCAGCCGCGGAATGAACCACCTCAAACGCGCCAGCAATCAGTTCGATGGCGTCAGTATTAGACGTACTCAATCCAACGGCGAGCAGAAACGCTGCCACGGTGCCCGACTCCTGTTGCACATGCGCCGGGCTATTCGTCAGTGCAAGCCAAGGTCTTAGTCCCAGCCGAGACACCTCCGGCATTCGGGGATCGAGTAACCCTGCTGACAGTGCCAACATGTGAGTCTTGCAATTGACACCAGCCGCTTCAAGCCAAGAGACAATGTCGCTTTGCCTGGCTGCAATGGCCGAGCGCCATGAATTTGACACGATCTGAGGCTCCGCCATCTCAGCGTTGTAGAAATTCAGCACCGCATGCGTCGCCGCTCGACCATACCGTTCCAGGACCGGCGAGGCAATGGTGTCTAGTCCCGCCCCCAAAACAGCAGGAACCCAATCTTCAGGGACGAGTTCCAAGCCGGGAGACTGGAGGCTATCAAGAACATCAAGGTAAACTTGAGCCGGTGTAGAACAGGCCCAGAACGCCGATTCCTTCACCAATGCCGAATTGTGGACAGCAAGGACCGGAAGGACACCCGGTCGCTTGGACGCGATCGCGCACACGTCACCAGGAGAAACGGCTTGAGCAAGGCCGGCAAGAATCTCTTCCGACAGTTCGCTCTGCACGTCGCTCACGATGGCCAGTAACAAGCGAAGTGCGTCGTCCTGCGAGGAATGCCATAGCGCAGACGCACGTGCGCGAAGGTCAAGCAGGGCCGGATCGAACGCGCTTGAACGTGGGGAGTGAGCCAACTCGTATAATCGGTTGTACTCGGAAATCGTCGGGAGTATGCGGTTTGGTGACACTGGACCGTACAAGCCGACTTTAAGAGCGACGCCGCTCCGTTTCTCTGGAAAGATGTGGCAGATTTCGGATGCAAGATCGGATGTGCTGCACGTGCCGTCGCGGACATTGCGGAAATGCGTAAACAGGTGCGCCATCTGGGAGAACAGCAGACGCCCAGGTTGCGAATCGTCACTGAACCGCCAGAGGAATTCTCGGAAACCATCCGCATCAGGATTCAGTAGATCCGCAACCGCGCTGGAGAGCCATTGCCTAATGTCAGAAGGCGCATCTGGGCTCACACCCTTCACAATGGTAAATGTCTCCGTGTCGCGCTGAAGTTCCCTAGCGATTCGCTGCGGCACAACCTGCAAGTCAAAAGGCGCTTGCCCCAACGTCCTACTCGCTAACGCACCGGTGCAAAAACGAAAGCTAGACCGCAGCGCCGGCCACTGCTGTGACCAAGCCGCACTGACGAGACTCTCATACGTCCTGGAATCATTCGCCGCCACAAGAACGGCGCCTCTCGGCACGCCATACAGACATGCGAGGAGGCCAGCCGCATCTTCGGCGCCAAGCTGGGGAGCATTGCTATCCGTTGGGCCCGACCGGATGAGCAGCGGCGCGTCGTACCCTTGAATAACTTGGTCAATCGGCCTCCGGAAGTACGCCAGAACATCAGTAAGACTTTGCAGTCTGGACAACTCTGAATTCGCAAGTATGAGTCCGTGCGTCCACACACAGCCCGGACGCTGCATCTCGCTGGCATACCACGTCTTCGTTATCGCATAGCTATCCTCACCAGGCACCGGATAAGCCGTAATATACTCTTCGAATCCAGTAACCATGCGGGGGCCCGACATATCACTCAGTGTAAGTAGGGCACGTTCTGCTGCCCCGGTAATTTGCCTCGAACCCTGTAATAGCCGGTGCCCGTCCCTGTAACCGTAGAGTACCTGTGCGGCCTGAACGGAAACACCCATAAGTTGCAACTAACGCCTCCACCCAAGTGCCCAGCTTACGGGTTCGGTGATGTCGTGCGAGATGCCGTTTGGGCCTTCAACGTGAATGCGATGCGATGCCGGGTCAATCTCCCGCAATGTCGCTATGTCAGCATTGAGATCGCCCCCTTGTGCGCTAATTCCCCACACTTGAGCTCGGAAAAGCTCTTCTTGCGAGAGAAGATACTGATGCAAGTACGGAAGCCTGGCACTCAGCCACTCATCGGGTGTCGGATGTTCCCGCCCCGACTTCATGACTCTATCCCACGCCGAAATAATTACAGCCAGCCGAGCCGGGCGCCTAGGCAAGAAATGCGGCTCCAAGAATTGGAGCAACCCAACTAGCTGCACCTGGGTTGGCGCCAGTTCTGGATTCCATTCCTCCGTCCCGCGCTCGGGCCCTTGGGCCTCGTCCGCACCATCTTCAGTCCCCAGGATCTGCAGCTCTTCTGCTCTTGCCTGAAAAGCGGGGAATACCACTTGCATCATGCGCTGCATCTCTGCGACCGAGAACGGTTCGACAACCTTGTCCGGGTTGACAAACAGTAGAATACTTCTCGATGCGTCTACCAGCCTCTGGAAACCGTGCGTCCACTGGCGCGTTTTCCATTGATCACGAAATGATTCACCAGAAAGATCGGGGAATACGATCTCGCCTTCCATGCCCTGAATAGGATCCCGGACGAGAAGGGATGCATGTTGGGCAGGTTCGACAATTGATCGCCCTACAGGACGGAACAGCTGCCACTCATTCTTGATGCTATTCAGATGTCTCGCGTCATCGGAGATCCTGAGAAGGCGCAGCGAGTTCGGAATCTCCTCTGATTCAGCCACGTGCCAAAGCGCGGCCAGAAATGTTGTCTTTCCCGTTCCTGGAAGACCGATGACCAGTAGATTCGAAGGGCTACTCATCGTTAGCCTCGTACAATTCCTTAGCCTCGCATAGCGCGAATCGCTCGAACGGTATCCGCAGTGCAGGAACCGGCAAGAGTGTTGGTTGACTCTCCAGCTGTCTTGGCGTTTCCTCAATCCAGGATTGCAGCAGATCGGGAAGGCCGAAGGCAACACCAAGTGGGCTCTGAAAGTGCGGGCGGGCCGCGATGGGGCGGACACGCACACGGCGGACCCGCGTCTCGCACTGCTGGTGGAAGAACCGCGTCGTGACCGATTCGATCTCTCGACACAAGCCTTCTCCTCCTGCAGCCAATACCAAATCCCATTTGGTCAGAAGAATATCGACACGGGCGTCTCCACCGAGATAGCCGAGTTCAAAGAACCTGCGCATGAGCATCGAGGCATTCGAGCGAACATTCGCACGAAACTCCTTCGATGCGAGCTTGTCAGCATCGATTAGATGAACGAAGTGGTCGGCGCGACGTACGATATCCTGTAACGCTTTAGCCTCGATTGTGGAATCGATAGCTCGTTCGTAATACTCACCAGACATGTCCGCGATGAGCAGGTGTCGCAAAGCCCGGCGCCGATCTGCTGCTCGCAAACGGAGGTGGTAGAAGAGATGTCCCTCGTCGAAGGGCGTACGCAAAGTTGAAGGAGCTTGAGCACCCGAGGCGCTCCGTGAGTCGAAACACCTTTCTTCGAATGCAATTAGTGTCTCCGATCCACCAGCGAGGTAGCTCGCAAATTGGCCACGTTGGAAGCTATCGTGCAGGCTGGCGACAAGGGTTGTCTTTCCGCTGCCGGCGGCACCTGCGAATACGACCACCGGAGCACCGGTATCCCGCAGTATCAGCGATGCCTGCTCGGCGTTCAACGCCTTGCCCGTCGGGAGGTTAACCATCTCCGTCGTTGGTTGCTCAGCCGCACTCGACACACCTTGATCCGCCATCGAGTTACCCCTTTAAGGAGCGGACGAATAGCATCTCAAGATATGCCTGCTGAGCCCAAGCCACCGGGGGTAGTTTGTCATCGGCGTGCAAGCCAGTTTCGCTTCCAAAAGCATCTCCCCAGTTGCCCCCCGCGGCCTCGGCCGATTTTGTCACAGCGAATAGAAGGGGGCAGCAATCGGCTGCCGAATGGACCGGGTAACTTTCAGCGCAGGCGCGTTTCCACTTCAGGTCGCAGCTGTCGATGACGCTTGCGATGTCCAGCGCCCCGGGGAGTTCGGCGTTAGCGAGACGCAACATTTTCTTGAGGAATGCTGGCGCGGCGAATGGACCTGGAAGTATCTGCGTCAATTGATCCAAATCTCGGGCACCACGGAGACACGCTTCCCCGACCGCCATCTCTGAGAAGGCGCGCATCCCGTCCAGTGTGTGTTCGCTGAACAGCCACCAAACTATGTCCGTTTGCTCTCGGTATCCGCCTTGGACTCCCTCGAGGGCTTGGTTGATGGATTCGGTGTAGCTCTTGACTGACCCAAGTAAGGACTTACACGCCGATTCAAGACCCGCCAGCAGAGCATTCGTATCGGTCTGCGGGACGCTGGTCTTCATCGCCGTCAACTGGCTCAAGAAACTCGTGGCATCGAACTCGTTGACGCGTTCACCCGGAATCGTCCGCACTCGCACGGATTCCTTGGCCAAATAGCGCGATGCCTCGTCAACGATGCCTTGGATGCGGCCCGTCTTTCGAAGGCCTTGCGCCTCCATGCACGTGACGCCCAGGGCGACGGCATCGGACCGCGAACTCGGCTCCTGCGACAGTATGTGAGCGATGGCCCCAGCGGCCAGAACTGAAAGCTCGCGTTCATTGTTCTCCATCAAAAACGCGGCATCTTCAGCTTTTGCGGCATCACAGAGACCGTCCTTGAAGGGTGCCGGGGTCGGCCGGCAGTAGAACATTCTCGCAAGGCTCGGGACGTCCGACAGTTTCAGCCCGTTGGCGAAGGACTCAACGGCCCTCCAACGCGCGACGAGCGTCGGCCCGTCAGCACGGACCGATACAAAGTGGTACCAATCGGCAAAGTTACGATGCATATTCACCTGGACAGTCGTTACCGTTGAGAAGTTCTAGCGGCTCGAATGGCATTCCAAACCTCATCCAAAACACCTTTCTGTCGTGCGCGCTCAAAACAGGCGGTGAAGACCTCCGCATCAGGCCGCTTCTCATCTCCCGACTCGAGAAGGCCAAAACTCTGCATTATCTCCATCCGTGAATGATGCGGGAGGCTGACGAATTCATAGAGTAACCGTTTTTGGCTAAGAGTTTCGTCCGGTGACATTCGCTGCCCCCATGAACTGCTGCTGACGTCTCCGCGCTCTGACGCCGGAACGCTGAGCGGTGGTCGCCATTCCCTGAGCTTAAGTCTATACGTCCGGCAGTTGGCGCCGTGGGCATTCTGATCTTGAGTGAACATTCGATCTGCCTGACTCCATGTTCGCGTATAGACGTCAACAACCAGCGTTCGATCCGGTCCGCCTCCCTCGACGGTGAGAGAGATGTAGTTATATTGTGGTATCCACGCCTGTTCTGATCGGCTAGGATGAACTGCTCCCGCCGACAGCCACACCGAATCATTCATTTGCACGATCCGGTGCCGATGTTTATGCCCAGAAAGATGAATCTTCGAGTACGCCAGTAGAGCCTGCTCAATGGAATCTGCGTCCCGAAGCCAATCCACCGGGTGATGACAGAGCGTGAGGTATTCAACACCTTCCTCGTGACCGAGTTCCACCTGCGCAGAGCCGAGGATGAGCCTATTGGACTTGTCGTCGTCGTCGGGTCCCGACGTCAGCACCGAGTTCATTCCACGGAGGCGGAGAGTTGAGCCGTCATTCAGTTCGATGTCGTACTCCCACCAGGGTCGTCTCGGCACCGTAACACAGTTGAACTTCGCGGCGAATTCTTCGTTGTAGGTTTTCAGTGGAGCGAATAGCAATGGACCGGAATAGGTGTTTTCTAGATGCTCCCGCAGTTGCTCGTCCACGCGGCCCGATCTCTTCAACTGTTCATGGAGGGCGGAGATCGCTGAAAGCTCCTTTAGAACGGAACGATCCACGTCGTGATTTCCGGGCACACACCAGACCATTTCACTGCGGCACCCGAGTTGTTCCGTGAGCCGATCGAGCCAACCAAGCGCAATTTGGTATTCTGCCGACTTCCCAGCGAAAGCGATATCGCCGGAAACGAGAATCCCGTAAACGTCGCCGACAATTCCTCTGATAACCCGGGCATCCGCTAGGATTGCCTCGCGAAGAATACGGTCGAGATCGAACGCACTGGTATCACTCAGGCCGCGGACGAAGTGTATGTCCGACAGATGCGCGAATGTGACTCTGGATACCAACGCGGATCTTCTCCTCCGCGGCGATGAAGACCCTCACCACGGCACCGACACGACCCAAGGCTGTCGAAGTCCTGCGCCAAAATGGCCGATACCGGTATCCTCAATGGTATAGCCCACGATCACGTATGTCAATGAAGTGTAACCACTTGCACACGCACGACAGTTCTCCAGATCGCCTTCTACACCAAGCAATCGGCGAGGCGAAAGCAGGAACAGCCTCACGACGGCGGTGATTCAGCGCGCCATCCACCGGCTTTCGGACTCTGGCGGACTGGTCACGAAAGACCACCCCAACGGTCGGCCTCTGGCTCCCAAGACCGTGCGCAATATCGGCACCATGCTCTACACGTGTTTGGCGGAGGCCGATCGGCTTGGGGATCTGAAAATCCCGCACCCCATGCGAGATAAGCGTGTGAAGCTTCCGAAGCTGCAGAAGCGGGACCCCGCGGTCGTTGACAAAGAGAAGCTGAGGCTCCTCTTTGATCGCGCCCGGACCACCAGGCTGTACCCATTCGTCGTCCTGGCATCGGCCCCGGATGCCGGCGCGGCGAACTGCTGGCGCTGCAGTGGCCGGACCTCAACACCGCCACCGGCGAATTGAGCGTTTCGAAGTCGTTGGAGCAGACCAAGGCGGGCTTGCGGGTTAAGAGTACCAAGTCGGAGAAGCCTCGACATTTCGCCGTGCCGGAATCGGCGCTGCCCGTGCTGGCAGATCATCGTGCCCAGCAGGACAACGACAAGCGGCTCTACGGCCCCGACTATCAGGATCACGACTTGATCTTCTGCCAGCCGAACGGCGCGTACTATTCGCCGGATCGCGTCGGTGCCCGCGTGAAGGAACTGATGGTTTCGGTTGGACTGGAAGGCGTCAGCCTCCACTCGCTCAGGCACACGAACGCCACCGAATTACTGCGCAATGGAGTCCCGATCGCCGAGGTCAGCCGACGCCTCGGGCACGCCGACCAAAACATCACGCTGTCGATCTACAGCCACGCGGTTCCGGCCGACAGCCGCGCGGCGGCGAAGGTTTGGAACGACGCACTGGGAGACGTGATTCAGACCTGCAAGAAACCTGCGGCGGCGCAGAGTATTGCAGAGTCTTGCACGGAGACGGCTAAATTGAGAGTTTTTGTTGGAAGCAAAAGGAAGAAAATGGCGGGGACGACGGGGCTCGAACCCGCGACCTCCGACTTGACAGGAAGGAGACCGATCCGCGGAGGGAGGAGTAGCGCGAGATCGACGTGCTGCGCAGCTACGCCCACGCGACTTGATAGCTCTACGTCTTCGTTCCGCTCGGATCGATCCGTCCTTCCGGCGAACCGCCATGAAGATGCCCGCGCCGCCGGTCTTGAGGTCGGCCGGCGCGCGCCCGGCTGCCATCGCCGTATCGGAGTCGGCGAGGAGATGAACAGGCGCGTTCGAAACGCGGGCCTCTGCTCCGGGCACTAACGGGAGAACCTCAAGAGCGCCATTCGCAAAGCTTCCGACCGTACCCTCGATCTTCACGAGGCTGGCCCATATCGCCGTTACCCAGCATCAGGATTCCGGCTCAAACGTTTCTTGAGGAGAAGCGTGCGGGGTGGATAGCGGGGCAGCCAACTTGGTCTTCGAGGCAGCGTCGAGCAACCGCTTAAGTGGCTTGCGCGTTATTCGGGAGGAATCCGGAAAGGGCACATGTGCGAGGCGCAAGTTTGTGCTCGCCTCGTCCCGGCTGGCAGCGCTAACGCACAGGCGGCCTGCGTGTTAAGAAACAGTTGAGTTCAACCTACCGGGGAGGTTCCGGCGGACTCGCGAGACGAGCCAGTGCTGCGGCGACGCTGGCCTTGAGCGGTGGCAAGTCATCCTGATAGACTTTCCAGATCAGAGCAAAATCGAGCATGTCGTAAGCATGCCGCAGTCGGTTGCCGATGCCCCTGATATCCCGCCATGGAAATCCGGGGCAAAGTTCCTCCGCTCTCGGTCCCAACCTTTTCGCTGCCTCGCTGATGACGAGCAGAGCGTACTGGCAGGCGAAGAGCGTGCGCCGGTCACCGTGCACCGTGCAGGTCCATAGCTCCCATGCCCTGCAAGAAGTTTTCGATGTCGCTAATGTGCTCCAGAATGTCACTCAGGGGTTCGATCGGATCTTCAAAAGGCAACTACGGCCTCACGATCCACATTGGCCCGCACGCGTGGTTTCAGCGTACGTTCCTGCGTTAGATCAACGGGGCGGCCGAGCAAGTCGGACAGACGGTTTTCCAACCCTACCAGATCGATTAGCGATAAGGCTCTATCGAATTCCGCGACCAGATCGACGTCGTTACCGGCCTCGCCGCGAGCGACTGAACCGAACAGGCGCAGCCGTACAATACCGGCATTCCTCAATTCACCCTCGTGCGCTCGCAAAGTCGCGATAACCTGGTCTCTTTTCGAACTGAGCACCATACGGATACCATTTTCGCCTATTGGATTGCCCTGGAACGTTATCCGAAGCGTAAAGACCGCGGAGCCATAGACGGACCCAGCATTCAACTTACCATCGGATCCCGGTGAATCGGTTCCCGCCCGTATCGTCGCCGACTGTGCGTCTGACTTTCGTGGCTGTGTCGTCCCGATGTTGCGGGTGGCCTCAGATCGCGCGGGCCGCACCTGCGCGCTTGCCTTCCCGCCGCGATGAGATGTCAGCAGCTGCTGCACACCGGCGAAAAGACGCCGAAACTACGCGTCTCATTTATTTGCAGATGATCGAAAGGGATGGCGGGGACGACGGGGCTCGAACCCGCGACCTCCGACGTGACAGGCCGGCGTTCTAACCAACTGAACTACGTCCCCCTATGGTGCAAGACGTCGGTGATTTGAGAGTAACACGCGCGGTCCGCGTTTGACAAACTCGTCGCGCGTTGCCGGTTAGCGCTGATGACGTGCGAGGACGAGGTTGCTACCGGCCCTGTCGAGGGTGGTGTAGAAGACGGTCTTTTCGTCCGCGGTAACCGCCAGGCCGCCATCGTAGGCGGCGAGCCGACCCGGCAGCGTGGCGCGCACGGCGATGCGGCGGGTCTTGAAGTCGAAGTGCTTGAGGACGGGGGGCGGTTGCGGGCCCACGTCGACGAAATAGAGGCCGCTGATAGCAACGGCCCAGTGGCCGAGCAGCCGCGGGTCCACGTCCGCGATGCGCCGTCCTTCCGCGGGCAGCGCGGCGGCGAGCGAGAGTTCGAACAGGCCCGGTGCGTTCTGCGCTCGAGCGTAGTAGAGGGTGCGTCCGTCGGGAGACAGTTTGGGTGCGCTGCCGGTACCGGCGGTGACCCGTTCCGCGGCGCCGTCGGTGCCCGTAGCCGGCTGGCGCCAGATATCGGAGGCGCCCGCGCGGTCGGACGAATAGTAGATCCAGGTCCCATCGGGAGACCAGACGGGGCCGGTAGCGTTGAACCCTTCCGGAGTAACGGCCTCGGGTTCGCCTCCGTCCCGCCCCACGATGAAGAGGCGCATCTTCGATCGATGGCGGGCATTGAAGATGAGCCGCGAGCCGTCGGGCGACCACTTGGCGGAGCCTGCGGTGGGACCTTCGAGACGGGTGAGGCGGCGTTCGTTGGAGCCGTCCGTGCCGGCGATCCAGATTTCGTCGGCGCCGGTTCTCAAGCTACGAAAGGCGAGGTAGCGGCCGTTGGGAGAGACGGCGGGGTCGGTGTCGGCTGCCGCTGATGAGATCAGGCGGCGCGGCGTGGCATCGGGGGCGGCGAGGTCGAGCGCATTGAGGTTCTTGTCCTCGTGAGAGTGAACGAAGATCAGGGTACGGCCGTCGCGGGAAAGAACGGGGCTGCCGGCGTCGACGGCCGGAGGGGTGAGGCGGGTGGCGCTTGCGCCGTCCAGGGGGAATTCCCATAGCTGGCGAACGGCCCCGGCGCGGCGGGAGGAGACGACGAGTGCGCGGCCGTCGGCGCGCCAAGCCACGCCCGAGACCGAGCGATTATCGGAGGTGAGGCGGCGCGGGGCACCGCCGGCGGACGGGATCAGGTAGATATCCTCAACGCCGGCCTGCAGCGTACGGCGGAAGGCAATGGTCGAGCCATCGGGAGAGATGGCAGCCTCGGCATCGCCGCCGGTACCGGGCGGCGGGTTGGTGAGGGGCGTGGGGGTACCGGATGCGGCGTTCAGGCGGACCAGCCGCAGGGGCAACGCGGGCTCCGGACGCTCCGCGGTGAGCAGCCACTGGCCGTCGGGGCTCCATTCCAGGCGAGGGCGATCGTTGCGACCGAGGACGATCCTGCGAACGACGCGTTCGGCGCCCCCAACTACCGGCTTGACGACGAGGTTTGCGGCGGTTGGCTCCACCATACGCAGGAAGGCGATCCAGCCGCCGTCCGGCGAGAACGCCGCACGGAACTCAGGCTCCGGGGCCGTAGTGAAGCGGACCGGCGTATCGGCGTCCACGCGTTGCAGCCAGATGTCCCGGTTGTCGTCTTGCGGTCCGCCCCAGTCGAAGGCGACGGTCCGGCTGTCCGGGGAGAGGGCAGGGTGGAACACAGAGCCGGCAACGGTGGTGAACGGGGTGAGTTCGCGGGCCAGGGCGGCGAGGGGCGGAACGGGGTTGCGGCGCAGCAGCACGAAGGCGAGCGGCAGCAGGGAGAGGGCCACGACGACCGCCAGCGCGGTGGTCCGCCGGCTGGGGTGAGCGGTCTTCGGGCCGGCTTCGGCAGGCGGCGACGCCTGCGCTTCGCGGGTCAGTTGGACGGGGCTGGTGGGAACGAACTCCGGCACATAGCCGCCTTTGGGGATCTCAATCCGCACGGCCGGCGGGTCCCCGTGGTGGTCGTAGAACCGGACCAGGCGCTGCCGCAGGCGGCCTGCGTTCACGCGCACCACAGGGTCGACTTTAGTGTCGTAGCCGATGTCACGGCCGAAGACCTGGACGCCGATGACGGATTCCTTCAGGTAGTCGCTGCGGCCTTCGAGCGTGGAGGTGACCAGGTACTTGAGGAGCGCGGACATGCGGTCTGCCCCCTCGAATTCGGCGCTCGAGAGAATACGTGCGAGTTCGTTTCGCACGACGGGTTCCGTGGCCGCATCCAGCGGAGGCTTGGAATCCATAAGGGGGAAGGAAGGGGCGTTATCGCCATGATAGCGCCGCGGGCGGTGAAATGTTGACTGGCCGTCGCGCGTCAGACGGACGTGCAGACCGCATTGTACGTTTTAGGGATGATAGCTGTGCTGATTGCCCTGGTCGGCGCGGCGTACCTGATGAACGTTCCGCAGACGTGGATTGTCGTGGGCGTGGTTTTCGTCATCGGGTTCGCTCTGATTGCGCTGTCCAACCGGCGCAGGATCTGAGAGGGTTGGCTCCACCGCTGGTACACTGGCTAGGTATCCCACGCGGAGGAGCGAACTCATGAAGAAAATTCTGGCTATTCCGGCTCTTTGCGTCTCTCTCTTCGCGCAATCGGAGGACGTGCGCCGGATCAACGAAGCAGCGGAAGTCCTGAACGAGGTGATGGGGATCTCGGACAAGGCCATCCCTCAGGAACTGCTAGATAAGGCAGAGTGCGCGGTGATCGTCCCAGGGTTGAAGAAGGGGGCGTTCATCGTCGGGGGAAAATACGGGCGAGGCTTCGTGTCGTGCCGGACGAACGGTGTCGGCTGGTCGGCGCCGGGCGCGGTGCGGGTGGAGGGCGGCAGTATCGGGTTTCAGATCGGCGGCTCGGAGAGCGACGTCATCATGCTGGTGATGAACAAGCGCGGTGCGGAGAAACTACTTTCGAGCAAGTTCACGGTCGGAGGGGACGCGTCTGTGGCGGCGGGTCCCGTCGGGCGGGAGTCTTCCGCGCAGACAGACGCGCTGATGCGGGCGGAGATCCTGTCGTGGTCGCGTTCGAGGGGGGCTTTCGCAGGGGTTTCGCTGCAGGGGGCGACGCTCCGCCAGGATCTCGACGTGAACAAGAGGCTCTACGGGCGTGCGGCGGAGAATCGCGAGATTGTTTCCGGCAAACTCACCGCACCAGACGGCGCGGCCCCGCTCTTGGCGGCGCTGAACAAGTATTCCAGCCGGAAGTAGACGGCGTCAGCCCTGCCAGCCGCCTGCTTCGAGCGTAGAGATCTCGATCCAGCCCTGCTGTGGCAAGGCGGCCATGGGGAGACCGTCCTGCCACAGGGATAGCTGGAAGCGGAAGGACTCACCCGCAGCAAGCCCCAGCGGGGCAAGAGTGAGCTTACCTTCGAGCACGCGGCGGTAGGCGAACTGGTTGCCGTTCCCGGTAGCGGCGGTCAGTCCCTCGCCGATGATGACGCACTCCTGGTATTGCCGGTGGCCGGACAGAGAGAAGCGCGCCTCAAGCCCGGCGTGGCCGGTAACGGCTCCCGCCTCAAGGTCCAGGCGCACGTAGAGATGTTTGCCGTCGCAACCGTAGTGCAGTTCGCGGATGAGGAAGCGATGCCCGTGCATGGCGCCGGAACGGGCATCCACGCGATACACGCCCGCGCCCATCCATTCGAAGTACGAGGTCACGTCGCCGTCGATGACTGGCAGGACGGGGCCTGAAGGGGGCTCGTGGTACTCGCCGCCGGCCATCCGGAGGATGGGGCGGGACAACTCGTCAGGGGGCGGGAGATTGAGCGACCGGTAGACGTTAGCCAGGTGCGCGCGATACAGCTGATCGAACTCCGGGCGGTTGGCGGAGTCGTGCTCCGGGCCGTACCACCAGTTCCAATCGCTGCCCTCGGCGATGAGCAACTCTTCGAAGGCAAGCTGCTTCTGGTGCTCGAGCAGCAGTGCGCCTTCGGGTCCGCCGACGACCCGGTCATAGGTCTGGCGTGCCCGCAGCAGATACTCCCACGCGCGGTTGTCCTCTTCGGCCCCGATCCAGACGTCGAAATTGGCATTGATCCAGGAGCCGGGGACGACCTTTGTGAGAGGCCGGGGCTCGATCTTGGCCAGAGCTTCGGAGACGGTCAAGGCTTCGATACGGGGGTCTTCTGCAATTTGCCGGTAGAGGTCACGCAGGAAAGGACGGCCATTCTTCTCGTAGTATTCCCAGGCATTCTCGCCGTCGAGGACGATGGGAACCAAAGCGTCCTCGCCGCGGCGGAGGAAGCCGTCGCAGTTTTCGCGAATGCGGTCGAGGAAGTGACTTGCCGCCTGACGGGAGTCCATTCGAGAGTAGACGAAGCCGATCAGGTCACTGAGCAGGTGGTCGCGGAAGATGCACTTCAGTTCGTGCCCGTTCTGGCGCCACACGTACGGCCGGTAGGTCTCGTCGACGCCGGCGGCATGACCGAGGGTGCGGGCGAGAACGCCGTTGTCAGTGGCAAACCAGCGGAAGCCCATCTCGGCGGCGATGGTCAACGCTTCGTCAGAGACGGAACCTTCCGACGGCCACAGACCAGCGGGCAGTTCGCCGAACTGAGACTGCATATAGGAGCGGGCGCGGTCGATCTGGAGGCGCGCATCATCGGGATAGCGGAAGCGCGGAGGCAGGGGGACGAAGGGGTGGGAGACTTCGGCGATTTGGGTGTCGCAGAGCAACGGAAGGATGGGATGGTAGAACGGGGTCATGGAGACCTCGATCTGCCCGCTGGCCGCGAACGTTTTGTAGACGGGGAGCACCTGGGCGAGGATCTCGAGTTGCTTGACGCCCATGCGAGACTGGTCTTCCAGCGCGAATCCGCGCCCCTTCTTGAGGAGGCCGCGCACTTCCTCGTCGTGGTCCTGGAACTCCTCGTCGAACCAGGCGAGTTGGGAGAGCACCTGCAAGTCTCGCAGTTCCTGTGCTCCGAAGAATCGCTTGGCGCGGCGGACGTTCTTGTCGGCTGCGAGCCAGGCATCGAAGAGTTCGCCATAGCGCGGATACCGGTAGATCAAGCGCGATGGGTTGGCCTGGAAGAAGTATTGAAGGATGAACGCATGGTCTTCCTCGCTCAGCATTTCTGCGGGCTGCAGGGCGCGCCGGAGGAAGGGGTCGGAGGCTTTCCCGGCGGCGTACTCCTCCACCTGCACCATCATTGACGGCACGAGATTGAAGGTCTGCCGGACCTGGGGAAAATCCTCAAGGACCTTGACCATTCCGTAGTAGTCCTTGAGCCCGTGCATTCTGGTCCACGGCAGTTTGTACTCCTGCGAGACCAGATCCTTGTAGAAGGGCTGGTGCATGTGCCAGACGAAGCAGAGGTAGATTTGCGGCATTATTACCTTGCGAAGTAGCTGCGCACGGGGCGCGGGGGCTCGGTCCCTTTTACGGCCAGCCAGAGGATTTCATTCAGTTCGTCGTCGTCGATGCGGTCTGCCTCGGAGAAGTCCATGCGGAGCGAGCGGGCAGCGGTGGGCGAACGCTCAGGGTTGCGTTCCGTCAAGGATACGCGTGCTTTTTCGGCGACGTAGGGCTCAAGGTTCGGCGTGGCGGAGAAGGCCTGCCACATGGGGCGGGAGGCGGCGTCGAACTGGGTCATCGGCCGGAGACCGAGGATCAGCTCCATGGTGCGCAGCATGGAGGTGGTGTTGTACAAGGTGCTGTCGATGATGCCGCGGCGCGTATAGGGGGACAGGATGAAGGCCGGGGAGCGGTGTGAATCAACGTGGTCAGGGCCGTTCTGGGCGTCGTCTTCGAGGACGAAGATTGCGGTCTTCGGCCAGAATCTGCTGCGCGACACGCCCTCCACAATCATTCCCAGAGCGGCGTCATTGTCGGCGACCTGAGCGACCGGCGACGGCTTTCCTGGCGCGGTACCGGAGGTGTGGTCGTTGCCCAGGCGCAGGAAGATGAGCTGCGGCAGGCGGCCTTCGCTCTCGAACTTCTGCAACTCGCCGAGGAACGTCTTGGCGCGATCGATGTCAAGATAGTCGAGGTCGTAAGCGCGGTAATTCAGGTTGGTGACGGGCCGCAGGACCGGGTCTCGTACCTCGCGGACCTGGGGCCGGCCCGGTTCGGCGGGCTGGGGATGATTCGAGCACCACCAGCCGTAATTGCGCATCGTGATGCCGGCGGCGGCGGCGTTGGTCCAGAGATAGCCCGCGGGCGGATAGGCTGCGATCTCACCGCCCTCGTAGTCGTAGTGGCGGCGACGCGCGGCGTAGCTGTTCGGCCACATTTTCTGGACGTAGTCATTAGCAATGGCGGAGGTGGACCAGTTGTGGCCGTCGGCGCTGACGTCGGCACTGACATAGAAGTTGTCGAAGAGGACGAACTCGCGGGCGAGCTTGTGGTGGTTGGGAGTTATATTCTCGCCGAAGAGCGTGAGCGATGGATCGCCGTTGCCTTTGCCAAGGTCACCGAGAACCTGGTCATAGGTGCGGTTCTCTTTAACGATGTAGATGACGTGCTCGATCGGGCTCTTGATGGCGGGGTTCGGGGGAATCGGGTTACCGACCGGGATGTTCGCGTCATCGAGGAGTTCGTCGCGGTAGGGAGAGTTCGCAAACACGGTTTTGGTGTACGCGGCGAGGGCATCGTCGTCCCACGGGTCGATCACGGACGCCGTACCCTGCTGGAGGCGGCCGACGTACTGGACGACGGGTGTGCCCTGATGCGTGATGGCGGGACGCCGGACTGGGTTTGGACCTTGCGGATTCGGATAGGAGCGGCCCCCGCGGCCGTTGAAGACGATCAGCCGTCTGGCGGCCAGGGAACGCGCGGCGATGGGATACCAACCGGTGGGGATGAACCCCAAGACGCGAGAACGTTTGCCGCGGACGTCCGCAACGGCGACGGCGTTAGCGTCAGAGCAGACGATGAACAAGCGGTCCTGATCCGGGCTGAGCGCGAGCGCGCTTGGGGTCATGCCGACCGGCTGCCTTGGCGTCATGGCGACATTGACGCGTTCGATGACGTTCAGTTCACGGGTTTCCGTTACGCCGACAACGTAGACACTGTTGGTGTTGGCCGCGCTGACGAAGAGACGTGCCTTGAGCGGCGACTGTCCCTGGGGCTCTTCTTTCTTCTCCTCCTCTTCCTCTTCGGTGGCGATGGTTGGTTTATCACGCCACACGATGTCGGTGGGATGCGCGCCGAGGCGCACGACGCCCAGCGAGGAGCCGTTCATCGCGTCGTGGTGGTGGAGGGCGCCGTCGGCCCAACTGGTAACGAAGAACGATTTCCCGTCGGGGTGGAAGAGGATGCGGTACGGCCGGCGGCCCGTCTTCCAGCGCTCGATGATCATTCCGGACTGCGGATTGATGACGACGATCTCATTGCGATAGAGTGCCGCGGCATAGATGAGCCGGCCATCGGGGGACAGGGTGACATCGCCGATGAAGTCCTCGTGAGTCCGCTTCTCTTTGGGGACGACCTCGAACGTGCGGGCCGCTTTCAAGGCACCGTCGCTCGGTGAGAACGAGAACTCGAAGACGCTGGATTGTGAGCCGCCGCCGACGTACAGCAAGTTGCCATTGGGAGCGAGCGACAAACCGAGCCAGCCGTCGGGCACGGGCACGCGGCTGACCTCGGTCATGGTCGCCACGTCCATGGTCACGACGGTTGGGGGCAGGTAACCTCCGTGGAGCACGACTAGGAACCGCCCGTCCTTCGAAAGCACGGAGGACATGGGCATGGTGCTCATCGGGACCTGGCGGCCGGCTGGGCGGAGCAGCCATCCGCTGTTCAGCAGTACGCTGCCGTCGGGGCGTGGGCCGACTCGTTCGGTGGGCGCGGGCTGCGATACGAGAATGGCGGCGAGGACAAGAAGAGCAACTGCCGGTGGGGCGAGCTTCATGGTTGAGGTCACTCCGAGAATCGTTGGGCGATGGGGAAGCGGCGGCCGATGCCGAACGCCTTGGTAGTCACTTTCAGGCCTGGCGCTGCTTGTTGGCGTTTGTACTCGTTGCGGTCGACCTTGTTGATGATCTCACGGACCAGGTCGAGAGGCAGGTTCTCTTGCTGCGCGATCTCGGCGGGAGCGGCGTACTCTTCGACGTAGCGGCGCAGAATGCGGTCGAGCACGTCGTAGGGAGGCAGCGAGTCCTGGTCGGTCTGGTTCGGCCGCAGTTCGGCGGAGGGCGGCTTCACGAAGACGCGCTCGGGAATGATGGTGCGGCCGTGACGGCGGTTTGCCACGCGGGAGAGTTCGTAGACGAGCGTCTTGGGGACGTCGCTGATCACCGCCAGGCCGCCGCACATATCGCCGTACAGGGTGCAGTACCCGACAGCGAGTTCGCTCTTGTTTCCCGTGGTGAGCACCAGCGCGCCCCATTTGTTGGAGAGGGCCATCAGCGTCATTCCGCGAAGACGAGCCTGGATGTTCTCCTCCGTGACGTCCCGGGGCGCGCCGGCGAAGATGGGGTCGAGGGATTCGATCATGCGTTCGTAGGCGGGCCCGATGGGGGCAATTTCGAAGCGAATGCCGAGGTTGTCGGCGAGCGCGCGGGCGTCTTCGACGCTGTGCGTCGACGAGTACGGCCCGGGCATGGCCACGCCGACTACGTTCTCTTTTCCCACGGCGTCGGCCGCAATAACGGCGGCAATCGAGGAATCGATGCCGCCGCTCAGGCCAAGGAGGACGCGCTTGAAGCCGCACTTGCCGAGATAATCGCGCGTGCCCAGCACGAGCGCTTCGTACACCGCGTCGCACTCGTCCGGATGCGTGGGGCGGCAGTCGCCCTGCCCGGTTTCGAGGTCGACGACGATGAGGTCTTCCCCGAACGACGGCGCCTCACCGATGACGCGGCCCTCGGCGTCCATTGCGAAACTCGATCCGTCGAAGACGAGCTGATCGTTGCCCCCGACCTGGTTGACGTAAACCACGGGGAAGCGGTACTTGCGCGCCGTGGCCGCGAAGATCTCACGGCGCAGCGCGCGCTTGCCCATGTGATAGGGCGAGGCGTTAATGCTGATCAACACCCTGGCCCCGGCTCGCGCCAGCTCTTCCACCGGGTCCTGGCGATAGAGTTGGCGCTCCCAGAACTGCTTGTCGTTCCAGGCGTCCTCGCAGATGGTAAGCGCGACGTCGGACCAGGGATGCTGCGCAGCCGCCGGCTCGAAGTAGCGGGCTTCGTCGAAGACATCGTAGGTGGGCAGCAGCATCTTCGTTTGCCGGAAGATGAGTTGGCCGCCGCGAATGACGGCCGCGCTGTTGGTGGCCCGTTTGCCCGCGCCCCCGGCGGAACGCCCGACGTAGCCGGCGATGATCGAAACCGGCAGGTCCGCGGTCAGTTTCGACAGGCGGTTCAGCTCCTGCTCGGTTCGATCGAGGAAGGTCGGCTTTTCGACGAGATCTCTCGGGGGATATCCGGTAATCGAGAGCTCCGGAAAGGCGATGATGTCAGCGCCGCGCGCCGAGCCTTCACGTGCGTAGCGGAGCATCAGATCGACGTTGCCCGCCAGACCGCCGACGGTGGTGTTGATCTGTGCCAGGGCAATCTTCATTGAAACCCTTATTGTACGAAAGCCCCTGTTATACTCGCCGGAAGATGACTGCGGAAGATCGTCAGGAGCTGATCGACTATCTGGAAGCGAGCCGTGCCGACGTTCGGAATGCGGTTCAAGGTTTGAGCGAGGCGGAGAGCCGGGCGAAGGCTGAAGGTGGGTGGTCGGCGACAGATTGTGTCGAGCACCTGGTACTGATCGAGCGGGCGGTACGCGAGCGTGTCCGGTCGGCGGCGGCGGAGGCCGGCGGGGCTCCGCAGGGCGTCGACGGAAAGGAAGAACTGTTGAAGAAGGCTGTGCCGACGAGGCGGGGAAAGGCGAATGCGCCTCCGGCGTTTTCGCCGTCAGGTGCGTTTGCGACTCTTGCCGACGCACTCGAAGCCTTCGAACAGGAACGCGGCGCCACCCTCCAGTATGTGCGTGAGTGCACGGACGACCTGCGCCAGTGCGGATTCGAGCACTTCGTCTTCAAGGCGCTGGACGGGCGGCAGTGGATGCTGCTGCTGGCCATGCACAGCACACGTCACGCCAGGCAGATCGTCGAAGGGCGGGCGGCCGCCGCCGCGTCCTAGGCTGCGATTACCAGAGGCCGCGGAACTGAACGCGGTGGCAATACGTCCCGCGCTCGGCGGTCAGGTCCTCCCATCCTGTGATCCAGCCGTTGAAGAAGTAAGGGCGGATGGTAGAGTCTTCGGGTGGAACTTTGAAGGCGAAATAGAGCGTCACGGGGCGGTCCTGAAGCTCCGACGTGGTCAGGTACGCGACGAGTGCGTGCTCCATCGAATGATAGGCATTCTTCCACGGCCACGCCTTCGGCATGTCGGCAAGGTTCTGGTTATTGGCTGCGTTCACTGTGGTCCAGACTTCGCCGTACTTGGGGTCAACGAAGTAGCTAAGCCAGTAGTCGTAGGTGCGGGCGAGGTAGCGGGTGAGCGTGCGATCACTTATGGCGATGGTGCCGGCGAATTGGTCGAGCTCGGCGTAGACCCACCAACTCTTGTTCTTGTCGATGCCGGTGGGCGTGACGGCCGTCGCCCATGAGCCTGAGTCCTCGAGAAACGCGGTGGCGAGGACGCGGGGTCCGGCCTCCTCGGCGAAACGGATCAGTTCCTCGTTGCCGGCAAGGCGGCCTGTCCAGCGGATCATCCACAGAGACTTGATGGTGTGGCCGTAGTCGACGGTGACTCTGGCGAGGTCCTTGTCCTCGGCAGTGGTCGCGTTCAGGAAGAACAGGTTGTCCTTCGGGGAGTAGAACGTCTCCATCATCATGCGGGAGAGGCGGACGAGGTCATTGGTCCATTCGGTGCGGTGCGGCTCAGGAAGCACGGGCGCCAGCAGGACCATATAGGCGTTCATTTGATCGAGGGTCGCCGTGAGCCTCCGTTCCAACGCCTTCGTGTTGCCGTCGTCGCGCTGCAGCCATTGCAGGGCGTTCAACTCGCGGTTGTCGTATTTGTCGAAGATGTACTTCTTGACGGCGAGGATATCGGGAAGGACGTCGGGATCTCGCGTCAGGTAGTAATAGAAGCCGATGCCGAGCAGCGCGTAGGCCAGCTCTTGCGGGTTGCGGTGTTCGTGGGAGGCGGGCATCCAGCGGCGGCGGTCATTCTCGTACCAGGCGTGAACGCCGCCGTTGGTACGGTCCATGGCATTCCGCCGCAGGTGCTCGATGCCGGCACGCGCGTAGTCGAGGTAGCGGGTTTCTCCGGTGAGGTGGTAGGCAACGCCGTAGCCGTAGATCTGACGGGAGACTGCGACGACATACTGGCGGTCCAGCATGAGCCACGAATTCCGGCCTACTTCGCGGCAAGGATTGCGAAGGTCAACACGCGTCCCGTCGTCGCAACGCGTGGTGGGGAAGTTGCCAATGGGGTTGCCAAACGCCGCGGGCTGATCCCAGAAGGGCAGGAGCTCGCGCTCGAAGTGTTGGAGCCAGCGCTCCGGGGAAGGGAGCTGCGCCGTGCGGTCCTGCGCGGCGGCAAGCGAAACGGCGAGGAGGAGGAGAGCGAATGAACGCCGAGGCATACAGTTCGCTCTCCAGCTTATGCGGGGGCTCGCCCGCAGGCAAGCGGCGGTGCGACTAGCGGCCTTCGCTCGACGGCGGAACGATCTTCTTGATGCGCATGTAGGTGGCCATGTTGCCGTAGTGCTCGTACATGTGCACCATGTTGAAGTTCAGCACGGCAGCTTTAGTCATTTCATTGCCGAAGAACTTGATCTTCTCCACCGCGGCGGCGTCCGTCATTCCGTCGTACACGGCGTCGCAGTACGCGAACGATTCCTTCAGGCCGGCAACGAGGTCGGCTTTGGTCGTCTTGCCTTTCTCGATGCCCATCGCTTTGCGTTCGCCCTTCACAGCCGAGCAGAACATCGCCCCGGCGTCGGCCACGTGTCCCACGAGCTGGCCAAAGGAGCGAACGTCGTCGGACGGCTTGAAGGAGTAGTTCTCCTCCGGCATCTTGTCGGCCGCCTTCATGATGTTCGTCTTGAAACGGGTGTACAGGTTCTTCGTGTCGGTGCTGAGCGGGTTCTGGGCACTGGCGGTCAGGGCGGTCAAGGCCAGTGCGATCAAAGCGAGTGTTTGGAAGCGCATGAAGCTCTTATACAACGAATCGGGGTGGTTCTTGCGTAAAATCGTGAAGAATCGGATGACAAAACGAATTCTGGCAGTTCTGGTGGCGGCGGCAGCCGTTCTTGCGGCGGCGGAGAAGTGGACGGTGGACGACGTGCTCTTTCAGGAGCGCGCGGCGGGACTCGAGTGGTCGAAGGACGGCCGCTACGTGGCGTATGTGAGATCGAAGATGGACCGCGAGAAGGGGGAGGCGGTCTCGAACATCTGGCTCAAGCACGTGACGGATGGGTTCGAGGTGGCGCTAACGCGGGGAACCGACAATCATTCGGGCCCCAGGTTCTCGCCCGATTCCAAGCGCGTTGCATTCCTGAGCAGCCGCAAGCCAGCGGCGGCGGGAACCGCGGGAGCGCCGCCCGCTGGTGAGGCTGGGGGAGGATCGCAGGTCTGGCTGATTGATGTCCGCGGCGGCGAGCCCTGGGCGGTGACGAAGTTCGAAAAGGGCGTACGAGCGTTCGAGTGGCTGGACAACGACACCCTCCTGCTGCTGGCCGCGGAGGATCCGACGCTTTACGAGCAGCAGACGAAGGAACGCAAGGACACCTCCAACGTGGTGGACGATGAGGCGCACGCAGCTCCCGTGCGGCTCTACCGGTTTGACCTGAAGCAGCAAAGGGCCGTTCGTCTGACGAAGAATTCCGATCGCATCACGACGATGGCGGTCTCGCCGGATGGGGTTTGGGCGGTTACGACGCATAATCGCAGCCTGCGGGAGATTTACGACCAGAAGATCAAGCCCGTGACGTTTCTGTACAACGTGAAGACCGGGGAAGGGAAGCAGCTGTTCGCGGGCGAGAAGTTACAGCCGCGCGGCTTCTCATGGAGGCCGGATAGCAAAGGGTTCTACTTCACGGCGCCATACACCACGCACCCCTATCTTTACAACGCGTCTATCAACGTGGCCTACGAGTACGACGTGGCTGCCGGCAAGCACGCCCGCATCGACCTCCAGTGGGAGAACGGACTGGCTTCGCCCATGCGGGCTACCCCGGATGGCTTCGTCGCGCTGCTCGCGAACGGTGCGCGGAACAAGGCGGCGCGGTACGTTCGCAACGGCTCGGGGTGGACGATGAGCCTACTGGAGGGGGAGCATGCAGGTCACCTCCACGGGCTGGAGCCGACAGAGGACGGCAAGACCCTCGCCTATCACTACAGCTCGGCGTCTACGCCTTCGGTCTGGATGATGGCGCGGCTGAACGGTTCGAAGCTCGAAGAGGCTAAGCCGCTCGTGGACGTATCCGGACCGTTCAAGAAGAAGCCCATCGCCAAGACAGAGCTGGTGTACTGGAACGGTGCGCTCGAGGAACGCGTCGAAGGCATTCTGTATTACCCGCACAACTACGAGGCGGGAAAGAAGTATCCGCTGGTGGTGATGATCCACGGCGGGCCTCACGGGCACGACGCCGATGTGTTCAACGAGACCTGGGGCTATCCGCACCAGCTGATGGCGCAGCGCGGCGCGTTCGTGTTGAAGCCGAACTACCATGGGTCGTCGAACTACGGACTGAAGTGGAGCGAGTCGATTTCGAACGGCAAGTACAACGACCTGGAGTGGATCGACGTGGAGAAGGGCGTTGATTCGCTGATCGCGAAGGGGCTGGTGGACGCGAACAAACTGGGCGTGATGGGGTGGTCGAACGGCTCCATCATCACCATTGAATTGACCACCCGGACCACGCGGTACAAGGCTGCCGGCGCGGGCGCAGGTGACGTCAACTGGATCAGCGATTGGGGGAATGCGGTTTTCGGCGATGCCTTTGAGATGTATTACCTGGGCAAGACGCCGATGCAGGACCCCGAGTTGTACATCAAGAAGTCGCCCCTGTTCCGGATGGACAAGGTGCGTACGCCGACCATAATCTTTTTCGGAACCGAAGACAAGCAGGTGCCGACAGAGCAGGGCTGGCAGCACTTTCGCGCCCTCCAGCATTACGGCAAGACGGATACGAAGTTCATCCTCTTTCCCGGGGAAGCGCACGGGCCGCGGAAGCTGGTGCATCAGCGGCGGAAGCTCGAAGAAGAGCTGGCGTGGTTTGACAAGCACCTCTTCGGGACGGCGAAGGACGTGAACGAGTCGTTGAAGCCGGCATCGCCGCTGGCGGCGGCGCTGAAGTTGAAGAACGCGGCCGAAGTGCCGGATGCGGTGGAGCGTGGGCCGATTGCCATTGGGAGATTCGAAGTGACGCGCGCGCAGTTTAAGGCGTTCGATGCGGGCTACGCGTTTGCGCCGGGCACCGAAACGTATCCAGCCACGCATGTCGCGTTCGAGAAAGCCAAGGCGTACGCCGAGTGGCTCTCGAAGAAGACGGGACAGACGTGGCGTCTCGGGACGGAAGACGAGCTGGGTGGGCTGCTCAAGGCGTCGAAAGGCGAGAACACGCTCGACCTGTGGGCGGGTTACACCGTGAATCCCGACGACGAAGTGCGCCTCGCCTCGCTGGTGGAGGGTTTGGGCGCGGGCGCGCTGCTGCGTGCTGTGGGCAGCTTCACAGGGAGCGGCGAAGATCCGCTCTACGATCTGGGAGGCAACGCGGCAGAATGGGTGACGGCGAAGGACGGCTCTGGTAAGGTTGTGGGCGGTAGCGCGGACCGGCCGGCTGACGCGAAGTCGGAGAAGCCGGCGCGTGCCGATTACGTGGGATTCCGGGTGGTACGGGTGCTCTAATGCAAGTCCGCAGCTCACAGATGGACCAGATGGGCGACGCGCAGCCGAACCGCGTCAACGTCCAGCCGTGCGATTCGACGAAGCATTGGATCGAGTTTCAACTGGTGGATGCCGAGAACCTCCCGATTCCGGGTGAGCCGTACAAGGTGCGGCTGGCGGACGGGTCGCTGCACACCGGCACGCTGGATGGCGAAGGCAAGGTGCGCTTCGACGCGATCGTTGGCGGGCAGGCGGCGATCTCGTTTCCCGGCCTGGACGCGAAGGAGTGGCGCCCGCTCTAGGGGATCTGCTTGCGAACGCTGATCAGCATGTCGAAGATGTAGTCGTCCGGCGCGGCGGAGTCCTCGACGAGAATGAACTCCTCGCCGGTGGCGCGGGCGAACAGGGCCTTCTGGCGGCGCGACGCGGTCTCGGGCTGGAGGTTCTTCATGGTGATCGGATTCGACACCTCGAGGATGACGTCGGGCTTGGTGAAGTCGGGGTCGAAGATGCCGAGCGGCGTGTTCTCAATGCCGAGTGCGAGCAGGTCATTACCCTTGTTGCCGACGAGCGTCTTTAGGGCGTACTGAAAGACGAAGTCGCGGCGGACTGTTCCGGTCGCCGTCACCAGGTCATTCCAGGAGACGGGCTGGTCGTTGCGCGTGATCTGCCGCTTGGAGATCGGCGCCAGCATCATGTCGCCCACGTTGTTGAACTCGACGCCGCCGCCGGAGAAGAAGAGGAAGTCCTCCGGGCCGAGGAAGATCTCAAACGTGGGCGGGTTCTTGATGGCTTGCGGCCCCTTGTCCATCTTGTCGAAGTACCGCGAATTCCAACGCCCGTTGACGCCGACGCGCATCAGCCACTCTTCCGTCTCCACGCCGCCGGCGATGATCTTGCCGAGCTCGGTGAAGAAGCCGTCGATGGCCGCGTCGACCGCCTTGCGCACCATGTCCTTCAACATCCCGCCCAGGTCGATGGTGGGCCCGTTCGGCGGGATCTTCACGATCGGAATATCGTTCAGCGAAAGGCCGAGGATCTTGATGTTGGCAACGCGGTCGGCGATCTCCTTGCGCATCGCCTCTTCCTCTTTCTTGAAGAGGTCGCGGACCTGCTTGACGGCGTTATCGCGGATGCGGATCCGGCCGGTGATCCCGCTGAAGGCCACCTGGCACACTTTCACCTTCTTGGCCTGGGTACGGTTCGGATCGTGCCAGCCCAAGGAGAGCATTACGCCGGCGGCGTCCTTGCCTTCGAGCGAGGCCTTCGTGATGGTGATCTTGGCCTGCTTAGGCGCATCTCCCGGCTTCTCGGGAGGAAGCAGTTGCACGATGGGTTTGATCAACGCCGCGCCGGCATGCGGCAGGGAAAGCGTGCTTTGGAGAAGCCGGGGGCGCAGGACGATGGTGTTGTGGAAGAACTCGGTAGTGGCGCCGATCGGGAAGGGCGCCACCGGAGCTTCGATCGGAGGCAGGTCGACGATGAACTCATAGTCCTTCTCCGCCAGCGACGAGTACTTCATGTAACCGCCCCGTTTGCAGGCGAAGAACATGAACTTGATCGCCGGCACGCGGGTCGGTCCGGCCTTGGGATCGCCCGACAGGTTTTCCGCGAACTGAACCGCCTCCCACGATGCGGTAGCGATGGCACGCGGCGGGTTCATCATCGCCATCGTCTTCGGATTGCGGGCTTCCTTGAGTTCCTTCGTCTTGCTGCAGTCGTAGACCCAGCGGCCGGACGCCCAAACGAACATGCCGGTCATGGGCCAGAGCCATTCGCCGTCGGCCCACGGGCCGTCGTGCTTCGGCATGTCATCGGCCTTGAAGCCTGTTTCGAAGGGGTCGCCGAAGCCCTCGAGCAGCGATCCGGCGTCCCATTGGATCTCAAAGGAGCTGGGCCGGGCGATCGGGGTTTCAGTCGCCAACCGGCCGTCGGTGTTGGGAGGGTTGTCGGCGCTGGGCGCGATGGCCGCGGCGTACTTCGATTCGGGCCGCAGGTGAATCGACCAGTTCATCCATTTGTGCCACTGGGCGAAGGGCACTTCGATGGGGTTGCCGTAGCTGCGGGTGACGGTCCCCTCGACTTCGATGATCTGGTCGAGTGGGATAGTGCCTGCGGACGGACCGCGATTCACGGGCGTCCATTGAGGGATGACGCGAATGGCGCGCATGGCGAGGCGGGCGCCGATACGCACGATGAAGAACTTGAGGACGTCGGTGATGACGCCGAGCACCTCGTCGAGGAAGGACGAGATGGCGGCCAGCGCGGTGGCGAAGCCGAGAATGGCGCCGATGACGGTACCGATCGGGCCTCCCAGTGATCCCTGTGCGGCGGCAAGGGCGGCCGCTGCCGCCGCGGCTGCCGCTCGCGCCGCGTTTGCCGCGGTACGAGCAATCAACGTGACGGTCTCGAGAACCTTCAACAGCGGTCCCAGCACCGGCAGGTTGTCCTCGATGAACTCCTTGAACTGCTCCTCCATATCGCCGAACTCGTCCACGGTGTGGCAGCCGCAGCGGACGCCGTCGCCATCCGGCGTGGGCTGAGGGACGGATTCTTCGTTGTTGATCCGGCGGAACGGCTTAAGGCGGTCCGGTGGTTTGAGCGGTTCGGCCATGGCGGTCAGGACTCTTGCGGCTCGGGCTCGGTCTGTTCTGACGGGGGCGGCGTGGCGCCCTTGATCTCGTGCTCGTCGAAGATGGCGGCACGGACCGTGTTGTCGTCCTCGTTGTCCAGATTGTTGCGATGGCGGAACTGCTTGAACGCCTCGTCGAACTCCTCCTGCGTCCACTTATCCGGTGCGTTCTCGCCGAAGCCGAGGTTGTACAGGCGCTGCTTCACCGCGGCATCGTCGCCGACGTCCCGTTCGCGGAGCGCGCCGCCATCCACAATCAACGGCCAGAAGTCTTCCTCACCGGCGAATTTGTCGGTGTCGGCGCCCGGATCGTTGCCCTCCGGTTGCGGCATGTCGAGCCCGGTAGCGTCGATCTTGATGGTCATCTTCGTTCGCTCGTCGATGACCGGGATGCGCAGTTCGCCTTTGTCGTCCGTGGTGCCGCGAATCAGCGGTGCGAACTCCGCTTCGCCGGCCTTTACCACGTAGCGGCGGTTGCTGAGCGGGATCTTCTCGCCGCCCGCGCCGTCGATCCGCAGGCGCACCACCCACTCTCGCAGCTTGCGCTCGCAGGGCGAGTGCTGCGCGAAGCCGTGGTAGAAGCGGCACGCCATCGTGTTGCCGGTCTCCTCCACCGGGCGCGGCGTCACGGTGTTGGTCTCGTCGACGGCAAGGATGGTCATCTTGTCGCCGAATGTGCGGTCTTCCGGTCCCTCCTTGCGCCTTTTGTCGCCGTCCGACCAGAACCGTTTCGCGCACAGGTCGGGCCGCTCGCGCGCCGCCGGACAGGGCCATTTGGCGGGATCGATGCGCGTGCCGTGCTTGAACACGAATACCAGCGCCCGGCGGTCCACCACGTACAGCTCGTTGCGCACCGCCTCGAGGGTCTTGTCCTTCTTGGCGGCCTTCGTCTTCTCCTGTGAGAACAAAAAGATGGGGTTGAACTCGCCGCAGCCCTGCACGTCTCCTCGCAGGCTCTTCTCTGCCCCGCGCGCGATGAAGTCGTCCTTCGTGAGCTCGAAGTTGTTGCCGTCCGGGTCCTTGCAGATCGCGTTCATGTACTCGAGGAAGAGGGCCAGCCGCATCTTCTTGTCGAGGTTGAAGCCTTTGCCGAACCCTCGTGATTCGCGCCACGCCGAAATCGCGTCCCGCGTCGCTTTCTGTGTCTGCGGCGTCAGCGCGCCGTCGATGGGGCCGGTGTAGAAGGGAGGTTCGTCCGTGGCCAGCGACTGCGAGAGCATCGTCTGGAAGGACTTGGTGCCCCATTGATCGCCGCCGTGGCCGACGGTGAACAGTTCGTCCCAGATCTCCGGCTTGCGAATGAGCAAGCCGTAAAGAGCCAGGGCGCGCCTTCCGCTGAGGATCTTGTTGTAGCCGTCGTCGCCGGTGGGATCAGCGTGCGCGAAGACCGAACAGGGCGGGAACTGCTTCGATTCGTGCGCATCGCGAAGCTTCAGCATCAGGCGGGCGAAGCGTGTGAAGGCATCCGCGGATTCGGGGCTGATGAAGGAAGAGTCGAACGCGAAGCCGGTGTTCGGCAGCCGCATGCAGCCGATGGCGACGAGCTTGTCGCGAATGGCGTTGAAGTTGGTTTCGCGCTGTTCGATGGGGATCGGCGCCACTAATACCGGTAGTTCGGCTCGCTGGGGATGAGTGGCGATGATGCCGTTCGGCGCAACGTCGATGATGAAGATCGGCTCGCCTGCCATTTGCACTCACATGCCGTGAACGGCGAGCAGCTTCTTCACGATCTTGTCTTCCTGAACCCCGGTCTTCCCTTGGGTGTCATTCGTGGCCGGGTCCTCTTCGCCTTCCGGAGGAGCAGCGACGATGGTGGGCCGCTTTGCGGGCTTTGCGATGTGATCGCACTCGAATTCTTCGGCGGCCCAGAGAAGCTGGTCGAGGTCCTTCACGCTGTAGCCGGCGAAATACCCCAGGTTGTTGAAGCGCGCCTGCTGGCCGGAGATCTTCGTCTCCGGGTTCAGGCTGCCGATGCGGAGGTCGAACTTGACGTCCGTTGGATCGGGCTTCTCCAGGTGAGCGATGAGCTCTCCCTGTTTCACGACCCGGCCCATGCGTTTCTCGACGATGCCCTGGTCGTCGGCCGGCTCCACGGGCTCGGCGGGCTTGCCGCTTTCAAGCGCCACGTCGCAGGGCGTGCCCTTCATTTCGACGCCGTCCACATCGATCAGCTTGCAGCGCAGGAAGAGCGGCGGTACGTCCGCCTGAAAGACGTGGGTGTCGTCGGTGGCGCGACGCTCCTGTTTCTCCTGGCGATCCGGGATGGTCAGGATGTCGCCGGGGAACAGCACGTGCGGATCGCGGATAGCCTTGAGCGAGGCATTATCGGGGTGGTTCCAGATGACGTGAAAGTCGCCGAAACCCTCCAGTGCGGCAATGGAGGACAAGTGTTCTCCCTGCTGGACGATATGCTCCTTGGGCATCTCCGATCGGTCCATCGTACAAGAAAAACGGGGACGAGCGGGATGCTCGTCCCCGTGAAGAGTACTACTGACGGGTCGTTAGAAGTTGAACTTCAGGGCCAGTTGGATGAGCCGCGGATCGAAGGTGGAAGTCACGCGGCCGAAGTTTGCGGAGGTAAGGTCCACTACCGGCGCGCCGAAATTGGTTCGATTGAGGAAGTTAAAGAACTCGGCGCGGAAGGCCAGGCGCGAGGTCTCATTGATGAAGGGAAGGGCGAAGGACTTCGAAGCGGTGAAGTCCACCTGGTAGAGCGGGAAGCCATAGACGACGTTGCGGCCGAGGTTGCCGAACGGCGCGGTGGCAGCCGGGATGGCCAGGTTGGCGCGATTGAAGTAGTTGGTGAAGGAGCGCTGGCCGTCGGGAGCCTTGGCGCCGAGAGCCGGGTCGAGGAGGTTGGGCCGGAGGGCCACGTTGCCCAGAAAGTCAGGCTGGCCGTCACTCAAGCGGCCGTCGAAGTCCGGGTAGCGGATGTTGAGCGGCTGGCCCGAGGTCAGGGTGATGATGGAGGAGGCCTCCCAGCCGCCGAGAATCGCGTCCAGGGCGCGCGGCATACCGCCGGCAAAGCGCTTTCCTTTGCCGAAGGGGAGAGCGTAGGTGACGCTGGTGGTGTTGTTGAAGCGCTGGTCGAAGCTGGAGGGGCCGCGGTCGTTCGCGACGTTTCGGATGTCCTGCGGATTCGGCGAGCCGCCGTTGGTGGTTTCGAGTACCTGCCCGCCGTTGTCGATCGACTTGGAATAGGTGAACGCGTTCAGGAGCAGGAAGTCGCGGCCGCGGTGTTCGAACTTCACCTGCAGGGCGTTGTAGCGGGAGAAGCCGCCGGTAACCACTGCCGTGATATTGCCGAAGCCCTGGTAGGGTCGGCGAGCTTGCAGTGTCCCGAGCGTGGTCAGGCCGCGGGACACTTCGTCAGCGGTAATGGGACGCGCCTGATTAAAGTCGCCGAGGAGAGGTAGATCGTCGCCGCGGTTGCCCACATAGGCGACGTCGAGCAGGGTGTCCTTCGTCAGGCTGTACTGCATCGTCACGTGCCAGTTGTGAATCTTGCCCCAGGGCAGATCGCTGGGGGTGTAGAGAATCACGTTCGACGGCGGATTCACGGGATAGCCCATTTCGCGGGTGCGGAAACAGCCGTCAAAGTTGTTGCCGCTGCACGGCGCGCCGAGGACGGCCGCCGAGTTCTGCCGAGAGAATCGAGTGACGAAGGGAGCGTTGGTGCCGAGGATTTCCGCCGATGCCATGCGATTCCAATAGTTGTAGCCAAGGCCGTAGCCGCCGCGCATGACCAGCCGTTTCGTCACCTGGTAGGCCGCGCCGACGCGCGGCGAGAACAGCCCGAAGTCGAGGTTGCGCTGGGCCCGCTCTTCGATGGAACCGTTCGTCGCCTGCACCAGGCTGTTCGTCGCCGGATTGAAGTTCGCCTGGCGGCCTTCCGCCTCATAGAAGGGCGAGGTGAGCTCATAGCGGAGGCCGAGGTTGAGCGTGAGCCGGTCATTCACCTTCCAGTCATCCTGCAGATAGAACCAGTGGCCCTGCTGGCGAATGGGAACCTCCACCTGGGTGGCCAGCTGATAGGAGCTGCGGGCGCCGAAATAGAAGTCGGCGAGGTTGTAGAAGTAGGCGTTGCCGGCGCCGCCCGTCGGACGGCTGAACGCGCCGCCGAAGCCGTCAATCCCGTAGAGGGGGTTCGTGTCGTCCACCAGAATGCGCAGGTAGAGCCACTCATAGCCCATCTTCAGGTTGTGGCGCCCGGCGATCTTGCTCAGGTTCAGACGCGAGTTGATGGTGGTGGGGAACTGCGCCTGGGGATTCGTGGACTGCCGGCCGATGCGGAAGCCGAGGCCCGTGATGTCCTGCGGCGTGATCCCGCCGCGAACGCGGTCGCCGGTGGGAAGGCCGGAGATGCCGAACAGTTCCTGCATGCTGGGCGAGCCAACGAGGGCGGGCAGGCGATCCGCGCCGAGGCGGGTGACGGCGAAACGGTACTCGAGAACTTCTGTCGGAGACTTGCTCCAGGTGGCGCCCGCCGTGCCGTTCTGATTAAACACGTTGAGATTGCCGATGGCGTTACCGCCCGAGAAGCCGGTGACCACGCCCGGCTGGAAGATGTCCTGCCGGCGATGCGAATAACGGAAAAAGGTGGCCACGGACGGCTTCAGCTGGTGATCCACCTTGATGGCGCCCTTATCTTCATTCAACTGGTTGCGCGCATAGCCGGAGTAGTTGTTGGCGATACCGAGGGCGCCGCCGCCCGGCGAGTTCGGCTGAGGAAGTTCACTGAGCACGCGGCGTGCGAAGCGCGTCATCGGGATGGGCTGACCCGCGGCGATCACGGTTCCTGCGCTGACGGTGCGACCGCCGTCGTCGGTGAAGGTGATCGGAACGCGGACGTCCACGGGGAGAACGCCGCGGCGGTGGTCGAGGGAAGGGAGATTCACAAACTGGAAGGGCGATTGAATCCAGCGCGAGCCTTCGTAGTCGGCAAAGAAGAACGTGCGGTCCTTGATGAGTGGCCCGCCGAAAGTCCCGCCGAACTGGTTGCGGTTCACCTGCGGCTTCGGCAGCACCTGCCCGTTGACGGTGGGCTTGAAGAAACCGTACGCGTTGAGCTTCGTGTTCTGGAGGAAGTTCCAGGCCGAGCCGTGGAATTCGTTGCTTCCGGATCGCGAGCTGACGTTCATCACCGCGCCGCCGGAGCGTCCGTACTCCGCCGAATAGGCGTTGACGACCATGCGGAACTCGGCAACGGAGTCCGGCGAGGGCTGAATTGCCTGGTTGGAAAAGCCCTGGTTCGTGGTGCCGTAGAAGTTGTTGTCAACACCGTCGAGGAGGAAGTTGTTGAACACGGAGCGAAGGCCGTTGACGTTGTAGGAGCCTTCGCGGCGGAACGCGATGTCGCCCTGGTTGCCTACCTGCGATTGGCGGACTCCGGGAACCAGCAGGGCAAGGTTCGAATACGAGCGGCCGAGGATGGGCAGATTGACGATCTGTTTCTGGGTGATGACCTGGCCCTTGGAAGAGCTTTCACTCTCGAGCAGCGGCGCCTCCGCTGTCACGTTGACGATCTCGGTAACAGCGCCGACCTGCAAGGTCAGATCCACACGCTGGCGCGCGTTGACTGTGGCGGAGACGTTCTCCACGACGGCCCTCGAGAAGCCGGCCATCTCGGCGGCCACCGAATAGTTGCCGATGCGGACGGAGGGGAAGATGTAGTCTCCGTTGGAGTCCGTGGTGGCTTGGGCGGTGATGCCGGTATCGAGGTTCTTGAGCGTGACGGCGGCGCCGGAGACGGCGCCTCCCTTCGCGTCGCGTACCGTGCCGAGTACGGTGGCGGAATCGAATTGGGCGAATAGAGCGGGCGCAGCCGCGAGCACCGCAGCCGCTAGAAGCAGTTGAAGTTTGTTACGCATTTCCCTTCCTGTCGAATACGGGCGTAGAACACCCGTGATGCCGAAGAGGCGATAAGACCCTATGGGTTTCAGATTACCGGGACGCGAGCGCGCGATGGCCAAAAAGCCGTGAAAGTTTCAATACAAAACGGTTTCGGGCCGGTGGTGTCGCAAAATGACCGCCATATGTTGTCTTAACAGGTGCAATGAGAAGACTTCTGTTTGCGGTTCTTGTGTTTTCCCGCGTGGGCGGCGGACTTCGTTCCGCTCGAGCCTGGCAACGAGTGGGTATACCGGAACCCGGCTTTGGGCGACACGTTCCGGGTAAGTGTGGGGTTGCCGGTGCTGCTGAATGACCGGGTGTACCATCCGCTCGACGGTTACACCGAAAGCCGCCTGTTGGTCCGGTACAACGACCGGGGTGACCTAGTGATGGTGAACGAAGAGAACTATGCGGAATCGATCGTCACTTCGTTTACGCCGCTCGACCGGGCATGGTGGCAGGCGCATGGGAGGGCCTGCGATCAGGAGGGGCAAACGGCAGAGACCCGCGAGGTCTACGACGGACCGGCCGGGCCCATCCGCGGTGTGCTGCGCCTTCGCTACCGGACCCATTCCTGCGCGGACTATGGAACCGAGAGCGAACTCTTCGCGGAGAACATTGGGATGGTCCAGCGCGTTTCGACGACCATCGCGGGCCCGCGGACGTACGATCTGGTCTACGCCCGGGTCGGACGCTTGATTGTGGAAGCGTCGGCGCACACGCGGTTCACGGTGACGGTGGACCAGACGCAGGGCTCGGAGCTTCTGCGCGCGACGATGCGACTGCAGCTGGAGCCCGCGTCGGCGCCGCTGAAGCTCGTGTTTCCGACCTCGCAGGAGTATGAGGTCGTGTTACGAGACGAAGCTGGGAACGTGGTGTGGCGCTTCTCCGACTCAGCGGTGTTTCTTCAGGCTTTGACGCACAAGACCTACCATGGCGAGTGGAGCACCACGGTAATGATCCCGCGGCCCCCGTTGACGGGTCAGCCGCGTGAGGCGATCTATACGGTACACGCCTTTTTGCCGACCATCGAGCCGTCGTTCAGCGCTGTGGTCCCGGTGACGGTCACTGCGGGGCGGTAAGGCTGGTGCCCGGGGTGGGACTTGAACCCACACGCCACTTTCGCGGCAAAGGATTTTAAGTCCTTTGTGTCTGCCGATTTCACCACCCGGGCGCGGTCTGGGGCGACTCACCGCCGCTGGTCTTAGTGTAGCAGCCAGCAGTGCGTCGCAGCGTTCGGCGGCGTGCTGCCGTGGTGTGTACCCTCGACGGCGGGCTGCGACTATTTTTCCCGACTGTAATGTGGATTTCTTTACTAGAAGCAGTTAGGAAGTTACAATCCCCAGAAAGTGTCCGCCAGACTTGTAACGGTGTTACTTGCCTGTACTGCGTCGCTTCTCAGCATTTACGTCTTCAGGAGCGCAGTCGACTTTGGCCAATTTTATACGGCTGGAGCGATTGCCAGATATGGGTATTGGGAGGACCTATACCCTGTCGTCACCGGTGCTAAGCTCCACGCAGGCATCGATTCTCAGTCGGTGATGCGGCCTAAGTACGCGAAGATTGTTAAAGACAATAAGGCGGACGAATCCGTCAGGTTTATTCTCCCTCCCCCTACTGCCCTCGTGTGTGCTCCCTTAGCATTCCTACCGTATGAAGCAAGTCTTCATGTGTGGATGTTGCTCCTTGGCTTGTGCGCTGCGATGACTGCACTGTTTGCCGCGCGTTCGTACGACCAGCTCATGGGACGGAAAACGCGAGTTGGGATTGTGCTTTGCGTGGTTCTATGCCTGGCGCCGCCGTTACTGGCATCGTTCCGATACGCCAACATTCAGGCAATTGTAGCGGCGATTACAGTGGGAGTTGTCTGCTCCGTGGTTCAGAAAGAAGAGACCAAGCTGGGGGCCACCATTGCTGCGGGAGGGTTGGCGAAGT
This sequence comes from Bryobacteraceae bacterium, assembly GCA_033763935.1. Lineage (GTDB taxonomy): Bacteria > Acidobacteriota > Terriglobia > Bryobacterales > Bryobacteraceae > DALYJJ01. The sequence goes on from JANRJO010000007.1 coordinate 81,627, forward strand.
TCTCGACAGTCCAGTTCGTGCCGATGATGTTCGCGTGGCGTGCCTGGAAAGTCCTGGTGTGGGTAATTGCGACAACGGCGGCGATTGTGGGAGCCAGTATGGTAATCATAGGCATCCCACCGTTTCAGGTTTATCTCGTTGAGATCTTACCAACATTGGGGAGGCCCTATTACCATGCAACGAATCAGGCGCTGGTTTCCTTTCTCTGGGCGTTGAATGGGCATCAAGAACTTACCGTTGGGCAGCTGATCGCTATTCGTGTGGCAGCAGTGCTAGCTTTCGCGGTTATTCTGTACCTGGCCTACCGGGCGGATCGAAGCCCTACCTCCATCTATGCCTCAGCCGGCGCTTTCACTGCCTGGATCATGGTGTTCTCACCGATTACCTGGCACTTGTATGCTGTGCACTTATTTCCGTTTATGGGGTGGATCGTCTGGGAGGGCCGGCAGGGTCGTCGCTGGCAGAAGCTTGTCGCAGCGGCAGCGTCGGGGCTTCTGCTAGGCCCGTGGTGGGAGTTCAGTCAAGGGCGGCAGCGCGCTCACCCGTTGTTGGGTTGCTACCTGCTGGTGGGGTGCCTGTGTGTGGGTGTCCTGGCAGTGTGGAGGCTGCGAAAGAACACGCCCTGGGCCCGCCCCAGTTCTGATTATTCCCGTCCTGTCCGCGCTGACAGGAATTCGCGGGCGACCTCGGGCACGGGGCGGCGATCGATGTCCGCGGCTCGGTTCAGCTTGCGCATCGTCTCGGGGGCGATGCGGCCTGAGAGTTGAGTGAGCGCCTCGAGCAGGCCAGGGAAGCGTTGGAGCGCGTCCTCGCGCACTACCACCGCGCATTCGTAGGGCGGAAAGTAGTGCTGGTCGTCCTCCAGCATTTTGACGCTCGGGTTCGCCAGGAGGCCGTCGGTGGCGCTCGCTGCGCCCATCTCGATCTTTCCGGACCCCAGTGCCGGGTACAGCAGGCCGAGGTCCATGGTCACAGGGTCACCTTGCAGCCGCAGACCGTACGTCTCGACGAGCCCGCGCAGACCGTCGGGGCGTTCTACGAACTCGTAGCCGACGCCGAGCCGCCAGGGCGCGGGGCGGCGCGCGGCCTCCGAGAGGGTTCGCTCCGGGTTTGCCGCGGTTACCACCATGGCGAAGGTATTGTCGAACCCGAGAGGGTCCAGCCAGCGCAGGCCAAGGGGCGCGTATCCCTGGCGAACGCGCTCGAGCGCGGTGCGGCGGTCCTTGGTCGGCGGCGCCTTGAGGATGGCGGTGAGGCCGGTGCCGGTGTATTCGGGGTAGAGGTCGATGCCCCCGGACTTGAGCGCTTCGTGCGCCAGCAGGGTACCGCCGAGATTTAGCCGACGGTCGACCTCGACGCCGAGCCGACGCTCAATCTGTTGGGCGAGGATCTCGCCGAGGATGACCTGTTCCGTGAAGTTCTTGGAGCCGACCACGAGGCGCGGCTTCGTGCCGCAGCCCCAGGCCGCACAGAGGATTACCAGGAGAAGCGTCGCTCGACCCATCCGAGAACCTCATCCGCCGCCACGGCCATCATGGCCGCGGGGATCGCACCCGCCAGAATCGTTGAGGGGTCGGCCATGGAGATACCGCGGAAGACGAAGGTCCCCAGTCCACCCCCACCGATCGCCGCCGCGATGGTAGCAGTTCCGATGGTAGCAACGGTGGCAACGCGGATTCCGGCGAGAATCGTGGGGAAGGCGAGCGGGAGTTCCACCTTCCACAGAATCTGGCGGTCCGTCATGCCCATCGCGACAGCAGATTCGCGAACGGCGGGATCGACACCGAGTATGCCCACCGTCATATTGCGAAGGATTGGCAGCAGGGCGTAGAGGACCAGGGCGACGATGGCCGTTCGCTTACCGATTCCGCCGATGAGCGGTACGGGAAGCAGGAAGCCGAAGAGCGCGAGGCTGGGGACGGTTTGCAGAACATTGACTGCGGCGAGCGACGCTCGCCGGAGACGGGTTCTGCGGGTCAGGAGCACGGCCGCGGGCGCGCCCAGGGCGAGAGCCGCGGCAAGAGCGGTGACCACGAGCAGCAGGTGCTCCACAGTGGCGTTGAGAATAGCTCCGGTCATGGAGACACGGTCTCCAGGAACCGGCGGGCTTCTTCGGAACCCGCTGCGGCGAACCCGGCAGGGTCGGACACGAGATCCAGTTGCCCGTCGCGCAGCAGGGCAATTCGCGAAGCCACCATTAGAGCCTCGCGGACATCGTGGGTGACGAAGATTGCGGTGGTCCGGAAGCTGTGGCGCAGATCGAGGAACAACCGCTGCAGGGCGAAGCGAGTCAGCGGGTCGAGCGCCGCGAAGGGCTCGTCGAGCAGCAGCAGCGGCGGATTTGCCGCCAGGGCGCGCGCGATGCCGACGCGCTGGCGCTCGCCACCGGAGAGGCTTCGCGGGTAACGGTCGATGTATTGGGCGGGCGGCAGACGCATGGCCTCCAACAACTCCTCGACGCGAGCGCGTATCTCGTGCGCCGGCCATCCTTCGAGCGTCGGAACCAGGCCAATATTCTCCTCGACGGTGAAGTGCGGGAAGAGACCGCCCTCCTGGATCACATAGCCTATGCGGCGTCGCAGTGCGTGAACATCCAGCGCGCGAACGAGAGATCCCTCGAACCGCACCGCTCCCCGGCTGGGCTCAATCAGCCGGTTCGCCGTTCTCAACAGGGTCGTCTTGCCGGACCCGCTCCTGCCGAGCAGCACGAGCGTCTCACCCTGGTTCACCGTCAGTTCGATGCCGCGCAGAACCGGCCGTCCCGCGTATTCGCACCAGACGTCCTGGAACTCGATCAGCTTTGCCATCTCCGCTGGTCCATCTTACCCGCGCTGGGCGTTGTGACATTTGTAAGGCTATCGCGCGGGGGCAGGAAGACCGATAGATGGGAAGGAGTTTCGATGGAACAGATCCCCTGTCCGGACGGCTATCTGCTGGACGCAAAGTCGGCATTGGCCGAAGGGCACCACGCTCTCGATCAGTACCTGATGCGCGTGGACGAGGCCGGTTGGCAGGCGGCCATAAAGGAGGTCAACGGCGTTCGGGACAAGCGAAAGAAACTGCTGATCTGGAAGGCGCTGCTCGAGCGGTTTGCCTGGCATGCGCAACACTCGCCGGAGAACCGCTATGCAAGCGAGCTGCGGGGACTATCGGAGAGGATTGAGAAGTGGACGCTTGCGCCCACCGCGCAGGACCTCATCGAAATTCTGGAGAGCACGGCTGCAGGTTCGGCCTTCGCTGCTCCATACACCCCCGTGGTCCACGTGCTCCACTACATTGAGGAGCACGGCCACACTCCCCAGCTTGCGATGGCCGTGCGCCAGTTTCGCGACAAGACGTGGGATCTGGGCTACTCGGTGAACCAAACCAGTCTTCAGCTCTTCCGCTCCCGGCTGGACATGCTGGCGTGGCGGGATGAATGGTCCGAGATCGATCTGAAGCGTTGCTGGAGCGATCGCGTACGGTCGGACTTTCGAGCGATGAGCGGGGCGGAGCGCGAGAACTGGCGGAGGCTGCTCCACAGCATTCGCGGCGATGAGACAGGTAGGCCGGCGCCCAAGTGGATTCCCGAATCGCAGAAGATTGTGGCAGCGATGGGCGCGGATGCGTTCTGCCGGCGACTCCTGGTGTGGTTCGAACCGCTGAAACCGGGCGCGACACAGAAGCTGTCCCGAGAAGGCAGCTTCATCCTCCGTTCGCTGGTCTGGCTCGCGGGATCTGTCGGAGAGACAGCCTTACTCGACTGCCTGCGCTCCATCAGCGAAGTGGAGTTCAAGCCCAAGAACAACGGGGAGAAGGTGCGCCGCGCGGCGGCGGAGGCGGTCGGGCGGCCGGATCCAACCGTTCGCCCGCCCGGCAACCTCCCCACCTTCCCGGAGATCGTCGGCCGCAGCATCTCTGCCGCCCTGGGTTCGATGAATCTCGCGTCGGATCGGGTGGCGGTGGCGGGCGACGTCATCCATATTCGCGGACAGCGCGATACGTACGAATTGCACATCGGCAGCCGGACGGTGTACCGAGGCAGTGACGGGAAGCAAATGGAGATACCGATGGCCGGCTCAAACGTGCTGCCCGGCGGAGTCGCGGATCTGGTTGGGCTGAGCGAACTCGTTCGCGTGGTGCTAGCGCTCAGTGAAGACAGCGACCGCTAGGCGCCGCTCCATTCAAGGACCCGGAGGATTCCTCGGTTGACGCGCTCAAACTGAGACAACTCTTCCTGGAGCTGCCGGCGCCCGTCCGGCGTAAGGCTGTAGAACCGCGCGCGGCGATTGTTGTCGGACAGCCCCCACTCCGCCGATACCCAGCCCTTGATCAACATCCGCTGCAGCGCGGGATAGAGCGACCCTTCCTCCACGTGCAGCACGTCGCTGACTTCGTGAATGTGCTCGGCGATTCCCCATCCATGCATCTTGCCGCGCAGGGCAAGCGTTCGGAGGATCAGCAGGTAGAGAGTGCCGGGCGGTATTTCGTCACGCGCCGGTTTCTGGGGCATGCCGTCACTCGCTCCTCAGTGCGCGCGACGGATCGACGCGCATGACCGACCACGCCGGGACGATACAGGCGGTCATCGCCAGCAGCAGCACCAGCACCGGGGCCGCTGCGAAGGCCATCGGGTCCACCGGCTTCACTCCGTACAACAGGCCGCGCATCAATTGCACCAGGGCGAGCGAGGCGGCGACGCCGGTTGCCGTGCCCGCCAGCGCGAGGCCGACGCCTCGGCGGGTGGCGCTGGACAGAATGCTGAAAGCGCTGGCGCCGAGCGCCGCGCGAATGCCGAACTCGGGAATGCGCTGCGCCACCGTGAAGGAAAGCAATCCGTAGACGCCCACAGAGGCGAGAAGCAGGGCCACCGCAGCAAGGGCGCCGGAGAGGATGGCCATGGGCCGCCGTTCGGCCAGTTCCGCTTCGCGCAGGCTTTCCAGGGTGCGGACGCGCGATACCGGCATCGCCGGCCACGCCTCGCGAAGCGTGGCACGAAGAGAGGGGACAAGGGTATCGGGGTCGCCTGTGGTGCGCGCGGCAAGCCCAAACGGCAGGTTGAAGTCCGCGCGCGTCTGCCGCGGCGAAAGGTAGATCATCGGCTGCGGAGCCGCCAGCAGACCCATCTCGAGGACGTCCTCGCTGACTCCCACCACGCGATACCAGGTGCCGTCGAAGCCGGGTCCATGGATGCGAACGTGGTTGGCGGTGGGATTCCCATCCAGGTAACGGCGGGCCAGTGCGCGATTCACAACCGCGACAGGTTCACTGCTCATCCGGTCATCGCCGGTGAACTCGCGTCCTTCGATGAGCTTGGTCCGGAGCACGCCGAAGTAGCCGGGCGTCACCTGCCGGATGAGCGCTCCCTGCGCGTTCTCGCGCGGCTTGCCCTGCACTTCGAAGTCGAGCTTGCCACCCTTCCAGGTGAAGGGAATGGCGGACATGTAGGCGGCTCCGGTGACGCCGGGGAGCGCACGCACACGCCGCAGCGCCTCATCCAGAAACTCGTTCCTGCGCTCGAACTCGAGGTGCGGCGCGGGGGGCAGCGTGGTTGCGGTCAACACATTCCGGCTATCAAAGCCGGGGTGAACGGCGAGGCTTTCGAGCAGCGTACGAACCAGCAGCGTGGCGCCGATGACCAGCATCACGGCGAAGGCAACCTCACTCACTACGAGGACGCCGCGGAGGCGCTCCTGTCCAAAGCCGCCAATCAACCGCGAGGAGCCCTGGCGGAGACTCTCGTTCCAGTTCACGCCGCTCAGCCGCCAGGCGGGGACCACGCCGCTGAGCAGCGCCGCTACCAGCGCCAGCGCCAGGGCGAGGATAGCCATCGCTCCGTCGGGACGAACCGCGGCCGTGTCCGCCATGGACGCAGGAATCAGAAACGCAAACACGCGCAAGCCCCAAGCCGCGAGAGCGAAGCCGGCCGCGCCCCCAACGAGCGAGATCGTCAGGCTTTCCGCAAGGAGTTGCCGCATCAGGCGGCCTCGGCTTGCTCCGAGCGACAGTCGCAAGGCGAGTTCGGAGGCCCTTCGCACGCTCCGGGACAGTATGAGGTGGGCGACGTTGGCGCACGCGATGAGCAACACCAGGAGTACGGCCCCGGTGAGCAGGATCAGGCGGTCCTTGGCCCTGCCGGCGAGATCGTCGCGCAACGGCACCACCACGGCGCGGAAATCGCGGTTGGCGACCGGATCGGCTTCCCGAACGAGTGGAGCGAGTGCGTCCAACTCCGACTGCGCCGCTTCTGGAGAAACTCCCTCTCGCAAGCGGCCGGCCACGAGGAAGTAGCGCAATCCCCGCTTGGCCCAATCGCGCGCGTCCAGGTCCGCGGGCATCCAGAACTGCGTTTCGCTTGTCGGGTAGCTGAAGGCGGCCGGCATCACGCCGAGCACGAGATGCGGACGGTCGTTGATGGATATGGACCGGCCGACAAGGGCGGGGTCTCCGCCGTACCGCCGTGTCCAAAGGCGATACGACAGGATGACGGCCGGCGGTGCGCCCGGCCGGTCGTCTCCGGGTTGGAACGCGCGTCCGTACTGCGGGGCAACACCGAACACTTCAAAGAAGTTGGCGGCAGTGCGCAGGCCGTCGACGCGCTCCGGTTCTCCCTCCCCCGTCAGCGTGGCGCCCGTCCGGTGCCACATCGTCAAAGCGGAGAAGGACCGCGTTTCCTGCTGTAAGTGGCGGAAGTTGCCGGGAGAGGTATCGCCGCGAGGGAAACCACGGGCGGCCGCATCCTCATACACGCGGACCAAGCGCTCAGGTTGAGGGAAGGGAAGCGGCCGCAGCAGAACGGCGTAAGCGAGCGAGAACACGGCGGTACAGGCGCCGATGGCGAGCGCGAGGGTAACTCCGCCGAGCAGCGCATAGCCCGGCCGGCGCCGCATTCCGCGGGCGGCCAGCCAGAGATCCATCAGGAACGCCTCGAGGGCGGGCCCCAGCCATGCTTCGCGGGCATCGTCTCGCAGTCGAAGAGGGTTTCCGAACGCTTTCCGGGCCGCGAACCGGGCGTCGTCCTCAGTCATGCCGGCAGCGCGGTTCTGGTCCTCGCGCATGGCGAGGTGAAACCGGATTTCGCTATCGGCGTCCTCGTGCCATTGTTTTCGCCGGGCGATAAATGCGGCTCGTCGGCATAGCTCCCGAACCCAGCGGGCGGCCTTGCTTCCCATAGATAAACTATGGGAGATTTCAGCCGCCCCTGTCAAGCGGATTTCGCGAGCGGGCTCAGAAGTTGAACTTCAGCCCGAGTTGGATGTTGCGCGGCGGACCAGCGGTGGTGATCGTTCCGAAGTTGTTGTCGGGGGTGATCAGCGAGCCCCAACTGGTGCCCGGGTTGCGGTAATTCACGCGGTTCCACATGTTGAAGAAATCCGCCTGGAAGCGAAGCCTCCATCCGCGTTCGGTATCGAGGACCGTCTCTTTCCTAAGAGAGAAGTCCCAGAGATAGAGTCCCGGTCCGCGCACGTTGCCTGCCCCGCTGGTGCCCTCGCGGTCTTCGTCAGCGGGGGCGAAGGCGTCGCGGTTCAGGTAGGCGTTCGGGTTCCTGGTGTCATTGATCGGATTGCCGCCCAGGTAATTGGCCCGGCGGCCGCCCGTGTACAACGTACTGGCGGAAATGGTCAGAGGCCCACCGGTCTGGCCGCGGATAATGCCGCTGACCTCCCACCCGCCGAGTATGGTTTTGCCGACCGCATTCTTGCGGACCGCTGCCAGCGTCGGGACGCGGTAAGAGTAAGTGCCGACGATGACGTGGGAACGGTCAAAGCTGGCGGGCCCATACGAATAGTTACGGTCGCGCCAGAATATCCCGCTATCCGGATTGTCGCCGTTGCCGGAAGAGCCCGCCAGCACCTTGGACCAGGTGTAGCTCAGGGTGAAATTGAGCCGGCCTTTGCGCTTGGTGAGATAACTCTGCAGGGCGTGGTAGTTAGAAGTGGAGTCAGAGATTCGCTGCCGGATGGCCGAGTAGCCTTTGAACGGACGCAAGGAGTTGAGGGAAGGCCGCTGGGCGGAAGGGATCTCGTTCAAGGCGCGCAGCTGGTCGAGGGTCAGGTAGTTGATATCCGGCTGGCGAAGCAGATGACGGCCGAAGGTTCCCACGTAGGTCAGCTCCAGGAAGGTACCCGCCGGCAGCTCCTGCTGGATGCCGAAGTTACCGGTCATCGTGTAGGGGATGTCGAGGTTCGGGTCAATGGCATCAATGTTGGCAAAAGGAGTAAGAGCCGAGGCGCGGCCGCTGCGGGGATCGCGCAGGTTAGCGTTTTCGAGGCTCACGCTCTGCAGCCACGGCGTGTAGTTGACCATGGGGAAGATGATGTTGCCTTCCGGCTTGTCGTAGAAGAGGCCGAAACCGGCGCGGATGGCGGTCTTGTTGCTGTTAAAGGGAGCGTAGGCAAGGCTGACGCGAGGCGCGAACAGCAGGTTCGCGTCATAGAGGCCCCGGGGGGCTCCCGACGGTATCCGGCCCAGCGCGGCCATATCGACGTTCTGGAGGCGGCCCATCTCTTCCGGCGGGACTTCACCGGGACGGACCAGGCCGTTGTAGGGATTTCCGACGCCGGCAACCAGGGTGCCGTTCGGGAGCACCGTAACCGCTTGCGACGGATTGTACAGCCCCGGGACGAAGTTTGTAATATTGTTCGCCTGCGTGTAAGTCGGGTCATTTCGCTGCCAGCGGACGCCGATTTCAACGCTCAGCTTGCGGTTGACGCGCCAGGCGTCGGAGACATAGCCTTCGTACGAACTGAACCGGAAGAAGCCGGTGGGGTCACCCGAGGCTTCGGTGTAAGTGCGGAAGTTGCCTAACAGGGCATCGGCGAAGGCGTTGGCCGTTGTGAGATTGTTGCCGGAGGTGTTGAAGGCAACACTGCCGCGGTACTGCGAGCGGCCGTTCTGGTCCTTCCGGTTGCGAATGAACGTAAAGCCGGCCTTAATGGTGTGCGCCCGGCGAATGAACGTGACGCTCTCCATAAACTGGATGTCCGTCGTCGGAGACATCAGCGCCTGGCGGGGTCCGTTAATGTTTGCGAAGTTGGAGATCGTAATATCCGGCATCCCGTCGGCGCCGGCTCCTTCCCAGCTGCTCGCGTTGTAGACCAGCGGGTATTCGAGTCCATACGTAGCCCGTTTCCAAGCGTCGCCGACCATGGGAATCCTCTGGCCGTTCCAGGAGGAGTTCAGCTTCAGCTCGTTGACGATGTTGGGCGTGGGAAGCCAGGTGTGCGCGATCTGATAGTTCCAGCCCGGCCGGTTGCGGCGTGTGGGAGTCATTGGCATCTGCGAGCCGAAGAATACGCCGTAGGGATCGATCAGGTTGTAGTGATCGTGCATGTAGCGGAAATAGAAGTTGTGAGCTTCGCTGAGCTTGTAATCGAGCCGGGCGATATCCTGCCGCCAGTTAAAGGGGCTTGGATCCTGAAACACGGTATTGTTGCTGGTGGGCGTGTCGACGTAGGATGCCGCTACCTTCTCCATCGCGTCATAGACTCTGGCTATGGCCGCGCCTTGGGGAGTAATCATGGACGAGATGTTACGGCCGACGATCGGATCGGTTGTTCCCGGATAGCGGAGGTTGCCGCTGCGCGCGGTGAAGTCTCCGGCCCTCTCGGCCCGGGTGGGCAAGCTGCGGCGCGTGGGCGTTGTATATTGCCGAATCCGCTTATACTCCTGGCCGCCGAAGAAGAAGAGCTTTCCCCGGAGAATGGGGCCACCGAGGTCCCATCCGAAGTTATTGAATCGGAGGGGCGGACGGACGGGAGCGAACGTATTCCGCGCATCGAGCTTGTTATTCCGGAAGAACTCGCGCACGCCGCCATGAAACTGATCGCCGCCGCCGCGTGTCACTACATTGATCGACGAGCCTGAGTTTCTGCCGAACTCGGCTGAGAAAGCCGACGACTTGATGTTGACCTCGCGAATGAAGTCAATTCCCACATTGTTGATCTGGCTTCCATTGGATCCCGAGTCCATGTTGGATCCGCCATCGAGGGCCAGGTAGTTGGTGTTCCCTCGAGTGCCGTTGATGGACTGTGCGGTGATCGACAGATTCGTAGTCAGGGCCAGCTGATCCTCGTCCAGGAGTACGGCGCCGGGAATCAGCGAGGACAGCTGCATGTAGTTGCGCCCGTTGAGCGCCAAGTCCTGGACCTGGGCGGTGTCGATGACGCGACCTACCTCGCCGGACACGGTATTGACGGTCTCGCCGGCGGCGGCGGTCACTTCAATAGACGCTTCGACGCCGGCGATCTGCAGGCGAAAGTCGACCGCGAGCCGACCATCCGCCACGAGGTTGTTGCCGGTGCGTTCCGACTTCTTGAACCCTTGCAGTTCCGCGGTCACCGTGTAGTTCCCCACGGGGAGGTTCGGCACCACGTAGAAGCCGTCGGGGTCCGTGGTGGCCGTACGAGCGAGCTTCGTCGCCTCGTTGATGATCGTGATCTTCGCACCAGGTATGACAGCGCCGGTGGCGTCGGTGACCGTGCCGGACATGCGGCCGGTGATGCTCTGAGAGAAGAGCGATAAGGGTAAAGCCAAAGCTAAGGCAAGGATCGACCCGCGCATTCAGTACCTCCCGATACAGTTACTCAAAGCGAGCTGGCAGAACTGTATCACCAAAAGAGTTTGTGGTCAATTGGTCTCTAACTCAGATGGCAGTGGATTCGCGGGTGTAACTTAGGGAGACATGATGTGGGACGAGATTCGATCCGCCGCGCAAGGCGAACCGCCGGAGAAGGTGCTTCAAGCGTCGAACTTGCTGGCGGCCAACCATACCGGCAACTCGCTGCAATTCGGCTTCGACGACGGCTACTGGGTGCGCATCACTCCGACCCTGCGAGTACCCGACCCGGACCTGTTTTCGCGGGAGCCGATGTGGGAGCGCTGGACTGGTCAGGAGGCCAAGTTCCTGCGCGACGCAGAAGACTACTGGTTTCACGTCTACAAGCCGCAGCCCGGAGACGTTATCGTCGATATCGGTGCGGGGAGGGGCGAAGACGTCTATGCCTTCTCGAGGAGCGTTGGAGCGCAGGGCATTGTTTGGGCGATGGAGCCGCACCCGGTGTCATTCGGCGTTTTGGAGCGGCTGTGCCGTTGGAACGGCCTCGCGAACGTGCGAGCCCTCCGCATCGCATGCACCACTGAGCCGGCGGAGTTGCAGATCGAAACGCTGCCGGTATGGGAGTCCAATTACGTGCGCGCGGGAGCGCCGAGCGAAACGAGCTTTACGGTGACCGGCCGCCCGTTCGATGAGGTGATGGACGAGCATGGAATCGAACGGATCGATTTCCTGAAGATGAACATCGAGGGAGCGGAGCGACTGGCCCTGCCGGGGTGCCGGCGTGCGCTCGCCCGCGCCCGGTTCGCCTGCATCTGCGCGCATGACTTTCGCGCCGACCGGGGAGAGGGTGAGGAGTTCCGGACCCTCGCCTTCGTGAAAGAGTTTCTGCGAGATGCCGGGTTTGAGATACTGACGCGCGACGACCCCAGGTACTACGTGCCCTATCACGTGCACGCGTGGCGCACCGCCTAGCCGTTCTTGCCGGAGGCGTAATACCCTTTACGCGCTTGCACTTTCAAATCCTTGTTCTTTGCGCGGATCTCCACCTTGCGGAAGCTGCCGTCTTTGGCTGGATTCGTTGGGGTGTACCCAATGGCGTACTGGCTGCGCATCTCCTGCTGGATCTCGTTGAAGATCGACTCGAGAGTGTTGTTGCGACCGACACGAAACAGGCGGCCGCCTGTCTCCTCCGACATGCGTTTCAGGTCGCCGCCGCCACCATAGCCGAAACCGGTATAGCGCGGGTCGGAGAATTCGACGCTGTAGATGATGGTGTCGGCCCTCTGGGCCGCTTCGAGCGCCTCGCCGATCTTCGTCCGGCTGCCGACATCGACGCCGTCCGTGATCAGGATCATGGCCTTGCGGCCCACCTGACCCTTCAGCATGTCGTTGGCGGCCAGGTAGACGGCTTCGAACATCACCGTGCCCCGTTGACCGGAGGTGGGAATCGGCCCGGGATTGATTCCAGGCATCGAGACGCCGCCCTGCACACGCAGCTTGTCCAGGCCGGCGCGCAGCAACTGTGCGGAATTCGTGTAGTCCTGCAGCAGTTCCGTGTCGGTTCCAAAGCTGATGAGGAACGCCATGTCCTTCTGCCGCAGCACCTGCGAAAAAAACTGCAGCGCTGCGCGCCGTTCCACTTCGATCAGAGATTCCTGGCTGCGGCTGACATCCACCAGCAGGCCGATGGTCAGCGGAAGGTCCGTCTCGCGAGCGAAGTACTTAATGGTCTGGGCGGCATTGTTCTCGGTGACGGTGAAGTCGTCTTGGGTGAGATTGCCGACTAGCCCGTTTCGCTTGTCGCGCACGGAGAAGAGGAGGTTGACCAATTCGACGTCGACACTAATGATGGGGCCGACGTCCTCCGGGGGTTGCGCGGGCGGCTTCTGGGCCCAGAGGCGGGCGGCAAGTGCAAGCGGCAGGCCGGCGGCAAATGTACGACGATCCATAACTCTGTTCAACAGTGTAGATGCGCGGCTACGCTCGCGCGTTCCGCTGCCGTGCGTACAAGCCATTACACTGGAGACTGTTGCAACCTGTATGCGCCGAGGCGTCTTCCATCTGAAACAGGCCGACCCCACACTGCGGCAGATCATTGAAGCCGTCGGCCCCTATCGCATTCAATACCGGGAACCGGATTTCGAAACGCTCGTTCGCTCTATTGTCTATCAGCAGTTGAACGGGACGGCGGCGGGTACGATCTTCGGCCGATTGCAGGCGGCGGCGTGCCGGGACGGGCGCCCGCTGACCCCTCGCGCGATTCTCAGGCTTGCTCCCGAGAGGCTGCGCGCTCTGGGCCTCTCCGGACAGAAGGCGGCCTATGTGCGCGACCTTGCGGAGCGGACCGCCTCCCGAGAAGTGGACTTTGCCCGGCTTCCGGCGCTGAGCGACGAGGGGGTCATCGAGCACCTTACGCAGGTAAAAGGTGTGGGCGTGTGGACGGCGCATATGTTCCTGATCTTTGCGCTACGCCGGCCTGATGTTCTGCCGACAGGGGACTTGGGCGTTCGCGCCGCCATCAAGAAGGCCTGGAGGCTCGAGGCGCTTCCCACGCCGGCGGAGATGGAAGCGCTGGCGCGACCCTGGCGGCCATGGTGCAGCGTCGCCAGCTGGTACCTCTGGCGGAGCCTGGAGGGCGTGGCGGCCTTGTGACCCGGCCCCTACTGCTGCTTGCGGCCGCTCTGATCTTCTTCCGCACGGTGCTGTTCGTCCCCGGCCATACCGTGCCTTGGGACTTTCGCAGTCATCACCTGCCGCTGGCTACCGCCTACGCGGATGCGCTCTCAGAGGGAGTACTTCCGCTGTGGGACCCCTATACCTACTGCGGGCGTCCACTGCTGGCGAATCCACAGACCGCGGTTTTCTACCCCGGTATGATGCTCGCCGCAGTCTTCGGGCGCGAGGGCTTGAGCGAACGACTGGAGTGGCTGCTGGTGCTGCACGTGTTCCTGGCGGGCTGGTTTGCCTACCGGTTGGCACGCCGCCTCGCCCTGTCTGCCGACGCGGCCCTGTTGTGCGGCTTCGCCTTCGAACTGGGAGCCTTCCTCGCGTCCCAAACACAACATCTCAGTTCTGTTCTGGCGGCTCCGTGGATGGTGTTGGCCTGGGAGGGACTGCTGCTGGCGCGCCGGTGGCGCGTGCCTGTCATCGCGCTCGCTCTTACTCTTCACTTCTTCTGCGGCTTTACGGCCTTCACGCTTGTCGCCGCGGTCTCCACGGGCCTGTTCGGGCTGGCACTGGTCGCCGCACGTACGGCAAGCCGGCAGAGCCTGCTGGACCTTGCCGTTGCCGGGCTGCTGGCACTCGCACTCGGCGCGGTCCAGCTGTGGCCGGCTCTCGAACTGGTGGAGAACAGCGTGGGCAAGTATCGCGCGGACTGGCTGAAGGGCGGCGGAGGCATTCCGCCGGCGGCTCTTTGGTCGCTCGTCGTTCCCAATTATCACGGCGTGTTCGACCTGAAAACATTTCGCTCCCCGTACGAGCTAACCTTCCTCTACCTCTTTCATGGCTGGACGGTGCTTTGCGCCGCCGTGCTGGCCCTGCTCCGGCCGAGACGGCTCGCCACCGCGCTCGCCTGCCTGCTCACGGTTTTTCTGTTGCTCCTGTTGGGCGAGTACCTCTTCATCGGCAGGGCTCTTTTCGCCGCCACGCCGGCATTCGTCAAGAACACGTTGTACTGGTATCTGTTCCTGGCGCCGTTCGGCCTGACTCTGGCGCTGCTGGCGGCGCTGGGCTGCGATTGTTGGCTCCGCCGGCCGCGGTGGCGATTGGCCGCAGCCTGTCTGGCCGGCCTCGAGCTGATTGTGATCAGTTCCAACCGGCCGATGAACGCTCAGGACATCGCGCTGGATCCGGGCGATTCCACGGAAACGGTGTCTCGCCTGGCCGCGTTAGCGGGAGATGGACGCGTGGATACCATCGACGACTCCCTGCAACTGATGACCACCGCGCCGATCACTCGCATTCGAGCGGCCAACGGGTATGACCCGCTCGCACTGGAGCGTTTCATTCAAGTGCGGCTGGGCGCGGCGAAGGGCGAGCGGTGGGGGGCTTACTACCAGATCGAGCAGCCGCACTCGCCGGCGATCGATGCCATGGCGATCCGAGTCCTCACCATGCAGGGAGAGCGCCCGCCCCTGCAAGGCTGGACATCGCAGGCGTGGCCTGGCCGTACAGTCTTCGTGAAGCAGGCCGGCACGGAGCGTTACCGATTGGAAGGACCCGGCGCCGTGCGCGTCCGCCAGGAAACGCGGCAGCGCGTGGTGCTGCAGGTAGACGTGCCTTCGGCGGTTCGATTGGTGACTTCCGAGGTCCACTATCCCGGCTGGATCGCCCGGCTGGATGGCCGTGCCGTGCCCATCGATTATGCGAATACGGCCTTTCGCAGCCTGTCGCTTCCCCCGGGCCGCCACGACGTGGAGTTTCTGTTCACTGCACCGCGACTCGCCCAGGCGCTGCCTGTCACGCTGCTCGCGCTGCTGGTCTGGCTGGGTCTGGTGATCCGCGCGGCGCGCTTAAGCGAGACGATCGCGTAGGATCTCACGCGCGGCGTTGTAACCCGGCGCTCCCATCACCCCGCCGCCAGGGTGTGCGCCGGACCCGCACAGATACAGCCCGCGAATGGGCGTGCGGTATCGCGCCCATCCCGCCGCCGGCCGCATCACGAACATCTGGTCCAGACTCATCTCGCCGTGAAAGATGTTGCCGCCGGTGATCCCGAACTGCCGCTCGAGGTCGAAGGGCGTCAACACCTGCTGATCGAGGATGATGGATCGGATGTTTGGGGCGTACTCTTCGATCAGTTCGATGACACGTTGAGCGAAGGGCTCGCGCAGTTCGTCCCAGGTGCCTTCGGACAGGGTGTAGGGCGCATACTGCAGGAAGCAGCCCATGACGTGACGGCCCGCCGGCGCCAGCGAGGGATCGTACATTGTGGGCACCGTCAGCTCGAGCAGCGGCGATCGGGAGGGTCGCCCGTACTTGGCGTCATCCCACGCACGCTCGATGTAGTCGATCGACGGGCAGATGTGCATGGTCGCGCGGTGGTGCGGGCCCGGCGCACCCGGAAAGGAAGTGAATTCAGGCAGCCCGGAGAGGGCGAAGTTGATTTTGCAGGAGGTGCCTTCGCACCGCAGCCGCCGCATGGCTGTTACGAACTCACCCGGCAACTCGCGCTCGTCCAGCATCCCGAGGAACGTCCGCTTCGGGTCGGCGTTGCTGGCAATGACGTCGCCGTGGATCTCTTCGCCGGTATCCAGGGCAACGCCGTGCGCCCGGCCGCCGCGAACCAGGATGCGGTCCACCGTGGCGTTGGTGCGAATTGTCGCACCGTGTTCCTTGGCTGCCGCGGCGATCGCGTTCGACACCGCGCCCATGCCGCCACGGACGAAGCCCCACAGGCCCCGATGGCCCGCGACGCCGCCCATGCAGTGGTGCAAGAGGATGTACGCGGTGCCGGCGGAGCGCGGACCGCCGTTGGCGCCGATAACGCCGTCGGTGGCGAGCGTTACCTTCACCTCGGGGCTCTCAAACCAGTCGTCCAGGAAGTCCGCCGCGCTTTGGGTGAAGATCTTCACTAGACCGACGATTTCGTTCCGGGACAGCCCGCGCATGCGCCCGAGCAGCTTCAAATAATCGACGAAGTCCGTGATGCCCGCCGGGGGGAACTCCGGAGGCGTGGTGAGCAGCAGTCCCTCGACGACCTGGCTGAGGCGCTCCAGATGATCCTCATAGGCTGGGTAGGCCTCCGCGTCCTTCTTCGAGAACTTAGCGATCTCCGCGAGCGTCTTCCGGCGATCCTGCCACATGAAGAAGTAGCGCCCGTCGGGAAAGGGCGAGAAGAACGCCGGGTCCTTGGCGTCCACCACGTAGCCATGCCGGGTCAGATCCAACTCGTTGACGATGCGTTCCTGCATCAGGCTGGTAAGGTAGGCGGCGGTGGACACGCGGAAGCCCGGCCAGACCTCTTCAGTGACCGAACAACCGCCGACAAGATTGCGCCGTTCCAGGACCAGCACGCTGCGCCCCGCTTTTGCGAGGTACGCGGCGGTGACGAGACCGTTGTGGCCGCCGCCGATGACGATAACTTGATAGCGATCAGGCATGAGCTAAAGAAGTTGCCGCGCGGCTTCCACGAGCAGCCCCGCGCCAAGAAGGGTGACCACGACGGCGCTGGCGACGGGTAGGGCGTGGCGCCAGGCGCCACCGCCTTTGCTCGCGCGGTTGACCACGGGACCCATGAGGACGATGGCACAGCCAATCGCAATCAGCACTGCGGCCAGCCCGAGACTGAAGCTGGCAAGGAGCGCCAGGCCAAAGCCGATCTTGCCCAAGGTAAGGGAGAGCATGAGCAGCACGAGCGCTTCAGGGCAGGGAACCAGGCCACCCGATACTCCGAGAGAGAAGAGGGCGCCTCTACCCTCAGCGCCATGATGATGATCGTGATGATGGTGTGTGTGGGAGTGAGGATGGCCAGTGCTGTGGTGATGATGATGGTGATGGTGGTCGTGGGGGTGGCTGTGGTCGTGGCTGTGGCTGTGGTCGTGCTCGCCGCGCAGTCGCGTATAGAGCAGCCAACCGCCGATCGCCGTGACAAGGGCGCCGCTCGTGAGTGAGAGCCACGGATAGATGCGTTCCACCGGCAGATGCTGGGTGGCGTAGAGAGTGATCAATCCGAGGGCGAAAACGCTCGCCGTGTGTGTGAACGTCACGATGCCGCCCAGCCAGACAGCGTCCGCCAGGCGGCCCTTCGTTCCCACCAGGTAGGCAGCGACGATTGTCTTGCCGTGGCCGGGAGTCAGGGCGTGGGCCGCGCCGAGAAAGAAGGCGATGCCCAGAGCCGTGGCGACGAACCACGGGTCCGCTTGCGGTGACACCAGAAGCTGCTGTAGACGGGCCGGCTCCATGAAAGGTTCATTGTACCCGTCGACGCCGGGCGGCTACACTCTGGGGGATGGTTCATGATCTTGTTCAGATCCAGCGCCTGGGCGAAAAGAAACGCACCGAGAACCAGCAGTTCCGTCGCTGGCTGAAGTCCCACACGTTCGTGGAGCGGCGGTTCCGGAAGATCGCCGAAGAGATCGAGAGCGAGATCGACTGCACGGCGTGCGCCAACTGCTGCCGCGTCGCCACCGTACGGCTGCAGCAGCGCGATATCGAGCGCCTTGCCCGCTTCTTCCGCATCTCGGCGGAGCGGTTCTGCGAAGACTACACCATGCCATCTGCAGAGGAAGGCATCATTCTGAAGCGGACGGAGAAGGGCTGCGTCTTCCTCGACGGCGCCACCTGCTCTATCTACGATGAAAGACCGGCCACGTGCGAGAACTTTCCCCATGTAGTACGCGGGCCTGGCTCTCTACTGTCCCGCATGTGGGAGATGCCCGACCGCGCTACGTACTGCCCAATTGTCTTTAACACACTTGAATCGTGGAAGTTAGAGAGCGGCTTCGTCTCGCCGCGCCGGTAACGTTACCAACCTCGGGACGGTTTCAGTTTGTCAAACAAAAGTTTACTTCGCTCTATAATCAGCGGTTATATGAAATGTTGTAGGAAAATGCACTAGGGGTATTGATTTGTCGATCCGTTACGTTTAGCATCATTAATGAGCCAACGCGCAAACGACGGTAAACACTAACCGCTTCAGTTTGCTCTCGCGATGGCCTAACCCGCGATTCCCTCCAGCGCACTACTTTGCCGTAGAGCGGGTCTCCAATCTCAAAGAAAACTATGAGGTGAGAGTTTGACCGCTATTCGTGTGTCTATACAGCCAACTTGTGTTCGCAAAGCGATTGTTGCTTCGTTCTTATTAACCTGCACCGGTTTGAGTCCGTTGTATTCCCAAACCGTTCCCACCGGAGGCCTGAAACTATGGCTTCAGGCAGACAAGGGCATAACCGTCGATTCCACTGCTTTCCGCTGGGCGGATCAAAGCGGATCGAATACTGCCGTCGTACAGACATCGACGTCCGCGCGGCCGACGCAGGTCGCCGGCGCCGCTAATGGTAAGCCCGCGGTTCGCTTCGATGGCATCGACGATCATCTGCCGTTCCGTACTACGCTGAATGGCTTGACTCAGGCAACGCTCATTTTAGTTTCCTCATCGGCTCGTGATGAGGCAAGTCCCTACGCAGGCGTCGACTTCGCCCCGCTGGCATGGCTCGAAAGCGGTAGCTGGGGCTATGTGTATCTATCGCCGTACCAGACAAATACTCAGTTCCGGTTCGGCACCGGCGAAACGAACAATCGGCAGATCTGGACACGCTCGTCCTCGATTGGAACCAGTCTGGCGATTCATGCGGTAGTCAAGAACGGCAACGCGGAACGGCTATACTCGGGCGGAAATCTCGTGCTGTCGAGAACGGCACAGTATGCGTCCCTGCGGGGCATATCCGATCAGGCGTACCTCGGACGCGGCAACAAGCACTTTGCCGGAAACATCGCCGAGGTCCTGGTGTATGACCGGGCACTCACCGACGCAGAGCGTGAATCGGTCGAAGATTACTTGTCTGCTAAGTATGCGGGGTCGCGGGTCAACACCGCGCCTTCAGTCAATGCAGGTGCGGATCGCAGTGCAACCGTCGGGGTGGGCACCAGTCTTGCCGGTACGGTGAGCGACGACGGGCTCCCGTCCGGCTCAGTGCAGTCGCAATGGTCGCGGGTAAGCGGACCTGGCACCGTGACCTTTGCCAACTCCGCCGCCGCGTCAACGACGGCGACGTTTAGCGCTGCCGGAACCTATGTGCTGCGGTTGACAGCCAATGACGGAAGCCTCAGCGCGAGCGATGACGTGTCTGTCAGTGTGTTGACGCAGGCCCCGAGTTCGCCTCCTCAGCCCCCGCCACCATCTTCACCCGTCGGCGGCGGAATCGAGATACACCCCGGCACCGACATACAAGCCGCCGTCAACTCACGTCCGGAGGGGACTCGCTTCATTCTCAAGGCCGGAGTTCACCGCCTCCAGTCCGTCGTGCCAAAGAACAGGAACATATTCTCGGGCGAGCCGGGAGCCGTGATGAGCGGGGCGAAGGTGCTGACTCAGTGGATCCCGGAAGGTGCTTTCTGGTATGCACCGGGACAGAGCCAGCAAGGCGGGTTGAGCAACGGAGAGTGCGCCGTCGGCTATCCCCGTTGCCGGAACGTTGAGGATCTGTTCCTCAACAACGCGCCGCTGCGCCACGTGGGAAGCAAGGGCGAGTTGGGACCCGGTAAGTGGTTCTTCGATTACAATGCAGACCGGATCTACGTCGGAGAGAATCCTGCCGGAAAGACGGCGGAGACGAGCGTCACGCGGTATGCTTTCCGCGGATTCGCCGTGGATGTCGTCATCGAGGGTCTGATTGTAGAAAAGTACGCGAGTCCGGCACAGCAGGGGGCAATCGGGGGAGATCAGGTGCCGCCTGCCGGCTGGATCGTACGCAACAACGAAGTGCGCTGGAACCACGGGCTGGGCATCAAGGTTGGCACGCGCGGCAAGATGCTCAATAACTTCGTCCACCACAATGGGCAGATGGGTATCAACATCGGCAACGGCGAGAACCAGTTAGTGGAAGGCAATGAGCTGTCCTACAATAACTGGGCGGGATACCACATGGGCTGGGAAGCGGGTGGTTCGAAGTTCAGCTACACGAAGAATCTCGTAGTCCGTGGGAATTACGCCCACCATAACAACGGCGGCGGATTGTGGACGGATATCGACAACATCGATACGCTCTACGAGAACAACCGGATCACCGACAACGCCGGTACCGGTCTCTCTCATGAGATCAGCTACGACTGTATCATCCGCAACAACGTGATCGAGAGGAACGGAGTGGGAGCCCCGTGGCTCTGGGGCGCGCAGATCCAGATTCAGAACTCACAGGGTTGCGAGGTGTACAACAACACGGTCCGGACGGACGCCCGCGGCGGAAACGGTCTGGCCTTGATTCAACAGAATCGGGGGTACGGCGGTTACGGACCATACCTGACGATGAACAACTACGTTCACCACAATACGGTCATCCATGACGGAAACTCGGCGGGGAACGGTGCGGTGGCTGACTTCCAGAACGGCAGCTTCTTTAACCAGAACAACCGGTTCGACTACAACACCTACCGGGTGAAGAGCCTAAGCAACCGCAATTGGGCGTGGTTTGACGGCTGGTGGACCTGGAACGAGTTTCGTGCTCGAGGGCTCGAGCCCAACAGCACGGCGTCGGTTCAGTAGGCGGTGCGACGAGGGGGGCGCTCCGCTCCCCTCGTTACTTTCTGGAAGGTTGGCTGGCCTTTTGCTCCGCGTGGCCAACTGCCCAGCCATCGACATCGGCGCCGGCTCTTTGGAACTCCTCCCACGTGCGCAGTCCTCTCCACTCCCATCTTCGGCTGTCGGTGCGTTGCACGCGATAGCCGTTCTGCGAGAACCGGTTGCCGCCGTTGAACATACCGTCTTCGTTATAGTCGGCCGCGGCGCCGGTTGTTCCGGCAGCCCCTAAGAAGACGATTTCATTCCGGTAGATGTGGTTGTTGATTGTGACATACGGTCCTAATCGGCCCGCTCCCCGGTTCTGTTGTACGATGAAGATTCCGTCTCCGCGATTCTCAGCGACTTCCACATAGTTGTCATGGACCTCGACATTCTGCGAGTTTTGCACCAGGATCTGCGAGCCCCATACCCAGGGGTCTCCACCGCGGGCGTTGCGTCGCACGCTGTTATAGCGGATGATGGCCGAGTAACTGATCTCGTGTTGTATACCCGGCCCCCAGTTCTCATAAACATCGTTGAACTCGATTAGGCTTTTGTCGTTGTCGATGTCCGTCCAGACGCCGGTCCCAAAATTGTCAAAGACACGGTTGTAGCGAAACTCCAGCCGGTTAGTGAAGACGAACTTGGTGCCGCCACCCTCCCATCCGGGCTCGAAGCGTGCGAAATTGTTGCTGAAGATATCGTTATCTTCGACGATGACATCGTCTCCGGCATCGCCGATCCCGAGTTGCCCGTTGTGATGGATCTTATTGCGATACAGGCGCATGCCGTGTCCCAGTCTCACGCCGCTTCCGTGATTTAACCGGATCACGCAGTTCTCGAGGATCCAGCCCTTGCTGACTTCGCTATTGAGCCGCGCGTGAACCACTCCCACCTGTGCCGGATTGGCGTACTTTTCAATCCGTAGATCGGCGATGCGGATGTTGGCCGCCGAACCATAGAACGCCCAACGCTGGGAAGCGAGCTCCACGAGCTGGCCCTCCGGATTCTGCCCGATGTAGATGCGCCGGTTGGCGTAGTCGAAGTACCACTTTCCAGGCCCCACCAGATCAAGCGATGCAACGTGCTCGAGGACCTCGTCGTTTACAAACACCTCTTCGACATTGGCGCAGCGGGGGCGGTCCGGCTGACACTGTCCGTGGGGATCGCCGCGCCGATTCTGGTTGTCCAGTACCCAATAGCGGCCCTCCTGAGACCACCCTGTCAGCACATCCGCTCCATTGAGCACTGCGCCGGGTTCCCCGACGAACTGCTGGCCGTTCTTCGGCCGGACCCGCTGCAAACGATGCGTACCAGCCTGAATTCGGAACTTGGTGTTCTCCGGGTGGAGAGTCACTGCCTCCTGAATATTCGCGCCAACCGGGATGAGGACCCAGTCGTCCCCCGGCTCATCGGCAGAGAGAGCTGAACAAAGAGCAAGGGGAACTAGCAGGAGTCGACAATGATTCATTTTCCCTCCTCGATCAATTGCTTGAGTCCTGCGATGTCCCGGACGGTTGCCAGCTCGTTTCCTCGGAACGTGACCCCGAACGTCTGTTCGAGGCTGAACATGAGGTTGACGTAAGCGACAGAGTCCCAGCCCGGCAGGTCCTGAGGCTGCGTGTTGTCAGTCAGGCGAATCGTTTCGTCGCCCAGTATGAGTTGAAAGAGCTCTTCAAGCTGGTTGTGCAAGTGTGTCTGCGTCATTCGCTACCTCGATTGACGATACGGCTACATAGGGGGAGCCGGGCACCAAGCCGCTCGTCTCAAGATTCCTTTCCCAATAGGTGCTGCCGTCAGCGCCGGCGGCTGTAAGCACGAATCCGTGATTCGCATAGAGGTCTTTCACCAATGCATTCCTCTGCGTCGGTATGTAGCAACCGGTCAGGGTACGGCATCCCTGCTTCGCCGCCAGGTTCGATAGCTCGCTTAACAGAGTGGCGTCAACCGTTCGTCCGATCACGCGGCAACTCAGCAACCACGTGTCGATATGGCATGAAGTACCCCGCATTCGTCCGATGATCACGCCGACTAACCCGTGGTTGCTGAAGGCGTCCGATAAGGTCAGAGTAAGGTGGATATAGTTGCCGTGGCCCATCAATTGCGTTAACTCTGGGAGCGTGCGGCGGCGTGTTGTGAGGTTGAACTGATTTGTCTTGTTGATCAGTTGCGCCGCCCTGGGAAGTGTTGCCGCGGTGATTGGGCTGACTTCCGCGCGCATCTTGAGGCTACGGTAGAACTCGTCCAGATTTCCCCGGCCTGCGAGGGCGTTCGCGCTCTCCCGTGCCTGGTATTGTTCGGTACGGCGTGCGTCGTCCTGAGTGAAGGCAGCCGACTCAAACCCAAGGTAGTTAGCCAACGCTGTCCGGTAGGCGGCCGGATCCTCGGGAAGCGGGATCACATCGACCTGCGGAAGCGCCATGCTGACCGCCTGCCTCTCCGCGGGGTTGTCGTCAAGAAAGACCAGCGAGTCTAGTCCGAGGCTTAAGCGCTCGGCAATCTCGCGGATCGCCTCCGGCTTCGGCGCCCACGTCGCATGAAAAACGGCAAAGTCACTGAGTTGCATCCGCATACCAGGATGACGGCGAAACACCTCCTGGGCGGTAGCGGGGTCATTCTTGGAGCAGACAGCCAGCAGAACGCCGCGCTGCTTGAGGCCGAGGAGGAAATCCTGCAACTCTACGTACGGCTCTCCTTCTGGAGTCGGACCAAGGCGAAGTCCGTCGAGGCCGTCATCTCCAATGACTCCTCCCCATAAGGTATTGTCCAAGTCTACAACAAGGCACTTCTTAGTAAGTCCGGCGGCGGCGGCCACGAGAGCGGCGGCGTGCCGGACGAAGAGGGGCAGGCAATCGAGCGAGATCCCTTGCCGAGAGAGGTGCCAGTACCGGGAATTGAACCAGCGGGCATGTCCTACTTGGCCGGCAAGGCGCTCAGCATCAAGAAGCAGTACCTCAGGGCCGGCGTGCCGCGCCAGTTCAAGGTTCAACCGACGAAGCATGTTGGTGCGGAACCCCGGCCGGGAACCAAGGTGACCTGCGGGGTCGGCAGTTGCGGTGACAAAAGTGGGCTGTATGACAGTAGCGCGCAGGCGTTGCGTCGCGGCGCTCCACAGGGACGTCCACCGGGAGACCTCGGAGGTGAGATCATCGTCCGGAGTAGCGGAGTAAGGGGGCAGCTGAACGTCACGCTCGTGTACGGCGAGAAGAATCACGTCGGGACGGAACTGTGCGGTTCCGCTGTTCTCGTCGAGGAGTTCCTGCTGGAATTGGCCGTAAGGGGACTCATAAACGTCCAGCCAGATTCCACGGGCGAGCGCTGCGAGGCGCAACAAAGGCGTCATCTGGGTCGTCGTGTAACTCCCCAAGACGGCAAGCCTGATGACCCGAAGCGTGCTGAGGCCTTCCGGCGGCTGACGCGGGACCGTGGCCGCGGCCGCGTGAAGCAGCGCGTATTGATCTGTCGCCGCAAGGGTGGCAGTCGCCCAACGCAGAGCACTGGACCAGTCTCCGGCAGCTCGGTAGGCGCGGGCGAGTGCCAAGCAAAGCTCGCCCGGCGGTGTCTCCGAGGATGTAGCGTCCTGGAGCAGTTTGTCGATTGTCATGCGCGGGTTCATAGGGATGCCTGCCTTAATTACTGAAAGACGACATCGACTCTACGGTGGGCCTCCGGCTCAGACCTTCCGTCCCAGCGGGCCGAGTGATGATTCGCGCCGGCGCCGCCGCGACGATGGACCCGGCAGGCACGTTAGTCATTACGAGAGCGTTCGGACCGATGAACACTCCATCACCGATCCGGATCTTGCCGACGATCGTGGCCCCGGCGCCTACTGAGACTTTGTTGCCAATCGAGGGAGCATCGCTCCAATGGCCGGCGCCCGTGGCGCCTATTGTCACGTTCTGCCGGATGATACAGTCATCGCCGATTACAGCGCGAGGGTGGATGACGATACCGCTTTGGTGCGCAACAAGAAACCGGCGGCCCACAACTGCTCCGGCGGGCAATTCGATACCGTAGATGTTCCGGACCCACAGGTACATGACTGCGTAAACCGGTAACATCAGAAGTTGCAGTGGGCGGGATTGTCTCAGGCGCCATGCGCCGATCCGATAGGTGACCACTGCGTGAAAGCCTGGCGCGATAAGGTCGGAATGGTTCGCGCGAAAGTCTTCGGCAATATGGGATGCTAACTCCGCGAGTGACTTCATTAGTAAGCTGACTCCTGCTTGGGGAGGCCGGCGCCGGCGCCGGTTATCCAAGCCGTTGCGAACATCAGGTAGGGATAGTGGAGATTGCTTTCTATCAGGCTGTGTACTAATACCAGGCAGAAAGATGTCAGGGCCGCCGCCGCCAGTAGCCTGCGCCGGCGATCCGTCCCGTGCCTCAGCCGGCGCCAGAGTATCACGCCTAGCGTTGCAAGCGAGACGAGGAAGAGCAACAAGCCCGGAACCCCTGTCTCTACCAGGAATTCCAGATAGTCGTTCTCGGCGTGACGCCCCAGTTGGGTTCTATGGGCGCCCAGTCCTATGCCAAGAAGCGGCCTTTCGGAAGCCTTTTCCGCTGTCTCAACCCACGCCTCTACCGGCAGATCCTGCAGGGTTGATGCGAACCGCGCCGCCAGTAGCCGATGGCTTGCCAACGCCCCTACGGCGATCAACAGGATCGAACACAATCCGAGTGCGACCCAGCGTCGTTTTGTCATATATACGCGGCCTGCCCGCACGAGCAACAGGAGGAGGGCGAGTCCTAGCAGCGCCGATACAAGCCCCATCCGAGAGCGACTAGCAAGGATGGCGAAGAAGAGAAGAAGGCTAACTCCGACCCAACCGATACTCGCGATCCGTTGGCCCGGCGTTGCGGATCCGACCCCGCGGCCACCCTGTGCGACTGAGAATGGCAGCGCCATCGCGAGGAGAGCGGCGAACTGGCTGTGATTGCCGACAGAACCGGACGGAAGGCGTTCGGTCTGGCTCACCTGCATCAATCCCATGCCTGCCTGCAGCAGTGCCAGCGCGACAAAGGGCGCCATCACCCGCCAGGCGCGGGAACTGAGCGAGGAGTGCGTGTGCGCCAGGGCGAAAGCGGAGCCGGCCGTAGCGAAGTCACCCACGAAGGCGGCAGACGCGCGAGGCGCCTCCGACAGCGGTAACTGAGCGATTGCCAGAGGAAGCGGGGCGAACCAGATAAAAGCTGCCCTGCCAACCGGACGGATAGCGAGCAGTGCGATCAGACTCAGGATGAGGCCCGTGATGCGGGCGTGAGGAACTATTCCAGACAGCAGAGTGGTGCAGAAGAGGACGGCCAATACGAGTGGGATCGCGGCAGTGTTGTGCCGCCTGGCCCTGCCAATGGCGTCTCCTGAAGAACGGGGGAAAACTGCAGTCGATGTCATGACGGCTGGACCAACTCCGCCTGCTGGAGGATCGAGGCTGCGCGATCCACTGTGGCGAAAGGCAGTTGGGAGCGCTCTGCGATATCCAGCAGCGTCTTTTCGCCGTCCGACTGGTTCAAGACCCACAGCAGAGCAAGTCGGTCCGCTTCGATTCCGCTTCCGCCCGCAGATCCGTAAAGCCCTCGCTTTCCCAATTGCGGTTCGCATTTCGGCATTCGGTTCAGTACAACGCGGTTTCCCTCCAGGATCTGGATGGCCTCCAGGCAGGCGTCCAGAGCGCCGGCAAGGCTCCTTGCGGAAACGAAATCCGGATTGTCCGCAGACGTGTGGTACTCGGGAAACGTGCCGTGCGGACTTCTCATGAGACAGCCCACGGGAAGATCGAAGCCCGGCGAGCAGTACTGCCGCTCATCGTATCCCCACGGCGTGAAGTCGACGACTCTCGAGCCGCCACCGGAGTGGTGGATCACATGCTCCATAATGCGGTCAATAGCGCTGTTCCCTCTCCTACTTCGCTTGTAAGTGAACGGCCCAGAGTCTCCGACACAAGTCAGGACAAGTCCCGCGACGATTCGCTTCGCTGACTCTTCATTTGCAGCAAGCCATGCAATGGAGCCGATGGTTCCCGGTATGAAGAGAAGACGCACGGAGTGTCGCAGTGTGCGAGTCAACAACTCAAAAGCCAGGAAGGCCGCTACGGCGATACCGGACAGATTGTCGTTGCATAGCGACGGATGGCAGATGTGGCATGAGATGAGAATTTCTTTGTCAGGCGAGGAGCCCGGAAGGTAACACTCGCCGTAGGTGAGAGAACCGTCGGCAAGAGTCGAATCAATGCATACGTCGTAAGGCCCGGGTGGGAAAGCTTCTAACATTCGCTGCGTCACGCAGAATCCCCAATGTGGGGCGTAGTATGAGGTGCGATACGGGATCCAATCCGGTTTTGAGGGATCGGAGTAAAGATGGGGACGCAACTCGTCCCAGGTCAGCGTTGCTTTCACCGGGACGCTGTAGCTGAGAACGTGCAGTGATGACTCCGTGAAGTCCACGACCTTCCGGCCGGTGGCGTCTTTGACCCAAGCGTCGCGAATGTTCCACTCTTTCGGGATTATCCAGTCGAAGACCGGGGTGCCGGTCGGAATCTCACGAACAGAGAGCGGTATGAGATTCGACAGGCGGGACAGCGTGTGCCTGACTCCGTTTCCGGTGATGCTTCTGCAGACCGGGTACAGCTCACGAATGAGCTCGTGCATCCCTTCGCCCCGAAGGGCAGGGTGCGTTGCGCTAGCTCTTGCGGCTGGGACGGATATGGACATCCGTAACCTCCGCTGTACGGGGCGCTGCTAGAGCGCTCACAGTAATTGCCGCAATATCGTCGGGTTGAAGCAGGTCCTCCGGCGTCCAGGGTTTCGCCTCGTAGCGGGCGACTCGCTGCTGCATCGACGTGGCCGTGCGTCCAGGATAAATACTGATTACTCGAACGCCGTGGGCGTTCACCTCCAGGCGGAGAGCATCCGCAAAGGCTTTGAGAGCGTGCTTGGTGGCAGCATACTGCGCGCAGTTCGCGGGCGCATTGATTCCTGCCGAGGAGTTAATGAAAACGATTTGGCCCTGCGCGCGAACGAGCTGCGGAAGAAGCGTTTGGGTCAGCAGATACGGCGCTCGAACATTTGTCTGGTACTGAAGATCAAAGTCCTCAATGGATGCCGTCGCGATAGGACCGAGGCGAAGCTCGGCGGCGCAGTGAATGAGTATGTCGAGTTCCGACAACTCCGGATGATTGGCAAGCGCTAGGATGGCGCGGTCGTCAGTAAGGTCTGCCCGGATCCACGAATCGAGGGTGCTCGGTTCAACAAAGGCCTGGCGTGAAAGTCGGCGGACAAGGGCCCGCTCCTGCGACAGCGCGCTACATAGCGCAGCGCCGATGCCTCCACTCGCGCCTGTTACGAGCGCCGACCGGCCGGCGAGGGGATCTGCGCGGCCGGTGACGTCCTGAATCACGGCTGCTGCCGTCCGAGCTTCCGTCATGGGGCGACAGGCTGGGCCACGTAAGCGGCCTCGGGGGCGAGATTCCACCGGAGTTCGCTCGTCAGCTCATCATTCGCCAACATCCGCCGGATTCGCTTCACACGGTTGAACACCGCTCCTTCGAGGTCTGATGCATTCAGGGGATGGCGGCGAAACGCTTCCGCGAGTTCGACGGCGCCCTCTCGCGCCGTCCAGCGCGGAGCAAACCCGGGAAGCGCGGTGCGTGCCTTGGAAAAGTCGACGCGGTAACAGCGTAGGTCGGGTCCGGCGTCGGGCGCGTACTCAATGCGAGCTCCCGGCACAGCGTCCCTCACGAACTCGGCAAGCTCCCGCATTTGGTAGTTCTCGCTGTTTGCACCGATATTGAAGGCCTGATTGTGCACTGTCTCGATGGGTGCCTCCAGTGCAGCGAGAAACGCGCGACCGATGTCCTCAATGTGGACCAGCGGACGCCAGGGCGTTCCGTCACTCTTCAAATAGACCCGGCCGGTGGCCATAGCGCTTGCAGTAAGGTTATTAAGGACCAGGTCCAACCGCAGACGCGGTGAGACGCCATAGGCGGTAGCGTTTCGAAGGAAGACAGGAGAGAAGCGGTCGCTGGCGAGCGCGGAGATTTCCTGCTCGCAGAAGACCTTGGAGCGCGCGTAGATCGTCAACGGACGGAAGGGAGCGCTCTCCGTGACAAGCTCGTCGCCCGCGGATCCATACATACTGCAGGAGGAAGAGAACAGAAACCGCCGTACGCCGGCGTCAAGAGCGCGCCGAGCCAGCTTCAGAGTCGCCCGGTAGTTGATGTCCAGCGTTAGATCCGGGTTCAGGTCGCTCAGCGGATCATTGCACAGCGCCGCCAGGTGAACAATGGCATCGATACCCTTCAGGTCGTCTCTTGTAATCTCTCGAACGTCCTTGTTAATCTCCTGCTGGGCCCCGAAGCCACGGACCGTCTCCGTCCCAAAGTCGCAGTTCCGATAGTAATCGATATCCAGGCCCGTAACTTGGTGGCCGGCCGACGCGATCATCGGAGTGATGACGGCGCCGATGTAGCCGCGATGTCCAGTGACTAATACTCTCATTGAAGTCCTTTCAAAGCACTTAACCGATCGTAGTCGTCGGTCCGAATCTCGGTTTCCACGCCCATGATCCTGGGTACCGGCACCGGCACGATGAACCGGCCGCCGCGCCGGGTGTACTCGCCCATCTGCGCAACGATCTCGCTCGTAAGATTCCAGGGCAAGATCAGAACGTAGTCGGGCTGGTCTACTAATAGACGGCCAGGCTCGTGGATCGGAATCCGCGATCCTGGTAAATAGCAGCCTTGCTTATGGGGATTGCGGTCCACGGTATAGCAGACGAGATCCGGGCCGATGCCGCAGTAGTTGAGCAGCGTATTGCCCTTGGCAGGAGCGCCATAGCCAGCGATACGATTACCACCGTCCCTCAGGGTAGTCAGTAGGCTAATCAGATCGCGGCGGAGCGCCTCAATGCGGCCACTGAGCTGGGCGTAGCGATCTGGCCGGGTCAAGCCCTCGGTGAGCTCTTCCTCCAAGATGGCCTGAACGGCCGGAGAGATGGGGTGATAGCGCTGCTGCTGTAGAAACACACGCAGGCTTCCGCCATGCACTTCCTGGCAGGAGACGTCGTAGACTTCAAGGCCACAGCGTTCTGCGAGTCGACGGACGGCGTGCAGCGAGTAGTAGAAGAAATGTTCGTGGTAGATCGTATCGAACTCGACGTTCCGCACTAACTGGAGGAGGTGCGGGAACTCGAAAACAGCTGTTCCGGTCGGCTTGAGGCAGCTCCTTGCCGCCGCAAGGAAGTCATTGATCGCGGGCACATGTGCGAGAACGTTGTTGCCGACGATCAGATCTGCGCGGCCGGCGCGAGCGAGAACGTGAGGAACCGCCGTTGTGTTGAAGAAGCAGTTTAGCGTCGGGATGCCCCTCTCAGCGGCCGCGCGTGCGATGTTCTCGGCGGGCTCGACACCTAGAACCGGAATATCCTTTTGCTGGAAGTACTGCAGCAGGTAACCGTCGTTGCTGGCGACCTCCACGACAGTACTGTGCTCGCCCAAGCTGAGGGAGGTGATGAGGGTGTCGGCCATGGCGCGAGCATGCGCCAGATAACTATCCGAATACGACGAGAAGTAAAGGTACTGATGGAAGATCGTGTTCGGGGGAATGATGTCCCTCAGTTGCACCAGGTGGCACAAGTCGCAATACGACACGGCGAGCGGATACTGCTCGTCCGGCAGGTATGCGCAGTCACTTCTGACGTAGGAGTTGGCGAGGGGTGTGACCCCTAAGTCAAGGAACGGTGGCGGAAGGGGGGCCTCGCAGCCGAGGCAGTGGGCTGAAGCGGTGCTCATATGTTTCGCAGCAATTCTCCACCCAGCGTGTTGGTGAGAGCGGACCCACCCACGCGCAACTCGGCGGCCGCGCGGTCCCAGATTTTCCAGGGAGCTCTACCTGTTGACCACAGCTTGTTGAGAAGCTCCATCTCCCGCAGGGTGTCCATGCACTGCCAGAATCCGTGGTGCTGGTAGACGGCGAGTTGCCGCTCGGCAGTGAGCCGAACCAGCAAGTCCTCAAGCTTGTCGTCTTCGCCGAGTGTCATATCCAGCACGGGACGCTCAAACACCATGTATCCGCCGTTGATCCAGCTGTTGCTGACCTGTGGCTTCTCCTCGAAAGTGTGAACGACCCCGTCCTGGATGGACAGCTCACCGAATCGCGAGGAGGGGCGAACGGCTGTAACCGTACACAGCTTCTGAGAGGCCCGGTGAACCCTTAGGAGCTCACGCAGGTCGATATCCGCCACGCCATCTCCATAGGTGGCCAAGAAGGTATCGCCGTCAAGGTACCGCTTGACCTTCTCGAGTCTGCCGGCGGTTTCCGTCTTGGCGCCGGTCTCGGCGAGCGTTACCCGCCAGCCAAACTCGTCGTGGCGCCCGTGAATGTCGAGAACGGGGTCCCCGAGCGTAACTGTGACGTCGCACCGCCGATTCCGGTAATTAAGGAAGTAGTCGCGAATGACGTCGCCCTTATAGCCGAGACACAGTACGAAGTCCGTTACGCCGTAGTGGGCGTACGTCTTCATGATGTGCCAGAGAATCGGGCGGCCTCCGATTTCGACCATCGGTTTCGGCCGTAGCTCGGTTTCCTCTTTAAGACGGGAACCTACTCCGCCCGCGAAGATGACTGCTTTCATATGGTGATCCTCCGATGCACCTTCATCCCACTCAGACCTTCCGACTGTTTCCCCGCCGCCAGGCGTAAGTACATCGCCGCTACTGTTTCAGCGTTAAAGCGCTGTGCTGTGGACGCTGCCGCCTGTGACATTCGTTTCCAGGTAATATCGTCATCCAGGAGAAGGCTGTAAGCGTTGGCCATCCCGATGGAGTCGTTCGGGTCCCGCACCAACCCGTTCTCGCCGTCCTGTAGGACGGAACGGCTGATGCTGGAGGTAGACACAACGGGTGTTCCCGACGCCAGGGCCTCGATCACGGTAGGTGAAGCGACGGCCACGTGATAGACGGAAGGAACCGATACTACCCTGACGGCGCCAAGCAGATCGATCAGCCTCTCTGCTGACACGTAGCCGGTAAGCTCCACATGCCGCCGCTCCGCTTCGGTGAGGGTGGATAGCTCTCGTTCCAGTACGTCATTCATTTTTCCTGTAAGGTACAGTCGGCAGCCCTGTGACGCGATGTGCCGGAATGCCCTGATGGTGGCGGAGGGGTTCTTGTAGGCTACTGTTCCCATATGCAGGACTGCCCGTTCGCGCCGCTGAATGGGCTGCGGGCGGTAGGTGGACAAGCGGACACACGTCGGTATCACTTCAATGCGCCCAGGTGAGATGTCCAGCTCTTCCGATAAGGCAGAACGAACTTCCGTGCACGTAGCGACGATGAGGTCCGAACGGGAATAGCAATAACGTTTGTAGGCGCGGCGCAGTACGGGATGCTTGAATCGCTTCTCGATATCGTGGGATACGGTGCAGGTTAGCCCCGGAAGACTCAAGGGCACTGCACCATTGATGATAACCATGTCCGGCGAGAGAGAGCGGAGGACACCGTGCCCTCGCCTCACCCAGCTGATCAGCGCATTGCGATAGCTGATCTCGCGGAGGTTGCTCAGTGCCACGGTGCTCGGAAGGGTTTTCGGTGAAAAATAGTCAACGAGCTTGGAGCGGTCGGCCGGGGTTGTCGATACAAGGGTCACGCGGTGTCCGGCATCGGCCAGCGCGTCGGCCAGTGAAAAGAGAAAGATGTTGATCCCGTCAGGGACATCCAGGGCTTCCCGGCGCGTCATCACGACGTGCATCGTCACACTCCTCGATTCAAAGAGCCCTGGAGGCGCCGCAGCCGTGCGGCGTCGACAAGGTTGTGGCCGGCCTCGCGCAGGAGCGCGGGCCAGCGGTTTATTCGTAGTGCCCAAGTGGCTGTCGCCGCCAAACAGAGGGTCGATTCCAGGGCCCCCAAGCCGGCACGGAGGGGCGCAGTGCAGAAGCCTTTGAAGTTATTCCAACGCGGAATCACCGATCCCCGCCGCTGGCCGGCGGAGAGGTAGAGATCCCGCACCACCCCCGATGCTTCGTACAGGTGGGCCTGGACCGGGTGCTGGCGATAGTAGAACAGCACCTCGGGAATCTCGACGAATCGCCCCATCAGCGATAACTCCGCAAGAATGCGTTTGTCGGTGCCATGGTAGAGGCCGTGCAGTGAAGTTCGCGAGAGGTAGCGGGCGCGAACAAGGCCGTAGATCTCGATGTCCCAGTTTGTGCGAAGGAGTATGTCGCGGTAACGCCGCCAGGGAAGCGGCGACGAGAGGCGGCGTGGAGGATCGGCCGGACGGATGGGCGAGCGTTGCCCGCCCGGGGGAAGCCAATAATGACCCCGCTCGTCCTTGAGTATCGTGATCGCGCCGCCGTCGGCATCGATCAGCACCGACCGCGGACAGGCCAGCACCGCGTCCCGATTCGCGTCCAGTGCCTCCACACAGCGCTCGACGAACGTCAAGCCATGGATGTCATCGTGGGAAGCCCACTTGAAAAGCTCCCCGCGGGAGACATGAAAGACGAAGTTCGAATTCCTCGCCAGGCCTTGGTTTCGCTGCTGCCGGAAGTATCGGACACGGTGGTCAGTGTTCGCCCAGTCCTGACAGATCTCCTGAGTGCGATCCGTCGAGGCATTGTCCGATATGATTAACTCCAGGTCGTCGTACGTTTGACGGACGAGAGACCGGATGCTGTCGTTGAGATAGTTCTCCCCGTTATAGACCGGGAGACCAATGCTGACACGCGGCACGTTTTGGTTCCTCCGAACTTGTTGGGCGGGTTCGCGCGGCTAACGAACCGGGTTCATCTCGGCCTGAGGGTCCTCGGCCGCTCGAATGACTCCGGCTAGCTGTAAGGCCCACAGCGGTAGAAATGCGGGAACGATGGTCAGGTAACGGCGCCACAGACGGCGCGGCTCCGCCGTAAGGCGGAACAGCCACTCCAGGCCGCGCCGCTGCATCCATTCCGGAGCTTGCCGCAAGCGCCCCGCGTGAAAGTCAAAGGCCGCTCCCACGCCTACCATTACAGTGCCTGGTAAGGCCGCCTGGTGTTTCGACATCCAGAACTCCTGCTTCGGCGTACTGAGTCCGACGAAGATAATGTCCGGACGTGCCCGGCGGATCTCTTCGACGATCTCCGCGTCCTCGGCTGACGTAAGTGCCCGATAGGGGGGACTGTGAACGCCGGCGATCGTCAGCCGCGGGCACCGGCGCAGCAGGTTCTGACGCAATGAGTCCAGCGTCTCGGGCGATGCCCCATAGAGGTAAACCCGCAGCCCGGCGTCCTGCGCGCGCTCGCATAGACTTAACATCAAGTTCGGTCCGTACACGCGGGCCTGCTGACGCGCACCGAAGCTTCTGAGAGCCCACACCACGGGCATCCCGTCCGGCGTCGCAATGGCAGCGCTGTTCAGCACCCGTTGAAACTCGCGGTCGCGATAGGCCGTCATCACGCCGTGCACCGACGTGACACATATGTACTTGGCCGGTACGACATCACGATCAGGGTCAGACAGCCACAGCGTGACCCACGCCGTAACGTCTTCATACGAAGTCAGACTGATGAAAGATCGCAGTACTGCGCGTTTCGGGGGTTGTGCTATGGTCCTCATGCGTCAGGTTCCGGAGTCAGGAGGCGTGGGCAGCAGCAGCCGCCTGCTGGTAGATATCTGCCAGGCGTAAATAGTTACGATCCGGACTGTACTCTTCCAGGTATACTGTTCGCGCGCACGTTCCGAGCCGGTCGCAGAGATCCCCGTCGCCAAGCATCCGGCGCAGTGAGCTGGCCAGAGCCGCTGTGTCTGCGGCCGGCGCGAGTAATCCTGTCGCGTCCTGCCGCACCAACTCTGAGGGAGCACCGATCTTGAACGCCACTACCGGCCTGCCGGCAGCGTACGCTTCGGTTATGGTCAATCCGAATGGCTCATGCCAGAGGGAAGGAAACACCAGGCATCGGGAGCTTGCCAGCAGACGCTTCACTTCCCCCGCATGCAGCTGCCCTAAGAAGGTAACATTCTTAAGGCCATGACTTGCTACCTGGGACTCAAGTAAGAGTCGGAGCGGGCCTTCCCCGGCAATGTGTAGCGCCCCTAACTCGTCGCAGCCACCCTGCAGCCAGGAATCCAACAGCACCTGCACGCCCTTCTCCTCGTCCAGTCGCCCCACGAACACCACCGTGTTGCTCTGCGAGGGAGAGGACTGCGGAGGACCTGGATCGTGGACGAAGTTGGGCTTCACGCAGATGCGGTGAGCCGGCAGCCCGCCGCGGATGAAGAACTGCCTGCTGTTCTCGGTTAGGGCCACGTAAAGGTCGGGCGCTGCGTCGCGTGCATTCTGCAGACTGATGGTAAGTGCGGCCGTGAGACTGGCTGCGTACGAGTGCCGGTAGCACCGGTAGGCAACGCCTCGCCAGGGAAGCCTCCCTACACAGTCCGTGCAGGGAGCGCCGCCGCGAAGCAACATTGCATTGGGACAGATCAGGCGGTAGTTGTGCAGCGTTTGCACCACGGGCACGGACTCCTCGCCGCACGCTGCATATACCGATGGAGACATGCGCATCCAAAAGTTGTGGACGTGGGCAACGTCAGGCCGGAACTCCCGGCAGACCTGGCGGATCCGGTGATGCGACTCCCGATTCCATACCGCTCCCGCGGCCAGACCGAGGTCACCGAGAATACTCCTCCCGCTCGAGGCGTCATTGTCAAACATGACTTGACGTACATCATGGCCCCGGCCCGCAAGTAACGCGGCCTCCGCGGCAACCACTGCGTCCTCCCCACCCGCGCGCCGGTACCGGTTATGGAGCTGAAGGATTTTCATCTGGAGAACGAGGGAACGACTGTGTTGCTGGAGAAACGCTTCCGGATCTCAGTTGATAACCGGCTCCGCAGCAAATCGTCAAAACCGTTTGATCTGCCGAGCGAGAATCCAAGAGCGAACCAAAACCAGACGCCGAGTACCGGGCCCTCCATCAGCACGCCAAAAGAGCTGTTCACAAAGCAGTACAGAAGCATGGCGGCCCAAAAGGCTAGTTCTTCGCGGCGCTGTGGCGAGATGTGGAACCGGTGGTTCCGCCCGCGCCATGCTCTGACAACGAGCGTGCCGATGCCTAGCGCCAGGATCGCGACCCAGAGGAATGAGCCGACCAATCCCATTCGTGCCAATACAGTCACGTTGAAGTTATGCGGAGCCCGTAACATCCAGTCTCCGTTCAATTTCTCCAACGCCGGATGATAGTAATGAAGACTCTCGCCGAATCCGAGGCCGAACAAAGGGTTACGCGCGAAGACTTCATCGGCCAGCCGCTGCCACCACAGCAGCCGCCAGTATGCCGTACCCTCGGCGGCGCTCGGCGCGGCCTCCGTGAAGCGGTCTAACTGCATTTTCGCCGCGACGTCCGGCACCAGAAGCACGCAGAGCAGCGCTACCGGGATGGCCGCTGCCACCATCACCAGCGCTCGCCGGCCGAGCCGGAGACTTCGCGGAGCGGCTGCGAACGCAGCAATGGTAATGAATGCCGCCACCAGACCCAGCTTGACCGCCCGGCCCTCCGACGCGGCCAAAAGGGCCAGGCCGGCGATCGCCAGCAGTCGCATCGGCCATCGCCACCATGGACTCCCATATACACTGGAGAGAAGGACGAGTAACGCCCCTAGGGCCAGATTCTGCCCCACCTCGTCTCGTGCGTTGAAGAAAATAGGAACACCTCGCCACGGAATCTCCGGGCCAAGCTCCGAAAGACGCCGTCCCGATGCGTACTCCGCTGTACCCCATACCAAAGCCGCAAGCCAAATGTAGGTGAACAATCTCCAGTACCTGTCGGCGAGCCGCCCCGATCGTCCGACGCTCAGGCCGACGAAGTAGAACGCCGAGTAGTACCAGATGGCTCCATCGCGCACCGCCTCCAAACCGTACTGTTGAAGGTTCGCGAGGGTCAGCGCCAACCCGACACTGAACCACAGAATGACGAGGGTGCTCACCGGCGCGAGCCGGTCCGTTAGGCCGAGCGCATCCCTCTTCCAATCAACCAGGAAGGCCAGGCTCGTAAGCAGAACGACCTCGCCCAGGAATACCGGCGGTACGCCCAGATACGTCGGCCCCTTGCCGATCACCGTGATCGCCGCGAGATAGGCGATAAGAAGCCAGCCGGCCGCGCCCAAGGCCGGCCGTCTCTTACTAAGCCTGGACAGTGACTGCATGGCCGTGGGGAGTCGCGCTCAGAGCGTACTGCAACCGGCGCCGGAAATAACGCCGCATGACAATGAGGAGAACCGAGTCACGGAGGATGTGGGCAGCTATGACGCCTTCAATCCCGAGCGTGATAACCAAAAATAGGCCGGCTACAAGCGTGAGCGCCGCGCTCCAGATGAAGCTCTTCAACTGCAGGTCTGTGGCCCGCATTGCTCGAAGTCCCAGTTCGAACGGGGCAGTGGCTGTTGATAGCACCAGTGTGAGCAGATACCAGGGGGCGAGGTAAGAATAGCGCTGGAATGCCTCGCCGTAGAGCAGCGTAAACACTTGTTGATGAAACAGCACGAAGACTACGGAGTATGCGATGGACAGGCTGAGCAGCGCCGTACGCGCCCTCGTCAGATACGGTTCCATCCCTGCTGGGTTCTCGGTGCTGACATACGGCAAGACCAAGCGTACTGTGGCCATCTGAATGTGGAGGACGGGTAGCGCCAGATTCGCCAGTGCGTTGAGCGCCCCTGCCTCTCCTGTCCCGAGCACCGCACCCGAGATGAAGATCAGCGCCCAGTTCTGAATCCACACCAGAGCTACTACTCCGATCAGCCACCTCCCGTATGTCCAATGCTGCCTCCAGATGGTGAGAACACTGGGCGTACGGGGGCCAAACAGAGTGGGACGGAGCCTCCACATCAGGTAGGCTCCCGCGGTTGTGCCTGCTGCCGCCATAAGGGCGAAGGCCAGGGGTGGGCTTACCAGGTCCCTGGCATGCAAAAGATATAGTCCGGCGAACATTACCGCGACGTAAACAACCGATGCGGTCGCGGCCGTGGCCGGGCGGCGCGCAACGTATGCACCGGCCCGCCCCAGCCAGAAGAAAAGAACCAGGGGCGCTGCGCCGGCGACCGCGAGCAAGGCGGGTGCCGCACCTGGCGTTACTATTCGGCCGACTCCAGCTGCTAACAACAAGATGATGAGAATCGGCACCGCGGCGAGCAAATGGAGCCGGATCACTGCGCCCAAGTATTCCCGCCTTGTCTCCGCGTGGTGAACCGGTTGGAGCGCACCCATGGGATCGGTGACCAGCGGCTGATAGAGCTGCGCGATCAATAGGAACCAGGCAAACACGAGGACGTAGGCGCCATACTCGGTTGGTCCCATCCACCTTGCCAGGAATACCCCGAGGACGAAGTTCGATCCGGATACTAAGCCCTGGTCCAGAAACGCGGAAGAACATTTGCGAAACCAATAAGTCAGGGACGTGGCGTGCCCGTTCTCTGCCGACATCCCTAGTAAGCACCCTTCCCGGTAACCAGGACTAGCGGTGTTTCTAGAAGGATTCGGAAATCGAGCATGAGTGACCAGGCCCGTATATACTCAATGTCCAGCTCGACCATCTTCTCGAAGGGCAGATCACTGCGGCCCCGGATCTGCCAAAGACCGGTAATCCCGGGAAGGACTCTACTGCGTTGCTCCGCCCATGCCTCGAACTGGCGGCTCTGGCCGTCGGGATCGAGGTCGCTCGCCGGCAGTGGGCGTGGCCCCACCATGCTCATGTCTCCCCGTAGGACGTTCAGGAGTTGTGGAAGCTCATCCAAGCTGCAGCGACGAAGCACCCGGCCGAGGGGCGTAACGCGTGGGTCCCGCCGGATCTTGAACAGATGGCCTGATTTCTCGTTGGGCAACGCCTCGCGTGCGTGGCCTGCGGTGTACATGGAGCGGAACTTCAGGAAGGTGAAGTAGCGTCCGCCCTTCCCGACTCGGGTCGAGCGGTAGATGGCCGGGCCCGGAGACGTGAGCTTTACGGCCGCGGCGATCAACGCCAGCAAGGGACTTAGAACAAGGAGCAGCAGCGCGCTGGTCAAGAGGTCGAAACTTCGCTTCAGTAGCTCCTGCCCGCGAGTGAACTCGACGGGATGAAGATCGAGTAAGGGAAGTCCGTAGTCGTCGCACAGCCCAACGCGCCCGTGGGCGCCGTCGAACTCCAGCGGGCGGCTGATGATCACGCCCATTCTCGTTGAAACAGTGGCGCACGCGTGCAACTCGCGGGCAGACAGTGGAGCGTGAGTAACCACTAGCCGATCGAGTCCCGTCCGATTGATGACTTCCGCCAGGCAGGCCGTTGTTCCCAGCACCGGGATAGAAGCGGCGTATTGGTCCAGAGAGTCGGCCTGTTGGGGGAGGATAAGCCCGGTAACGGTCGCCTGGTAACTTCCGCGGGACCGAAGCTGGTCGATGACTCTCTCGGCGTCGGGTCCGTGACCTACCACCGCGATGCGTTCGCTGGAGGAGAATCGACGTTCGAGTGCTTCGCAGGCGAGCAGGGCAGCGTATCTGCCCAGGATCATTGCAATGAAGAGTACTGGGAGAAACAGGATGACGAAGGAACGGGACAGGTCGGCGCCGAAGCTCCTCGAGAAGAAGGACACCAATGCGGTCAACGCTCCGGCCAGCAACGCCGATTCGGCCGCGAGAAGAACAACCCTCCCCCGCGCGGCAAGGTGGTCGCGGTTGGTGTTGCGCAGCCACAAGGTAGCCACAACCCACATCGCCGCCACAGAGGTCAGTGAAGGAGCTACCTGCAGCAGTTCGTCACGCTGGAGCTGGCGATCGAACCAGTGGTTCAGGGACAACCGCAATTCCACTGTGGAATACCAAGCGGCGACAAGCGCAACTACGTCCAGTGACAGATAGCATGCGCGCACACGGATAGCACGCACTCTCGAGGAGGACAGCATGAGTTGTGTTTGGCTCCCTTACGATTTCTGGGAGCTAGCGTCAGGGTAGCTCGCCGAGTGGTAGTAGTAATAAGAAGACGGATCTCTGTCTGGCCGCCAATCATTAAGGATGGTTCCCAGCAAGACGGTGCCGTCGGCGGCGAGCTGCTTGCGCGCCATCTCTACCGAATCTCGTGTGGTGCGACCCGCTCGGACCACGAGGACGACCCCGTCAGAGTATCGGGCCAGCACTCGAGTGTCGGCGAAGGCGAGCAACGGCGGAGAGTCAATCAGGACCATGTCAAACGCGTGCCTCATATGTGCGAGCAGGTCAGCCATCCGGCGCGAGTGAAGGAGATTCGCGGTACTGACAGTGGGTGTTCCGCTTGGCAGCACGTATACGTTCGGGATCGCCGTTGGACTTACGATCTTGTCGATGGATCCGTTCAATGCGGGGCCGTGATCGCGCAGGATGTCGCTGAGCCCCGGCTTCGGCTCTACATTGAATGCGACGTGCAGCTTGGGGTTGCGCAAGTCCCCCCCGATGATGAGAACTCGCTGTCCAATTTCGGCGACCGCAAGCCCGAGATTAGACGTCACCGTGCTCTTGCCCTCAGCCGGATCGCAGCTTGTGATGACAATCACCTTCGGCGTTCTCCCATCTTTTCGGGAGAAGAGGAGCGAGGTGAGAGTACTTCGGAAACCTTCCGCAACCATGGCGCCCCGGATGGCGGAGTCGCCGCGCTCGCGCCCGTCGCCGGGAGCAAGGGCGGAAGGAGGTAATAGTGCGCGCGCTTGCAGGGTGTTGCCCGGATAGGGAAACGTGGGTATCACACCAAGTTCGGCGACGTTGAGGTGAGTGGTGACCGAGCCCGGCTGGCGAACGGTGCGGTCCATGCGATCCCCTCCGACCACGAACGCGGCGCCGGCACACAACCCGAGCAGAAGTCCTGCGAGCGTGTAAAGCGACGGCTTCGGCCGCGAGGGTTTCGAAGGAGGAGTAGCGGCATCGACAATTCGCGCCGATTCCCTCCGCAGGGCAGCATTCACTCCGACCTCCTTAAATCCCTGCAGCATGGCGTCGTACAAATTGCGGTTAGTCTCCACTTCACGAAGGAGAACGTTGTACTTAATCGCTTTGGCCTTCTCGGTCGATACTCGCTCGCTTTGATCGCGATAGATAGAAGCAAGCCGGCGCTCCACTGCCAGTGCTGCCTGAAACTCGTTCTTCGACCTCCCGACAATCGACTTACGTTCACGGTCAAGTGCACCGTCGAGTTCCGTGATCTGGGCGCGAACGCGTTTTACCTTTGGGTGGTCTTGGGTGTAGAGCGCCGTCAGGTCAGCCAGCTCCCGGCGCAGCTCCGTCAGCTTCACCTGATACTCCCGAAGCGATCCGCTGTTGAGAGCTTCCGTCAGAGGCTCCGACGGATTGGTTGACGCCGCCTCGTATTGGGACTGCTTTGCAACCCTAGCCGTTTCCGCTCGAGCGAGTTCCTGCTCCATGTGCCGCAGCTTGTCTTCGGCGAGGCTGTCCTTTCCTCCGATCAACAGCAGGTTAGCTGCCTGCGCATACTGTTGGAGCTTCTGCTCGGAGTCCTCGAGTTTCTGCTTCGCATCCTGAAGCTCTTTTGAGAGCCATTGCTTTGTAAGTACGCTAGCCTCCCGGCGTACCTCCAGGTCCTGCACGATGTACTGCTTCGCAATCGCATTTGCAACGTCGGCGGCCAGTTTAGGATCTGGCGCCTCATACATGATTTGCACCAGTGACGTTCCACGAGCAGGGCGAACGTTGAGCCCGTCCTGCAGCGTAGTAACGAATTCCAGTTCCTTCGACTGGCCCGAACGCTCCGGCTCTTCCCGCTTGAGAGTATTGATAAGGTTGCCAAAGCCCGCGTGGGAGCTCTCGAACATGGCGCGGCGATCGCCCATCTGCTCGGCTACGTGCCGCAACAGGGACTCGCTCCGGAGAAGGTCAATTCGCGTCTGGAGGTAGGTTTCGGGTGAGAAGGCCGCCGGTTCTGCCACGCGCTCCTTCGTTCGGATAGGCGACTCGTTGCGCTCCAGGATCTCGAGCATCGCACGCGCCTGATACGCAGGCGGCTGGAAGAGACTCAACAGAAAGCCTGCAAGGCCAAAGATGAGACCAAAGCCTAAGATGACCCACTTGCGGCCCGCAAGGATGCTCCACGTCCGGAATGCGTTCTTTGACTCGTCTTCCTGCGGCTGCCCGAGGCCGCCCAAGAGCGTCTCAGCGGCGAGCAGAAGATCGAGCTTTGCCTCCAATCGCGCCAAGTCTGGCGGCCGCTCGGCCCCGTCGCGACCGGCGATTCCACCGTTTCCACTAAGTAATAGATTGCTCATGAGAGACGTTCACCGTCTGAAGATAGCCACACCAGTTCCAATATTGATACCGCTCTCGAGTCCTTTGTATAGCGCGCTCTTGGCAGCGCTATTGGGTACAAACAAAATGTCCTCCGCCAGTAGCGGAACGTCCTTGGCCTTCCCGGCGATAATCCGCTTGACGTCGACCGTGATTTCCTCCCTTGCTGCAACCGACTGCCCGCGGCTCCTCAAAATACGGACCTTGTCAGTTGAGGCGGTCCGCGTGATCCCTTCAGCCAGAGAAAGAGCCTGCAGGACCGACATGCTCTCGTGCTCATTCAGCACAAACCCGCCCGGCTTTCGCACTTCACCGATGACGTAGACAAGCTCTGCGCGGGGTACGGTAATTACGTCACTCGGCATGATAAGCACGTTGTCCTCCGGGTTCCGCGCTTCCATTACTCCCCGAACGAGGACGCGTCCGACGGCTACACCTTTCTCCTCATCGACGCGCGCGTCGTTGATCGGGAGTTTGCCCCACTCCAGGGATCTCGTCACCATGATGCTGTGCCCGGCGTCCGCACGAAGGCCTTCCGCCATCGATAGCATCTCGAAGAGCGTCTTACGGCCCGCAACCTGGTAAACGCCAGGTTTGTTGACGGCTCCCAGAACCGACACAGGCTGGCTTCTCATTTCGACCAGGTTGACGGATACGCTGGGCTGCAAGACGTACGCCGATAGTTTTTTCGCCAGCTCGGCTTCGAGAGCCGACACGGTCACTCCAGCGGCCTTCACGCGGCCTATCAGGGGCAGACCGATGTAGCCGTCAGTTCCGATCCGGATGGGTTCCTTTGGCAATTCCTCAACATTCATGGCGTTGACTGTAATCTG
The DNA here is from genome assembly GCA_033763935.1 of Bryobacteraceae bacterium. GTDB lineage: Bacteria > Acidobacteriota > Terriglobia > Bryobacterales > Bryobacteraceae > DALYJJ01. The sequence continues at coordinate 124,477 of JANRJO010000007.1, forward strand.
ATCGCCCGGACCCAGAAGATAAGTCGACGCTGTCTGCTGCGCTACCAGCGATGTGACGAGCACTACGATGGCAGCGGCTACTCGTAAGTGTCTATTTGTCATGACGGCTCCCCCCAACGCTCGCCTCGTGCGATTTGGTCTCTATTAACGTCTCTACCAGTTTCGTGAGCCTGTCCACCTCTCGAGTCAATTGGTTGACAGACGGGTCAGGAGCCGGGACACGCAAGGGGAATGGCCCGACCAACCGTGCCGGCTCGCCTAACGCAGTCATTAGGGCGAAGCGAGCGAAGTCGGAGACACTACGCGAGCCAAGGACGACGCATGCGTTTCTCACCGTTTCATATTCGTCTGGAGACACTCGAAAGCTAATGAGCCGGTTTCGTTGGGGTGCAATTCTCATGCGTCTTCACCTGGACGCTGCTAAGTCTTACCGTGTATCAGTTTTCGTGACTAGTTCGCCCGCACCCGGTTCGTGCAGGTATGCACGGCGCGAACCGGCGCCACTGCGCCGCTATCGAGCTCGACGGCTACGGATCTCTGGAGGAGTTGTATGGAAACGACTAACCGCCAGGAGTTCTTGACTCGCAGAACGATTCCCTCGATGCCATCGAGTACGCCGCCTGCGATCTTTACGGGCTCCCCTTCCCGCACATAGGGATGGGGACGGACCACAAGGCCTGATGCGATGGCGGAGTCAATGAAACGTATTTCATCTTCGGACAAGGGGACCGGAGTGCGGCCGACGCCGACCACGCCGAGTACGAAAGGGGTCGTAAGAACCGGAAGCCGCTTCAGTACATCCATCCGGCAGAATATATACCCGGGAAACAGCGGAGCTGTTCCGCTCACCGTGCGGTCCTTCCAGCGCCGGGATATCGGGTAAGTCGGCGCTTTCACTTCGAGTCCCTTTCCGTTTAGGGATTGAGCGACGGCGGCCTCAAATCTTGTTCTAACTTGAACCGCGTACCAGGGAAATTCAGTAGTGGAGTGGGAGTGCACGTCAAACCTCAGATGAAAGACGTGATGCTAACTAGGCTCTTTGGGCAGGCTACCGCCATTTCCGCACATTCTGGAGAGGCGACTTAGTCGCCCGGCAACCATTCCAGTGTGGGCTAAGCGATGGGGGGTGTCAACGCTTCGGGGCTATGCTTACGGTGTGTTGCAAGGTTACATACAGCCTTACATTAACGGCTCGTAACTTATTGATGCGGTGGTGGTTAAGGAATACCGGCGAAGAGCGTCGCAGCGCCGTTAGGAGGTGTACGTGAGCATGTCGACGATGACATTCGTCAGCATTTGTCTACAGGAATAAAGGACAGCGGGGGGTGGTAGGCGCGGCAGGACTCGAACCTGCAACCACCGGCTTAGAAGGCCGGTGCTCTATCCATTGAGCTACGCGCCCATATACACGATTGTAGAACAGCCTCGCGCCGCTACGGCTTCAGGTGCCGCTTGAGGAAGGCGTACACTTCGGCGCGGGACGCTCGTGCTGCCTTCGTATCAAGGCGATTGAAAACGTGACCGCCCGGTGCGTTCTCATAGATCTTGTACTCGAATTGCTTGCCCTCGGCTTTCAGTGCCGCGATCATCCGTTGCACCTCGAGTACGTTTACGTCCTCATCGTTAGTATTCGTGTGAATCAAGAGAGGTGTTGCGAGGTTCGCGGCGTGGGAGACCGGCGACCGCCGCAGGTATTCCTGAACGTTGTCTTCCGCGGACTTGCCGATGTGATAGGGCGCTGAGAACAGGCGGCGGTACGAGTCAGACTTGTAGCCCATGCGCGCCACCAGGTCGCTGACCGGAACTCCGGCGTAGGCGACCGCAAAGTCGCCCGGATGCGAAAAAATGTTCATCAGCGTAATCATGCCGCCGTGACTCCATCCGATGATTCCCACGCGCTTCGGGTCCAGGAAGTCGTAGGTGTCCAACATCCACGTGCGGGCGGCATAGACGTCGTCGTTCTCCCGCCCACCGTAGTCGATCTGGCGGTAGAACCCACCTCCGTAACCTGTGCTGCCTCGATAATCCGGGGCAATAACCGCGTACCCCTCGCCGATCAGCTCCCGGATCACGTTTGCCGACGACGTGTTGAAGTTCGCGTGTACACCCCCATGCACATAGATCACGAACGGCTGTTTCCTGCTTCGATCAAGTTTTCGGGGTAGAAACGTGTAGGCAGTGATGATCAGCGGATTCCCCGCGCCTTGCGCCGTCGGGTTCGCGTCCCGCGCGGGCGGAGTGCTTGTGAAGCGAACGCGCTCTACCTCCGCAATGGGGCCCAGCTTCAACTCCCACATCAGATCGTCCACCGCCTTCAGCAGGCGGTCCTGGCCGTGGTCGGCATCAGTGCGGCCCGCCAGCGCAGGGACGGCGGCCGGAGTGCTCTGGGCGCTGAGAGCGCTGACACATAGGGCCAGCAGAAGCAGCGTTCGCATGACACCAGTGTAAACGACGAAGTCGAAAGGGGCGTCCTAAGGAGGACACTACCGCGTGTTCGCGGCTACGAGGACTCCGGCCAGGAGGATGACGCCGGCGATGATCGCAGCCACTTTCCAGGATCGGGCGAAGCCCCGCACAGGGTGCCATGCGGCAGGGCCGGACGAAATGCGCTTTACGCTCTTGATGTCGCGTATAGGCACGGGAGAGGAGGTGGTGGAGAGCGTCACTTCGGCGGCGTCGACCGAGACCAGCTTTCCGCGGACCTTCTGGCCGGTGTGCAAAACCACCTCGACGTCCGAACCCAAGGGAATACGGGCGAGTTTAGCCTTGATCGCGGCTGTTGCTTTCGTGTCTTGTGAGAGCGCCGTCGCGCTGACAAGCAGGCAGATCAGCACGGTCGCCACGAGGCGTCTGAGTGCGTCAGAGAGACGGCTGATGGCATCGACCTCAAAAACGGAGCTGCAGGCTCAATTGAAGCGCGCGCGGCCCGCCTGTTTGCAGGAGCGGTGTGAGGCCGGCGTTGGGGCGTCCGCGGCCCAGCATGAGGTTCAGCATGGCGGCCGGTTCGCCGAAGAAGGAGTGCGAAAGGTAGCGCACCGGGTCAGCGAAGTGCGAGCGGTTGGTCAGGTTGAGTGCCTCGGCCCGGAACCGCAACGATGCGCCCCGGACGGCAAAGGTGCGCTGCAGGGATGCGTCCAGTTGGGCCACGCCGAAGCCGCGGAGGGCATAGCGACCGAGCGAACCCTGGCGATCGTCGTCTCGAACCCGAAACGCCGAGCGGTTCAACCGCCGTCCGCCGGGCGCGGCGGGATCGTCGATCCACACGGGGACACCGGGCACGAGGTCGGGGCGCGATACGTTATCGAAGGCCAGTCCGAAGGCGTTTTCGGAGGAGATGGGGTCGACGGGAAAGGCGGTTCGGGCGCGGACGATGGTGCTGAGCGAGAAACCCCGGAGCAGCCCGGGGAGGTCCCACGCCAGCGCAGCGTTCAAGGAATGGCGCGCATCGAACGACGAGGGGCCGCGGTCGCGGCCGAAGCCACGGCTTTCGTCCACGAGGAACAGGGCGGAGTCCCAGGAACCGTTGTCGATGGAGTGTCCCCAGGTGTACGACAACCAGCCGCTGAAGGACCTTGCCATTCTGCGGCGGTACTGGACCTGAAGCGAATGGAACGAGGACGAGCCCTTATTCGTGACCAGCACGGTCTTGGGCTCCGTCCGGCCCGGAAGCGCGTATCCTTCGCGGCGCAGAAGGCGGCGGCCGCTGGCGCCGACGTAACCCGCAGCGATGGCCGAACCATCGCCCAGCGCGCGCTCGACGGTCACGTTCCATTGCCAGGTGCGCGGCAGAGCGAGGTCGGGGGCGTAACCGTACTCGATGCTCGTCGAGTCGAGGGCAATCCCCACAACGGGCGTGAGGAACGTGCGCCAACGATTGAAGGGCGCTCCGTTCAGCAGCTCATTCGCGGACACGAAACCGGTGTCGTAAAAAAGACCGGCGCCAGCACGGAGGATGAAGGCGCCGGCCGAGTCGAGCCTGGCCGCGAGTCCGACTCGCGGCGCGAGCTGCGTGTAGCTCGACTTCCAAATCGGAGCGGAGTGGCCGCTAGCCGGAAACAGTACGGGCGATACGGACGGCGGTGGTTCGCCGCTGGTTGCGCTGTACGTGGGAGCCGGCGTGAACTCCCACCGCACGCCATAGTTCAGGTTGATGCGCGACGTGAGCGCCCACGTGTCCTGCGAGAAAAGCGATATCGCCTCCGACAAGCTGGACCCGGCGGGGGCGTAAAACGTGGTCTGCGACATGTTTGTTCCCCGCAGGTAGTCATCCAGGCTGGGCCAGTAGGCGGTGGCCGCGACGAACTCCTCCGGGCGCGAGGGCCGGAGGCGCTGGTAGTCGAGGCCCGCGCGCAACTGGTGCCTGCCCTTGGTGGCGGCGAAGGTCGTCGCCATGTTCCATTGGGACTGCCGCGAGAGATCGCCCTTGCCGCTGATGAGCTGCCCCACGCCTTCGATCCACAGTGCGCGAAGGGTGGTCTCCGGCGGGCCGGGCACGGCGTTCGCCAGGTCCAGCTGGGATAGCCAGCGGGACTCGGCGGAAGCGTGTGACACGTTGATGCGAGTGTCGTTGGTGACGTTCGGGGTGAGCGCCGTCGTAACCCCTACCGTCACGGACCGCGTACGGAAGTCCGCCGCGTTCGCCTGCGGGAAGCCGTTCTCGTTGTCCGAGGCCGTATCCTTGTACCGCACGAACGCCACGCCGCGCGAGCCGAGCGCGTGGTCGAGGCGGAGGCTTCCGGTGGTCACGCCCGCGGGCTGCGAGTAGTTGGCGAGCGGCGAAGAGGGAAACGCTCGCAGGACGGCATCCGTGCGCGGGGCGGTGATCACCGGCACCCGCATGGTGTAGGGCTGCCGCAGCCGCATCGCTTCGAAGTTCGCGAAGAAGAACGTGCGGTTTTCGCGCAGCGGGCCGCCCACCGAGGCTCCCATGTCGAGCAAGCGCGACTTTGCACGAGGGAGCGCGCTCTGATTCGCGAACCAGTTGTTGGCGCTGAGCGCCTCATTGCCCAGATTGAAGAATGCCTCCCCGTGCAGTTCGTTTGAACCGGAGCGTGTCTCGAGCGCTACTTGGGCGCCGGGCAGGCGGCCGAACTCGGGTGCGAAGGTGGATGTCTGGATGCGGACTTCTCGCACTTCGCGAACGGTGGCGAGGGAGTGCAGGCTGCCGATGGCCGTCATGGAAGGCAGCGAGGAACCGGGGAACTGCCCGGCGAGGCCGCTTCCCGTGAGCGCGTTGTTGGCGCTGAGACCGTCCACCAGGAAGGAGTTCCGGTTCGGCCTCTGGCCGCTCGCGCTCAACTGGCCGGCCTCGCCGCCGGTGGCTGGAGTGGCGAGGACACCGGGGGCGAAGTCGAGTACGCCGTGAAGGCCGCGAGTTTCGAGCGGCAGCTGCTCAAAAGGCTCCCGTCCGAAGGTCACGCGCGCGGAGGCATCTTCCGCGTGGAGCACCGCCGTCGCCGCCTGCACCGTGATCGACTCCTGCACGGCCCCCACCTGCAACTCGAAGTTGGCTTGCGCGGTCTCGAGGGTTCCCACCACGATGCCGGGCCGGGTGACCGTTCGAAATCCGGCTTTTCGAATGGTCACCTTGTACTGGCCCGCGGGCAGCGTGGAGACGTGGTATGCGCCCTGGTCGTCGGTGCGCGCGTTGCGGCGCACGCCGTTGGCTTCGTTCACCACGGAAACAGCGGCGTCGGCCACTGCCGCGCCGGAGGAATCGCGAATCGCGCCGCTGATGGTGGAGCGGTTCTGGGCGGCGAGAGCGCCTGCGAACAGAAGTACGAGGAGAAACTTCACCGTTTGAGACCTCGCAAAGAGGCCAGCCGCAGCAGCAAGGCAGTGCCGGACGCCCCCGCGGGTTTGCGAGAGCCTCCCTCCGCGAACGCCTGTGCGACCGCGCGGTCAAACGCCTGTGCCGCGCCGAGGACCGGCGCCGCGCACTCCTGCCAGATCGAGCAGGGCACAAACTCGCCGGTGGCCCCGTGGCCCAGCCGCACGGGCAGTTCCTGGCCGGCACCGAGTAACCCTTCGACGTGATCCCGCACGATGCCCTCGAGAATCGCCTTCTCGCGGGGCGGCAATGCGCGCTCCTTTGCCGGCGGGTACCGCTCCGCGAGGGAGGCCAGCGCATGCGCCCTGGCCAGCACCGCCTCGCTGAACTCCACCAAGTCGCTTTCGACGGCGTCCACCCTGCCGGCGCGGCCCTCGAAGCGTACCGTCACGCCCGGCAGGTCACTCAGCGCTTCGCGGTACTCCTGCTGGCGGCCTTCGTCGAGACCGGTGGCGGTGACGGTGAGCGTAGCGCCGGACCGTTCGACCTCGACCGGCTCACCCAAGTCAGCGCCGATGCCATGCAGGGCCGCCAGAACATCCAGTTCGCTGGTTGCCTGTGGCGGAGGCGCGGCCTCGGCGGGAGCGGCGGCGGAGTGAGTTTCCGGCGCGGGCGCAGAAGCGATCATGGCGGGGTCCTCGGAGAGCTCGACGGTCACGGAATCGCGGAACCGAAGCACATTCTGGACCGCCCGGAAGTCAGACGCGCGGAGTGTCAGGGCCACTTCCTCGAGCGCCCCGGTCTTGGTGCGGGTGCTGATGCGGTACTGCTGCTCGGCGCCGCTGAGGACGGTGACGGAATCCTCCTTCTGGGGCAGACGGGAGCGCCACGAATGGAAGGCTTCGGCGCTGAGCGGGTTCTCCCAGTCGAACCGCGCGTCCTCGAACCGTTTGCGCAACCCGGCGAGGGCGGGGCTGCGGTCGGAGCCGATGGCGGGGCGGGTGTAGAGCAGGTTCTGCATCTTCACGCGCAGCTTTCGCTTGGGCGGGGGGCCGGACTGGCGCTCGCGGGTCATGGCTTTCTCGAGAAGCTCGGCCGCACTGACGGACGGCGGGCGAAGGACGGGAACAAAGATGGCCAGTGCGGCGACCGCGGCCGCTGCTGCTGCCCACCACCAGCGCGCAGCGTGCCGGGGCGCAGAGTTTCCGAGAGCCAGCGGCGCCCACGGCCCCGGCGGCGGCGGCATCTTGCGCTTCCACTCTTCGTGATATCGCGCGTACTGTTCGAGCGATGACTGCAGCTGGTGCAGGCGTTCGCGGCACTCGTTGCATTCGAGCAGGTGCAGGTCGGCCGCGCTCATCTCGCGCGGAGGCAGTTCGGTAGACGCGTAGGCTACCAGGCGCTCGGCTTCCAGGTGCGTGTTCGGGCTAGGCATGCACCACCTTCTTCAGATTGCGGACCGCACGCCGCACAAATTCGTTCACGGTTGAGACACTCACTCCCAGGGTGGCTGCGATCTCGTGATACCGCAGCCCTTCCGCCCGCAGATGCAGGCATTGCCGTTGTTGCGGCGACAGCTCCGCCACCGCCTGTTCCATCCGCTCCTGGCGCTCGTTGTCCAAGTAGATCCGCTCCGGATTCCGGCTCTCCCGCCGTTGATCCACCAAGAGCGGGACGACCTTCCGCTCGCGCTCGCGCACATTTAGCCCGAGATTGTGCGCGACGCGGAACGCCCAGGCGCGATGGTTTTCGATCTCCTGCCCATCGCTCAGAACCTTAAACAGGCGCAGAAACACTTCCTGCGCCGTCTCCTGCGCTTCCCCCGGCGGGAGGCCGAGACGCAGCAGATAGTAGTACACGTCCTCCCTCGATTCGAGGTAGGCGCGTTCGGTTTGGGTACGGGCAGACTCCACCATTGAAGTACGCGGATTCCGCAATTGGGCAGGCTCTCGGGCCGCCTGCCCATTCCACGTTAGCGGACGTTCGTGGCCGCGCCCGCCTCCACGGAAGCCGGATACCGCAGGATGCGCACCGGAGCGTCGTTGTCCTGGTTCGGGTTTTCGACGATGCTCAAGTCCACCGCCTCCCATCCCGCCTGCTGCAGTTTCAAAGCCTGGACCAAACCCGGAAGCCGCTGTTTCTGCGCCTCGGTCAACGCGGCGAGGGCCTGCTCCCGGTAAGGCCCGTCGTTCAACGGCAGTTGCCGGCGCAAGGCGTTGATCTCGAGCGTCAGCTGGCCCACGCGGAGGGCATCCATGGTGTTTGAACGCAGCAACTCTTCGATGGTCCGCTGCTTCTCCGACATCTGCCGGTAGATGGCCGCCTCCGCTTCGCGCCGCTGCTGTTGCACACGGCGAAGCGTATCGAGTTGCGCCGCGGACAATCCCAGGTAATCCGTGACGGCTTTGTAGGGCAGAACGAGGTCGGGCGGGGGCGGGAAGATGGCCGGCGTGGTGACCGGCCCATCCTGCGCCAAGGCCAGCAGCGAAGCGCAACAGATGCCGGCCCAGAAACGAATGCTCATGAATTCAGACCCTCCTTGTTTCTCCGCCGGTCCTTGTGCGGCCGGCGATCGTTGTTTGTTCGTCTACAAAGACCGGCGCCGCGCGCGACTTACGACAGCGATGAAAGATCGACCTACAGCCGCCTCCGGACGCGCAAACCATTGAAATCAGGACCAGTATCGTCGTAATTTAACCCAAACAAAACAAAAGGAAAAACTCTTGACCTCCTCTCCACAGGACGGTATGATGGGATTTCGGACCATAACGATCCGAGATCCGCCATGCTGAAGCTGACCAAGAAAGCAGACTACGGGCTCATCGCGCTGAAGCACCTGGCCGTCGCGGGCGCCCAGCGCAGCGCGAGCGCCAAGGAGATCGCCGAGCGCTACCGCATTCCGCTGCCCCTGCTTTCGAAGATCCTGCAGAAGCTGGCCAAGCAAGGCTTCCTGCAAAGCGAGCACGGCACGAACGGCGGTTACCGGTTGGCGCGGGACGCGCGAAGCGTCACGACGCTCGAGGTAATCCGGGCGATTGACGGGCCGATCATTCTGACGGCGTGTTTCACGGAGCACGGCGAGGAGTGCGACCAGTCCGCGCACTGTTCGGTGCGCGAGCCGCTGCGCAAGGTACACGAGGGAATCCTGCGGCTTTTAGGGAGCATCAGTATTGCAGACCTCGCCCAGGACGAGATGGCGGACGTCGCGGTAGAGCAGTTTGTGCACCCGCCCCGGAAGCTGGTGGATCTGGTCCCGACACTTTCATAGGAATCACGCACATGCAGAAGATGCCGATTTATCTTGATAACCACGCGACGACGCCGATGGATCCGCGCGTGCTGGACGCGATGCTGCCCTATTTCCGGGAGCACTTCGGCAACGCCGCGAGCCGCAACCATGCCTTCGGTTGGGAAGCGGAAGAGGCGGTGGAGAACGCGCGCAAGCAGATTGCGGCGCTGATCGGGGCCAACGCCAAGGAGATCGTCTTTACCAGCGGCGCTACGGAATCGAACAACCTGGCGATCAAGGGCGTGGCGGAGATGTACGCCGAGCGCGGCAACCATATCATCACCGCGGCGACGGAACACAAGGCGGTGCTGGACACCTGCAAGCACCTGGAGAAGAACGGCTATCGGGTGACTTATTTGCCGGTGCAGGCGAACGGGTTGGTCGACCTGGACATGCTGCGCGAGGCGATTACCGACAAGACGATTCTCGTCTCGATCATGTACGCGAACAACGAAATCGGCGTGGTGCAGCCGATCGCCGAGATCGGGCGGATCGCGAAGGAACGCGGGGTGCTGCTGCATACGGACGGTGTGCAGGCGGTGGGCAAGATTCCGGTGAATGTGATCAAGGACAACATCGACATCATGTCGCTGACCGGGCACAAGATGTATGGGCCGAAGGGCGTCGGCGCGCTCTACGTGCGGCGCAAGAGCCCGCGCGTGCAGGTGACGGCGCAGATGGACGGCGGCGGCCACGAGCGCGGCATGCGTTCCGGCACGCTGAACGTTCCGGGTATTGTCGGGTTCGGCAAGGCTGCCGAGTTGTGCATGCAGGAGATGGCGACGGAGAGCGCGCGGCTGGGCGGTTTACGCGACCGGCTGAAGGAAAAGCTCACGGCGGAGCTAGATGAGGTGTACATCAACGGCACCATGGAAAGCCGGCTGCCGCACAACCTGAACATCAGCTTCGCGTACGTGGAAGGCGAGAGCCTGCTGATGGGCATCAACGATATCGCTGTCTCGAGCGGCTCGGCGTGCACGTCGGCGACGCTCGAGCCGAGTTACGTTTTGAAGGCACTGGGCGCGGGCGACGATCTGGCGCATTCGTCCATTCGCTTCGGCCTCGGCCGCTTTACAACGGACGAGGAGATCGACTATACGGCGCAGCGGGTGATCGATGTAGTGAAGAAGCTGCGCGAGCTTTCGCCGCTCTACGAGATGGTGAAAGAGGGCGTGGACCTGACAAAGGTCCAGTGGACGGCGCACTAACGAATTTTATCTGGGAGAAGAGAAATGGCTTATTCGGACAAAGTCCTAGACCACTACAACAATCCGCGGAACGTCGGTTCCCTGGACAAGAACGACCCGAACGTCGGGACCGGCATGGTGGGCGCCCCGGAATGCGGCGACGTCATGAAACTCCAGGTGAAGGTGAATCCGGAGACCGGCGTAATTGAAGAGGCGAAATTCAAGACGTTCGGCTGCGGCAGCGCGATTGCGAGTTCGTCGCTGGCCACGGAGATGCTGAAGGGCAAGACGGTGGACCAGGCGCTGGCGATCAAGAACACGGAACTGGTGCAGGAGCTGAGCCTGCCGCCGGTGAAGATTCACTGCTCGGTGCTGGCCGAGGACGCGATCAAAGCGGCGATTTCGGACTACAAGGCCAAGCAGACGCAGGGCCAGCCGGCGACCACCGCGTCGCACTGAGCGGGGTCAGGGCGTAGACTGGAAGCGGGGCCGTGCGGCGGCCCCGGAAGGCATTTGACCATGATTGACGTGACACCCAAAGCCGTGCAGAAGATCCGCTCCGCCTTCGAGAAGGAAGGTGTGCAGGGCGGGCTCCGCCTGGGTGTGTTGGGCGGCGGCTGCTCCGGATTGAGCTATCTGTTCCGGTTCGAAGCTAAGCCGAGGCCGACAGACAAGGTCTTCGAGTACGACGGCGTCCAGGTGTATGTGGACCCGAAGAGCATGCTGTATCTGGACGGCATGACGCTCGATTACAAGGAGTCGCTGATGTACTCCGGCTTCGCGTTCGAGAATCCGAATGCGAAGAAGAGCTGCGGCTGCGGCACCTCATTCAGCGCGTGATGGAGCAGCACGATTGTTGGCAGTGCGGGCACCCATCCGCCCAGTCTCTCTTCTGCCAGTTCTGTAACACGCTGCAGCCTCCGGTCCCGGATTACTACCGGTTCCTGGGCCTGCCCAAGAGATTGAACCTGGACGCGCAGGAGCTGCAGAAGAGGTTTTACCAGATGAGCCGCCTGCTGCATCCGGACCGCTTCACGCGGGCGACCGGGCGCGAGCAGCAGTTGTCACTGGACGCGACGGCGATTCTGAACGACGCGTACCGTGTGCTGCGGGACCCGGTTACGCGGGCCGAGTACGTGCTGAAGGATAACGGCTTCGATATTGGGGAGCAGCGCACGAAGGACGTTCCGGCGGAGTTGCTGGAGGAAGTGTTCGAGTTGAACATGGCGCTGGAGGAACTGCGGATGGGGGACAGCGACGCGCGCGGCCCATTGGAGGAGTCGAGGCAGAAGTTTCTGGGAATGCGCGACTCGATCGACCGGGAGTTGTTCGCCCTCTTCGAGCGGTATGACGCGGCCGGGGGCTCCGACGGAGGAAAGCAAGTGCTGGGGGAGATCCGCGGTGTGCTGAACCGGCGGCGATATATCCGGAACCTGGTGGAGCAGGTGGAGAAGGAATTGGCTGCCGCCTAGCTGGTTAGACAACCGACCAATGTCTCAAACCTTTCAAATCGACTTCTCGAGCGCGAAGAAGACCGTGATCGTGGGGATCGACCTGGGAACCACGAACAGCCTGGTGGCTTTCATGGACCTGACGGGACCCAAGGTGATCGCCGGCCCCGACGAGGAACGCCTGGTGCCGAGCGTAGTGTCACTGACGGCCGAGGGCCACATGCTGGTGGGGGAGAAGGCGCGTGCCGCGCTGATCGAGCATCCGGAACGCAGCGTGTACTCGGTGAAGCGGCTGATGGGGAAGGGTATCGCCGATGTGGGCGAGGATCTGTCGCTCTTCCCGTTTCGCATTGCCGAGGGCAGCGAGAGCGTGCTGCGGCTGAGCCTGGGAGAGCGGACCTACACGCCGCCGGAGATATCGGCGTACGTGCTGCGGCAGCTGAAGCTGAACGCCGAAGCCTTCCTGGGGCAGCCGGTGACGCAGGCGGTGATTACGGTTCCGGCGTACTTCAACGACGCACAGCGGCAGGCCACAAAGGACGCCGGGCGGATTGCCGGGCTGGATGTGCTGCGGCTGGTGAACGAGCCCACAGCCGCTTCGCTGGCCTACGGCCTGGACAAGCGGAAGGATGGCGTGGTGGCGGTGTACGACCTGGGCGGCGGCACGTTCGACATCTCGATCCTTCGCCTGAAGGACGGGATCTTCGAGGTGCTGGCGACGAACGGGGACACGCACCTGGGCGGCGACGACATCGACAACCGCCTGATTCGCATCGCGCTCGAGGACATCGCCACAGAGTGGGGGACGGACCTGTCCACGAACGGCGAGGCGGTGCAGTTGCTGCGCCGCGCGGTGATTGCGGCGAAGGAGCAGTTATCGTTCGTCCCGGCGACGACGATCGAGCTGGAATACCGGGGCCGGCACTACCGGCGGGAGCTCACCCGGGAGCTGTTCGAGAACCTGATTCGGGACATTGTGGACCGCACGCTGGGGCCCTGCCGGCAGTGCCTGATGGACGCGGGCCTGGAGCCGGAGCAGATTGACGAAGTGGTGATGGTGGGGGGCTCGACGCGCATTCCGCTGGTTCGCAGCGCGGTGGAGGCTCTGTTCAAGGCGCGGCCGCATACGGAGCTGAACCCGGACGAAGTGGTGGCCTTGGGGGCGGCGGTGCAGGCGGCCATCCTGGCGGGGGACGTTCAGGACAAGCTGCTGCTGGACGTCACGCCGCTCTCGCTGGGCATCGAGACCATGGGGGGCGTTGTTTCGAAGCTGATTCACCGCAACTCGACGATTCCGGCGAGCGCGACGGAACACTTCACAACGGCGGTGGACGGCCAGCGCAACGTTTTGATCCACGTGTTGCAGGGAGAGCGCGAGCTTGCCAAGGACTGCCGGTCACTGGCGCGTTTCGATTTGAAGGATCTGGATCCGCTGCCTGCGGGAATGGCGCGCATCGAAGTGCGGTTTCTCATCGACGCCAACGGCATCCTGAACGTGGCGGCGCGCGACCTGCGCACCGGCAAAGAACAGAGCATCGACGTGAGGCCGTCGTACGGGCTGACCGACGACCAGGTGGAAGCGATGATCCTGGAGTCCTTCGAGAAGGCGGAGGAGGACATGAACGCGCGGCAGGTACGTGAGGCGCGGGTGGAAGCGGACACGATTCTGACCGCGGTGGACAAGGCGAAGCAGCACGACGCCTACAACGACCTGACGGGCGACGAGCAGGAGGCGATCGAGGTGGCGATCAACGAACTGCTGACGGTCTACCACGCCGACGATCATCATCTGATCCACGCGCACGTGGAGAAGCTGAACAACGCGACGATGAAGCTCGCGGAGAACATGATGAACACGGCTGTGACGAATGCCCTGAAGGGCACGAAGATCTGAAAGGACCCGACATGCCGCGCCTGACCTGGGATCAAGCCGAGGACATCGGTATCGCGCTGTACGAGAAGCACCCCGAGGTGGACCCGCTGACGGTTCGGTTCACGGACCTGCACAAGTGGGTAGTCGAGCTGGAGGATTTCGGAGACGATCCGGCGAAATCGAACGAGGGGAAGCTGGAGGCGATTCAGATGGCCTGGCACGAAGAGTACCAGGACAACCAGTAACTACTTCCGGATGAGGAAGACGGCGGTTTCCGCGAAGAGGTTGGGGAGCGCCGTCACTCGCCGGGCTCCGGCCAGGTAATAGCGGCGTTCCACGATCCACTTCTGGCGCTGCACCAACTGGATGAAGTCCTCCACGGTGAAGAAGTGGATGTTCGGCGAATCGTACCATTCGTGCGGGAAGAGGTTTGTTTTGGGCGCGCGTCCGGTCCACAGGTGAGCCATGCGGACACGCCAGTGGCCGAAGTTCGGAAAGGCAACGATGGCGCGCTTGCCGATGCGCAGCATCTCGGTGAGGACGGCGAGGGGTTTGCGCGTCTCCTGGAGGGTCTGGCTGAGGATGACGTAGTCGAAGGCGTTGTCCGGGTAATCGGTGAGGCAGCGTTCGATGTCGCCGTGGAAGACGAGGGCGCCGCGAGCGATGGCCTTTTGCACCTTGGCGCTCACTGCCTCCACGCCGCGCCCGTTGACGTGCTTCTGGTCTGACAACCAGGCGAGCAACTCGCCCTCGCCGCAGCCCAGGTCAAGGACCGTGCTTTTGGGGGGGATGATGTCGCTGATGACGGCGTAATCGCTGCGCCCCAGGATCTCGCGCGCTCTCACGCCATCTCCCGGAACGTGCGGTCGAGGAAGCCGCGCACGACCGCGGTCTGTTCCGCCACCTCGACCAGGAACGCGTCGTGTCCGTAGCTGGAGGAGAGCTCGCAGTAGGCGACGTCGCGGTTGCGGCTGCGAAGCGCGTTCACAATCTCAAGCGACTGGTAGGACGGGTAGAGCCAATCGGAGGTGAAGCTGATGACGAGCACGCGGGCGGTGACCTTTTCGAGCGCCGCGGCGAGGGAACACTGGCCGTTGGTGACGTCGAAGTAGTCCATGGCCTTGGTGATGTAGAGGTACGAGTTGGCGTCGAAGCGGTCAACGAATTGGCCGCCGCGGTAGCGGAGGTAGCTTTCGACCTCGAAATCCACTTCGAAGTCGAAGCCGAACTTTTCGCGGTCGCGGAGGCGGCGGCCGAACTTCTCGCGCATGGAGTCGTCGCTCATATAGGTGATATGGCCTACCATGCGAGCGACGGCGAGGCCGCGGCCGGGCGGCTTCTTGCCGTAGTAGTCGCCGCCGTTCCAGTCGGGATCGGCCATAATTGCCTGCCGGCCCACTTCGTTGAAGGCGATCTGTTGCGCGCTGTGGCGCGCCGTCGACGCAATGGGCATCACCGAGGCGACGTTGTCCGGCCAGGCCACCGCCCACTGCAGCGCCTGCATGCCGCCCATAGAGCCGCCGGCAACCGTCAACAGCTTGGGAATGCCGAGGTGATCGATGAGCTTCTTCTGCAGGCGGACCATGTCGCCGATGGTGATGACCGGAAAGGCCATGGCGTAGGGGCAACCGGTGGCAGGATTGAGGGAGCCGGGGCCGGTGGTTCCCCGGCAGCCGCCGAGAACGTTCGAACAGATGACGAAGTAGCGGTCCGTATCGAAGGCCTTGCCGGGGCCGATCATCTCGTCCCACCAGCCGGGACGAGCGTCGGGGCCGGCGGTGGCGGCGTGCGCGTCGCCGGAGAAGGCGTGGACGATCAGGATGGCGTTGGTGCGCGCGGGGTTCAGCTTGCCGTAGGTTTCGTAGGCGCAGTCGACGGGAGCGAGGGTCACGCCGCAGTCGAGGGAAAGGGAATCGAAGCGGACAATCTGCGAGTCAAAAATCATTCGGAGACGGCGGCTAATTCGATCATAGCAGCGGGCAGAGCCGTCTCTCGAACGTACACACACAGATCTTCGAACACGCGGCGGAAATCGGCCTCGAAGGCCTCGTAGTTGGCCTCGAGCTCATCGGCGCCGCCGGAAAGGCCCAGACCCGGCCTACGGCGTTGCGCCAGCCGATCGATGGACATGCGAACTCCGTGGAGTGAGCCGTAGCCGGCCAGCCAGTATACGGGAAGGATACGGTCCAGCATCGGCATGACGAAGTCCGGTACGGCGTCGCGCCCCTCCTCCATGCGCTCGCTGGCTTCGCGGAGGAACTCCATGAGCTTCATGTCGGAATAGCGTTCCCAGTCGCGTGCCAGGAAGTGGTCATAGAAGATATCGACGAGCGCGGGGGCGGCGCGGCGGCGCGCGGGGGTGAAGAGGGAGCGGCTGTGGAGGAAGGCGGGGTGGGCGTCGGTGAAGCGGTCAATGCGGCGGTGCAGTTCGACGCCCTGGCGAAAGCCGGGGTGAGGGAGGGAGGAGAGCGGCGCTTTGACGAAGTCGGCGAGCAGGTTACCGAGAAGCGACTCCGGGGTCTCGCCGGCCAAGTACAAATGCGCGAGGTAGTTCACTAATCCTCTCATCGATCATACAGCCACGGCCTTTAGAATGGGTCATGTCCGAGAGACGTTCTGCGGTGATTACCGGAGCTTCGAGCGGCCTGGGCGCCGAGTTTGCGCGGCAATTAGCGGCCCGGAACTACGACGTTTACCTGATTGCCCGGCGGCTGGAGATGCTCGAGCGCCTGGCCGCGGAGTTGTCGGCGGCGCATGGGATCCGGGCGGAGGCGGTGCGCGCAGACCTCGCGAACGCGGCGGATCTGGAGGCGGTGGCGGCACGGCTGGCGGATGAGCGCGACGTGGATCTGCTGGTGAACAATGCCGGATTCGGGACGATGGGTTTGTTCTTTGAGACGGACCTGGCCGGGCAGATGACGATGCATCAACTGCACGTTCTGGCCACGGTGCGGCTGACGCACGCGGTGTTGCCGGGGATGGTGGAACGCGGCCGGGGAGGCGTCATCAACGTCTCCTCCGTGGCTGGCTTTGCGATGACGCCGTCGAACATCAGCTACTGCGCGACGAAGGCTTGGATGAACCGGTTCACGTACGGGCTGGCGATGGAGCTGAAGACGCGACGATCGCCGGTGCGGGCGCAGGCTCTCTGCCCGGGCTTCACGTATACGGAGTTTCACGACACGCTGGGGATGAGCCGGGAGCCGATTCCGAAGAGCTTGTGGATGTCTGCGGAGTACGTGGTGCGGGAATCGCTCGAGGGCTTGGAGAAGGGACGCCTGTACGTGGTGCCGGGCTGGCGGTACAAGCTGCTGGTGGGGGTGTTGCGGACGGTGCCGGAGAGACTGCTGGAGGCGGGCGCGAGAAGCTTCGGCGCCCGCCGCCGCAGAAAGTAGAGGCCGGGAACTACTCGGCGTCGGTGAGCACGTCCTCGGCGCCCAGGTCTTCGCTGAGCCCGCCGGAGTACACGGTGCGGGCTTCCTCGTCGTAGCCGGAGATGGAGTCGGCGAAGGAAACCTCGGGCTCCTGCACCACCTCTTCCTCGACCACGTCCTCGCCGGCGATCTTCACGGTACGGTAGTAGTCCATACCGGTGCCCGCCGGGATCAGGCGGCCCATGATGACGTTCTCCTTGAGACCACGCAGGTAGTCCACCTTGCCGTTGATGGCGGCCTCGGTGAGCACGCGCGTCGTCTCCTGGAACGATGCCGCGGAGATGAAGCTGTCCGTCGAGAGAGACGCCTTGGTGATTCCGAGCAGAACGGGGCGGCCCTGTGCGGGACGTCCGCCGGCTTCGATCACGCGCTGGTTCTCTTCGCGGAACTTGAAGCGGTCGACGACTTCCTCAGGGAGGAACTCGGTGTCGCCGATGTCCTCGATCTTGACCCAGCGCATCATCTGGCGCGAGATCACCTCGAGGTGCTTGTCGTTGATGTTGACGCCCTGCAGCCGGTAGACTTCCTGGATCTCGTTCACCAGGTACTTCTGCAGTTCTTTTTCGCCGAGCACGTGCAGGATGTCGTGCGGGTTGCGGGGGCCGTCGGTGAAAGCGTCGCCGGCGTGGACGCGCTCGCCCTCCTGCACGTTGACGTGCAAGTTGCGAGGCACGGAGTACTCCTTCACCTGGCCGTCTTCACCCTGGACGGTGATGCGGCGCTGGCCCTTGGAGATTTCGCCGAACTTTACGGTGCCGTTGATTTCGCTGATGACGGCCGTTTCACGGGGCTTGCGCGCTTCGAAGAGTTCGACGACGCGCGGCAGACCGCCGGTGATGTCCTTGGTCTTGGTGGTAGCGCGCGGGATCTTGGCGAGCACGTCGCCGGCGTGGATCTCGTCGCCGTCGCGCACCATCAGGTGCGCGTTGGTGGGCATGAGGTAGCGGCGCTCATCGGAGCGCGAGCCGGAGGCCGGCCGCACGATGAGGGTGGGCATGCGCTTTTCGTCGGGCGAATCGGTGACCACCCACTGCGACATGCCGGTGATTTCGTCCACCTGCTCGCGCAGCGTAATGCCGTCCACCATGTCCTTGAAGTGGAT